>JBBQRX010000004.1:0-149884 GCA_038214375.1 Candidatus Limnocylindrales bacterium
CTCCCGCCGAACGGTTCGAGGGCGCTCCCTTCACCGACCGGGGATTCGAGCACGTCCCCGCGCTCGCCGCCGTGGCCGATATCCTCTCGGACCTCCTCGTAACGGCTGCTTGAGGTGTCTCATTTCCACCGGGGAACATCAGTTAGTCGCTGGGAGCCTTGATGAGCTGGCTGGGACGCCATCGCTGATCTCCTTGCTCGCTGCTTCGGTTGATAGTTAGGTTACCGAAGCTTAGGCGACCTTACTATACTGGTCACGTGAGCACAAGCGAGAAACGTCTGCCGGTCGGCCGGCTGCTGGGGCTGATGCTGCGGCGCTTCCGGGCCGATCTGTTCGCCCGGGGGCAGGAGGCCGGGTACGCCAACGTCCGCGAGTCGCACCTCCAGGTGTTCGGCAACATCGACTGGACGGGGACGCGCTTGACCGACCTAGCCGCGCGGGCCGGGATGACCCGCCCATCGATGGTTGAGCTCGTGGATGAGCTCGAGACGGCCGGCTATCTCGAGCGGCGCCCTGACGAGCGTGATGGCCGCGCGAAGCTCATCTGCCTGACTCGCGAGGGCCGACGTGTCCTCGTGCAGGCGCTGCGGGCCGTGCGTGACATCGAGCGGATCTACGCAGAGGAGGTCGGGCCCGAACGTTTCGACGCGGCGTGCTGGACCCTCCAGGACCTGCTTCGCGAGGGCTCGACGTCCATTGACCGATCGCCTCCGCACGGGATGCCCTGATCGACCTGGCTCAGGGCTGCAGAAATGCGGCGATCCGCAGCGTCGAGCGCCCCGTCCGTTTGCTTGGTCAAAGGGCACGCCTCGTACACTGGCACAAGATCAGGGCAACGGCAGCGCCGTTGGCGAACCGGCGCTCGTCCCGATCGGCCGCAACCGGCCTGTAGTCCATGTGCTACAGTCCGACCATGGAGCGGATCGCGGTCCGGGAGCTGAGGAACCAGGCGAGCCGGGTCGTGCGGCGGGCGCGTGCCGGCGAGCGGCTGATCATCACCGTCGATGGTGTCGCGGCGGCCGAGATCGGGCCGGTCACGGCTGCGGAGCGGGCCAGCCTCGATGAGCTGATTGCGACCGGTGCCGTGGTGGCCCCCCGACTCCGGACGCCACCGCCTCCGCCCAAGCCGGTTCGCGCACCCGCCGGCCGAACGAGCTCGGACGTTCTCGCGCAGCTGCGGGAGCGCTGATGCTGTTCCTCGACACCTCGGCGCTCGTCAAGCGGTACGTCGAAGAGGAGGGCACAGCGTTCGTCCTTCGGCGCATGGCCGAGGATCCCGAGTGGGTGGCATCCTCGCTGGCGCGAACCGAGGCCCACGTCACGCTGTGCCGGCTTGGCTTCGATCCGATCGAGAGCGCCGATAGCTGGCGCCTGTTCCGCGAGGATTGGGAACGCTGCCATGTCGTCCCGGTCGACCTCGCCTGCCTCGAGCGCGCTGCCGAGATCGGCTGCCAGTACGAGGTCCGGACGCTCGACGCGCTGCACCTCGCCGCGGCCCACCGCCTACCGGAACCGGTCGTGATGCTGACCTTCGACCGGCGCCAGGCGGACGCCGCGCGCGCGATGGGGCTGGCCGTCGAGGGAGCGTGATCGAGCGACCTCAACGCTGAGGTCGGTATGGGCGGGGCTATCCGGTGGAGATCAGACCAACGCGCCGTCATTCGGAGGGACCGGTCCCACTCGGCCCTGGAGGATGCGAGCGCCTCGTGCGAACGAAGGGCACCCGTGTGGCACCATGGACCCACCTTAAGTTCTCGCGAGGCACCATTGCCCCGTAGCCCGGCCCACGACGGATACGAGACGCTCGAGACGCTCGAGGCGCTCCTGCCGAAGGTGTTGCCCGGGGCCTCAGCGCTCTCGCTCGTCGCGCTCGCCCGCGCGGCACAGCCCCGACCATTCCGGCGGCACGAACTCGTCCTGTCGCAGAGCCTTGACCCGCTGTTGACGCTCGTGGTGAGCGGCCATGTCGGCGCCGTGCGCTTCGACGCCGATGGCCACCAGCAGATGATCACCATCCTTGGGCCCGGTGAACTCGTGGGGGTCATCGCGCTGCGGCGGGACGCGCCATCGGTGGACCTTGTCGGACTCAACCGAGGCGCTGCCGCCCAGTGGCCGGGCGACCTCGTCCTGGCCCTTGCTCGAGTGGATGCCGGCCTTGCAATCGAGCTTCTCGACAACGCCCTGGAAAGCGCCACGAGACTGCTGAACCGCCTGGAGCACGTGAGCTTCGACACGGTCGCGCGGCGGCTCGCCGCGATCCTCTGGATGCGCCGGGAGCTGCTGTTCGACGCCCGGAGACCGCTCCTCTCGCGGCCGCAGCTCGCCGACCTGGCCGGCACGTCGCGCGAGATGGCAGGACGCGTGATCCGTGACTTCGAGCGGCGCGGTCTGATCGAACGGGTCGGCGGGACAGGGCTGGTCCTGCTCGACCCGAGTGGCCTGCGCGCGGTCGCCGGCATCGAGGGGGGCGACGCGCACAGCCCGAGCGAATAGCGAGTCATACCTCCAGGGGGTGGAACCAGTTCCACCTCGAACCCGCCCTCCTCATGACACGGTAGCCGCCATCGCCGCAATTGCGGCGTCCGACGCGGAGACCCAGCCAGATGCTGCACAAGATTCTCGATTTCCATAGCGCACACTGCCCCATCCTCGCCGTCAAGCGTCGAGTCTGCGCCCGTCGACACCGAAGCTGAGGTGGACGCAACTCCGACAGGCTCGCGATTGGGGTACGAGTACAAGGTCGGGATCGTCTTCCTGCTCGGGCTGTTCATGGAACTGCTCGATATGACGGTCGTCAATGTCGCGATCCCGACCCTCCAGCAGGACTTTGGTGCGGCGCTGGCCGGCATGGAGTGGGTGGTCACGGGCTACCTGCTGAGCCTGGCCGTGTTCATCCCGGCATCCGGGTTCCTCGCCGACCGCTTCGGCAGCAAGCGGATCTTCATGCTGGCTCTGGCGATCTTCAGCCTCGCCTCGCTGGGCGCCGGGTTTGCCTGGAGCCTGGAGTCGCTCGTTGCGTTCCGCGTGGTGCAGGGCATCGGCGGGGGCATGCTGACGCCGGTCGGGACGGCAATGGTCTTCCGGGCTTTCCCGCTCCATCGCCGTGCCATCGCGTCAGCCTTTGTCGCCGTGCCGGCCGCGCTCGCGCCGGCGTTGGGTCCAGTCCTGGGCGCGTACCTCGTCGAGTACCAGAGCTGGCATTGGATCTTCCTGCTCAACGTGCCCGTTGGCGCTCTCGGCCTGGTCCTGGGCTGGCGCTGGCTACGCGAAGACCACGTCCATACGCAGCACAGCTTCCACGCTCGCGGCTTCGTGCTCAGCTCCGTGGGTTTCGGCCTGCTCCTGTTTGGCTTGTCGCAGGCTGCCACGCACGACTGGATGAGCCCGGAGGTCGCCGGCTTCCTGGTTGCCGGTGCGCTGGCACTCGGAGCGCTCGCCATCGTCGAGCTTCGAGCCAGTGAACCGATGCTGGACCTCCGCCTGTTCGGGATCCGCTCGTTCGCGAGCGCCAACGCAGTGATCGCGGTCGCCATGGCGTCGATGATGGGCGGTCTGTTCCTGATTCCGCTCTTCCTCCAGGGCCCCGCCCGACAGAGCGTCCTCGAATCCGGCCTGGTGACGTTCGTCCAGGCCTTCGGGATCCTGGCCGGCATGCCGCTCGCGGCGAAGCTGCACGCGCGAGTCGGGTCGCGGCCGCTCGTGCTCATCGGTCTGGCGCTCGTCCTGCTGTCCTCGTGGCTGTTCACCGGCATTACCGCGGATGTCGACCTGATGGACGTCCGTGTCTGGATGGTCCTGCGGGGCTTCGGCATGGCCCTGGTGTTTGTGTCCGGTCAGCTCGCCCTCTTCGGTGACGTGCCGCACGATCGGACGGCGCGCGCCTCGTCGCTGTTCAACGTCAGCCGCCAGGTCGCGGCATCGATCGGCGTCGCCCTCTCGGCCACCGTCCTTGGAGGCCAGATGTCGGCCAACCTCGCCGCCGTCGCTGCATCAACCGCCGGGTCCGGTGACAAGCTCGCTGCCCAGGTCGGTGCGTTCCAGGGGGCGTTCTGGGTCGCGGCGGCGATCGCCGGTATCGGCCTGGTTGTCGCGCTGTGGATGCCGAGTGGTCGTTCGGCTCACGAGCGTCCGCTTGCGGAGGTTCTCGCCGTCGGCGAGGGAGCCGAAGAGGAGGCCGCGGCATGAAGCCCATGGGGCACGGCGTGCGCGGCGACGCTGGCTCATCACTGCCACCTTCGGCCGCTCGCGTTTCAGGCCTTGGAGCACAACGCGGGACCTGCTCGAGCACGTCGCCCTGACACGGCATGCCTTCCCGTCCCCGGCTGTGCGTACCCTATGAGCGGCGGCTCTACGCTGACGGCGTCAAGAAGGGGTGGATGCGGTGACGCGATCCGCACCGGGAGCGAGGGAATGGGCGACGATCATCCAAACGCACTGGCCTACGTCCGGACCGTCGACGCATTCCGGAATCGCGACTTCGAGAGCATCGCCTCGTTGATCGCCGAGGACGTCGTGTGGCATCTCCCCGGAGATCACCCGCTCGCCGGCGACTGGGAAGGTCGCGAGCAGTTGTTCCAGCTGCTTGCGAAGCTGGGCCCACTCGGTTTCACCATACGCGAGCACGATGTGTTCGCCGACGACGACCACGTGTGCGCGCTGAGCTACATCGGCGCGCGCCGGGACGGCCTGGAGGTCGAGACCCGCGTCGTGAGCATCTTCCACTTCCGCGATGGGCGACAGACCGAGCGATGGTTCTACCCGGACGACACGGTCGCCTGGAACCGCATCTTCGGCGGGTAGCGGCGGGACTCAGGAGCGACGCGAAGACCAGCAACCTGTCGACGGCCAGGCAGACGACCACCGACGCAGCGCGATCTCATGCCTTCACCTGGCCCTGCCCATCGGAGACCCGTCGGGCGAGACCTCGTCGATCGTGACGTCGAGCCGCCCGCGAACGTCTCTCACGACGACCTCGGTCGATCCGTCCGCCCGACGGAAGTCGAGGTCGACCTCGGCGTCGCCGACGGCAAGATCGCGGACCTCGAGCTCCCGAATGAGGTCCGGCAGATACGGGCGAACGATCCGCAGGCGACCATCCAGTGCCTCGGGTCGGAGGCCGAGGGTGACGGTGAGGAGGTGTGGAATGCTCCCGGCGGCCCACGCCTGGGGGTGGCAGGCAACCGGATAGCGGACCGGGATCTCGAAGGCTGCACGCTCGATCCCGGCGAAGCGAGCAGCCGTGCGGCGACCGACTTCGCGTGATAGGCCGACGCGATCCCCGACAGGAGCACCTGTCCGGCATTCGATGACATGACCGCCAACGGCCTGTTGTCCTTCTCGAGGGCCATCGCGTAGGAACCGAGTTCATCCGACCAGAAGTCGCGCTCGAACGTGGTCCGCAGTGTCTTCGCCCGGTCGCGCAGCATGGCCGCCCGCTTGCCCTTGCCGTCCCGTTCGAACAGACAGAGATGCGTTCAATGAGGGATGGGCGACGCCTCCACCGGCGAATCGACGACCAGCGGCATCCAGGCGGCCCTGTAGTCGTGGGCGAACGCGGGGAACGCGGTTGGCGGACGCCCGGTGATGCGCTCCACGTCGTCCGTCATCCCGGCGGCCAGGCCCAGTCGCGCGGCCGTGTAGATCCCGAGCATCACGCCGACCATCGCTCTGGGCGTTCCCCGACGCCGGAGGCGGTGCCAGAACGCGAGGAGGCCGGGATCCGCGTACCGGATGGGACGGCCCAGCTCGGCGGTCAGGATCGCTGCGATCTCGTCGTACGTGAGCGCTGCGGACCCTGTCGGCGTGTAGGCCATGCCCTCGTGGCCTTCCTCGACGAGCGCGTGAGCCGCCACTGCGGCGACATCACGGGCATCGACGTGCGCCGTTCTCGAGTTGCGCCCAGCCGGCACCCAGATCTCGTCAAGCTCGCGGATCTCGGCGGCGTGCGTCGTGGACAGGTTCTGCATGAAGTAGGCCGCGCGCACGAACGTCCAGGCCATGCCGGATGCGCGCAGGCGGTCCTCGATCTTGCGGTGAGGCACCAGGCGGTTGCGCTCCGCACCCTGGATGGAGAGGAAGACGACATGGCGCACGCCGTGCGCTGCGGCAGCCCGAAGGGCGGGCACGATGACCCCGTCCACGTCGGCGATCGCCGGCGGCCGCAAGAGGAACATCCGCTCGACCCCTTGGAACGCCGCGAACGTCGCGGGATCCGCGAAATCGAAGGGCACGATCTCAACCGCGTCGCCGAATTCGGATCCGGCGGCCGCCACGTCCCACGCCGCAACCCGCACTGCTGCCCCGAGGCGCAGCAGCTCACGGACGAGGGGCGTCCCGACGTTGCCGGGTGCGCCCGTCACAAGCACTCGAGCGCTCATCGCGGGGAGTCCGGCACGTCCGGCGCAGCGACCCCGCGCCAGGTCTGGTTCACGACCCGGTCGATCCAACCGTCGTCGACAGGCTCGCCCAGGACCGCACGAGCCAACAGTGCCCCGAAGAGCAGGCTGTCGATCGCTTCCCGATCCGCATCGCGGGCGATCTCGCCGCGGGTGATGCCCTCCTGGATGATCCGATGGATGATTGCCCGGCGTGGATCGAAGATCCGGGCTCGGAACGCCGCCAGCAGCTCCGGATCGTGGCGTCGCTCCGCCAGCAGCGACCCAAGGGCAGCCAGTCCGCCGGGGGCCGTCAACACCCCGCTTGCCATCCCGAGGAGCAGACGCAGGGCCCGTCGCGGATCGGAGGGCAGGTCCGGTTCGGGGGCGGCCGTGATGCGCAGGATCGCGGCGACGACGAGGTCCGCCTTCGAACGGTAACGGCGATAGACCGCCGGACGGCCCACGCCGGCCGCCGACGCGATTGCGGCGATCGACATGTCCTGGTACCCGACCTCGCCGAGCAGGCGCAGCGCCGCGTCGAGGATCGCCACGTCGACGTCCGGGTCGCGCGGCCGTCCGGCGGATCGGGACGAGCGATGGACGGTGCCCGCGACAGCCGGGCCGCCCGAGGTCATCGTGCGCCGACTGCTGCGAGCGTCACGAGGACGATGCGCGCGTGCTGGGTCGACGCCGCCTTCGCCTCGGGAGACATCCGCCCCGCGTCGTCGACGTCGACACCGTACCCGCGCAGCATGCGCGGACCCCGCTTCGAGACCTGGAGGGCGACCGTCTCCTCGAATCGCGGATCGTCGGGAAAGAGGACCTCTGCGACGCCCGAGCGCCAGCCGTCGGGGAGACGAAGCTCGACATCGACCCCGCCGACCATGTTGTGCCACCAGCCATACGACGGAGACGTGACCATGACGACCCGATCGCCCTCCCGGACATAGCCCACGGGCGTGGCGAAGGTGCGACCCGACTTGCGGCCGCGGTACCTCAGCACCAGCAGCGCTCTGCTCATCGGGCCAGCGAAGCCAGAGGAGAGCATGCGGCGGACGAACGGGTTTGCCGCTGCGACGATGGCGCGCATGACCTTGAATCGGCGAGTCTCGGTCAGTGGGATGGGCGGGACGGACATTGCTCCTCCGCTATTTCATTACGTATCTGTATTGTATCAGAATGCGGCCGGCCAGGCATGGAGATCGAGGTCGCGCTGCGGCCGCGCCTTGCTCTCTGGCCCAGGACGACAGGCGCGCGCCAGCCCGCTACCGTGAGATTGATCGACCGCCTACTCGAACGACCCGAACGGGTGCCACGAGGTCGCGCGGAGCTACGTCCACGTCGCGTGATGGGTTGCCTTGACCTCGAGCATGGCGGCATCCGCGCGCTCGGTCAGGGCATCCGCGGTATCGCCCGGCGCAAGCTCGGCCAGCCCGACACTGATACCGACGCGGACGTCCTCCTGGATCGCGATGCCGATCGAGTCGAACCGGCGCCCCGCCTCGGCGATGTCCGTGTCGCCGAGACCGCACACGAACTCATCGCCCCCGTGCCGGATGATCGGATCGAACGAGCGCAGGCGCGTACGCATCGCGCGAACCACGGACTGCAGCACGCGGTCCCCTGCGGCGTGACCGTCGCGATCGTTCACGTCCTTGAGTCGGTCGACATCGACGAACGCGACCACGAACCGACCGTCGGACCGGCGGGCCCGGTCGATCTCGTGCGAGAGCGCCAGGCGACCCATCTCGCGCCGGTATGCGCCTGTCAGCCCGTCGAGGTGCGCAGCGAAAAGCTCGCCCTCGAGTTGGCTCCGCTCGCCTGCCGACTTCGCCCGATCCGCAGCTGCCCGGGCACGATCGTCCGCGGCGCGGGCCCGATCGGCTTCGGCCTGGGCACGGAGCTCTTCGAGCTGCCGAAGCAGCTCCGCTTCGCGCTCGGTCGTGTGCTGCGCCAGGTCGGCGGCGTGCGCGTCACGGCCGCGCCCCCCCTCGTCTCTGATCTCCGCCATGCGGTCCCGGTGCGTTGCCGCCGCATCCCGGTCTCGCCCCGTGCCGGCTCGCCGGAGCCGGGTCCCGAAACGCTCGGAGGATGCCCCCTCCCGCTCATCACGGGAGATCCTGTATGCGCTCTCGTCGGCCGAGGTCAGGTCGGCTTGGGCCGCGCGATCGCGGTCCGCGGTGGCCTGGTCCAGGTCCGATGCGCGCTGGTCCCTGTCCGCGCCGGATTGATCGGAGTCCGCAGTGGTCTGGTCGGCGTCGGAGGAGCCCTGGTCGGCATCGGACGCGGACTGGTCCGCATCTGCGACCGTCTGGTCGGCGCTCGACGCCCGCCGAGCATCCGCCATGGCATACTGATGTGCGCGCGTCGGATCACTCTGACGTGCGGAGTCGTTGCCGGGAGATTGTTCGTCGGTCACGGTGTGCTTTGCCTCCCCGGGGGCGGTCATCCAGCGACCCACGGCCCCTGGCAGGACCCCCCATGGCGCCGAGGTCGTTGAGCCTTGCACGCTGCCCTCTCGTCGTCATGACGGTTCGTCATTCCCGGGCGTGGGCGCCTGGGGGCGATTCCGGCGGCGACAACGGGTCGAACGGCCCTCCGCTGCCACGCCGCCGGGACCGGAAACTCGGAGCGTCTTCGGCCAGGACAGGGAGTGGGCCCGTGACTGCCTCCATCGGACCCGGGCATGGCTAGCGCGATGCAGTCCGGCGATCCCGGAACAACCGGGTCAATTGAGCCAGTCCTCCGGTGCGCGGGCCTGAGCAAGCGGTTCGGAGCGCGCCAGGCCGTGGACGGCATCAGCTTCGAGATCGCGCGCGGCGAGACGTACGGCCTTCTCGGCCCGAACGGGGCGGGCAAGACGACCACGATCTCGATGGTCTGCGGAATCCTGGCCCGCGACCGGGGGAGCGTCGTGGTGGACGGCCTGCCGCTCGATGTGGGCACGACGAGCGCGAAGGCGGCCATCGGCCTGGTGCCCCAGGACCTCGCCATCTACCCCGACCTGACCGCCCGCGAGAACCTCGATTTCTTCGGCCGGCTGTACGGGCTGGGCGGACGCGACCTGGCGGCACGGGTGGACGAGGTTCTCGATGTCGTGGACCTGGCCGATCGCGCGAAGGAGCGGACGGAGCACTTCTCGGGCGGCATGAAGCGCCGCCTGAACATCGCCGTCGGCCTGCTCCATCGGCCGCGCCTCCTCGTCCTCGACGAACCGACGGTGGGCGTGGATCCCCAGAGCCGCAATGCGATCCTGGCCAGCGTCGAGGCATTGAGCGCCGAGGGCATGGGAATCCTCTATACGACTCACTACATGGAGGAGGCGGAGCGCCTCTGCACGCGGGTCGGGATCATCGACGAGGGCAGGATCATCGCCGAGGGAAGCCGGCGCGAGCTCGTCGCGCTCGTCGGCGGGCTGGACAGGGTCAGCCTGGCGGCGACCGGTGACATCAAGGCGGCGGCCGCCGAGGTTCGCACGCTCGATGGTGTGCGCGACGCAACGCTGCACGAGGGCGGCCTGGACATCCTGGTGGTCGAGGCTCGCCGGCTCCTGCCCCGGATCCTCGAGGCGGTCTCCCGTGACGGCGTGTCGGTGCGGTCCGTCGAGGTCGTGGAGCCGGACCTCGAGGCGGTCTTCCTGCACCTGACCGGCAAGGCGCTCCGGGACTAGGAGCGAGGCGGCAGAGGTCATGCGGGTCGCCCTGGTCATCGCCGCCCGGATCCTGCGCCAGCGTCTCCGCGACCGCTCGGCGATCATCTTCGCCGTCCTGACCCCGCTTGGCCTTGCCCTCGCGTTCTCGCTCCTGATCCCGAACGACTTCTCCTCGTTCCACACGCACTTCATCGTGATCAACCGCGACGGTGGTCAGGCGGGGAGCATCCTCGTGGACGACGTGCTCGGCGGCGTGGCGAAGGCCGGGGTGGCCGACATCACGCAGGCGACGAGCGAGGCCGCGGCCATCGACGAGATCCGGGCGGGCCGGGCCGGTGCGGCCATCGTGATCCCGGCGGGATTCAGCGACACGATCGCGGCTGGACGGCCGGCCACGATCCGGATCCTCGGCGGCGAGTTCGCCGCCTCGCTGGAGGTCGCGCGGTCTGTCGTGAGTGCCTTCGCGAGCGACATCGGGGCGATGCAGCTCATGCTCGCGACAGTCGCCTCGACGGGGGAAGCGGTGGACGCGCCGACCGTGGCACGTGCCCAGGCCGCGGTTGCTGCTCCCGCGCCGATCTCGGTCACCGCATCGACCACCGAGGACTTCCAGGCGAACCTCGCGACCTTCTACGGCGCGGCGATGGCGATCATGTTCGTCTTCTTCGCCACGCAGTACGGCGCCCTGGCGCTGCTCGCGGATCGCCAGGTCGGCACCCTGAGTCGCCTCCTCGCGGCGCCGATCCCGCCTGCGGCGATCATCCTCGGGACCTCGCTCGCCGGGCTGGTCCTCGGCCTGGTCTCGATGACGGTGCTCGTCGTCGCGACCACCGTGCTGGTCCATGCCAGCTGGGGCCCACCGCCACTCGTCGCGCTGCTGGTGCTGAGCGCCGTGATCGCGGCGATGGGGATCTCGACGGTCGTCGCAACCCTTGCCCGAACGCCCCAGCAGGCCGGCGGTCTCAACGCGATCGTGGCCCTGTCGCTGGCCGCGATCGGTGGGGTATTCATCCCGTTGAACCAGGCGCCCGAGGGGCTCGTGATGGTCTCCCAGATCACGCCGCACTACTGGTTCCTGCGGGGAATCAACAGCCTGGCGTCCGCGACCGCGGGCCTCGCGGACATCGCGCCGTCTGTCGCCGTGCTCCTGCTGATGGGCGCGGTCTTCGGCGCGGTCGGGCTGGGGCGCGCCCGCCGGACACTGGTCCCGTGATCGGGCCGGTGGCGCGGTGAAGGCCCTGGCGATCGCCCGGGCGAACCTGGTTCGGACATTTCGCGATCGGCAGGGCATCTTCTTCATCATCCTGCTGCCGATGATCCTGATCGTGGTGCTGGGGATCACCTACGGCGGCCAGGGATCGGCACGCGTCGGGGTGATGGACGCGGACGGCGGGCCGTTCGCGAAGGAGCTCACGGCGGACATCGCCGCATCCATGGAAGCCCGGATCCAGGTTCGCTCGTACGGCACCGTCGCCGACCTCCGCGACGCCGTCGCGCGCGGATTCGTCGAGTTCGGGCTGGCGATCCCGGCCGGTTACAGCGCGGCGCTGAGCTCGGGCGCACCCGCCTCCCTCGAGTACGCTGCCCCGCCGACCACGGCAGGGGGCGCCGTCCGGCCGACGGTCGAGCGGGCCGTGGCGGCCCAGTCGGCGCTCGTGCGCGCGGCGCGCTTCGCCGCGGCCCAGGAGCGGATCTCGTTCGACGACGCGCTGGCCGCGGCGAAGGCGAGCCGGGCAGCGGCCCCGGGCGTGGCGGTCGTGGTCGAGTCGGTCGCATCATCCCCGACCGCGGGAGTGAGCGGCTTCAGCCTGGGCGCGCAGGGCCAGGTCATCCTGTTCATGTTCCTCACCGCACTCACGGGAGCCGTCGAGCTGATCACGACTCGCCAGCTGGGAATCTCCCGGCGAATGCTTTCCACGCCCACGAGCGTCCGCACGATCATCCTCGGCGAGGGGATCGGGCGAGTCGGCCTGTCGCTCCTGCAGGGAGCGTTCATCGTGGTCGCCTCGGCCCTCCTCTTCCAGGTCGACTGGGCCAACCCGGTCGCGACGGCGGCAATCGTCGTGGTGTTCTCGTTCGTCTGCGGCGGAGCGGCGATGCTGGTTGGCGCCGTGGCCGCCACCGCGAGCCAGGCGGGCTCGATCGGCCCTGCTCTCGGGCTGTTGCTCGGGCTGCTCGGCGGCACGATGGTCCCGCCCGACGTCTTCCCCGAGACGATGCGGACGGCCTCGCACCTCACGCCGCATGCCTGGGCGATGGACGCCTTCAGGGGCCTGCTCCTGCGCGGCGAGACCCTGGTCGACATCCTGCCCCAACTTGCCGTTCTCGCCGGCTTCGCGGTCGTGCTCCTCTCCCTCGCCGTCTGGCGGTTCCGCCGCGCCCTCGTCGGCGGCTGAACCTCCGGCGAAAACCCGGGCGATCCGCCGCCGCCGCCCTTGGCAAGGTGTCGGCCCATGGGAGCACCATCCCCACGAGGACGGCGAGGCAGCCAGGCCACCATGCGTCCATCGAGAGCGCACCCGGCAGGAGCGCGAGCGGCCGCCACGCGACGGCGATCAACGGCGGCGAGCGGAGCGGGGCCGGGAGCGTCTGCGGGTAGCCGGGCACGGGCCGGTCACGGCCGCAGGGCGTTGCGGATCGCCAGCCGGACCGCCATCACGACTGGTTCGCCGCCGTTGCCGCGACCGTCAGCTCACCGAGTCCGGGGCCGGAAGCAGGAGCGCGTCGAGGTCGGCGAGCGGGACCGCGGGGTCGGCGAGCCGCTCGACGACGGCAGTCCGGCCGGCGCGGACAAGCGCACCGATCGCGTCGTTGACCTTCGGGACGTTGGCGTTCATGCCGGCCACGACCCGGCCGCCGAGCAGCCAGAACGCGACGAACGAGCCGGCGCGGGGGTCTCCCCGGACGACGACGCGGTCCCAGGCCGGCGCGTGCCCCGCGTACTCCATGCTGAGGTCGAACTGGTCCGAGTAGAGGTAGGGAATCCGCTCGTACGAGTCAGCACCCCCCAGCATGTTCTGGGCGGCGATCCTGCCCTGCCGCTTGGCGTTGTCCCAGTGCTCGACGCGGATCCGGCTCCCGAAGACCGGGTGCCACGCGGCGGCAACGTCCCCCGCGGCGAAGATCCCGGGCACGCTGGTCTCGAGGTGCTCGTCGACGTGGATGCCGTCGCCGACGACGAGCCCGGCCCCCGCCGCGAGGTCCACCCGCGGCTGCGCCCCGACACCGACGACCACGAGGTCGGCCTCGATGAGGGACCCGTCGCCAGTCTCGATCGCCTCCACCGCGGTCCGCCCACGAAACGCGGTGGCGCGCTGATTCGGGTGCAGCTCGACCCCCTGGCCGGCGTGAAGGTCACGGTAGACCGCGCCGATCTCCGTTCCCAGGACGCGCTCGAGCGGCGTCGAACCCGGCATGATCAAGGCGACGGACAGCCCGAGCTGGCGCAATGACGCCGCGACCTCCGAGCCGACCCAGCCGCCGCCGATGACCGCGGCGCGATGCGCCCGGGCCGCATGCTCCCGGATGGCGTCGGCGTCGGCGACCGTGCGGAGCACGTGGATGCCGGCAAGATCGCTCCCCGGGACCTCGAGGCGGCGCGGAAGGGCGCCCGTCGCGATGAGCAGTCGGTCAAAACCGATCCGGGCTCCATCGTCGAGGACCACCTCCCGGGAGGCCGGCTCGATCGCGGTGACGCGCGCCGTGGTCCGCAGGTCGATCGACTGCTCCGCGTAGAAGCCGGCCGCCTGGACGTCGAGCTTCTCGCGTTCCTCTGCGCCCCGGAGGTAGTCCTTCGAGAGGGGCGGCCGCTCGTATGGACGATCGCCCTCCTCCCCGACGAGCACGATCCTCCCGTCGAACCCCTTCTTGCGGAGATGCGCGGCGGCGTTCGCACCCGCGAGCCCGGCACCCACGATGACAAACGTCGGTCCCGTCGCCTTACCTTGTCCCGTCATCTCGGTCTCCTTCTGCATCCCAGATCGTGATCTTCTTGCCGGGTCGGCAGCCGTGTCAGGGCTCGCCGGCGGCCGGATCCAGGCGTCCGCGGACGAGGTCGCCGGCGTCGTCCGAAAGGCGCCAGGACCAGCCCCGGCCCTCGCGCCAGGCGACGGACCGGAGGGCAGCGCCCGGTCCGCCCGCCCGCAGATATTCCAGTCGATATCGCCGCGCCCCGGCCCGAACCTCGCCGTCACCACCCGCGGCGGTGACGGCCTCGTCCAGCCAGTCGATGTAGACCGCGTTGTTGACGTGGCCCTGCGGGTCCAGCTCGCGCAGGCGCGGCACCACCCGCAGCTCCGCGGTGTCGGGCGGCTCCGGCGGCAGGTCGACGCGCGTTGGCGAGAACGGCGCGAGGTCGATCCCCGGGATGCTCGTGAAATCGACCGGGATCCGGATCGGCACGCGTCCGTCGGTCATCGCCCAGTCCACGTTGACCTCACCGGCCGGGTCGCCGTTCCCGAGGCGAAGCCGGGATCGACGCCGCGCCATCACGCGGCGGAAGCCGGCGATCCGGGTCGAGACGAGGAGCTCGTCGCCGTCGCGGATCGGCGCGGCAAGCGCGAGGTCGATTGCGCGGACCACCCAGGCGAGGCCGCGCTCGCGATACCACTCCCGCGGAAATCCGAGCACCTCCGAGTGGAGCCAGGCGACATCCGCGAGGTAGCCGAGGAGCGCCGAGGTCTTGACGAGGCCGTCGGGCGTCGCCTCGTCGAACCGGACCCGGTAGGCCTGCTCGAGCCGAAGCGTGTCGGCGCCGATGGCGGCGTGGGTTCCGGCGCCCGGTCCAGGCCCGATGTCGGCCGCCGTCATCCCGGCGCCGCTTTCCGGCCCGCCAGCGCGTCGAGCGTCTCCAGCGTCACGACGGCGGTGCCCGTCCGCGGCGCCGTCTGCTGCGAGAGGCGCACCGCGCACGAGGTCCGCATGTCGAACACGATCAGGCCGACGCGAAGCGCCCGCTCCTCGCCGACCGCATGGCGCCGCGCGTCGTCGAGCTGGTTCAGGACGTCGGCGTTGATCCCGCGCGCGCCCCACTTGCAGTCCCATGCCTCCTCGCGACCGGCCGTCTCGACGGTCAGGTCGTACGGGTGGATCTCGGCAGCGACGCCGTCGAAGAGGACGCGGCGCTCCCGGCGGACCGCTGCGCCGCCGGCGCGGCGCGCGACGAGCACCTGCGCGAGCGACTCGACGAACGCCCCCCGGAACTGGCTCCGCACCTGCTCGCCGCGTTCGGCGACCTCGAGGCCGGCGGCGAGGATCGCCTCGGCGCGGCCGAGATCCGGCGCGTCCGGGCCGAGCACCGTCGGGAAGATGGTGCGCCAGGTCGCCGGATCGGTCGACTCGCCGTTCATGACGGCGCGGGCCATGAGCCGCTGGCCGTACGTGGCGTCGGCGGCGAGCGTCGCGAGGCGCGCCACGAGCGGGTCAGCCTGGATCCCCGCGTAGACAACGGCACGCGCGTCCCGCGCAGCGTCCTGGAAGCGCACCGTCAGGTCCCAGCCGTTGGCGATCGCGGCGGCGGGCCGGCAGGGAACCCGCCGAGAGCGAGCTCGGCCACGGCCGGGAAGGTGGAGAGCCAGTCGATCGCCCGGTGCGGATCCGCGATCCGTCCCGCCTCGCCGGCCAGTGCCTCGATCGCTGCGGCGGTCGCCGGCGAGACGCGCGCACCGGGATCCGGAACGGCCGCCCGAAGGCGCGCGCGGCCCATCTCGGCCAGCTTCGTCACGTACGTCCACTCGTCCTCGATGGTCTCCCCGAGCTCGGCGAGCAGCGCGAGGCCGGCAAGCGCGGTTGCGAGGAGGTCGCCGGCGGTTTCGTCTGGCACAGCGGGAGCGTAACGCGGCGTCGAGTCAGCCGCGTCAAGTCGCCTACGTCAAGTCGCCTGCGTCGGGTCGCCTGCGTGCGGGCGGCCCGTCGAGCATCCGAGCCAGCCATCCGGCCGGTCGATCAGGCCAGGCGCGGCCCTCGGCTTCGCTCGAGATCGCGGGCCGCCGTCTCCACCCGGCCCAGGAGCGCATGGAGCCGCGCGTGGCACGCGGCATCCCAGGCGCGCGAGTAGCCGGCGATCGCCTCGGATCGGAGGCGCGCGGCGTCGTTCATGGCGCCCAGCTGCTCGAGACGGGCCAGGCCGTCGAGCACGTCTCGATAGAGACGCGGAAGCGTCTCGGCGATCGTCTGTTCCGAGCTCACCTCCGGGATGCTGATGCTCCCACGCTCGCGCCGCAATCCCCCGAACGTACCGGGCAGGCCGCGTCGCGTCGCCGGTTCAGTCCCCAGGGTGGCTTCCGGACCGGATCTCGAAGCGCCCGAAGCGACCTGTTGCTGGCATCCAGGCGGGGATCACGCGCTCCACCTGTGACCCGATCGGCCCGCGTGCAAGCGCCGCCAGGAGCGTCTCGAGGGCGGGCCGGGGCCCCTCGGCGACACAGACGACCGTCCCGTTCGGCCGGTTTGCGACCCAGCCGCGAAGGGCGAGGCTGCCGGCTGCCTGCACCACGAACCAGCGAAACCCGACGCCCTGCACGGCCCCGATCACCGTTGCCTCGAGCCGCTCGGCAGCGGGAGAATCGTCGTCGGGCGCGTTCATGCGGCGCGTGGCCATGCCAGGACCAGGACATCCACGACCAGCTCGGGGTTCGCGTTCGCATCGAGCAGCTCCGCGGCCCGGGCAAGCCGGGCGAGGAACACCGGCGCCGCGCCGGCCGTGATGCGACCCGCGGCCAGCTCCAGGTCGTCGATCAGCCCGAGGTCCACGGCGTGCTCCCGGCCGCCGGCGGCGACCACCGCGAGATCCCGTGCGACGGCGGCCCACGTCTCGAGAAGGGCACGGGCGGCGAGACGGCGCTCCGCCGGCGATGATCGTCCCGCCTTCGGGGCGTCGGATTCGCCTTCCGGCGACGTCGCCGCGGCAGGAGCCTGGTCGCCGGGCGGGGTGCTCGCGAGCCCTGGATCGGCTCCAGGACGCACGAGGTCGGCGGCGCGGGCCAGCAGATCTCGGCCGGCGGCGAGGCGCACCGACCGGCCCTCGCCGACCAGGTCGAGGAGCGTCCGCGCGATCTCCGCGCGAGCATCGACGGCCTGCGGTGCGGCGGCGTACGCGAGGGCGAGCCCCGGCCGGCCGCCGGCCACGCGGGCCAGGCGCGCAGCCCGGGGTGGGTCGATCGCGTGCTCGCCGAGCAGCGCCTCGATGGCCCGGATCCCGAGCGGTCCCAGGCGCAGCATCGCCCCCCGCGACCGGACCGTCGGCAACAGCCGCTCGGCGTCATCGGCGCAGAGGATGAGCGTGGCCCCAGGGGGCGGCTCCTCGAGCGTCTTGAGCAGGGCGTTCTGGGCGTCTTCGTTCATCCGGTGCGCGCCCTCGATCACCGCCACGCGGTGACGGCCCTCCACGGGGAGGCGGGCCATCTCGCGGATCAGGTGGCGGACGGTGCCGGGCTCCGGGTCGCCCGGGTCGCCGATGCGGACCTGTCGGCCGGCGCCCTCGGGGGCAAGCCGGTGAAGATCCTGGTGCGTGCCCCCCGCGACCAGTCGGCAGGCACGGCAGGCACGGCAGGGACGCGGGATCCCCGCCTCCGACGCGCACAGGAGGCCTGCCGCGAGGTCCATCGCGAGCGTGGTCTTCCCCACGGATCCGGGGCCGACCAGGAGCAGCACCTGCGGGGCGCCCCGGGCAAGCATCCGCTCGACCGCGGCGAGCGCGGCCGGTTGACCGCGGGTCGCGAATCGCGTGCCGGGACGCGCCGGATCCGGCGCCCCGAACGTCGCGCCCGATCCGACCGGCGCGCGCGTGCCACCGGCCGGCGGTTCTTCGCCGGCCTCGAGAGCGGCCCTGCGACGTCCCGCCACGTCACGGGACCCGGGGCTCAGGAACCCTCGGCCGGTGCCGCCGCCTTCCGAACGTACCGGCGCTTCGGGGCCGGGGCGTCACCGCCCGGGGTCCCATCGCCGCGCGGCGCGGCCGTCGGGGGCAAAGCAGCGGCCGTTGCCCGTGGGGCGCGGCGCTTCGGGGCGGCCGGCGCGGCCGTATCCGTGGTCGCAGGCGTCTCGGCGCCTGCCGCCACCGCGGACGGCACGGCCTTCGGCCTGCCGGGACGGCGCTTCGGGGCCGCGGCGGCCTCGGGCGCGGGCTCGGCCGCCGACGTCTCCGACACGGGGGCCTGGACGAGCTCGGCCGCCGAAGCGGCATTCCCCGAGGCGCGTCGGCGTCGGGCCGGCCTGGCGGCCGGCTCGACGGGCGGCGCGACCGGCGCGGCGGCCTCGTTGGCCACCGCCGCCGGCACATCGGCAGCGACCGCACGCCGGCGTCCGCGTCCGCGCGCCGGGGTCGGGGCCGGGGCCTCGGCGTCGACGACAATCGGCTGGCTCGCAGCCGGCGTGTTCGCGGCCGGCCGGATCTCGGCCTGGCGGCTGAGCTTCTGCGCCAGCTGCGCCTTCAGCAGCTCCTCGAGCTCCGGCGGGACCTCGCTCCACGGCTCGCTGCTCCCCGAGTGACCCTCGAGGCGCTCCGGGCGAGCCTGGATCGGTCGCCCGACGTCGCGGCGCGGCGCGGCGTCGCGTCGGGGTGCGGCGTCACGGCGCGGTGCGGCGTCGCGATTCACGCCGCCACGCCCCGCCGGCTCGCCGAAGCGCACGGACCCGCCGGCACTGCTCGGCGCGCCTCCCCGACCGTACCGCTCGCGATCGATCGCGGCCGCGTACGAGCCGGCTCGACCGCGACCGCCGCGGTTGCCCTGGACCGGCTGCCCGCCACGGGCACCCTGCCCGCCGCGGTTCCGGCGCTCCGCGAGCAGGTATTCGGGGATCTCCGGCTCGTCGTCGAACTCCTCGTCCTCTGCCGCGGGACGACCGGCGACTGGTGCTGCGACCCCGATCTGCGAGTCCCAGACGGACCCGAAGGCCGCCGGCCGTGGCTTGCGGGGGGGCAGCATCGACTCGTCGTCCACCACGAACTCCGGCTCCGCCTCGGCGACAGCCTCTGCGGCAACGGGGACGGCCTCGCCGGCCTCGTCCGCGGGCGCGTCGACGCCCTCGTGACCCCGGCCACGGCCACGACCACGACCGCCGCGTCGGCGGCGGCGGCGCGGGGCATCCGGGTCGCCATCGGCCTCGAGCGCGCCGGGCAGCGCCTCTGCCGCCTCGGCTTCCTCATCCTCGTCCTCGGCGGGCTCATCGGGCGCGACGGGGACCGCCGCGATCGGGGCGACCGTTCGGACGACGCGCGCCTTGGACAGCTTTTCCCCGGGCAGCGCGACGATCACGCCCTGCTCGTCTACTTCGTCGACGGGGCCGCGCTCGTCCGCGACGACCGTTTCCACGCGCCGTGTTCGGGGGGCGCGAACGGCACGCTCGACGCCGACGCGCGACGCCGCCACGGGCTCGCGCTCCACGCGGACGCGCCCCCGGCCGCGGCCACGCCCGTGGCCCGTCCCCTCGGACAGCTTGTCGGGGACCTCGGTCATGGAGAGGTCCTCGTCGTCGGACGGGACGCGGCGACCCGAGACGGTCGAGCCCTTCTCCACCTTTGCGAGCTGCGTGATGTCGGTGAACTTGTCGGCGACGTCCATGAGGTCCGAGCTGGTGTTGCCCCGGAAGCTGATGACCTCGACGCGCACGCCCATCTCCTGGACGGCGCGGATGGCCGGCGCGAAGTCGCCGTCACCGGAGACCACGACGGCCACGTCGAGGTTCCGGGCGGTCTTCATCATGTCGACGACCAGCTCGATGTCCAGGTTCGCCTTCACCTTGCCGTCGCCGTACTTCCGGATGTCCTTGCTGACGACCCGGAAGTCGTGGCGCGCGAGGAACGAGTGGAAGTTGCGCTGGTTCTCGTTGTCCGGGTCGAGCCCGGTGTATGCGTATGCCCGGACGAGATCCCGCCCGGCGGTTGCCGACTTCAGCAGCAGGACGTAGTCGATGTCCACGCCTGCCGCCTTGGCCGCGTAGAAGATGTTCGCGACGTCCACGAAGACGGCGACGTTCTTGCCCACGATGACTCCTCAATTTGTGCTGGCACGAGCGTCGAGCTTTCGCTCGACACCGCGGGCCGCCCGGCGCCGCGCGCCGTGGTCGGCCTTACCCCCTGCCGGCGGGAACCCGCTCCGCCCGGATCATGCATTCGATGCGTGGCCCCGCCGCGGCGAAGCCGTAGTGCTCCCAGACCGGGAGAGCTGAAGCCGCATACCCGAGCGCCGCTTCGACGACGGTGCAGCCCTTGTTGCGCGCCGACCGGAGGAGCTCCTCCACGAGGGCGCCGGTCACATGCTCCTGGTCGTGGCGCGGATCCACCACCAGCAGGTCCACCGATCCGACGTAGCCGCCGGCGTGAACGGATGGCCGGAGGGCGAGAACCGCCAGCCCGGCGAGCGCGCGAAGCGTTTCCGCGACGAGAACGCTCGCCTGCGGGAGATAGACGAGCTGCCGGAGCAGGTCGCCGGCGTCGAGGGTCGCGGCCGAGCCGGCCGCCGGCGCGCTCGCCGACCAGAGCGCCATCATGCGCTCGACGTCGGTGATCCGCGCCGCTCGAACCTGGTATTCCACCCGGCGGGCGTGACCTCACGCTTGGATGCGACCCGGCACATACCGTGAACGGTCCTCGGACGGGCTCGACCGGGAACCCTGGCGTCGCCGCACCGCACCGGGGCGGCGAGCGTGCATCACGCTCGGCCGGACCACGCCGGGGCGCGCGACACCGTATTGCATTCGGGTCGCTGCTGACTAATATACGGCATCTCTCCGGCCGCAACGCATGGAGAGTCCAAGTGGGCCCCCGCCCGAACAAGCCCCGCCGTCCGCCACGTGCCCCTGGGGAGGGGTGCACGTCGTCCAAACGGTGACGGGGAAGGCGCGATCACCGCGGACTTCTTGGGCCGCGCGCGCAGGGCGGGGGGTAGAGGAGGAGACGCTCATGAAGTTCGCCCGCGTGGGTGCAGTCATTGCCGTCGCGGCAATCGTGGTTTCCGCATGCAGCGGCAGCGCGACCCCGGCCCCGAGTGCCGCCGCAGGTGCGAGCGCCGCTGCCAGCGCAGCAGCGGGCGGCACCGAGGTGAAGATCGGCATCGAATTGCCGCTGTCGGGCGGCGAGAAGCCAAACGGCGAGCCGACGCTCAACGGCGTCAAGCTGGCCCTGTCACAGATCCAGGTGCCCGGCTTCACCGTCACCCTGAACATCCAGGACGACGCGGTCAACGGCGTCCACGACCCGCAGCAGGGCGCCAAGAACATCCAGACGCTCGCGAACGACGCGGCAGTCATCGGCGTCGTCGGCCCGTTCAACTCCAGCGTCGCCAAGGCCGAGATCCCGATCTCGAATGCGGCGGGTCTGGTCCAGTGCAGCCCGGCGAACACGAACATCTCGCTGACCAAGCCGGAGTTCGGGGCCCTCGACTTGCGCAAGACGAAGCCGGACAAGATCGCCTATGTCCGCGTCGCGACAACCGACGACATCCAGGGCGCCGCCGGCGCCGACATCGCGTTCAGCATCATCAAGGCCAAGAAGGCCTTCGTGATCGACGACACCGAGACCTACGGCAAGGCCCTCTCGGACCAGTTCGTGGCCACCTTCACGAAGCTCGGTGGCACCGTCATCGACGGCGCCTCGCACGGCGTGCCGAAGTCCGGCCAGGGCGACTTCACGAGCCTCCTGTCCCTCGCCAAGGCACAGAGCCCGGATGTCGTCTTCTTCGGCGGCGTCACGGCGACCGGCGGCGGCCTCCTGCGCAAGCAGATGGTCACGGCCGGTATGGGCGCGATTCCGTTCGTCGGCGGTGACGGCATCAGCGACGGCGCGGCGAGCGTCAAGGGATCGTTCCTCAACCTTGCCGGGGATCAGGGCGGCCCGAACACCTACATGACCGTCGCGGCCACCCATGACATTCCCAATCCCGAGAAGTTCGCGGCCGACTATAAGGCGATGTTCGGGACGGATCCCGGCGCCTACAGCGGCTCCGGCTATGCCTGCGCCCAGGTCATCCTCGAGGCGCTCAAGAACGTCGGCGGCGACCGCGAGAAGATTCGCGCGTACGTGACCGACTCGACCCACAGCTACGACACGGTCCTGGGCAAGTTCTCGTTCGACAAGAATGGCGACACGACCCAGCGCATCATCTCGGACTACACGTTCGACCCCGGCACGAAGGACTGGAAGTTCGTCTCCCAGAAGGACTTCGGCGGCGCGTAAGCGTCCGCCGTTCTGCTGAGCAGATCGAGCGAGGTCGTGACCGTGCGTCCCGACCTCGCTCGGAAGATCCCCCGCCAATGAGACCCCGACCGGGCCGAGCTCTGCTGGTTCCGGCCGTCCTGCTGCTGCTGGCAACGCTCGACTGGACGTACATCGGGACGGAGCAGTTCGTCAACGCCCTGACCATCGGGGCCGTCTACGCCCTGATCGCCCTGGGCTACACGATGGTCTACGGGATCATCGAGCTGATCAACTTCGCCCACGGCGACATCTTCATGGTCGGCTCCTTCGTGACCTACTGGCTGCTCAGCAGCCTCGGGTTCAACGGCACGATCTCCGATCCTCCACTGCTCGCGGTCGTGCTCGTGGGCGCGTTCCTGGTGACGATGGTGCTCCTCGGAGTGGTCGGCGTGGTCATCGAGCGATTTGCCTACCGGCCGCTCCGCAACGCCCCTCGCCTTGCTCCCCTGATCACTGCGATCGGGGTGAGCTTCATCCTGCAGAACATCATCCAGATCTTCTTCGGGCCGTCGCCGATTTCCGCACCCCAGGTGATCGACGTCCAGGCGCGGGTCAGCATCGGCGGCATCGACATCTCGGTCGTCAAGCTGTTCGTCATCGCCATCGCCTTCATCCTGATGATCGCCCTCCAGACGTTCGTCTCGCGGACCCGGATGGGCAGGGCAATGCGCTCCACCGCCATCGATCGCGATGCGGCTCAGCTGATGGGCGTCGACATCAACACGACGATCGCGGTGACGTTCTTCATCGGCTCCGCGCTCGCAGGCGCCGCCGGCGTGGTGCAGGTCCTGTACCTCGGGACGACGAACTTCCAGCTCGGCTTCCAGGCTGGGCTCAAGGCATTCACGTCGGCGGTCCTCGGCGGGATCGGCAACATCACGGGCGCAGCGCTGGGCGGCTTCCTCATCGGGTTCATCGAGGTGAACAGCACCGTGGCCGGGCTGTCGCGCTGGAGCGAGGCGATCGTGTTCGGCATCCTCGTCCTCGTCCTCGTCTTCCGTCCCACGGGCCTCCTGGGCCAGCAGCTGGGAGAGCGGGCGTGAGCGCGGGGCGCCTCCAGGGCGGCGGCGCACCACTGGGTCTCCTTCCCGGTGCCCTCCGCGGTTCCGCCGAGCGATTCGCGGGCCGGCACCAATCCCTGGCCGTCCTCGTCGGGGTGGCACTCGTCGGCGCGCTCCTCCCCCTCGTGATCAGCGTCCCGCCGTTCTCGGGGTTTGGGAACCGCAACGACTTCGTGGATGGGTTCGCGAATGCGGGGGTCTTCGTCCTCCTGGCGCTCGGGCTCAACGTCGTGGTCGGGCTGGCCGGCCTGCTCGACCTGGGATATGCCGCGTTCTTCGCGATCGGCTCGTACGCATACGCGTACGGCGCGTCGCCCTTCTCCCACCTCGATGTCCCGTTCTGGCCGATGCTCGTGGTGGGCGCCCTGGTGGCAGCGACGTTCGGCATCCTTCTGGGGGCGCCCACGCTGCGCCTGCGCGGCGACTACCTCGCGATCGTCACCCTTGGCTTCGGCGAGATCGTGCCGGTCGTCTTCACGAACAGCGATACCTACACCAACGGCACGAACGGGATCAGCGCCGTCTACCAGCCCAGCCTCCACGGGCTGTTCGGGATCGGGAGCTTCGGGTTCGGGAACCCGTGGCCGTACTACATCACCGTGCTGATGATCGTGGCGATCGCGATGATCCTGCTCTACCGGTTACAGGATTCCCGGCTGGGCCGCGCCTGGGTGGCCATCCGCGAGGATGAGGTGGCAGCCGCGAGCATGGGCATCAACACGGTCACCACGAAGCTCCTTGCCTTCGCCATCGGCGCGTCCACCGCCGGGCTGGCCGGCGTCTTCAACGCCTCGAAGCTGTCGATCGTGAGCCCGGACCAGTTCGGGTTCACCGTCTCGTTCACCGTCCTCGCCATGGTCGTGCTCGGCGGCATGGGCAACATCTGGGGCGTGGCGATCGGCGCGTTCACGCTCTACGAGATCCAGAGCGTCTTCCTGAAGCAGCTGACGAACTTCGTCCAGGGCCTGCACCTGCCGGCGGTGGACCTGGGCTTCCTGCGCCTGGACATCTCGGGCATCGACTTCGTCCAATACCAGTTCCTGCTCTATGGCCTGGCCCTGGTGGCGATGATGCTGCTGCGGCCCGAGGGGCTCTTCCCCAGTCGCCAACGGAAGCGGGAGCTGCACGAATCCGCGGAGGAGGCCGCCGAATCCAACGAGGACGTGGTGCAGACATGAGGGTGCTCCAATGAGCGAGATCGCCCCCGCCCTGATCCTCTCCGCCAGCGGCGTCACGAAGCGGTTCGGTGGCCTCGTCGCGGTGAATGCGGTCAACTTCGACATCCCCGAGGGCTCGATCGTCAGCCTGATCGGCCCGAACGGCGCCGGCAAGACGACGTTCTTCAACGTGGTGGCGGGCCTCTACGAGCCGACCGACGGCTCGGTTCGTTTCGTGGGCAACGAGATGATCGCCCGGGGCCGCCGCGCCTGGGCCGAACCGCTCACCTGGTTCCTGCCGACGGTGGTGGTCGCGCTCGTGGGCGCGCTCCTCATGGCGGTGAGCGGATCCGCCGTGGCCCTGGCGCTTGCGATGCTGGTCGCGCTCGGCCTCCTGATCGTCATGTTCCTGCTCGCGATCGTCCGGCCGCCGATCTACGAGCGCCTGCTGCACCGGCTGGGGATCTTCAAGAGCGCCCGCCCGAACGACATGGTGGTGGCGGGCCTGGGCCGGACGTTCCAGAACATCCGGCTCTTCAAGACGATGACCGCCCGCGAGAACGTTATGGTCGGGATGCACTCCCGGCTCCGATCGACCGTGCTCGACGCGGGGCTCCGGCTGGGGCGTCATCGCCGCGAGGAGGCCGAGGCCGTCGTCCAGGCACGCCGATGGCTGGCCTTCGCGGGGCTCAAGGGCAAGGACGCCGAGATCGCGCGCAACCTCTCCTATGGCGACCAGCGCCGCCTGGAGATCGCCCGCGCCCTGGCCAGCCAGCCGAAGCTTCTGCTCCTCGACGAGCCGACCGCCGGAATGAACCCGTCCGAGACGGCCCAGATGATGACCCTCTTCGGGCGCATCCGGAGCGAGCTCCACCTGACCATCCTGCTGATCGAGCACGACATGCAGGTCGTGATGGGCGTGAGCGACCGCGTGACGGTCCTGGACCACGGAGAGAAGATCTCCGAGGGCACGCCGGACGAGGTCCGCCGTGATCCCCGGGTCATCGAGGCGTACCTCGGAAAGGGAGCGAGCGCGTGACCGCCACGGCGGGCGACGCGATGCCCTTTGCGAACCGAACCGAGCCCCCGCTCGTCCGGCTGGACGATGTCCACACGTACTATGTTCACGTCCACGCCCTGCAGGGGATCACCCTGGAGGTCTACACCGGCGAGATCGTGACACTCCTGGGCGGCAACGGCGCGGGCAAGACCACCACGCTGCGGACCATCAGCGGCATGATCCATCCGCGCTCGGGGACGGTTCACCTCGGAGACGAGGACATCACCCACGTCCCGGCCCACAAGCTCGTCCGGCGAGGCGTTGGACATGCGCCGGAAGGGCGCCGGATCTTCGGCCGAATGACGGTGCTCGAGAACCTGAAGATGGGCGCCTACTCGCGGAGCGACAAGGGCGAGCTCCTCGCGGATTTCGACCGCGTCTTCGAGCTCTTCCCGCGCCTTCGCGAGCGGACGGGCCAGGCCGGCGGGACGCTTTCCGGCGGCGAGCAGCAGATGCTGGCGATCGGGCGCGCCCTGATGTCGCACCCGAAGCTCCTGCTGCTCGACGAGCCGTCGATGGGCCTCTCGCCGATCCTGGTCGAGCAGATCTTCCAGGTCATCCGCGACATCCACGCCCAGGGGACGACCGTCCTGGTCGTCGAGCAGAATGCGCTCATGGCGCTCGGCGTGGCCCATCGCGGCTACATCCTGCAGACCGGCCGGATCGTCCTGGAGGACACCGCGGACAACCTGCGCCAGAACCCCGAGGTCCAGAAGGCATACCTCGGCGGCTGAGCCGGCGCCGCGCGCGAGGCCGGCCTGCGGCCGGGTCTCGGCGGGCCTGCCGGGACCGCTCGCGTCCTATTCGGTCCGTGCCCCGTAGAGCTCCGCGGTGGCGAACGCCAGGCCCACGACGCCCGCGGCGGCCAGCCACACGCCGGGCGCGCGGTCGGGCAGCATCGTCCCGAAGCCGCCGGAGTCGAGCGCGATCCCGACTGCGCGCAGGAGGAGGCCCAGGGCGGCGATCCCCGCGAGGGCCGCATAGACCCACCATCGATCCACCGCCACCGGCCGGTCGCCCATCGCGTAGGGCAGGGTCACCAGGGCCAGCGTCGCGAGCGCGGCGAGGAAGGCCAGGATCCCCGGGCCGAAGAACCCGTTGCCCTCGAGCGCGGGAATTCCCTCGCCACCGCCGGCCCGGAACCAGGGCAGGGCACAGCCGACCACGATGAGGATCGCCGAGACCGTCGCCACCCAGCGCCCACGGCCCAGCGAACGGCGGTGGAGCGACATCAGTCCGGGTCCAGGTAGACCTCGGGGCGCAGGACGCCCACGAAGCGCAGGTTCCGGTAGGCCTCGCCGTAGTCGAGCCCGTAGCCCACCACGAACTGGTCGGGGATCTCGAAACCGCGGTAGTCGATCGCGATCTCCACGATGCGCCGGGCCGGCTTGTCGAGGAGCGTGCAGATCTGGAGCGAGGCCGGGTTCTTGCCACGGAGGTAGCGGACCAGGTAGTTGAGCGTGAGCCCCGTGTCGATGATGTCCTCGACGATCAGCACGTGGCGTCCGTCGATGCTCGACGAGAGGTCCTTCAGGATCCGGACCAGGCCGGACGACTCGGTCGCCGTGCCGCCGTACGAGGAGACCTCCATGAGGTCGATCTGGACGGGGATCGTGATCGAGCGCATCAGGTCGGCCATGAACGGCAGCGATCCCTTCAGCACGCTCACGAGCGTGAGCTCGCGCCCGGCGAAGTCGTCGCTGATCCGCCGGCCGAGCTCGATGACCTTGGCCTGGATCTGCGCCTCGCTCAGCAGGATCTCCGACACGTCGGCCGTCAGGTCGGGGCGTCGCGTCACGCGGTGACCTCGGCGTCGATCAGGGAGGCGCTCGCGAGGCGCGCCACGGCACGTGCCCGCGCCTCGGCCCGGCTCCGGCGAGCGCCCGCCCGCGTCGTCTCGGTGACCGACCGGCCGGTTCGAACCCGGGGCGGCGTGGTCTGGCCGTCCGCGCCGGTCAGCGCAGACGCGAGCGAGAGCTTCCCGTACTTCATGAGCAGTGCGCGGAAGTCGCGCGAGTAGAGGAGCTTGATCTGGACCCCGGGGTAGAGCTCGCGCAGGCGCCGGAGCTTCCGGTTCTTCTTGCGGACGAGGCGCTGCTTGAGCGTCGTCAGCTCCAGGTACAGGTCCAGCTCGGGCAGGTAGAAGTCGGGACTGAAGCTCTCGAGCACCGCGCCGGAGCGGTCGAACAGGATCGGGAACGTGTGCGGCTCGTACTCCCAGCCGACGGTGTAGAAATCGAGGATCCGGGCCAGCTCCGCCTCGCTGGCGTGGGAGAACGCCGGGGCGGGCCGGATGTCGATGTCCGCGTCGAGATCCATTGCGGCCAGTCTAGCCGGTCGGCTCTCCGTCCCGCCAACGGTCGGGGGCCTGGCCGCGGCCGGACACAGCGTCCCTCGGCCGCGGATACCCGGGGGGAGTATCATGACGGGGAGTTGGGCCCCGGACCCGCAGGAGACCGCCACCATGACGACCGAGAAGACTGCGCACAGTGCCGCGCCGGTCGCGGCCGGGCCGGTGTCCGCCGCGCCGGTCGCCGCCGGGCCGGTCATGAGCACTTCGGTCGCCCCGGCACCCGTCCCCGCCGGGCACGTCGCTGCCGCGACGCACGATCTGCCGGGGACCTTCCGCCACAGCTACTCGCGCGACCGCGCCCAGCTCCTGCGCCGGCTCAGCCGGATCGAGGGACAGGTTCGCGGGATCGGCCGCATGATCGAGCGCGAGGAGTACTGCGTCGACATCCTCCAGCAGACCAGCGCGCTGCGCGCCGCGGTCGACGCGGTCAGCCTGCTCGTCCTCGAGGACCACGTCCAGGGCTGCATCCGGACGGCCGCCGAGCATGGCGAGGCCCAGCAGTACGTGGACGAAGTCCTCGATGTCGTCCGCCGCACGCTGGGGCGACCGATTCGAAGCGTGCCGCGAGGGTGATCGCGCCTGCGGCACCTTCCGCCAGGTCGAATCCACGGGCTCGCACGCAATGACGGTGCGGTACCTTCGGACGTCGCCGCCCGTCCGTCGGAGGGATGGCCGGGCGTGGTGCGTCGGGGCACCCTCATCTCGATGGTCACGACCGATCCGCCGACGGGGACATCCGGGGCGCCCGTGCTCGCGAGCGCGACGGGCGTGGCCGCGCCGCGGGCCCCTCGCGAGCGCCGCGGGACGTTCCGGCGCGACGAGGACCAGGCGGTCCACGAGGAACGGGCGCTCCTGGCCCGAGCCCTCGACATCCTGGCGGGTCCGGGCGACGCGAACGAGCAGCTTGCCGGGATCCTCGAGATGGTGGCCCGCGCCATCGGGGCATGGCGGGCCGCCCTCCTCGTCGAGGAGCCGATCCGGCGAGTCACCGTCGCGATCGCCCCCGACGAGTCGCAGGGCGCCGGTGACGCGCTCGCGGCGTGGCTCGATGCGCATGCGCCCCGGTCCGCCGCGCGACGAGCCGCGGACCCTGCCGCCCCCGTCGCCGTCGTCCGCGCACGGCGCGATTCCGGGGCCATCCGCGCGGTTCGCCCGCGGGCTCCGGAGGGGTCCAACTGCCTGGTCCCGGTCGAAGGCGGCGGCGGCGTCCATCTCGGCGTGGAGCTGCCACCCGGCGTCGATCACGAATCCGTGATCGGCCGGCTTCCCGGTTCCACCGTTCGCCAGGTCATGGTCGCGCTCTCGCTCGCATCGACCCGCGCGGCCGGCGACCGCGAGCGTGCCGAGCTTCGCGCCCGCGACGCCGAGCGGACCCGGTTCGTCTCGATGGTTGCGCACGAGCTGCGGACGCCGCTGACGGGCCTGGGCGGCTACCTGGACCTGCTCCTCGAGGGCAAGGTCACCGACCCGGGCGTGGAGCGCGAGTTCCTCGAGCGCAGCCGCCGAATGACGGACGGGATGGCAGAGCTGGTCGGGGATCTCCTCGAGATGAGCCGCATCGAGGCCGGGAGCCTCGGCCTGAAGATCGAGCCCTTCTCGCTCGCGGAGGCCTGCTCACGGGTTCTCGACGGGCTGATGCCGATCGCGGATGCCGCCGGTCTCCGGCTGGTCCGGGCGCTTCCGCCGCGCCTCCGCCCGGCCACGGCAGACAGGCGGCGGGTCGGGCAGATCGTCACCAACCTCGTCGCAAACGCGATCAAGTTCACGCCGTGCGGCGGGCTCATCGAGCTCGAGGCACGGGCCGGCTCCGCGGTGGCATTCGTCCTGGTGCGGGATGACGGGCCGGGCATCACGATCGTGGACCGGGCCCGGATCTTCGAGCCGTTCGTGCGCCTCGACGGCCACGAGCGGATCACCGGGACGGGCCTTGGCCTGCCGATTGCGCGGGACCTCGCCCGAGCCATGCGCGGCGACCTCGGTGTCGCGAGCGTCGCAGGGACCGGCTCGACCTTCGTCGTTGCGCTTCCCGGCGCGGCCGACCGGGATGGCGGGACCGTCGCCACGGCCCTCGCCGCCGTCCTCGACGCGGAGGAGCTGGCCCTCGAGGAACAGGCGGTCCTGGCCGCGATGCGCCACCCGGCCTGACACGGGTCGCGGGACCCCGCGGCCGGACCGGCGGGTCGGCGGTTCGCCGGCCGATCCAAAGGCACACGGGTTGTCCACATATCGTTCGCGGACGCCGCGAGTTCGTGGATAAGCCCGTTGACACTCCATGCGGGCCGGCCGCACGATCCCATTCCGCAACATTCGCGGACCGACGACGGGGACCGTTGCCAGCGCGGGGCCCAGGGGAGACCCGGCCCGAACCGCGCCCGCAGCGCGAGACCGTCGGCGTTACGGCGGCTGGTGCGAGTCGAACGGCGGCCGGGAGGCGGCCGCGGTCGTTGCGGGGCCGAGTTACCAGCTGGAGGGTCCCGAGGCTGCACGATCGCGCGCCGCTCCCGGTCGACCCGTCGCAGTGCCCGGCCCTTCTGCCCGACGCGCAGGCCGCTCTTTCCGACGGCCTCGCGGCCATGGGTCTTGGCGACCTTCCGCCGTTCGCCGCCGCAGCCCTCGCGAACCACCTCCGCCTGCTGCTGGCCTGGAACGCGGCCGTGAACCTCACCGCGATCCGCGACCCACACGCTGCCGTCGCCGCTCACGTCCTCGACTCGCTGTCGGCGGTCATGCCGCTGCGCGAGCGCGGCGTCCGCGCGCTCCTTGACCTCGGATCGGGCGGTGGCTACCCGGGCCTGGCGCTTGCGATCGCGCTCCCCGCGGAACGGGCACTCCTCGTGGATTCGGTCGGCAAGAAGGCCCGCTTCCTCGCGGCGGCGGTTGCCGGGCTGGGCCTCGCCGCGCGGGTGGATGTCGCTGCCGAGCGGGCGGAGACGCTCGCCGCGGACCCGCGTCACAGGGAGCGCTGGCCGGCCGTTACGGCGCGGGCCGTGGCCCCTCTCGCGGACCTCGTCGAGCTCGCCTTCCCGCTGCTGGCGCCCGGCGGCGTCCTGGTGGCCTGGAAGGGGTCGGGGATAGGCACCGAGCGCGAGCGGGCGATGCACGCCCTGGCTGCGCTCGGCGGCGGCACGCTCGAGGTCGTCGAGACGCCGCCGCCGGCGCCGGCGGGCCACGTCCTCGTCATCTGCCGGAAGACGGGCCGGACCGCGCCGGCCTGGCCGCGTTCTCCCGCGGAGCGCGCTCGACACCCCTGGTGACCGCCGCGCGCTGCGACGCGGAAGGTTGACCGGTCCGCGGAATCACGAGACGGCCGGCACCGCGGAGGCTGCTACGCTCCCGTGATGCGGATTGCCATCCTCTCGGACATCCACGCCAACCTGCCGGCGCTCGACGCCGTGCTCGCGGCGATCGGCGCCGTCGACGCTGTCTGGCACCTTGGCGACGTGGTCGGGTACGGGCCGCATCCGGACGAGGTCGTGGCCCAGCTCGGCGCGGTTGGCGCGATGGGCGTCCGGGGCAACCACGACGCGGCGGCGCTCGATCCCGGGATGGCCGAGTGGTTCAACCCGGATGCGCGCCGTGCCATCGAGTGGACGGCGCGGCGGATCAGCCCAGCCACGCGCACCTGGCTTGCCGGGCTTCCGGAGCGGCGCGAGATCGACGGCCTCACCCTGGTCCACGGCAGCCCGCGGGACCCCACCTGGGAGTACATCACGACGGCGCCGGACGCGCGGTCCAACCTCGCCGCCTTCGCCACCCCGCATCTGCTCTTCGGGCACACGCACGTCCCCGTCGCCTATCGCGACGTCGGCGGGCGCATGGAGACGCTCTCGCCCGCGGACGGATCGTCGCTGATGCTCGAAGGTCGCCGCACGCTCGCGAACCCGGGCAGCGTCGGCCAACCCCGGGACGGAGATCCGCGTGCAAGCGCGATGATCCTCGACACGGCGACGTCCACACTGGCGTGGCACCGGGTCGTCTACCCGATCGCCTCGACCCAGGCGGCCATCCGGGCGGCTGGTCTCCCCGGTTGGCTTGCGGATCGCCTGGAACGAGGAATCTGATGGCCGGCGTCGACCGCGGCGGGCTCCCGCGGTGGTATAACGATGGCCTTGCCCTCGGCCGTCGCGACAGCGCTGGCCCCCACGTTCGAGTGACAACCTTCGCATGATCGGCGGACGTCGCCCACTCCAGGGCCGCAAAGTGGGAGACCGACGCGTTCGCGTGGATCGGCCCCATTCCCCGTACTTCCGCTATACCGGCACGGGGATGATGACCGCGAAGGAAGCGGCCATCGAGCCGCGGACGGGGCTGGCGCTCGCGTGGTCGAACGTCCGCCGCTTCCTGTTCGGGCGCCGCCTCTCCAATGAGGCCGAAGCCGAGGAACGGCTGCCCAAGAAGCTGGCCCTCCCGATCTTCAGCTCGGACGCGATCTCCTCATCCGCCTACGCGACGGAGGAGATCCTGCGCATCCTCGTTGTGGCCGGGGCGGCAGCGCTCACGCTGTCGATCGAGGTCGCGATCGCGATCACGATCCTCCTCACGGTCGTCTCGATCAGCTACCGGCAGGTGTGCCGCGCCTATCCGTCGGGCGGCGGCGCCTACATCGTGGCCCGCGAGAACCTCTCGCAGAATGCCGGCCTCGTGGCTGCCGGCGCGCTCCTCATCGACTACGTGATGACGGTCGCGGTCTCGACCGCGTCGGCGATCCAGCAGATCCAGTCCATCATCCCGGCCGCGTACGACTACCGGATCGAGATCGCCTTCGTCTCGATCACCCTCATCACGATCGGCAACCTCCGCGGCCTGCGGGAGTCCGGCAACATCTTCGCCTTCCCCACCTACCTCTTCGTCTCGCTGGCGATCGGGATCGTGGTGATCGGTCTGTCACGGATCGTGACCGGGACCGCGGATGCGCTTCCGCCACAGGCCGGGCAGCTGAAGCCGGGCGTCGAGGTCCTGACGATCTTCCTGCTGCTCAAGGCCTTCGCGGGTGGCTCCGTTGCGCTCACCGGCGTGGAGGCGATCGCCAACGGGGTGCCGGCGTTCAAGCCGCCGGAGGCGAAGAACGCGGCCAACACCATGGTCACGATGGCGTTCCTGCTGGGGGCGATCTTCATCGGCGTCACGGTTGTGGCGCATGCCTTCTCGATCCTCCCGTCGGAGGACAACTCGGGCGGCCCCACGGTCATCGCGCTCGTGGCCCAGTCCGCCTACGGCCATGCGTCGCCGCTCTTCTACATCTTCCAGGGGGCCACGGCGCTGATCCTCTTCCTGGCCGCGAACACGAGCTTCAACGCGTTCCCGCGGCTCGCCGCGATCCTGGCCCAGGACGGGTTCATGCCGAGCCAGTTCGCCTTCCGTGGCGATCGGCTCGCCTTCAGCTGGGGGATCGTGCTGCTGGCGGCGATCGCGTTCGCCCTCCTGTTCGCCTTCAACGGGGATACCCACGCTCTCATCCCGCTCTACTCGGTGGGCGTCTTCGTCTGCTTCACGCTCTCTCAGACCGGGATGGTCCGCCATTGGCTGGCCGTCCGCGGGCCGGGCTGGTGGTGGCGTGCCAGCGTCAACGCGTTCGGCGGGCTACTGACGCTGGTGGTGCTCCTGGTGGTCGCCAGCGTCAAGTTCCGCGACGGCGCCTGGCTGGTCCTCGTCCTGATCCCGCTGCTGGTGCTGCTCTTCCAGTTCATCCACCGGCAGTACGCGACGTCACGTCGGCAGCTCGCGCTGCGCCCGGACCAGGTCGTCGCCCCACCGCACCGGGAAGAGCGGGTCGTCGTCCCGATCAGCGGCCTGAGCCGGGCAGCGGTCCAGGCTGTCAACGTGGGGCGTGCGATCTCGCCCGATATCCGCGCAGTTCTCGTCGTGGACGACCACGCCTACGCGGAGCAGGTCCGCGACGAGTGGGCACGCCAGGTTCCGGGCGTCTCGCTGGTCGTCGTCGAGTCGCCCTACCGGGCGCTGACCGGCCCGTTCCTTGCCTACCTGGACGTGCTCGACCAGGCGTGGTCCCCCGACAAGGAGGCGCCCATCACGTTCGTGGTGATCCCGGAGTACGTCCCGCGCCACTGGTGGGAGCGGATCCTCTACAACCAGTCCACCAGCCAGCTCCGCCGGGCGCTTCTCGGCCGCCCGAATACCGTCATCACCAACGTCCCATACCGCGGAGAGGAGCCGGCCGTCTTCGAGCGTCGCGGGCGCCTCGACCCTCATACGCCACCCGCGGCCCCGGCGCCTGACGTGCGTGAGCGGCGCTGATCATCGGGACCGGTGGTATCGTTCCGGCCGGACATTCACCCTCGTGGGCCCGCATCCGGGCCCGGATTCGCTGACCCGGAGGTCGCCCTCACCTCGTGGCCGACAAGCCAGTCGCGCTGTTCTCCCGCGTCGTCATCGCCCTCAACGGCGGCCCCTGCGATGATCGGATCGTGAAGCTCGTGGTCGAGACCGGCCGCGCGACCAAGGCGAGGGTCGTGGCCATCCACGTCGTCGAGATCGACTGGACGCTGCCGCTCGATGCGAACGTGGCCGACCGCTCGGAGAGCGCGCAGCGGGTGCTCGACACGGCCGAAGGGGTGGCGGAACACCTTCACGGGACGCTCGAACCCGTCCTGGTCCAGGCCCGCGACGTCGGCGCGGCGATCGTCGACGAGGCCGTGGAGCGGGAGGCAGACCTGCTGGTGGTCGGTCTCCCGTATCGAAAGCGATTCGGCGGCGACTTCGCGATCGGGCGAACCGTCCCCTACGTCCTCAAGAACGCGCCGTGCGCCGTCTGGGTGGTGCGCGAGCCGATGCCACGGGAGTTCCACGCATGAAAGCGGTCATCGTCGGCTGTGGGCGGGTAGGCGGGCTGCTTGCAGCGGCGCTCGACGCATCCGGCCACGACGTCATCATCGTCGACCTGCACACACGCTCCTTCGACCGGCTGCCGGCGACGTTCGGCGGTGAGGCCGTGCGGGGCGACGGTACGGATGAAGAAGCCCTCCAGCGAGCGGGCGCAGTGGGAGCCGACTTCTTCCTTGCCCTCACGGAAGGCGACAACCGGAACATCATGGCGGCCCAGCTCGCGCGCGAGGCCCTCGGGATCGGCACGGTGTATGCGAAGGTCAACGACCCGATGCGCGCGCAGGCCTACGCCGAGCTCGGGATCGGGACCATCTGCCGTTCCACGATGATGGCCGACGCGCTCCTCGGCGCGATGAAGCTCCCGGTCGGGAGCGAACCGTCGGTGCGCGCCGGCGCCGACCACGAACACGCGCCCATCAGGAATGCCTCGGCCACCGGGCCGTCTGCGGCCACGGGGCCGTCTGCGCCCATCGCGACCGCTGCGGCCATCGCGACCGCTGCGGCCACCGGAACCGCGGCGGCCACCGGGCCGTCTGCGGCCACCGGGCACGGGGAGGTCTGAGGATGTTCGTCCTGGTCGTGGGCGGTGGGAAGGTCGGCTATTACCTGACCCGCGAGCTCTCCGAATCCGGCCACGAAGTGGTGCTCATGGAGAAGGATCGCGGTCGGGCCGACCAGATCGCCGATGAGATCGGGTCGATCGTGGTCGCAAAGGACGGCTGCGAGGGAAGCGCCCTCGCGGACGCGGGTGCGAACCGCGCGGACGTGGTCGCCGCGGTCACGGGCGATGACGAGGACAACCTCGTGATCTGTCAGATGGCGAAGCACCACTTCGCCGTCCCAAAGACGATCGCCCGCGTCAACAACCCGAAGAACGAACCGCTCTTCAAGCACCTCGGGGTGGACGAGCTGATCTCGCCGACCCGGATGATCCTGGGCTCGATCGAGCAGGACATCCCGGTCCACGAGCTGCTCCACCTGGCGCCGCTCTCGCACGAGTTCGAGCTCGTCGAGGCGCAGCTCACAGTCGCGTCGCCGGCGGTCGGGCGAACGCTCCTCCAGCTGCAGCTCCCGAGCGGGTGCTCCGTCGTGGCCCTTGTCCGCGACGAGATCGCGCAGGCTGTCGGCCCCGAGACGATCTTCCGGGCCGGCGACAAGGTCATCGCCGCCGGCCGGGCCGAATGCGAGCCGGCCCTGCACGGGATGCTGATCGGCGCGGCGCCCGTCGCATAGTCGGGGGCAACACGGGGGACGTCGAGACGCCTTGGCCGGCGCGGGCGCCTCGGCAGCCGGGCGGCTTCGCGCGCCCCTGCGCCCGGGGCGGGGGTGCTGACCGCCGGATCCCCCGGCGTGCTGCCCCTCGGACCCGGGCGTGCACAGAAGTCGCACTGCGACCGGCGGCCCAGTCGTCAACGGTGTTCCTGCGTCACACGCTGTACCGCACGGCCGCTGGGCGGTCGTGCGGGTCACCAGGCGCACGCTTCCGCCGTGCCGGGCGTCCTCGTCGGTCGCAGTGGTCACCGGGTGCACACGAGCATCCGCAGCGGCGCCGTGCCGGAGGGCACCGGACCTCGGGGGCGTCTCTGCACTTGGATTTCTGGGCGTCGGACGTCGGGAGCCGTCCCGGCATGGATTTCTGGGCGCCGGACCTCGGGCGCCGTGCCGGAGGGCACAGGACGGCTCCGGACCTGGCACCGGCCTCGGGCCGCTGGCCCTACCCTGGCCCGCCCCTCGGGCGCCCGCCTCGCGGACACTTCTGTGCCCAACTCTTGACAACACGATTGTCATGGTTCCATACTTCGCCCGTGTCCGGAAGGATACGCAGGTCGCTGGTCTGATCAGGCCCATTGGGCGCTCCGCCCCGTCGTCGATCAGGCGCCACGATCTGCCCCTCCGCCACTCCGCCCGCACGGCGGAAGCCAGTCCAGCAATGCACCCGGAGGTGCCCGCGATGACCCTGATCCACCGATCAAGCCCATGGGACGACCTCTTCACCCTGCGTCGAACGATGGAGCGGCTTTTCGACGACGACGCGCGGCCCCGGTTCTGGCGCGCGACGCTGGCGGGCGCCGAGCCGGCCCTGGACATCACGACGAACCGTGACGACCTCATCGTGAGGGCCAGCCTCGCCGGCTGGAAGCCTGAGGACGTCGAGATCACCCTCACGGGGAACACCCTGACGATCGCCGGCCAGCTGAAGCAGGAGGGGCGCCGCGAGGAGGACTCGTGGATCCTCAACGAGATCCGGCGCGGAAGCTTCAGCCGCACACTCGAGCTGCCCGATGGCCTGGTCGGCGAGCGCGCCACCGCCGCCTTCGAGAACGGCGTGCTGACCCTTCGGATCCCGAAGGTCGAGGCGATCAAGCCGAAGCAGATCAGGATTTCGACATCGGCCACCGACACCTCGACACTGCCCGCGGACGCGCCGACCTCGGCCGCCGACACTTCGACCGCCGACACTTCGACCGCCGACACCTCGACCGCGGACGCCCCGACACGAGCCGCCGACACCTCGACACGAGCCGCGGACACCCAGCCTGAGCGCGAGCTGGCCGGGTCCGGCAGCGGCCGCTGAGCGTAACGAGCCATGCAGCGCGGCCGGTTCGATCGGGACCCCACCCGCCCCGTCTACGTGATCTCCGTGGCGGCGCGCATCGTCGCCGTTCACCCACGGACGCTCCGGATCTACGAGGATGAGGGCCTGATCGAGCCGGCACGCACACCGACCAACATCCGCCTCTATTCCGACCACGACCTACGCCGGATCCTGTGGATCCGGCACCTCACCCAGGACCGGGGGGTCAACCTGGCCGGCGTTCGAATCCTCTTCGAGCTCGAAGAGCGGCTCGGGGTCCGCATCCTGGAGGCCCTCTCAGACGAATGGACCGCTGGAGACCGGGACGCCGAGATCGAGCCCGAGCCCGCGCCCGCGGCTCCGCATGCATTCTGACCCGGAGGAATCGACAATCGCGCTCCTCGCACCGCGCCCTCGATCCGCGCCATTGATCGGGACGACACCATCCGACCACGAAGCGCGCCCTTTGACGGGCGCCCCGGCCAGCGGGCCGGCACCGCGACCAAGGGGGCCCCAGCGTCCCAGACGCGCCAGGAGGGCGTGATGCCGAGAGCCAGGAAAGACCGGACTGTACCGTCCGAGACGCGGACCCGCGAGCTGCCGCTCGTCGCGCTCCGCGAGACAGTCATCTTCCCGGAGATGATCGTGCCGCTCCAGGTCGGCCGCGAGAAGAGCGTCAACGCGCTCAACGCCGCGGTCGCGGAGGGCAGCCTCATCGCGCTCGTGACCCAGCGACGGGCCGAGACGGAGGAGATCAGCGATCCGGCCGAGCTTTACCCGATCGGGACGCTCGCCAAGATCGCCCAGGTCGTGCAGCTCCAGGACGGCACGGTCCGGGCGATCGTCCAGGGCCAGAGCCGGCTGCGCCTCCTCGGCTTCGCCTCGACCAGCCCGCACCTCGTTGCGTCGATCGAGGAGCTTCCGGACGCCTCCCCGAAGGGCCTCGAGGTCGAGGCGCTCATGAAGACCGTCCAGGCCCAGATCGAGCAGTACGTCCAGTCGGGCGCGCCGGTGCCGCCCGAGGCCGCCGTCGCCGCGCGCAACATCACCGAGCCCGGCCTACTGGCCGACATGGTCGCGTACAGCCCCGACATGTCCACCGAGCAGCGCCAGGAGATGCTCGAAACCATCGACGTCGTCGAGCGCCTCAAGCTCGTCTCGACCTTCCTCAGCCGCCAGGTCGAGATCCTGGAACTCAAGGGGAAGATCCAGAGCGAGGTCAAGTCGGAGCTCGACAAGACCCAGCGCGAGTACATCCTCCGCGAGCAGCTCAAGGCGATCCAGCGCGAGCTGGGCGAGGACGACCCGCAGCAGGCAGAGATCCATGAGCTCCGCGAGAAGGTGGAGCAGTCCGGGATGCCCGAGGAGGTCCGCGCGCGGGCCCTCAAGGAAGTCGACCGGATGAGTCGCATCCCCTCGGCCTCGCCCGAGGTGGGCGTCATCCGGACCTACGTGGACTGGCTCGTTGGCCTCCCGTGGAACACCTCCACGGACGACAACCTCGACATCCGCGAGGCGGCCCGCATCCTCGACGAGGACCATTACGGGCTCGAGAAGATCAAGGAGCGCATCCTCGAATACCTCGCGGTTCGCACGCTCGCAGCGACGATCCGCAGCCCGATCCTCTGCTTCGTCGGTCCTCCCGGCGTCGGCAAGACGTCGCTCGGGAAGTCGATCGCCCGCGCCATGGGCCGCAAGTTCGTGCGGATGAGCCTGGGCGGCGTCCACGACGAGGCCGAGATCCGCGGCCACCGCCGAACGTACATCGGGGCCCTGCCCGGCCGCGTGATCCAGAGCATCAAGACGAGCGGCTCGAACAACCCCGTCTTCATGCTCGACGAGGTGGACAAGCTGGGCATGGACTTCCGGGGCGACCCGTCGTCCGCGCTCCTCGAGGTCCTCGACCCGGAGCAGAACAACACGTTCCAGGACAACTACCTCGAGGTCCCTTTCGACCTCAGCAAGGTCCTCTTCATCACCACGGCCAACCTGCTCGACCCCATCCCCGCGCCGCTGCGCGACCGGATGGAGGTGGTCCAGCTCCCGGGCTACACCCAGCGCGAGAAGGTCGAGATCGGGAAGCGGTTCCTCGTGCCCAAGCAGCTTCACAATCACGGCCTGACGGACAAGCGGATCGAGATCGCGGACGCCGCGTTCACGGAGCTCGTCCAGGCCTACACCCACGAGGCCGGCGTCCGGAACCTGGAGCGTGAGCTCGCCAACATCATGCGCAAGGTCGCCCGGCAGGTTGCCGAGGGCCGCAAGCGCAAGACCACGGTCAATGTGAAGAAGCTCGTCGAGTTCCTCGGCCCGCCCCGTTTCGAGTACGGGGAGCTGGAATCCGAGGACCAGACGGGCGCGGCGACCGGCCTGGTCGTCACGGAGGTCGGCGGCGACATCGTCGCGGTCGAGGTGACGAAGATGGAGGGCCGCGAGGACTTCATCCTGACCGGTCAGCTCGGCGACGTCATGAAGGAGTCCGCCCGCGCGGCGCTCTCCTGGATCCGCGCCAACGCCACGAAGCTCGGCATCGAGCGCGAGACCTTCGAGAAGAACACCCTCCACATCCACGTGCCGGCCGGCGCGATCCCGAAGGACGGCCCGTCGGCCGGGATCACGATGGCCACTGCGATGGTGAGCGCGCTCACCGGCATCCCGGTCCGCAAGGACGCGGCGATGACGGGCGAGATCACGCTTCGCGGGCGGGTGCTCCCGATCGGGGGGCTCAAGAGCAAGATCCTCGCCGCGCACCTGTCGGGCGCGCGGATGGTGATCCTCCCCAGAAAGAACGAGAAGGACCTCCGGGACATCCCCGACGAGATCCGCAAGCAGATCAAGGTCGTCCTCGTCGAGTCGATGGACCAGGTTCTGGACGCGGCCTTGCGGCGACATCCGCAGCCGCTCCAGCCACGGTCCCCAGGCTCCGGCGGGGGCGAGAAGCCGATCGAGCCCATCGCGGTTCCGGCGCGGCCTGGCTTCCCGGCCGACCAGCCGGCGGCGATCGCGTCGGGCCGCTGACCGCGGCCCGGCCGGGCGCCCGTCGCCGACAGCTCTGAGGGATGGCGACCATGGAGTACAGGGACTACTACAAGGTCCTTGGGGTCCCCAGGACCGCCACGCCTGCGGAGATCAAGAAGGCGTACCGGAAGCTGGCCCGGGAGCACCACCCGGACCGCAACGCCGGCAACACCGTCGCCGAGCGCCGCTTCAAGGAGATCAACGAGGCGCACGAGGTCCTCGCCGATCCGGCAAAGCGGTCGCAGTACGATGAGCTTGGCGTCAACTGGCAGGACTACGCGCGCGCCGGGGCCCGGCCGGACGGCAACCCGTTCGGTCCCGGCAGCCCCTTCGCGGGTTTCGGGTCGGCCGGCGCCGGTCGCACGGCCGGCGCGGGCCGCCGGCAGGGATCGGGCGGCGCGGGAGCGGGAGCCGGGGGCATCCGCTTCGAGTTCGCCGGCGACGGCGACGACTTCTCCGACTTCTTCCGTACGTTCTTCGCCGGCGGAATGCCGGACGCGGCGGAGGATCAGGCAGGCCGCGGCGGCGGGGTCGCGGCGGGGCGCGCATCGCACGCCCGCAGCCACGTGGCGGCCCCGCCCGCCCTGGAGGCGAGGGTCGACGTGAGCCTCGAGGACGCGTTCCACGGGGCGACCCGGCTCGTCGACGTGGACGGCAAACGCCTCGAGGTGAAGATCCCGTCGGGTGTCGAGACCGGCAGCCGGATCCGGCTGCGCGGTCGCGGGGGCGGGGAGGGCCCCGGCGCCCGCGATCTCGTGCTCGTGGTGCGCGTCGCGGCGCATCCCGTCTTCCACCGCGAAGGCGCCACGCTCACCCGGGAGCTGCCAGTCACCCTGCGGGAGGCGCTCCTCGGCGCGGAGGTGCCCGTCCGCACGCTGACCGGCCGCGTGCTGTTGCGCGTCCCCGCCGGAACCCAGAACGGGCGGGTCATCCGGCTGGGCGGCCAGGGAATGCCGCGCCTCAAGGGGGATGGCCGCGGGGACCTCCACGTGAAGGTCCGGGTGATCCTGCCGGTGCTCGACGAGACCGAACGCCAGGTTGCGATCGCCTTCCTCGACGGGGTGGACCAGCCCGATCCCCGCTCGGTCGAATGACCCGCCGGCGCGCGGGCTGGGCCGCCGACCAGGTGCGATTCGACCCGACCGCCGGCCCGGCGACACTTCCAGGACAGACGCACAGCACCGAGTCTCTCCCCGAACCGAAGGATCCGATCGCAACATGAACCTCGAACATTTCACCCAGAAGGCGCAAGAGACCATCGCCGGCGCCCAGGCGCTCGCCGAGCGCATGCAGAGCCCGGTGCTCGACGCCGAGCACCTCCTCGCCGCGCTGGTCGAGCCCGACGACGGAATCCCGGCTCAGACGCTTCGCCGGCTCGGCGTGGACCTCGGCGCGTTCCGCGTCGAGCTCGCGGGCCTCCTGGCACGTCGCGCGAAGATCGCTGGCGGCCAGCTCACGCTCGACGCGCGCGCACGCCGCGTGCTCGAGCGTGCGGGTGAGGAAGCCCGCCGGCTTGGCGACGAGTTCGTCTCCACGGAGCATCTGCTCCTGGGCGTGATCGACGCGGGCGGCGAGGGCCAGGCGCTCCTCGAGCGACACGCGGCCGGCCGCGAGGCCGTGCTCGGTGCGCTCACCGGCATCCGCGGCGGCCAGCGGGTCACCTCCGCGAACCCCGAGAGCACGTACCAGGCGCTCGAGAAGTACGGCCGCGACCTGACCCAGGAAGCACGGGCCGGGAAGCTCGATCCGGTCATCGGTCGCGACGAGGAGATACGGCGCGTCGTCCAGGTCCTGTCGCGCCGCACCAAGAACAACCCGGTGCTGATCGGCGAGCCGGGCGTCGGCAAGACGGCGATCGTGGAGGGCCTGGCCCAGCGCATCGTCCGCGGCGATGTCCCCGAGACGCTCAAGGACAAGCGTGTCATCTCGCTTGACCTGGGCGCGCTCATTGCCGGCGCCAAGTTCCGCGGCGAGTTCGAGGAGCGCCTGAAGGCCGTCCTCAAGGAGATCAAGGACAGCGACGGGCGGGTCGTCCTCTTCATCGACGAGCTGCACACGGTGGTCGGCGCGGGCGCGGCCGAGGGCGCGATGGACGCCAGCAACCTCCTCAAGCCGATGCTCGCGCGCGGCGAGCTCCACACGATCGGCGCCACGACGCTCGACGAGTACCGCAAGCACATCGAGAAGGACGCCGCGCTGGAGCGGCGCTTCCAGCCGGTAGTCGTCGACCAGCCGACGGTCGAGGAGACGATCTCGATCCTGCGCGGCCTCCGCGAGCGGTACGAGGTCCACCACGGCGTCCGGATCACGGACTCGGCGCTGGTCGCGGCCGCCACGCTGTCCAACCGCTACATCACCGAACGCTTCCTCCCGGACAAGGCGATCGACCTCGTCGACGAGGCGGCCAGCCGCCTGCGAATGGAGATCGACTCCATGCCGGTCGAGCTCGACGAGCTGGAGCGACGGCGGATTCAGCTCGAGATCGAGCGGGAGGCCCTCCGCAAGGAACGCGACGACGCCTCCCGGGCTCGCCTCGACGTGCTCGAGGCCGAGCTCGGCGAGCTCGGGGAGCACGCCGACGCCATGAAGCAGCGCTGGGAGACCGAGAAGGCGGCGATCGCCGGCCTCCGGCAGACGAAGTCGGAGCTCGAGGGGCTCGCCGTCCGGATCGACCAGGCGGAGCGCGAGGCGGACTTCGCCACCGCTGCCGAGCTCAAGTACGGGACGCTCGTCGCGCTCCAGGAGCGTCTCCATACCCAGGAAGCGGCGCTCGCGACCGGGGACGGCGGGCCGCGCCTGCTCAAGGAGGAGGTGGACGCGGACGACATCGCCGAGATCGTCGCGGCGTGGACGGGCATCCCGGTCACGAAGCTCCTCGAGGGCGAGATGGCGAAGCTCGTCCACATGGAGGATCGGCTCCACGATCGCGTGGTCGGCCAGGACGAGGCGATCGAAGCCGTCTCCGACGCGGTCCGTCGCGCCCGCGCCGGTCTCGGCGACCCGCGCCGGCCCATCGGCTCGTTCCTCTTCCTCGGCCCGACCGGGGTCGGCAAGACGGAGCTGGCTCGCGCGCTCGCGGAGTTCCTGTTCGACGACGAGCAGGCGATGGTCCGGATCGACATGTCGGAGTACCTGGAGAAGTTCTCCGTCCAGCGCCTGATCGGGGCACCGCCCGGCTACGTCGGGTACGAGGAGGGCGGCCAGCTGACCGAGGCCGTTCGCCGGCGCCCGTACCAGGTGATCCTCCTCGACGAGATCGAGAAGGCGCATCCGGAGGTCTTCAACGTCCTCCTCCAGGTGCTCGACGACGGACGCCTGACGGACGGTCAGGGCCGCACGGTGGACTTCAAGAACAGCGTCGTGATCATGACCAGCAACGTCGGGAGCCAGCTCATCACGAGCTTCGGGGGCCGACCGGGCACCGACAGCTCCGCGTACGAGGCGATGAAGCGGCAGGTTCTCGGTGCGCTCCGGTCCGAGTTCCGGCCGGAGTTCCTCAACCGGGTCGACGAGATCATCGTCTTCCATTCGCTCTCGGAGGCGGACCTCGAACGGATCGTGGAGCTCCTGCTGCGCGACCTCCAGGGGCGCCTCGCGTCGCATGACCTGGCAGTTGCGATGTCGCCGGCGGCCGAGGCAGTCATCGCGCGTGAGGGCACGGACCCGCAATACGGAGCCCGTCCGCTCAAGCGCACGATCCAGCGGCTGGTCGAGAACCCTCTGGCCCGGGCGCTCCTGCGCGGCGAGTTCAAGCCCGGCGACTCGATCACCGTCGACGCGGACCCAGTCTCGGGCACGCTGGTCTTCGCGAGCAGCGGCGCGACGGTCGTCGCGGACGCCTCCGATCGGCGCGACGCACGCGGAGGCGGACGCGAGGGCCTAGGGTCCCTTGGGACGGCGGCGTCCGTCCTGGACCTGCCGCCGGCGAAGAAACCGGACGGCGACGAGGGTCCGCTCGTCAACTGAAGTGGCACCTCGGACGGGGCCTTGTCGGCGCGGAGTTGGTCGGCGCGGAGTTGGTCGGCGACCCGGGGCCAGCGAGTGCGGGGCATCAGCCCGACGAATATCCATCAGAGCCCGCTGATGAGATCCGGGCTCCTGAACACGACTCTTCCGGTCGAACCCGGGTTTGGCCGGGAATTTGAGCGTGCGCCCCCTCGATTCCATCATCGGACCTGATATCGATCAGGCGGGCTGATCGATCTGCCGAGACGGCCGCCCGGCAGTGTCTCGGCCGGCTTCAGCGCGCGGCTCTACGATGCCGGCCATGACGCCTGCCATTACGCCTGCCGACGTCCGCGCGCGCCTGCGTGCCGCATCGAATCCGCTCCCCCCGCCGCCGGCGTGGCTGCGCCCGGAGCGGCTCCCCGACGGCGTCCCGTTCGAGCGTCCGGCGTCGCCGGCGGATGCCCGCCAGGCGGCCGCGCTCGTGCTCCTCTACCCGGGTCATGACGGCGAGGCCATGCTGGTGCTGACGGAGCGCGTGGACTACGAGGGCCACCACTCGGGAGAGATCTCCCTTCCGGGCGGCAAGGCAGAGCCGGGCGACGTCGACGCGGCCGCGACTGCGCTGCGCGAGGCGCGGGAGGAGGTCGCTCTCGACCCCGATCGTGACGGCGTTGAGGTCATCGGCCGGCTCGACGCGCTGTGGATCCCGCCGAGCAACTTCCGCGTCCAGCCGATCGTGGCGATTGCAGCCCGTCGGCCCGACTTCTTGCCGGATCCCCGGGAAGTGGCCGCGATCCTCGAAGTGTCGGTGTCCGCCTTCCTGCCCGGCGTGGCGCCCGTGATCATCGACCCGGATCCGGGCGGCCGGCCAATCCGGTACGGCGCATACGTCGTCGAGGGGCGAATCGTCTGGGGGGCCACGGCCGCGATAGTCGGCCAGCTCGGGGCCGTGCTCGGGGCGCGGTAAGGGCGGAGGCTCGGCGTCCCCGGACGTCGGCGCGCGTATCGACCGTCGACCGGGCCTCGCTCGATCGACCCGTGTGCATCCCGTGACCACTGCGACCGGGCCACCATCGGGCCGGTCACCACCGACCACGTCACCATCGGGGGGCGTGCCCTCCTGACCGGGGCCCGTGTGCACCCCGTGACCACTGCGACCGGCGGGGACCCGGCAGGCGTCGGAGCTGTGCGTCCGATGCGCGGAACAGCGGTTGGGCGGTCGTCCGGCGCCTTCCGTGACACACGATGGCGTCCGGCCGGGTCGTCGGCGGTCATAGTGCGCATTCTGTGCACGCGCCCTCGGCCGGCGGCGCGGCACGCGCCCTCGGCCGGCGGGTCGCGGCACGCGCCCGCGGCTGGCCGGCGGCGGCAACGGCTGACGGGCGGCCGCGGTTGGCCGGCATTGCCCGCGGCTCGCGGCACCCGCCCGCGCCTGGCGGCACCTGCCCGCGGCTGGCGACCCGCGGCCCCGCGCGATTGTCAGAGCGGCTCGCCCTCCTCGGCGGTCCGAGCGTGCAGGTCCGCGGCGGGAGCCAGCGACCCATCGGCCTTGGCGATCGCCCCGGGCGCCGCCCCGCCCTCGGGACCGTCGGGGCCGTCGGCGTCCCGAAGATCGCCCGCGGTCAGCTCCAGCGCCCGCCCCTCGAGGATCCCGCGCGCCGCTGCGTCGTCGGCACCGGCGAACTCGACCACGAAGGCACGCATCTCGGAGAGCTCCGTCCATGCAGCATGCGGGACGGCGGCGGGCCAGAGGACCGCTTCGCCGGCCGCGACGCGCGCCCGCTCGTCACCAACCTGGACCCAGCCGCCACCCTCGACGATCACGAGCCAGGCGCTGTTCGGGCTCGAGTGCGTGTCCATCGTGGCCCGGCGGGCGAATGCAAGCTCAGAGACGAGGCCGCGCGCGTCCGCATGGATCACCTGCGACGCGACGCCCGTGGTCCCGTCGGGGCCGTCCGGGCGCCGGTGTCCGACACCGAAGCGGCGGATCTCCACGGCTCAGCCGCGGCGCCGCCGGGCGCGCTTCGGCCGGATCGTAGACTCCGGATGGGCGAACTTCTGCTTCGAGTAAAAGCGGGCCTTGGCCAGCTGCAGCTGGTACCGCGCCAGCTCCGGCGGGAAGCGGACAAACCGGACCCAGGCCAGGATCCCCAGCCCGATCGGAAGGGTGATCACCGTGAAGATGAAGTCGAAGTGGAAGACCGCGTAGATCAGGAGCAGGAAGAAGACCGTGATCGAGGTCCAGAGCAGCCACTCGTAGAGGTCGAGGTACGGCGGGTGGCGGCGAAGCTGCCGGGTCCGGACGTTGTACAGAATGACCATCGCCACGATCCCGACGAGCGAGGAGATCCAGATCGCGTTGAACAGATCCGGGAAGAGCACGTCGTTGAACGCGGTGAACACGTACTCCCAGGGAGGGAGGGTCACGGGCTCGGGCCTCCGTCGCTTCGAGGGCGCGGCGGGCGCAGCGAGCAACGCGACCACGCCGGCAGCGCCGCGACTCGGCGCCGGACGCTGAGTATGCCATGCTCGCGTCGTATACTCGCGGCCAGGAGCGAGGCCGCCCAGACGCCCAGGGCCGCCTGTGCCCGGGCGTTCTGACGCAGGGAGGTTTGATCCGGGTGCGAGCCCTCCTATCGGTCGCGAACCGCGACGGGATCAGCGCGCTCGCCCGCGACCTCGCCGGCCTCGACGTCGAGATCTATGCGACGGACGGTACCCGGGAGCACCTCCTGGCCGACGGGATCGACGTGCTCCCGGTGACCACGCTCACCAACGTCCCGCCCATCGTGGGCGGTCTCGTCAAGACCTTCCACCCCGCCGTCTACGCCGGGATCCTCGCCCGCCGCGACCGGCCCGAAGAGCTCGAGGAGCTCACGGCGAATGGGATCGGGCTGCTCGACATCGTGGTCGTGACGGTCAAGCCGTTCGCGCCCCAGGTAAGCGAACGCCGCGTTCCGCTCGACGAGGCGCTCCAGATGATCGACGTGGCCGGCACGGCGCTCCTCTCAGCGGCCGCCCGCAACCACGCCGGCGTGGCCGCGGTCAGCAGCCCGGCCTCCTACGCGGATCTCGTCGCGGACCTGCATGCACGGGGAAGCGTCTCGGCGGAGCTGCGCCAGCGCCTCGCCGCGGAAGCGTTCGCCGCCGTCGCGGCATACCACGCGGAGGTCGCCGCGTACCTCAACCAGGTCACCGGGACCACGTTCCCACCTCACGTGTCGATCATCCTCGAGAAGGTGGCCGACCTGCCGTACGGCGAGAATCCGCACCAGCGGGCCGCGTTCTACCGGGAGACGACGCATCGGGATGGCGCGCTCGCCGACGCGGTCCAGCTCCAGGGCCGCCCACCCACCTTCAACGATCTGCTCGACCTCGACGCCGCCTGGCAGATCGCCCGCGATTTCACCGGCCCGACCGCGGTTGTCGTCCGCCACACGGACCCCGTCGGCCTCGCCTCGGACGACGGCCTGCCCGAAGCCTACCGGCGGGCGCTCGAGACGGATCCGGCCGCGGGGTATGGCGCGATCGTCGGGGTGAACCGCACGCTGGACGGGGTCACCGCAGGCGAGATCGCGGCCGCGACCTTCGAGGCTGTCGTCGCGCCGGGTTACGACGACGCCGCGCTCGCCGCGCTCGCCGCGCGCCCAGGCCTGGAGGTTCTCCGCGTGCCGCCGAACCCCGGCGATGGGCTGCGCGACTACGGGATCGCGGCGCTCGACTTCAAGCGGATCGGGGGCGGTCTCCTCGTGGAGACACTGGACCACACCACCCTCGACCGGGGGCAGCTGCGGGTCGTGACGCAGCGCCGCCCGACGCTCGAGGAGCTGACCGACCTGATGTTCGCGTGGCGCGCGGCCGCCCACGTCCGCTCGAACGCGATCGTGCTGTGCCGGAACCTGGCAACCGTCGGGATCGGGGCCGCACAGGTGAACCGGCAGATCGCGGTCGAGGTGGCGCTCCGCCGGGCCGGCGACCGGGCCAAGCTGGCGGTCATGGCGTCCGACGCCTACTTCCCCTTCCCGGACGCCATCGCGCACGCCGCAATCGCCGGGGTCAGCGCGATCATCCAGCCGGGCGGCTCGCGCCGGGACGAGATGGCGATCGAGGTCGCCGACCGCCACCACCTCGCCATGGTCTTCACGGGCCGCCGCCACTTCCGCCACTAGCGGGCCCGCTCACCGACCGAACCCCTCCCCGGCACGCCCCGCGGATCCCTGACAGGAGGAGCCTCCGATGGAACGCCTGCTGGCCCTGGAGATGATCCGCGTCACCGAGGCCGCCGCGATCGCGTCCGCGCGCCTGATGGGCCGCGGCAACACCATGGATGCCGACCGAGTGGCCGTGGAGGCGATGCGCCACACATTCGACGAGATCCCGATCGACGCCCGGATCGTCATCGGCGAGGGCGAGCGCGACGAGGCCCCGATGCTCTACATCGGCGAGCGCGTCGGAGATCCTGCGAGCGCCGTCGGCGAGGCGCCGGCGATCGACATCGCCGTGGACCCGCTGGAGGGGACCAATCTCGTCGCGTACGGCCAGGCGGGCTCGATCACGGTGCTCGCGGCAACCGAGCGGGGCGGGCTGCTGAATGCTCCCGACTGCTACATGGAGAAGATCTGCGTTGGGCCGGTGGTAGCTGGCAAGGTCGACATCACCGCGCCGCCGGCGGACAACTTGCGGCGGATCGCCGCCGCACTCGGCCGCGGGGTCAACGACATCACGGTCGTCATCCTGGAGCGGCCCCGCCACGAGGCGCTCATCGCGGAGGTTCGCGCGGCCGGCGCCCGGATCAAGCTGATCAGCGATGGAGACCTGTCGGCGGCGATCTCGTGTGCGGTCTCCGGCACCGGCGTCCACGCGGTCATGGGGATCGGTGGCGCCCCGGAAGGCGTGATCACGGCGGCCGCGCTGCGCTGCCTCGGCGGCGAGATCCAGGCGCGCCTCGTCTTCCGTTCCGACGCCGAGCGCGAACGGGCCACCGCGATGGGGCACGGCGATCCCACCCGCGTCTACGGCACCGACGACCTGACCTCCGGCGAGAACGTCGTCTTTGCCGCGACCGGCGTCACGAAGGGCGACCTCCTCGAGGGTGTCCGCTTCTTCGGCGGGGGCGCCCGAACGCACTCGCTCGTGATGGCCTTCCAGACGAAGCAGGTCCGCTTCGTGGACACGGTCCACATGTTCGATCGGAGCCGGCCGCCGGCGGTGCGCCTGTAGCGAGGGGTCCGGGCGCGACGGAGCCTCGTTGGTTGCAGCTACTTGCACGGTACTCTAACATTGTTAGAGTATGGTTAGAGCCCCTGGTGACCTGGCCCGCATCACGCTGGAGCAACTCCGGCTGCTCCCCGATCTCGATCGGGTGGAGTGGCTTCGGAGCCACGCGGAAGGCCAGTGGTTCGACCGAAAGAGCGCCCGGATCAAGCCGCGGACCTTGGCCGAAACCCTGGTCGCGTTCGCGAATGCCGAGGGCGGGCTCATCTGCATTGGATTCGAGGACCGCCAGGTACTCGGAATCGCTGCTGCGGGAAAGCTCGTCAACGAATGGCGACAGGCGGCCGTCAATCACACCGCACCGCCGGTTCGTCATGCCGTGGAACTGCTCGACTGCACGAATGACGCTGGCCAACCCGATCACATCATGGTCATCGAGGTCGAGACCAGCGAACGTGTCCACGAAACGCGCTCGCATGACTGGTACCTGCGAATCGGCGACGAGAACCGGAAGCTCGGCCCCTTCGAGATCCAGGAGCTTCGTTTTGACAAGGGCGAGTCCACCTACGATGGAGGCCCCGTGCCTGCAGCAGGATCGGATGCCCTGGACCCCATCCTCGTCGACCGGTTCCTCAACGCAATCCGCGGTGGTGCGCGCCCAGACGTCGCTCTGCGGTCGCGCGGATTGCTCGTCGAACGCGACGGCAGCCTCGTTCCCACCGTGGCAGGGATCCTCATCCTCGGCCGCGAGCCTCAGGCTCATCTGCCGAACGCCACACTGAGGCTCCTCCGGTATCAGGGCTCCTCGCGGGAAACCGGGGCTCGCTCCAACATTCGCGACGACGTCCGCCTGGACGGAACCGTTCCGGCAATGATTTCTGGCGCCCGAAAGCGACTTCGTCGGTGGCTCCCCTCGGCCATTCGATTGACCTCCGGCGGCCGATTCCAGGGTTCAGAAACGTTGGTGCCGGAGCCCGCATGGCTCGAATCCGTCGTGAACGCCGTTACGCATCGTTCCTACACGTTTAACGACCACGTCCGCGTCGAGCTGTTCGAAGACCGATTGGAGGTGGAATCGCCGGGGCGGCTTCCGGGCCTTGTCAGGCCCGACAACATCCGGTCGACACGCTTTGCTCGCAATCCTCGAATCGCTCGTGCTCTCGCTGACCTGGGGTACGGACGAGAGCTCGGGGAAGGCGTGAACCGGATGTTCGAGGAGATGGAGCGTGTCGGCTTGCCCGACCCGATCTACGCGCAGACTGCCGGGTCCGTTCGCGTGACGTTCCTCGCCGACCCTTTGTCTGCCCGCGTCCTCGCCCTGCTCCCAATCGGGTCCGGGCGGTTTGTCGAGGACCTGAGCCGCACAGGCCGAACAACCACCAGCCAGGCGATGCAGCTTCTCGGCGCCTCTCGCCCAGCGGTCCTCCGGTACCTCCGCAGGCTCGAGGCGCAGGGCCTGGTGGAAGCCGTACGGATGTCGCCGAATGATCCCCGCGGGTTCTGGGGGCTTCGGCGCTCCGGGCAAGACAGGTGAACGCGCCCTGCAGGCGGCGTCAGCCAGTTCGCTGTGGCCGCCTCGAGAGGCCCGTCCACCGCCCTGCCGCGTCGTCCCACTCGGCAATCTGACGAACCGCCGCCCGACCCTCGCGGAGCTCCGCCCGACCCCGCGCGGTCGCCACGGTCTCGTCCCAGCCCGGTGGTCGGAGATCGGGGGCCAGGTCGGTCAGGGGTGCCAGAACGAAGAGGCGATCTCGGGCGCTGGCGTGCGGGACCGTGAGCCACTGCGCGGCGGCGGCGGCCGGGACGTCGGCGGCGGCCGGGAGGTCGGTGCCGGCCGGGAGGTCGTCACCGGCCGGGTCGTCGGCGCGAGCGCGATCGCTGCCGCGCGCCTCCGACGGACGCTGCGCGTGGATCGCGTGGCGGCCGAAGACGAGGAGGTCGAGGTCGAGCGCTCGCGGCCCCCAGCGTGGGCCGTCGCGCCGCCCGAACGCACGCTCGAGCCCTTTGAGCGCGATCAGCAGCGCGAGCGCCCCGGTCACGGGATCCGGGCCGCTCGGGACGTCGACCGCCACGACGGCGTTGCGAAACTCGGGCTGGTCAGTGAGGCCGACCGGCGCCGTGGCGTAGAGCCGCGACACACCCTTGAGCCGCACTCCAGGTAGCGCCGCCAGGGCGTGAATCGCGCCCGCCAGCGTGTCTGCGACGTCGCCGATGTTCGCCCCCAGCCCGACGTATGCCCGAACCCGACCCAACCCAGCCGCCTCCCGCGGTACCGTTCGGGCATGCCGCCCGTCGCCGTCCGCATTCTGCACGCCGAGGCTGGGCCGAACGCGGGACCGCTGGAGCTCACGCTCATCGCGGCGCGGACCGAGCTTGCGGAGCGCCACCGGCGTGGGTTCCTGACCGCCGGCGCGGCCGATGTCCGCGTGGTCGCCGGCCCGCCGGACGGGATCTCGTTCGGGGAGCGGCTGCGGGGGCTGGCGGCGGACGTGCGTCACGCAGGGGCGAGCGGCCTCGTGGTCCTGGGGTCGGGCTCCGTGCCGCTCGCGACGACCCGCGACCGACGCGCCTTCGTGGCAGCGGCGGCCGGGACGGTTCCGGCGGCGCTGGCGAACAACGTCTACTCGGCGGACATCGTGGCCATCTCGCGGACCGCCCTCCTCCACAGCCTCCACGGCCTCCGCGACCTGCCGGACCTGCCGGCGGACAACGCGCTGCCCCGCTGGCTGGCGGAAGTTGGCGGAGTCGCCGTCTCGGGGCTCGGCCGCTGGCGGCTGGGAATCGATCTCGACTCGCCCCTCGACCTGCTCCTCACGGGCTGGGATGCCCGCGCCGCCCGTCTTCGTGCGGCTGGGATCGACGTCGGCGTCGTGGCGACCCGGATGACTGGCATCCGCGCGATCCTCGCCGACCGGCGGGCCGAGCTCATCCTGGCGGGGAGGACATCGGCCGCGACCCTGCGTGCCCTCGAGCGCGGCGCGGCCTGCCGTGTGCGGGCGCTGGTGGAGGAGCGCGGCCTCCGCGCGGCAAGCCGCCTGGCGCTCGGCGGTGACGAGGAGGTGCCCGGGGCTGACGCCGACGCTCCGAGACCCGGGGCCGCCGCCAACGTTCCGGGAACAGGCGCTGCCACCTCCGACCCGGGAGCGGCTGCGGTCCGCGACGGCGACGCCGTCCGAGCCCATCGCCCGCCGCGCTCGACGCTCGGCATGCTCGTGGACCGCGAGGGGCCGGGTGCGCTCGGTGGACTGCTGGCCGAGCTGGGCGATGGCGCCGTCATCGACACGCGGGTCCTCATGGCGCACCGGTGGGGCGCGGACGAGGCCGGCTGGCCGCCCGCGGAGGATCGCTTCGGCGCCGACCTGCTGCTGCCGGAACGGATCGCCGACCCGTGGTTGCGATCGCTCGTGACAGGCCTCCGCGACGCGCCGATCCCGATCCTCGCCGGAGGCCACACGCTGGTGGGCCCCGGGATCCGGCTCCTCGCGGTGTGGCGCGAGCCCCGGCGACGCGCACTGCGGCCAGCGGCACGCCGTCCATGAGCACCCCGGCCGAGGACGCCATCCGGGCGGAGATCGCCGCGCTCGGGCCGATCACGTTCGCGCGCTTCATGGCGCTCGCGCTCGGCCATCCGGATGGCGGCTACTACACGGGGCCGCAGGCCCGCCCGACCCGCGGAGGGGACTTCCTGACCGCCCCGGAGCTGCACCCGATCTTCGGAGCCGCACTCTCGCGGCAACTGGCCGAGGCCTGGGAACGGTTGGGCCGGCCGGGTCGGTTCACGCTCGTGGAGTACGGCGCAGGCGCAGGGACGCTGGCCCTCGCGATCCTGGCTGGCCTCCGCGACGCACGCTCGCCGCTCGCCGACGCCCTGGTCTATGCGCCGATCGAGCTGAACCCGCACCGCCTGGCCGAGCTCGAGGAACGTGCCGCTTCCGCCGGACTGCCACTGGTCGTCCCGCGCGCCGGCCTCGCGCACCCGGACAGCGCCGCGCCGGTGGCGGGCGCCGTGCTCGCCAACGAGTTCCTCGACGCCCTCCCGGTCCACGTCGTGAAGATCCACGATGGGCGACCACGCGAGGTCCACGTCTGCGTCACCGCTGCGGGCGCGTTCACCGAGCTTCTCCTGGCGCCGTCGACGCCGGCGATCGCGGCGCGCCTCGACGCGCTGACGGCGGCCGGCACCACGCTCGCGGATGGGCAGCGCGCGGAGCTCTGCCTGGCGCTGGACGCCTGGGTCGCCGAGGCGGGCATGGCCCTCTCCGCTGGAGTCGTGCTCGTGATCGATTACGGGGCGCCGGCCCCCGCACTGTATGGCCCGCGCCGCCGGGCCGGCACGCTCATGACCTACCGCGGCCACGCCGCCGACGGATCTCCCGGCGCGCCGTACCGTGACATCGGCGAGCGCGACATCACGGCCCACGTGGACACGACGACGCTCGCGCAGCTCCTCGCGAGCGCGGGCTTCGACGTCCTCGGCGAGACGACCCAGGCCGAGCTGCTCGTCGGGTGCGGGCTGGAGGACCTGCTGGAGCGGGAGCGGGCTCGCTCGACCGACGTCGCACGGTCCCGGCTCCTCCGCGCCGCGGTGATGCGGCTCCTCGACCCGCGCCACCTCGGCGGGTTTCGGGCGGTCCTCGCGGGACGGGGAATCCCGGCCCTGCCGCCGCTCCGCGGCCTCGCGTACCGATCGCCGGTCGGGCCGCCGCGCGACTGAACCGGACGCGCCCCTGGTGGCTCGCCACGTGCGTGGAACGCTCCTGCTAGGATGCCATGGCGCGCCCGGGGCCCTCCGGTCACGACGCGTGCGCCGTCTCACCCGAGCCCCCCCACCGGGTCGAGGGGGACCGGCCGGTCGCTCCGGATCGGGGAGGTCGGCGGGCCTGCCCGGCCACAGGAAGGTGCGATGCAAGGGATCTGGTATGTCGTCGGCTTCGGCATCGCAGGCGTCTCGTTCGTCTTCCTGACGATCGGGCTCTCGTGGCTCATCAGCCACCGGACGCGCGGCAGCCGGGGCAAGGGCCTGCCGTACGAGAGCGGGATCGACACGTACGGCGACACGCACGGCCGCTTCGGCGTCTCGTACTACCTCTACGCGCTGCTCTTCGTCGCGTTCGACATCGAGGTGATCTTCATCTTCCTGTGGGCGCTCGTCATCCGCGACCCGATCCCGGGCATCCTGACGACCATGTTCCTGTTCGTCGGGATCCTGCTGCTGGGGCTCGCGTACGCGTGGCGCAAGGGCGCGCTGACGTGGCGATGACCGAGCGCGGCGCGCAGAACCCGGACCTGCCGGTTCCGGCGGCGAACGCGGACGACGCGCTGGTCGAGGCGATCGTCGTGCCGAACGCGCTCTGGCGGCCGGAGGACCCGGCGGGCTACGGCGGCGGCGCGCTGGCCGACGACCCGCGCCTCGAGATGCAGCGCTACGACGAGTCCGGCGACGGCCGTCACAACGACGCCCGCTGGGGAGCTCTCGACATCGTCCCCACCAAGGCGGACTACGTCCTCGACCTGATCCGGCTCAACAGCCTCTGGCCGCTCCTCTCGGGGCTCGCCTGCTGCGCCATCGAGATGATGTCCGCCGCCACCAGCCGCCACGACATCGACCGCTGGGGGATGTTCCCGTTCCGCGCCTCGCCCCGGCAGGCCGATGTGCTGATCGTGGCCGGCACGCTCACCACCAAGATGGCCGAGCCGCTGGTGCGCCTGTGGGCGGAGATGCCGGAGCCGAAGTGGTGCGTCGCGATGGGCGATTGCACCTGCTCGGGTGGGCGCTACAAGCGCAGCTACAGCACCGTCCAGGGGATCGACCGCGTCCTGCCTGTGGACGTCTACGTGCCCGGCTGCCCACCCCGCCCGGAGGGCCTGATCTACGGGATGATGAAGCTCCAGCAGCTCGTCAAGGAGCGCCGCGGCCACTGGCCCGAGCGCGCGATCGGGCCCACCGTGCCGGAACAGGTGTAGCGATGGACCGTGCGTTCCGGACGCTCGTCGAGCGGACCTTCGGGGATCTCCTGACCGGTCCCGTGCGCCAGCGCCACGACGAGACCGAGATGCGGATCCGCCCCGGGGACGTCCCGCAGGTGATGCGGACGCTCCATGACGACCCGGCGCTCCGGTTCGAGTACCTCGGCGACCTCGCGGGCGTCGACACCGGCGACGACTTCCAGGTCGTCTACCACCTCTACAGCGTGGTGACGCCCGACTGGCTCCGCGTCGTCGCCGACGGGATCCCGCGCGACCAGCCGCGCATCCCCTCGATCACCTTCCTCTGGAAGGGCGCGGAGTGGATGGAGCGCGAGGCGTACGACATGTTCGGCCTGGTCTTCGAGGGCAACCGCGACCTGCGCCGGATCTACATGCCCGACGACTTCGTCAGCTTCCCGCTCCGCAAGGACTTCCACCTCCCGGACGACGCGTCGCGCTCCCCCGGGGGCGGCGTGCGCCCGATGGAGGATGCCGCCACGCCCGCCGACGCCGCCGCGACCACGGTCCGGCGGTCGGCCACGGCCCCGTAACGCAGGAACCGCCGATGACGACCCCGACCCGGCCCAGCCTCGACGATCCGTCGCTCACGATCCCGCTCGAGCACGCCGGGATCTTCGAGCCGATCCCGCTGGCCCGGACCGAGCGGCAGCAGGAGTTCTACGCCCTCAAGGACGGCGAGATGCTCCTGAACATGGGGCCCCAGCACCCGTCCACGCACGGTGTCCTGCGGGTGGTCCTGAAGATCAGCGACGAGCAGGTCGTGGACCTCGACCCCGTCCTGGGCTACCTCCACCGCGGCGTCGAGAAGATCGCCGAGAACTCGGACTTCCACCACATCATCAGCCAGCTCGACCCGCTGGAGTACGTCAGCTCCCTCTTCTGCGAGTGGAGCCCGGTGATGTCCTTCGAGAAGCTGCTGGACGTCCAGGTCCCGCGGCGGGCCGAATACATCCGCGTCCTGACCGGGGAGCTGAACCGGATCGCCAGCCACATGCTCTTCCTGGGCTGGTATGCCCTGGACCTCGGCGGGATCACGCCGATCCTGTGGAGCTTCGCGGAGCGCGACGAGATCGTGGAGATGCTGGCTGCGATCACGGGCGCCAAGCTCCTCTTCAACTATTTCCGGATCGGCGGCGTCAACGGCGACCTGAACCACGAGTTCATGAGCCGCCTGGGCGACTGGATGAGCCGCGCCGGTGCCCAGCTGGACGCCGGGATGGGCCTCCTCAACGCGAACGAGATCTTCGTCCGTCGCGCCCGCGGGCTGGGTGTCCTCGACCGCGAGACGGCCCTCCGGATGTGCACCACGGGCCCGAACCTGCGAGCATCCGGCGTCCCCTTCGACATCCGCCGGGCGCACCCGTACAGCGTGTACCCGGAGCTGGACTTCGAGATCCCGACGCGCAGCGAGGGCGACTCCCTGGCGCGCTACCTGCTGCGGATGGACGAGGTCCGCCAGAGCCTCCGGATCATCGACCAGTGCCTCCACCAGATGCCCGACGGGCCCGTGATGGCGCGCCTGCCACGGCTCCTGCGCCCGCGCCCGGGCCGCGCGTACAGCGCCGTCGAGGGGCCCAGGGGCCAGTATTCCTGCTACGCGATGAGCGACGGAACGGACCAGCCCTTCCGCCTGAGGATCCACGACCCCAGCTTCCTGCACCTCCAGCTGGTCGGTCTGCTCATGCCCGGCAACCTGATCGCCGACACGATGGCGATCATGGCGTCGCTCGACCCGGTGATGGGCGGCGTGGACAAGTGAGGATCACCCGGTGATGGCCGCCTACTGGAACCGCCTGTCGGTGGGTTCGCGGGCGTTGCTCGTCATCGTCCCGGCCCTCCTCGTCGTGGGCGCGATCCTGACCGTGGGAATCGCCCTGCTCCTGCCGCCGCTGCTGGGCTTCCTCGGCGCGAACATTCCCCTCGTCCGGTTCGTGGGCGCCGCGACCGCGATCATCGTGATGACGATCCCGATCGCGTTCGTGATCATCTTCATGGAGCTCAAGGTGATCGCCGCCATGAACCTCCGGGTGGGGCCGGACCGCGTCGGGCCCTACGGCACCTTCATGTCGGTCGTCCACGGGCTCAAGGTCCTCGCCAAGGAGGACTTCACGCCGCGCGGCGTGGACGTGCCCATCTTCACCATGGCGCCGATCGTCGTCTTCGCCTCGATCCCGCTGACCCTGCTCGTGATCCCGTTCGCGCCCGGCCTGTTTGGGCAGGACTTCAACATCGGCCTGCTCTACTTCTTCGCGATCGGCGGGATGAGCGTGGTGGGCCTGATGATGGCCGGCTGGGCGAGCTTCAACAAGTACAGCCTGCTCGGCGCGCTGCGGGCCGCGGCCCAGGTGATCAGCTACGAGCTGCCGCTCACGCTCTCGGTGGTCGGCATCATCATCCTGGCCGGGACGATGAGCCTGAACTCGATCGTGCAGCAGCAGGCCGGGTCGCTCCTCGACTGGAACATCTGGAAGCAGCCCCTGGGCTTCATCATCTTCTTCATCGCGGCCACGGCGGAGGCGAACCGGACCCCGCTCGACATGACCGAGGCGGACCAGGAGCTGGTGGCCGGCTTCGCGACCGAGTACTCCGGCATGCGCTTCGGCTTCTTCTTCTTTGCCGAATACGTCAACGTGTTCGTCGTCTCGGCGCTCAGCGCGGTGCTGTTCTTCGGCGGCTGGAACGCCCCGTTCGACTGGCCGTTCCCGGTGACCCTGAGCCTCGACCCGGGAGGCCTCGGCCTTGGCCTGGTCTTCCTGGTCGCGCTCGCCCCGGTGGTGGGCACGATCGTGCTCGGCCTGCCGTTCTGGCTCCTGTCGAGCCGGGTGAGCACGCTCAAGGCGCTCGTGATCGGGTTCATCCTCTTCAACCTGCTGATCGTCGGCGCGTTCCTCGGCTGGGCCTTCGTGAGCGCCGCATGGGTCTCGGGGCTCGTCTGGATGATGCTCAAGACGTTCATCTTCGTCTTCATCTTCGTCCAGATGCGCGCGACGCTGCCGCGGGTGCGGGTGGACCAGCTCATGAACTTCGCCTGGAAGTGGCTCCTGCCGGCGGCGCTCCTCAACATCTTCGTGACGGCGATCGCGGTCTCGATCGTGGCGACCCGGTGAGGGCGAGGGCATGAGCTTCGTCCCGGGGATGGGCATCCTCAAGGGAATGGCCCTCACGCTGCGGAAGTTCTTCGCGCCGAAGGTGACGATCCGCTATCCCGAGGTCCAGGCCGATATCGCGGTCAAGTACCGCGGGCGGCTGCAGCTGCTGCACGACGAGCACGGCACGCTGAAGTGCGAGACCTGCTTCCAGTGCGCCCAGGCCTGCCCGATCGAGTGCATCGACATGGGCGGAACCGACACGAAGGGGCGGTACGCCGTCCACTGGGGCGCCTCCGAGACGTACGGCGAGCGGCGCGAAGAGGCCGCCCTGCGGCGTGCCGGCCGCGAGGTCCCGGACCCGACCTTCACCCATTTCGCGGCCGTGGACGTCGCCGCGGTGGACCGCATCCTGGAAGACCACGACTACGACCCCCACCGGATGCTCTCGATCCTGGAGGCGATCCAGGCGGAGTTCGGCCACCTGCCGGTCGCGGCGCTCAAGCAGGTCAGCTTCACGACCGGGTCGTGGTACGCGATGATCTACGGGACCGCCACGTTCTACCGCCACTTCCGGTTCGAGAAGAGCGTGGAGCAGGTGGCTGTCTGCCGCTGCACGGCCTGCCTGATGCAGGGCGGCGGCCGGCTCGCGGATGCGCTCGAGGCCGGGCTCCGGACGGGGCTCGGCCGGGTCACGCCGGACGGCCGGATCCGGCTGGAGTGGGTTCCCACCCACCCTGCCGGCGCGCCGGCGCCGCTCGTCGCGCTCGACGGGGAGCCGCAGCCTGAGGTCACGCCGGCGAACGCCGCCGCGTGGGCCCAGGCGCTCGTTGGGGAGCATCCCGCAACGCGAACCGTCCACTGAGCCGATGACGACGATCCTCCCGACCCCCGCCGCCTGGCCGCGACCGCTCCTCGGCGACCCGCCCGAGGGCGCGGGGGCCGCCGACGGTCCGGCGGTCAACGCGCGGCTCGCCGATCCCGCCGACCTCGATGCCGCCGTTCGAGCGGGCGCGTTCGCCGGGCTGACCCGCGCGCTCAGCGACCTGGGCGCCACGCTCACGACCGCCACGCTCTCCGAGTCCGGCCTGCGCGGGCGAGGCGGGGCCGGATTCCCGGCCGCCGAGAAGTGGCGCGCCGTCGCCGCGACCCCGGACGACGTCCGCTACGCGGTCGCGAACGGGTATGAAGCAGACCCGGCCGGCGGCACGAACCGCCACCTGATGACCGCCCGCCCGTACGCGATCGTGGAGGGCCTGGCAATCGCTGCGCTCTGCGTCGGCGCCGAGGAGGCGATCCTCGCGGTTCGGGCCGAGTACGCCGACGCGGTCGCGACGCTGGAACTGGCCGTGGCCGCGGCGGAGGAAGCGGGCTATCTCGGCGAGGACGTGCTCGGATCCGGGCGCACGCTCCGGATGACGGTCCGCTCCGTGCATGGCGCCTACATGCTGGGCGAGGAGACGGTCCTCCTCAAGGCCCTCGAGGGCCGTCGCGGCCAGCCCGAGCAGCGACCGCCCTACCCGTCCGAGCGCGGGCTATGGGGCAGGCCGACCCTGGTCCACAACGTGGCAACGCTTGCCGCCGTCCCCTGGATCGTGGTCCACGACGCCCCCGCCTATCGAGCCATCGGTGACCCCGACGCGCCCGGGACGGTCCTCGTCCAGGTGAGCGGGGCCGTGGCGGCGCCGGGCATCGCCGAGGTGCCGACCGGGACGTCGCTCGCAGAGATCGTCGGGCTCGCCGGCGGCGTGGCGGATGGCCGCCCGCTCAAGGCCGTCCTCGTCGGCGGGCCGTCGGGCGGCCTCCTCCCGGCGGAGCTCGCGGCAACGCCATACACGTTCGCGGCGCTCCGGGCGGCCGGTGCCCACGTCGGGTCGGGGTCGCTCGTGGTGGCCGACGACCGGACCTGCATGGTGGACCTGGCTCGTCTCCTGACCCGCTACTGCGCGGACGAGGCGTGTGGAAAGACGATCCCCTGCCGGATCGGGCTGCGCCGCATGTCCGAGATCGGCGAGCGGATGGTCGGTGGTCTGGCCCGCCCGACCGACGTGCAGCTCCTTGCGGACCTCGGCGCGGACATCGTGGGCAGCGCGCTCTGCGACCACGAGCGACTGGCCACGGGGCCGCTGGCGACCGCGATGCGATACTTCGGCGCCGAGTTCGACGCTCACGTCAAGCGGGGCGTCTGTCCAGCCGGCGTCTGCACCCCCGGCGGGGTCGCGGCCGCAGCCACCGCCCACGGAGGATAGGCACGACCACCATGGCCGACCTGATCTCCCGCCCCGCCGACCGCATCCCCGGCCCCGCCGACCTCGTATCGACGACCAGGCCCGAGCCCGTCGTCGACTCCCTGGCGGAGCGGCTCTTCCGCACCCAGTCGCCGCAGCGCCCGCAATCCACGCCGGTCATCCGGCTCGAGGTCGACGGCCGCGTGGTCGAAGGCCGCGAGGGCCAGACGATCCTCGAGGTCTGCCGCGACAACGGGATCGAGATCCCGACGCTCTGCTACGAGCCGAAGCTGCCCGGCTTCGGTGCCTGCCGCATGTGCGTGGTCGACGTGGCGGGCGAAGAGCACCCCCCGATCTCGTGCTCGCGCCTGGCCGAGGCCGGGATGGTGGTCCAGACCCAGACCGAGGAGGTCCGCCGCCTGCGCCGGACGAACCTCGAGCTGATCTTCTCCGACCACAACGCGTATTGCCTGCCGCCGTGCCAGAACAAGTGCCCCAGCCACATCGACATCCCGGGGTTCCTCAAGGCGAACGCGGAGGGCGAGTTCCGCGAGTCGGCCCGGATCTTCAAGCGGACGATCCCGTTCCCCTCGATCCTGGGCCGTGTCTGCCCGGCCCCATGCGAGGAGCACTGCCGCCGGGACGAGGTCGACGAGGCGATCGCGATCCGCGACAGCCACCGGTACGCGGGCGACCAGGTGATCCTCGCGATGCGCGAGCAGGACATCGACCCGCCACTCCCCTTCGAGCTGCAGCCGACCTCCGGCAAGCGGGTCGCCGTGATCGGCTCCGGTCCGGCGGGCGCGTCGGCGGCCTACTACCTCCTGATCGCCGGCCACGACGTCACGATCTACGAGCGCGACGCCGCCCCGGGCGGGATGCTCCGCTACGGGATCCCGGAGTACCGCCTGCCCAAGGAGAAGGTCCTCGATCCCGAGTACGAGAGCATCACCCGGCTCGGCGGGCGCTTCGTCTGCAACCAGGCGCTGGGCCGCGATTTCAGCCTGGACGACCTCCAGAACCAGGGCTACGACGCGGTGGTGGTGGCTATCGGCTGCTACGACACGAACAAGCTGGGGATCCCCGGCGAGGACGCCGACGGCGTGATCGACGGGTTGGAATACCTCAAGATCGCCACCCTGGGCCTGCCCTACCCGGGACACGCGGGAACGCGGGTCGTGGTCATCGGCGGCGGATTCACCTCGATGGACTGCTCGCGAACCTCGGTGCGCCAGGGTGCGTCCGAGGTGACGCTCGTCTACCGCCGCGACATGAAGGACATGCCCGCCTCGGGCGAGGTCCACGAGGCAATCGAGGAAGGCGTCACGACGATCTTCCAGGCCGGCCCGACCCGCGTCATCGCCAACGAGGCGGGCAAGGTCACCGGGGTCGAGTTCATCCGCATGCAGCTCGGCGCGGCCGATGCATCGGGGCGACGGCGGCCCGAGCCTGCCCCGGGAACCGAGTTCACCATCGAGTGCGATCGGGTCCTCCTCGCGATCGGCCAGGGGCCCGACCTCACCTGGGTCGGCGGCGGCTCGGCGGGGGTGGAGGCCACGAAGTACAAGCGCCTCCGGGCCGACGCCGTCACGTTCCTGACCCCGCGGCCGGGTGTCTTCGGCACGGGCGACGTCCGTAACGGCGCCCAGACCGTGGTCCAGGCGATCGCCGACGGGCGGCGGGCATCCTACGCCGTGGACGCGTTCCTCAAGGGGATGGACCTCGGCGAGATCCGGACCCGCCAGACGCTGGCCGAGCCGCAGCCGGAGTTCCTGTCCATCGTCCCGTTCACGTCGGAGGTGAAGGCCCCCCGCAACCGGCTGCGGAGCATGCCGGCGGAGGAGCGGCGCACCAGCTACATCGAGTACGAGATCCCCTACACGCCGAGCGAGGCCGTGGCCGAGTCCACCCGGTGCCTCCAGTGCACCTGCGAGGCGATCGGCTTCTGCGACCTGCGCCGTCTCGGGATCGAGTACGGGACCACGCTCAAGACGCTCGAGCCGCAGAACAACCGGGGCGCCGGCTTCCGGAGCGTGACCGAGAACCGATTCACGGGCACCAACCACGACTACATCCGCGACGACAGCCACGCGTTCATCCTGCGCGAACCGTCGCGCTGCATCGACTGCGGCCGCTGCGCCAACGTCTGCGCCGAGGTCGTCGGGGCGGCCTGCTATGACTTCATGCGGACCGGCTTCGACACGCTGGTGACCACGCCGCTCGACATGAGCCTCAACGACACGCCCTGCGTCTCGTGCGGGCGCTGCGCGGAGACGTGCCCCACCGGCGCGCTCATGCCGAAGCCGCGGATCCTCGAGAAGTACGAAGTGGACGAGAGCCGCTGCATCCTGTGCGGCATCTGCGTCGATGCCTGCCCCTACGACGCCCTCCGCTGCGGCCCCGACTTCGAGCTCGCCCACGTGAGCCGCGAGGAGCCGATGATCGACCTGATCGCGATCGCGGCCGTCGACCGTGAGACGGAGATGACGTACGTCCGCAGGGAGCGCGACTGGCTGGAGCGGGCAATCGCCTCCGGCCGCGACGTCGGGCCGCGGCAGCTGCCCGTGCTCCCCGCATCCCTCGCCGGCAGCGCGAACGGCAACGGCGCGGGTCGCGCGAGCGACCCCGGCAACGGCCACAATGGGCACGGCCCGGCCGGCGGTGGCTCCGCCGGGCACGCGCACGCCCGGTAGCGCACGCGGCGGAGGGAGAGGAACAGGTGCCGATACCGGAGACCGTCCCGATCCTCGGGGCCAGCTGGGGCGACGTGCTCTTCGCGGTCCTGGCCACGGTGATGCTGGGGTCGGCGCTGCTCGTCGTGACGCTCCGCGACATCATCCGCTGCGGGCTGGCGATGATCGTCGCGTTCGGCGCCCTCGCCGGGATCTACGTGATGCTGGGCGCGCCCCTCGTGGCCGCCGCCCAGGTGCTCGTCTACATCGGCGCCATCGCAGTCCTGATCCTGTTCGCGGTGATGCTGACGCAGGCAAAGAATGCGCCGGTCCGGCTCGTCTTCCAGGCCCAGGCGCTTCCCGCCGCGATCGCCGCCATCGTGCTGGCGGTCATGATCGCGCTCACCGCAACTGCCACGGACTGGGGCGCGGCGACGAAGCGGATCGCGACGGGGACCGACGCGCTGGCCCGGCTCCTGTTCAACGCCTACATCCTCCCGTTCGAGGTCGTGAGCGTGCTCCTGCTCGCCGCCGTGATCGGGGGCATCTTCATCGCCAAGCGCGAGGGCCGGGACGCGTGAGCCAGAGCCTCGACGCGTACCTTGTCGTCTCCGGGCTCCTGTTCGCGATCGGCAGCTTCGGCTTCCTCGCCCGGCGAAACGCGATCAGCATGCTCATGTCCATCGAGCTCATGCTCAACGCGGTGAACCTGACGATCGTCGCGTTCGGGGCGTTCATCCCCGCCCTCAACGGCACGGCCTCCGTGATCGCGCTCATGGTCATGGCGGTCGCCGCGGCCGAGGCGACCGTGGGCCTGGCGATCGTGATGGCCATCTACCGGAACCGCCGCACGCCGCTCGTCGACGAGTACGACTCCATGCGCCAGTAGCCGCAGAGACCGAGCCGCCTCCGTGTTCGACTCCCTCTCCCCGGTCGTCCTTGCCGCCGCGGCGGCGGGTGGCGACGCGCCCAGCAGCCTGATCAACCTCGTGCCGCTGATCCCGGCCATCCCGCTCGCCGGGTTCGCCTTCACGGCGTTCTTCGGTCGGCGGATCGGTCGGTCGGCGTTCGTGCTGCCGCTGCTCGCGGTCACGGCGACCTGGCTGCTGAGCATGGCGGTCGTCTTCCAGGCCCTCACCGGGGGCTTCGGCGAGCACGGCGCCGGGATCACGCTGTATCGCTGGATCCCGGCTGGGGCGTTCAACGTCGACGTCGGCTTCTTCGTCGACCAGCTGACCGCCTGCCTGCTGATCGTCGTGTCGACGATCGGGCTGCTGGTCCACCTCTACTCGGTCGGGTACATGGCCCACGACCCTGGCCGCTGGCGATTCTTCGCGTACCTGAACCTGTTCATGTTCAGCATGCTGCTGCTCGTCCTCGCGGACAACTTCCTCGTGGTCTTCGCCGGATGGGAGCTGGTGGGCCTCTCGAGCTACCTCCTGATCGGCTTCTGGTACCCGCGGCGTTCCGCGGCGCTGGCCGCCAAGAAGGCCTTCATCGTGAACCGCGTCGGTGACGTCGGCTTCGCGCTCGGGATCATGCTGATCTGGGTCTCCACCGGGACGCTCAACATGCGCGACGCGTTCGACCGGATCGCCACCCTAGACCACGGGACGATCCTGGCGATCGCGCTGCTCGTCTTCTGCGGCGCGGTGGGGAAGAGCGCCCAGTTCCCGCTCCACGTCTGGCTGCCGGACGCCATGGAGGGTCCGACCCCGGTGTCGGCCCTCATCCATGCGGCGACGATGGTGAACGCGGGCGTCTACCTGGTCGCGCGGACCAACCCGATCTTCAGCCACGTGCCGGAGGCGATGGTCGTCGTGGCCGCGATCGGCATCTTCACCGCGATCCTGGCCGCCTCGATCGCGTTCACCCAGACCGACATCAAGCGGGTCCTCGCCTATTCCACGCTGAGCCAGCTGGGCTACATGTTCGCCGCCCTCGGCGTGGGGGCGTACGTGGCCGCGATCTTCCACCTGATGGCGCACGGCTTCTTCAAGGGCCTGCTCTTCCTTGGCTCGGGGTCCGTGATCCATTCCGTCCACGACGAGCAGGACATGAACAAGATGGGCGCCCTCTGGCGGAAGATCCCGATCACCCACTGGACGATGCTGATCGGGACGATCGCGATCGCGGGCATCCCGCCCTTCGCCGGCTTCTTCTCCAAGGACGAGATCCTGGGCGAGGCGTTCAAGCTCAACTTCGGCTGGGTCTGGGCGGTCGGCGTTCTGGTGGCGGGCATGACGGCCTTCTACATGTGGCGCCTGATGGGCAAGACCTTCTACGGCAAGAGCCACGTCGACCCGGCCGTCGAACCGAAGATCCACGAGTCCACCTGGACGATGACGCTGCCGCTGGTCCTGCTGGCGATCCCGTCCATGCTGCTGGGCCTCGCGCTGGGCCTGCCGTTCGGCGATTCGATGATCACGCGCTGGCTGCACCCGGTCTTCGCAGGCGCGGAGGAAACCCTTGGCCGCAGCGAGGCGCCCTTCGCGCTGTTCGGGATCGACGGGGCGCTCATCCTTGTCAGCGTCGCGATCGCCACGGTCGGGCTGGTGGTCGGCATCTGGCTGTTCGGGTTCTTCCGACGGAGTGGACGCCGCCAGACCGTGGAGACGATCACGGCTTCGTCGGGGGCGACCCGCTTCCTCTACCGGGCATCGCTCAACAAGTGGTGGTTCGACGACCTGAACCACCTCCTGTTCATGGTCATCGGCGGGCGGATCGCGAACGCGCTCTGGTGGTTCGACCGGACCGTGGTGGACGGCACGGTGAACGCGGTCGGGCGGATCACCGTGGACGCCGGCGGCGGGCTGCGCCGGATCCAGACCGGCCACGTGCAGAACTACGCGCTCGGCATCGCCATCGGTCTGATCATCATGGCCGGCTCCTACCTCGTCATCGCGGCTCGGTAGGGGGAAGGCCGATGGACGTCTCCTCCTTCCCGATCCTGAGCCTGATCATCTTCCTGCCGCTCGTCGGAGCGGTGGTCGTCGCGCTCATCCCGCGGCGCAACCTCGGCGCGATCCGCGGGGCCGCCCTGCTCTTCGCCCTGGCGACCTGGGTGGCGAGCCTCTGGCTGGTACTCGGCTTCCTGCCGGGACGCGACGTGGTGGCGTCCGCCGCCGGGTCGTTCCAGTTCGTGCAGGCCGTCGACTGGATCCCGCTCTTCGGGATCCAGTACAAGGTGGGCGCCGACGGCCTGTCCGTGGCGCTCGTCGTGCTGACCACGACCCTGTCGTGGATCTCGATCCTGGCCAGCTTCTCGCCGATCCAGGAGCGGGTGAAGGAGTACATGATCTCCTTCCTGATCCTCGAGGTCGGCATGCTGGGCGTCTTCCTCGCCCTGGACCTCTTCCTCTTCTACATCTTCTGGGAAGTCGTGCTGGTCCCGATGTACCTGATCATCGGGATCTGGGGCGGCGCGAACCGGATCTACGCCACGATCAAGTTCGTCCTGTACACGCTCGTCGGGTCGCTCCTGATGCTGGTGGCGATCCTCGCCACCGCGTTCACGTTCCAGGCCGCCACCGGGTCATGGGTCGGCGCGTTCGACCTCGAGAAGCTGGCCGGAGCGGGCTTCGACGGCACGTTCCAGGTCTTCGCCTTTGCCGCGTTCGCGCTCGCCTTCGCGATCAAGGTCCCGATGTTCCCCTTCCACACCTGGCTCCCCGACGCGCACGTGGAGGCGCCGACCGCGGGCTCGGTGATCCTGGCGGGCGTCCTCCTCAAGCTGGGCGCCTACGGCTTCATCCGGTTCGCGATCCCGCTCTTCCCGCACGGCGCGCATGTCTTCGCGCCGCTCCTGATCGTGCTGTCGATCATCGCGATCCTCTACGGGGCGGTGGTCGCGCTCGTGCAGCCGGACCTCAAGAAGCTGATCGCCTACAGCTCGGTCAGCCACATGGGCTTCGTGACCCTCGGGATCTTCATCTTCCAGCAGCAGGGCCTCCAGGGAGCGATCCTCCAGATGGTCAACCACGGCCTGATCACGGGTGCGCTCTTCCTCCTCGTCGGTGTGATCTACGAACGGACGCACGACCGGACGCTGGCGAAGATGGGCGGCCTCGGGGCGGCCACCCCGGTCTACTCGGCTGCCTTCGGGTTCTTCGTCTTCGCGTCGGTCGGGCTGCCCGGCCTGGCCGGCTTCGTCGGGGAGTTCCTGGTCTTCCAGGGTGCCTTCGCCTTCAACCCGTGGGTCGGCGCCGCGATCACGTTCGTGATGATCTTCGCGTCGGGGTACCTGCTCTGGATGGTCCAGCGCATGTTCTTCGGGCCGGTCTCGGAGTTCCTCACCGGGCTGGGGCACCACCTCACCGATATGCGACCCGTGGAGATCCTGACGCTCGCGCCGCTCGGCGCCCTGACGGTGGTCCTGGGCCTCTACCCTGCCCTCGTCCTCGACCTGATCGCGGGCCCGGTCAAGGCGGTGCTGGCCGCCGTCGACCCGGCCGTCGCGATGTCCATCGGCCGCTGACGGGATGCCCGTTCCATGACCTTCTCGGACCTGACCGTGATCGCCCCCTTCGCGGCCGCCGTGGTCGTGGCCGCACTGGTGATCCTCGCCGACATCATCAGGCCGGGGAACCGGCACCTGGCCCTGGGAGTGGCGCTCGCGGGCCTCGTCGGCGTCGGGCTGCTGACGCTGTGGACCGGTCAGACGCCCGGTACCGCGTTCGGCGGCATGTACAAAGTCGACAACCTCACGACGTTCCTCGACGTCGTCTTCGTGGCGATCGTCGCGATCTCGTGCCTGTTCGCGCCCGACTACCTGGAGCCGCGCGGCCTGCCGATCGCCGAGTTCGCGGCGATCATCGTCTTCGCGCTGGCCGGCGCGATGCTCGTCGCCGCTTCCGCGGACCTCCTGGTCCTGTTCCTCGGCCTCGAGCTGATGGTCATCCCCGGCTACCTGCTGGCGGGCTACCACAAGCGCGATGCGCTCTCGACCGAGGGCGCCGTCAAGTACTTCTTGCTCGGCTCGTTCTCCAGTGCGATCTTCCTCTTCGGCCTCGCCTACATCTGGGGCCTGACGGGGTCCACCCGGATCGCGGACGTGGCCTCCCGGGTCGGCGAGGTCGTCGCGGGCCACGCCGCGCTCTCGCCGGGTCTCGCGATGGGCCTCGCGTTCCTGACGACCGGCGTCGCCTTCAAGATGGCGGCCGTCCCCTTCCACTACTGGACGCCCGACGCGTACCAGGGCTCGCCCACGCCCGTCACCGGCTACCTGTCGGTGGGCCCGAAGGTGGGGGCGTTCGCGATCGCCCTTCGCGTCTTTGCGGAGGCGCTCCTCCCGCTGCGCCAGGAGTGGCTGATCGTCATCTTCGTGCTGGCGGCGCTCACGATGACGCTGGGCAACCTGGTCGCCCTGACCCAGGACAACGTCAAGCGGATGCTCGCCTACTCGTCGATCGCCCACACCGGCTACATGCTCGTGGGACTCGCGGCGTACGCCGCGGGCGTGATCCAGGGCCTCGAGGGGCTGCTCTTCTACGGCGCCGCGTACTCGTTCATGAACCTCGGGGCGTTCGCGGTCATCGCGGCGCTGCAGAAGCGCCCGGGCGTCAGCAGCCGGCTGGAGACGTTCGCGGGCCTCGGACGGCGCGAGCCCGCGCTCGGGATCCTGATGGTGCTCTTCCTCCTGTCGCTGACGGGAATCCCCCCGACCGCGGGCTTCTTCGCCAAGGCGTACGTGATCCTCGCCGCCGTGCAGGCCGGGGGGTGGCTCACGGTCCTCGCGGTGATCGCGGTCCTCAACGCGGCGGCGGCAGCGTTCTACTATCTGCGCGTCATCGTCTACATGTACATGCGCGACCCGACCGGCGATCCGACCCCGGTCGGCCACGGCGCGCTGCTCCGCCTGGGACTGGCGATCACGGCGGTCATGACGGTCATCCTCGGGCTCTTCCCGGGCCTCTTCCTCGCGAGCGTCTCTTCTGCGGCGCAGGCGATCGGCGTCGCCATCCGCTGACGGGCGGCGGAACGCGGGCCGTGGCGGTCAGGCGCCGTGGTCGGCGGCCAGGCGGCCAGGCGGCCGGAGGCGCGGCGGCGGCCGTTGCGGCAGTAGGCGGCCACTGCCAGGTGCCGGCGCGGCAGGCGGCCACTGCCCGGCGCACGTCTCGGCCCGGTCGGCGGCCAGGAGCCGCGTCGGTCGGCGGCCGCTGCCCATTGTCGGCACCCCGGCGGCAGGCGGGCGCCAGGCGGCCACTGCCCGGCGCACGTCTCGGCCCGGTCGGCGGCCGTTGCGGCACGCCGCCACGCGCCGTTGCGGTAGGCGGCCGCTGCCCGGCGCCCCGGCGGCAGGCGACCGCGCACGGCGCGCGTCTCGGCCCGGTCGGCGGCCAGGCGCCGTGGTCGGCGGCCGTTGCGGCAGTAGGCGGCCACTGCCCGGCGCACGTCTCGGCCCGGTCGGCGGCCAGGCGCCGCGTCGGTCGGCGGCCAGGCGCCGCGTCGGTCGGCGGCCACTGCCCGGCGCACGTCTCGGCCCGGTCGGCGGCCATTGCCCGGCGCACGTCTCGGCCCGGTCGGCGGACCGGGACGGCCCGGGCCCATCTCCGGCAGCGACCCGCCCGCATCTCCGGCTGTGGCCGCCCGCATCTCCGGAAGCGACCCCACCCACTCCACCCCCCCACTATTCCTGCCACGTGCACACGAGGCGGGCATACGTCATCCGCCTGCCGGCGCGCCTTTCGGACATCCCGGGCGGGCACGCACGAGCCGGGTCGCGGCGACCGCGAGGTCGGGTGCAATACCGGTCGTATGACCGCCTGGAGCGCGCCTGACAGGGTCGGCTCGACGAACGTCCGCGTGGTGCCCAGCTGGCACGACCTTGCCTGCGGGTAGCGACGGGCCATCGCGTGGTGCCCAGCTGGCACGACCTTGCCTGCGGGTAGCGACGAACGTCCGCGTGGTGCCCAGGTGGCACGACCTTGCCACGCGCATCGGTCTCAGCGCCCGCTCGCGGGGCGCTCCTCGGCCTCGAGAGCCCGTGCCAGCGCGTGCAGCACGATCGCCGACGCGGCCGGCTCCGGCAGGATGACGTCCGCCGCGGCGAGGAGCTCGGCGGGCGTCTCCAGCCCGCGTCGGACGCCCAGCAGCAGGCTCGCCGCGAGGCGTCCGCCGTCGCGCGCCGCGGTCACCGCCGTGAAAGCCTCGGCGTCGGTGCGGTCATCGCCGATCACGAGCGCGGCCGTCGAGGCGTGGCGCTCCAGCAGCCGCGCCACGGCGTCGCCCTTCGCGCCCGCATGCTCCGGCCGCAGCTCCACGATCCGGCGGCCTTCGAACAGCCGGAACCGCGAGTCGCGCTGGGCCGGCGAGAGCCCCGCGAGCGCGACGGCGATGGCATCGAGGACGCGTGCACGGGCGGCCGCAAGATCGTCGGCGGCGCGGAAGTGAAACGCGACGGAGGGCCCTTTCGGTTCCACGAAGAGCCACGAAACGTCCTCGAGCAAGCGTGCCACCTCGTCACCGAGCCGGCGCGCGACGACATGATGTGCCGCGAGCCGCGGATCGTGGGCCACGGACAGCCGCTCCGCCGCAACCCCGACCGGGAGGTCGCCGCCCTGGCTCCCGTGGTCGCCGAGGTAGGTCAGGCCGCCAATCCGGACACGAACTGCCACGTCGAGCGCGGTGCGTCCCGACAGGATCGTGATCGCGAGGCGGTGCGGTCGCCGGCGAGCGATCCGGGCGAGCCGCTGCAGGGCGCGCCGCGCGGCGGGCAGGATCGCCGCCGCTGTCGGATCCGGGGAGATCGGCGCCAGCGTCCCGTCGAAGTCGCATACGACGAGGAGCCCACCGGGTGTCACGGCGAGGGCACCGACGGCCGCGACGGCCCGCTCGACGGCGAACGCGGCAGGATGATCGACCGGAGGGGGCAGGGCGGCCCGCTCGACGGCGAACGCGGCAGGATGATCGACCGGAGGGGGCAGGGCGGCTGGAGGGGGCGGAGCGTCAGGATCGACGTCACTCGCGATCGGATCGTCCCGGACCCGGCCGAGGCCGCGTCCGCGGGCGACCCGCGCGCTCACGGGGTTACCTTCACCCCGGGCAGGATCGCCTGGAGCCCACGGGCCATCACGTCGGGGCCGATTCCGCCGAGCGCAGCGTCGCGCACGATGCCCTGGGCGTCGATGAAGTAGTGGACCGGGAGCGCAGCCGCGTCCCAGGTCCGGGCGCGCGAGCCATCCGCGTCCAGGCCCACCGGGAAGACGACGTTGAGCGACGAGACGAACGGCGCCACGGTCGGCTCCCCCTCCCGAACGTGGATCGCGAGCACCACCAGCCCCGCATCGGCATAACGCGCGGCGAATCCGTTCATGATCGGGTACTCGTCGCGGCACGGCGGGCAGTACGTGCCGGTGAAGACCACCCAGACCGGCTTCCCGCGGAGCGCGGCAAGGTCGATCGTGCCGCCGCCGACCTGGGGCGCGTCGAGGGGCGGGGCGGGGTGGTCGACGAGCGGGAACGGCGAGACGGTTCGGCTCTGCGCGGGCGTCGGCTGGATGCCGCTGCCGAACGCAGCCGGGCTTCCCTGCGCGCCGCTGGCGCCGGCCGCCGGGGATCCGCTCGCCCCGGGCGAGGGTGACACGGCAGGCGAGGCCGCCGTCGCGGCCACCGACGGCGGCGGGGAGACGCGAACGGCCGGCGCGGGGGTCAGCGCAACGAGGGCCGCACCGAAGCCGACGGCCGCGGCGATCCCGATCACGAGTCCGAGGGTGACGGCGATGAACGTGCGCATCGCGGAGGAGGGTACCGCGTGGGCCAGCCTGCCGCCGGGTGGGTCGGCACCGCGGGATTGCCAATGCGGCTTCCCGCACGCGCCCCACGCTCTCGCGGCCATGCCGACGCGGCGACGCCGCCTCGCCACGCGTCGTCCCGGGCAGCGTCGCCGAGCCCGCTGGTAGCATGGCGACTCGAATGCATCCGATCCTCGAGTGGGCGCGCGGCCGCCTCCTTCCGGCCGCCCTGACGGCGGCTGGGGTCAGCCTCGTGGGCGTGGGCCTGCTCACGTACGGGACGCAGGGGCAGGCGACCGATCCCGGCGCGTCGCCGCTCCCGTCGTTCGCGTCGCTCGCCCCGAGCGCATCCCCCACGCTGATCCCGTTTCCCACCCCGGACGCGTCGCCCGCGGCCTCGCCGAGCCCGACCGCGGTCCGGGTTGCCACGCGCGTCGTGGTCCCGGCCCTGCGGATCGACCTGCCGGTGGTCCGCCCGCCGAACGATCCGAATCATTTCCCCTCCTGCAACGTGGCGGAATACATCCCGTCGCTGAGCCAGCCGGGGTCCGCGGGGACCACATACCTGTATGCCCACGCCCGCGACGGCATGTTCCTGCCGCTGCTCGTCCAGTCGCGGAGCGACAACGGGAGCGCGCTGCTCGGGATGCTCGTGCAGGTCTACACCAACGACGACCGGGTCTTCCTTTATGAGATCGCCCGGGTGCTGCGGCACCAATCGGAGCTCTACACCCATCCGCAGGAGCAGCTGGTGCTCCAGACGTCGGAGGGCCCGCGCAAGGGGATCCCCGGCTACACCGGCCTGGTGCTGGTCATCGTCGCCAACCCGCTCAGCTCCGGCCCGGCCGACCACGCGGCCGCCAACCCGACGCCGCGGCCCGTCACATGCCAGTGACGGCGAGCGCCCGGGCGGCCCGGATCATGCGGACCGTCAGATCCAGTCGAACCGGCGCAGGACGGCAAAGATCGTCAGGGAGAGCGCGACGATCGCCGCGGTGACGAGCCAGAAGCCGACCGCCTCGGTGCGCGCGAAGGCCGCCCCGGCCTCGCTCATCCCGAAGATCCCGGCGAAGGCGCCGAGCCCCGCGAAGACGACCGTGATCCCGGTCAGCCGCTTCATGATCAGGGACAGGTTGTTGTTGACGGTCGAGAGGTAGACGTCGAGGGCGCCCGATACGAGCTCCCGGTAGGAGTCGTACTCCTCCGCCAGGTGCACCGCATGGTCGTAGACGTCGCGGAAATAGATGACGTGGTCCGGCACGATGAGCGGCAGCGTCCGGTTCGTGAGCTGGTTGAAGATCTCGCGCTGGGGCCCCATGACGTGGCGGATCTCCACGAGTGACCGCTTGAGCTTGAACAGCCGCTCCAGGGTCGCCCGCCCCGGTTCGTCGACGATGCGGTCCTCGAGGTCGTCGATCTCGTCCTCCAGGCGATCGAAGACCGGGAAGTACGCGTCGACGAGCGCATCGAGGAGCGCCCAGAGAAGGTAATCTGGGCCGCGCTCCAGGAGCGGTCCGGCGCCGTCGCGCAGGTGCTGGGCCGTTCGCGGGTCCCACGCGTTGGTATGGACCGTCAAGAGGAAGGTGCGTCCCAGGACGAAGTCGATCTCCTCGGTCCGGACCTCGGTGTCGTAGGCGATTCCGAAGGCGACGAGGTGGATGTGGTCGCCAGTCAGCTCGAGCTTCGGGCGCTGGTTGCGCTCCTCGATATCCTCCGCGACCAGGGGATGGAGCCCCAGCTCCGTGGCGATCGCCGTCGTGAGCTCGGGCGAGGGGTCGGTCAGGTCCACCCAGTGGCGCGAGGCCGATTCGCCGACCGCGTGCTCGAGCGCATCGCTGCCCGTGAGCGTGCGCGAACCGTCCGCGCCCTGGTGCTCGACGCGGAGCGAGGTTGCGGCCTCCGTGACAAGCTCGTCAGACCACGCCGCCGGTTCCGCGCCCTTGCCCGTCGGCTTCGCGCCCTTGCCCGTCGGCGGTGCCGCCGTCGGCGGTGCCCCCGTCGGCGGTGTCCCCGTCGGCTTCGTGCCCGTCGGCGTCGTCCCAGGGCCGACCGGGCCCGCCGGCTGCGTCGCCGCCATCCCCGTCACCTCCTGCTTCGGCGGGCGGCAGCGCGCCCGTCCCGGCCGAGAGCATACGCGGCCGCGCGCCGAGTGCGAGCGCGGCGGGGACGGCGACCGCGGTCACGCCGGCCGCAACCAGGAAGAGCAGCACCATCGTCTCGGCCGCCTTGCGGGCCGCCCAGGCCTCGAGCGCATTCACGACCAGCGGATCCCGGAGCGCACGGGCGGCGAGGGTCGGCGGGACGATCGAGCGGTAGGCGTCCGGCGACGCGTAGACCTGCGCCGAGAGCCGGCTGATCGCCGTCGAGCCGTACGCGGTGAGCACGGCCAGCCCGATCGCCATCCCGATCATCCGGGCGACGGTCACGGTCGCGCTGGCGGCCCCGAAGCGATGCGGCCCCACGGCCTCGACCGCCGCCGTCGACCGCGGTGTCACGGTCAGGCCGAAGCCGAGGCCGAACAGCCCGCCGCCGGCGGCGACCGCGGCCAGGTCCACGTCCGCCGTCCAGGTGCCCATCCAGACGAGGCCGGCGATCGAGGCCGCGAGCCCGATGAGCGACACAATCCGCAACGACGCGTGGCGGACCAGCCAGCCCGAGACGAGCGCCCCGATCGCGGTTGCGCCGGCCAGCGCTCCGAGCGCGACGCGCTGCTGGTCCGGGCCGCCGTACAGGACGCGATCCACGAAGACGGCCGCGCCCACGATCGCGGTGGCGAACCCGTAGCCGGTCAGCAACGAGACGAGCGCGGCCGAGCTGAAGACGCGGTCGCCGAACAGGCGCGGATCCAGGAACGGGTCCGGCCGGCGGAGCCCGTGGACCACCGCCGCGATCCCGGCGGCCACGCCGAGGCCGACCAGGCCGAGCGAGAGCACCGTCGGGTCCAGCCCGAGCGTCTCGCCCGTCCCCCCCGACTCGCCGAAGAGCGTGATCCCGAGGAGGATCGCACCGGCGGCGACCGTGAAGAGCGTGGCTCCCGGAACGTCGAGCCGGGCCCGCGTTCGCGGCGTGTCCCAGCCGGCCGTGGCCGCCCATCCGAGAGCCAGCGCCGCGATCCCGATCGGGACGTTGACGTAGAAGACCCAGCGCCAGGCGGGGGCGACCAGGTCCGTGACGGGCCCGCCCAGGATCCCGAGCCGGGCCAGCGCCACCTCGGGCCGGAACGCGCCGAGGATCGCGGCCCCAAGGAAGGGGCCGGCGGCCATCCCGAGGAACGTGAGCGCGCCGATGATGCCGAGCGCGCGCGGGCGGGCATGGCCGTCGTACAGGTGCGAGGCGGCGGCCGTGGCCACGGGCACGAGCGCACCGCCCCCGAATGCCTGCACGACGCGGCCGAGGATCAGCCCGTCCATCGTCCCGGCACTCCCCGCCAGGAGCGAGCCGAGCGTGAAGAAGACGAGCGCGCCGAGGAAGAGGCGCCGGACGCCCCACAGGTCGGCCAGGCGGCCCGCCAGGGGCATCGTCCCAACGTAGACGAGCAGGTACGCGTTGATGATCCAGCTCGCGTGACGGAGCTCGGTCCAGGCGCCCAGATCTGCGATGATCGCCGGCAGCGCGACCGCGGTGATCATCAGCTCGAGGCCGGAGAGGAAGACGCCGATCCCGAGCACCGTGAGCAGGATGAGCGCGGCCCGACGGTCCATGATCGGAGTGTAGGGGAGGGCAGCACGAGCGATGCCGGCCGGCCAGGAGATCGAGCGGAAGTACCTGCTGTCGAGCGCGCCATCGGACGCCGAGCTGGCCGCGGTCGGCGCGCAGGCCCACCGCATCGAGCAGATCTACCTTCGTTCCGAGGACGGCTGGGTGCGCCGCGTCCGGAAGGTCGAGACGCAGGATCGGACCCACTACGTGGCGACCCGGAAGCGCGAGATCGCCGGGATCGTCCGGGAGGAGCACGAAGACGAGCTCGACGCCGCGGCCTACGACCGGCTCCTCGCGGAGGCCGATCCCGCGCGCCGGGCGATCCGCAAGGTTCGCCACGTGTTCCCCTTCGGGGGGCACGTGATGGAGCTCGACGTGTTCGAGGATCCACCCGGCCTGGTCCTCCTCGAGGTCGAGCTCGAGGAGGCCGTGGACGAGCCGGATCTGCCGCCGCTTCTCCGCGCACGACTGGTGCGCGAGGTCAGCCTCGACACCGCCTACCTGAATCACGAGCTTGCACGCCGTCCCGCGCTTGACGCGACGGAATCTGCTTGACGGCCGGCATCCCGCGCGGCACGCTCCCCGCGTGAACGCGCAGCACGTGGAACCCGAGGACGATGTGGACCTGCCGCCCGCCGAGGCCGCGCGCGATCGCAGGCGCGACCACGATCTCCGGGCGATCGAGCGGGAAGGGATGCGCACCGGCCTCGCAAAGCAGTTCAAGCAGGTGCTCGACGCCCAGGCGAAGCGCGGTCGGGAGGCCGACGACGAGTCGCGCGAGGACGAGGGTCGGCCGCGCGCGCCGAAGGCTCCGCGGCGCCCGAATGGCAGGCTGGGCCGGCCGCTCGCGTGACGGGACCCGGCGGCAGGGGTCCAACCGAATGCCGCTCCGGGCGACGCACCCCCGTGCGCGTGGGGCATGGCCCTGCCATTGCCTCCGGGCGCCGGCTGTAGACTCGGAGGCGGCGCAACCGCGGCCGGGCGCCACCCATCCTCCCCTCCGGAGCCAGCCACCGTGACCTATATCCTCGGCGCCCTTCGCGGCATCTCCGCCTGCGCCTCCGGGCGAGGCACATTCGCCGTCCTGGCGCTCGACCATCGCCAGAACCTTCGCAAGGAGCTCCGACCCGACGACCCGGCCTCGGTGACCTACGACGAGATGGTCGCGTTCAAGCGCGCCGTCGTCCGCGCCCTGGCGCCGGTGGCAACGGGCACGCTGCTCGACCCGGAGATCGGCGCGGCGCAATGCATCGCCGACGGTTCGATGCCGGCGCGGGCGGGCCTGCTCGTGGCGATCGAGGCGACGGGATACCTGGGATCATCGACCGCGCGGGTCAGCCGGGTCCTCGACGGCTGGAGCGTCGAGAAGGCGAAGCGGATGGGCGCATCCGCGGCCAAGCTGCTGGTCTACTACCATCCCGACGCGACGAACGCCGCCGGCCAGGAGCGACTTCTCGACGGGGTCGCGTCCGTCTGCCGCGACGCCGACATGGCCCTCTTCGTCGAGCCGATCTCCTTCTCGCTCGACGAGGGCACGAGGCTCACCGGGGAGGAGCGGCGACGGGTCGTCGTCGAGACCGCGCGCCGGCTCACCCCGATCGGCGGGGACGTCCTCAAGGCCGAGTTCCCCTACGACCCGTCCGTCCTCGACCGGGGTCGCTGGCAGGCGGCGTGTGCCGAGCTCGATGCGGCATCGACGCTCCCCTGGGTCCTCCTGTCGGGTGGCGTTGACGAGGCGACGTTCGAGGCGCAGGTCGGGGCCGCGTGCGACGCCGGGGCGAGCGGCGTCCTCGTTGGCCGCTCGGTGTGGGCGGAGGCCGCGACGATGGAGCCGGCGGCCCGCGACGCCTTCCTCGAGACGACCGGCCGGGAGCGGCTGCGCCGGCTCGTCGATCTCGTCGACCTCCGCGGCCGGCCGTGGCACGCGCGGCCGAGCCGCCTGAGCGCCGCACCGGCTCCCGGGGATGGCTGGTACGCCGGGTACTGAGCAGGTGAACGTGGGCTGCGGCAGGCCGTCGTTCACGGCGTTCCGGCAGGGCCCGGCCTTCCGGCAGGACCCGGCCTTCCGGCAGGAACCGGCGGGCTCCGAGGCGCGCCGGTGACCGAAGAGAGGGCGCGGTCGCGGCTCGTCTTCATCGCGGCCAACACGTCGATCGACCGCCTCTACGAGGTCGACCGGCTGACCCTCGGTTCGATCCACCGTCCCTCCGTGATGGTTGCGCGACCAGGTGGCAAGGGGCTCAACGCCGCCCGGGCGGCAGCCGCGCTCGGTGCCCGCGTCACCGCGGTCGGGATCGTCGGCGGCCGAGCCGGCGACTGGGTAGAGGAGCGACTCGCCGAGATCGGCGTGGAGACGCGCATGGTGCGCTCGCCCGGCGAGACCCGGACATGCGTCTCGATCCTGGACCGCGCCGATGGCTCGCTGACCGAGTTCTACGAGCGGGGCGAGGGGATCGAGCCGGCCGCCTGGGCCGCGCTCGAGGAACTCGTCGCCGGCGAGCTCGATCGCGATGATGTCGGCGCGCTCGCGCTCTCGGGCAGCCTGCCGCCCGGAGCCCCCGCGGACGGATACGCCCGGATCGCGCGCATCGCCGCCGCGCGGTCGGTCCCGGTCCTCGCCGACGCGTATGGACCGGCACTCGCCGACGTGCTCGCGGAGCGCCCGCTCGTGGTCAAGGTGAACGCGGCGGAGGCTGGGGACGCGGCCGGGGTGGCCGTGGTGGACCGCGCATCGGCGGTCGCCGCGGCACGCGTCCTGCTCGCTCGCGGGGCCATGAACGTCGTGATCACGCTCGGGGTCGGCGGGGCGGTCGCGGTGAGCGCGACCGGCGGGGCAACGCTCGAACCACCTGACGTCCGGGGCGCCTACCCCGTCGGGAGCGGCGACGCCTTCCTGGCGGGCCTGGCGGGCGCGCTCGTCGCCGGCTTGCCGCTCGTGGAAGCGGCCCGGCTCGGGATGGCGGCCGGGATCGCGAACGCCCTCCTGCCCGGCGCCGGCGAGCTCGACCGGACGACGGCAGAACGCCTGGCCGGCATGGTGATCGTGACGCCGCTCTGACGGCATTTCGGCGGCCTCGGAGGCGGCTGAGCCGCACGTGTGCAACGGCTTGTCGAACCCGCCGTTCCCGTTGCCTCGTTGCTGCGGTGAGGGAGCCGCGAGCCGCCGCGCACCCGGCGCCTTCGCGATCCTCGCCTTCGTCGGGATCGTGATTTCCTCGCGAATGATGGCCCCGTGATCACTATCCCGACTGCGTGGGCGGCCGGATGCGCGGAGGTACGGCGCGGGGCCCGGTCCGGCCCCGAAACCCTCGCCAATGGTGCGCACACCACGCATTGACGAGGAAATTGCCTCCCGCAGATGGTCCGGCTCCGTCCCGCGGCCCGTCCGGCGTCCTCGCTTCCCGGTTAGTGATTACCCGCGAGGCATTGACGAGGAAGTTCGGGCCGCCAAACGACCCGGGGTCCGCCACGCCCGCCGGACGCGCGGGGCACACCCAGCCGGACGCCCGGGGCACGCCCAGCCGGACGCGTTGGGGGGCACACGCACCCGGTGCCTTCGCGATCCTCGCCTTGGGGCCTGTCGCACCTTGACATCCTCCGCAAGATGATGCAAGAATCGTTCAATGACTTGGAAGGTTCTGAGCGATACAGCCGACACGAAGACCGCCGACACGAACGCCGCCGGGCGCGACGCCGGGCGCGACCTTGCGCCGCATCGCCGCCAGCGGATCCGGTCGATCGTCGAGTCGCGCCGCGTCGCACGGCTCGAGGAGCTGAGCGCAGCGCTCGGCGTGTCGCAGGCGACGGTGCGCCGGGACCTCGACGCGCTCGCAATGGAGGGTCGGCTGCGCCGGGTTCACGGCGGCGCCGTCGCTCTCGACGAGCGGCCGAGCGAGCTTCACTTCGACGTCAAGGCCGTGGAGGCTGCCGACGAGAAGGCGCGGATCGCTGCCCGCGCGATCGAGCTGCTCTCCCCGGACGACACCGTCTATCTCGACAGCGGCAGCACCGTGCTGGAGGTCGCCCGGCTGCTGCGCGGATGGGGTCGCCTGACCGTCGTCACGAACAGCCTGCCGGCCGCGATGGAGCTGGCCGATCGAGGGCCGCGGCTGATCGTGATCGGCGGGGAGTTCCGCGCCACGAGCCAGGCCCTGGTCGGGCCCCTGACCCACCTCACCCTCGATGCACTCCACGTGGACCGCGCCCTGATCGGGACGTTCGCGTTCTCGCTCGAGGAGGGCCTGACCACGACGGACCCGGCGGAGGCCTACACGAAGGAGCTGGTTCTCGGGCGCGCCCGCGAGGTGATTCTGCTCGCCGACAGCCGGAAGGTCGGCACCCGGTCCTTCGTCAGCGCGGGCCGGCTGGAGGCCATCGACATTCTCGTGACGGACACCGGGATCGACGAGCGCGTGGTGCGCAGCCTCGAACGCCGAGGCGTCAAGGTGATCAGGGCATGAGCGTCGGGTGCGCCCGCTCGGGCGGGCACGCGGCGCGGAATCGGAGGTTTCGATGACAACGGCGGCCGCCTATCGGAGCGACCATCGACCCGACACGGCGCTCTTCGAAGAGTCCGCCGGGACGATCAGGGGCTTCGCGTACACGGGAACGCTCGCGACGGAGATCGCCGACGGCGGCATCACCGGCGCCGAGGCGCTCGACCTGTTCGACGACATGCTCTCCATCCGCGAGCTCGAGGAGATGATCGTTCGCCTGCGTTCCGGAGGCTACGACCCCCTGCCCGGCTACGACTATCGCGGCCCGACGCACGTCTCGATCGGGCAGGAAGCCTCCCCCGTCGGCGCGTGCAGCCTGCTGCGCATCGACGACAACATCACGAGCTCGCACCGCGGCCACGGCGATGCGGTCGCCAAGGGGTTCGCGGCAATCCGCCGGATGTCCGATGACGAGCTGCGTGCGCGCGTTGCATCCTCGGCCGGTGGTGCGCACGAGGAGCTGCTGGAGGCCGCGCTCGAGGAGCACGTCTACCACGTGATCGCGGAGCTCTTCGGCAAGGAGACCGGCTACAGCGCCGGGCGCGGCGGCGGGATGCACATCGGTGACTTTTCGACGGGCAACCTGGGCGCGAACGCGATCGTGGGCGGCAGCGTGCCGATCGCCACGGGTGCGGCGATGGCCCACCGCTACGACCGGTCGGACCGGGTTGTCTGCTGCTTCGCCGGCGACGGCGCGTATGCCAACGGCGTGGTCCTCGAATCGCTCAACTGGGCGGCCCAGGCCCAGTGGACGAACCACATGGCCGGCGACAACGCCTACGGGCTCCCCGTCATCTACTTCATCCAGAACAACCACTACGGGATGACCCACCACACCGACGAAGAGGTGATGGGCGTCCGGCACCTGGCGCGCCGCGCCGCGGGCTTCTCCGAGGACAACATGCACGCCGAGACGATCGACGGGATGGACGTCCTCGCCGTGCGCGACGCGGTCCGGCGGGCGGCCGCGCTGTGCCGGGCAGGCCAGGGACCCGTCCTCATCGAGGCGAGCACCTACCGCTACTACGGCCATTCGCTCTCGGATCCGCGCAACGAGTACCGGACCCGCGAGGAGGAGGCGGCCTGGCGGGCCGTGGACGCAATCGAGCGCCTGAAGACACAGATCGTGGGCACCGACGTCACCGACGCGGCGGGGGTCGCGGCGGTCGAGGCGAAGGTTCGTGAGCGCAACGCCCGGGCAGCGATCCGCGCATCGCAGGCCGCCGACCCGGATCCGGCCGACGCGCTGAAGTTCCTCTACACCGACACCGCATCGGACGTCGTCCCGGCGGGCCGGGGCGATGTCGTGCCCTTCGTGCCGATTCCGCCCGCCAAGCGCGACGCCGACGGCGCCATCACGTACCGCGATGCCATCCGGGACGCGCTGGCCGAGGAGATGATTCGCGACAGCCGGGTCCTCTTCTACGGCGAGGACGTCGCCGACTACGGCGGCGCGTTCAAGCTCACCAAGGGCCTCCTGGAAGCGTTCGGGCGCGATCGGGTCTTCAACACGCCGATCTCCGAAGCCTGCATCTGCGGGACGGCCGTGGGCGCCGCGATCGTCGGCCTCCGGCCGGTCGTCGAGCTGATGTACATGGACTTCGCGCTCATGGCGTCGGACCAGATCGCCAACCAGGCCGCCAAGTGGCACTACATGAGCGGCGGCCAGGTCGAGGTCCCACTCGTCATCCGGGCGTCGGTCGGGGCCGGCAAGGGGTACGGCGGACAGCACAGCCAGTCCCTCGAGAGCCTCTTCACGCACCTCCCGGGGATCTACGTCATCTACCCCTCCAACCCGGCCGACGCCAAGGGCCTCCTCAAGTCGGCGATCCGGACCAACAACCCGGTCCTGTTCGTCGAGAGCCAGGGGCTCTACCCGACGAAGGGCGTCGTCCCCGATGACGAGGTCCTTGTCCCGATCGGCGTAGCGCGCGTCGCGAGAGAGGGCGCCGACCTGACGATCGTGAGCTGGGGCCCGGCCGTGCCGGACGCGCTTGCCGCGGCGGACCGGCTCGCTGCCGATGACGGACTCGGGGCCGAGGTCATCGACCTGCGCAGCCTCGTGCCGCTCGACATGGAGACCGTCCTCACGTCCGTCCGCAAGACCGGTCGCTGCGTCGTGGCGAGCCAGGCGATCCTCGTCGGCAGCTTCGTCAACGAGATCGTGGCGCGAATCCAGGGCGAAGCCTTCGACTTCCTCGACGCGCCGGTGGCGCGGATCGGGGCCCAGGCCGGAATCTCTCCCCAGGCCGAGAGCCTGGAGCGGGCATTCCTGCCGAACGCCGGCGACATCTACGACGCGGCGAAGGGCCTCCTGTGACCGGCCGCACGCCGTTTCCCGGCGTTTGCTGACGAGAGAGAAGAGGACCCAGTCATGGTGCACGCGATCCTCATGCCGAAGCCGGGACAGATGACCGAGGAGTGCACGGTCATCGCCTGGCACAAGAAGGAAGGCGATCCGGTCAAGAGGGGCGACATCCTCTTCGAGATCGAGACCGACAAGTCCACGATGGAGGTCGAGGCGTTCGACGACGGCGTCCTCCTCAGGATCGTGGCGGCCGAGGGCGCCACCGTCCCGGTGAACACCGTCACCGCGTACGTGGGCGAGCCCGGCGAGGCCATCCCCGACGCGGCGCCGGCTGCCGATGCGGCCGTTCCAGCGCCGGTCGTCGCCGCGGCGCCGGCTGCCGCGGTTGCCGATCCCGCCATTCCAGCGCCGGTTCCCACGGCCGCTCCCGCGGCCGTTCTCGCGCCGGTTCCCGCGGCCGCCCCCGCGGCCGTTCTCGCGCCGGTGGCCGCGGCCGCCCCCGCGGCCGTCACCCCGACGGCGACGGCCGGAGACCGACTCCGGATCAGCCCGCGCGCCAGTCGTGCGGCAGCCGAGGCGGGGATCGATCCGCGCACGATCGCCGGCAGCGGCCCTGGCGGGCGGATCACGGAGCGCGACGTGCTCGCCGCGGCGTCCGCGGTGGCAACCGTCGCGGCGCCTGTCGCCGCGGCCGCTCCAGCCTCCCCGACCGAATCCGCCCCCGCCTCCGCGGCCAGGACCAGCGGACTCGCGGAGACGCCCGCTGCGATTCCCGTGGGCGCGATCGACGGTGAGGAGGAGCCGCGTCCGCTCAGCCGGATGCGCCGGGTGATCGCCGATCGGCTGACCCAGAGCTGGACCTCGACCCCGCACTTCACCGTGACCGTGGCGGTGGACGTGACCCGGCTGCTCGCGCTGCGTGCGGAGCTGAAGGCCGAGGGCACGAGCCTGACCGTGACGGACTTCGTCCTTGCGGCCACCGCCCAGACCCTCGCCGAGTTCCCGGACGTCAACTCGCGGACCGACGGCATATCCGTCTGGCCTCGACGCCGGGTCCACCTCGGCGTCGCCGTTTCACTCCCCGGCGGGCTGGTCGTGCCGGTGATCCGGGACGCCGATCGACTCCCGATCGCCGAGCTCCACGACCGGACCATCGCGCTCGCGGCCGCGGCACGGGAGGGGACCCTTCCGGTGGACGACATGACCGGCAGCACGTTCACCGTCTCGAACCTCGGCATGTTCGGGGTCGAGGAGTTCAGCGCGATCATCAACCCGGGCGAGGCCGCGATCCTGGCGGTCTCCAGCGCGATCCCCACCGCGGTCGCGATCGGCGACGGGCTGGCCGTGCGGACGATCATGCGGCTCACCCTCTCGGCCGACCATCGCCTGGTCGACGGCGAGTTGGGGGCGCGCTTCCTCGGCGCGCTCCGTCGCCGGCTCGAGGATGCCGAAGCATTCCGACAGGACGCTCTGAACGCCTGACGACTCGCCGCACGCGCGCCGAGCCCGCGCCGAGCCCGGAATGGGCGCGGGCCGGAATCGGGGCCAGTCGGCCCTGTCGGCGTCGCGCGATACCCGGAAGATAGGCGTGCCGTGCCGTGCTCGGCGGGATCGCCGTGCCGGGCTCCCCCGCGAACGCTCGTCACGCCCGAAACAAGCGCGATTATGAGGACAGCATGATCCTGGTCTCCGGCGAGGCGCTGATCGACCTCGTCCCCGCCCCAGCCGGCGGCGAGCTGGCCTACGTGGCGCGCGCCGGCGGGTCGTCGTTCAACGTGGCGATGGGCCTCGGCCGGCTTGGCGCGCCGGTCGGCTTCATCGGCCGCGTGTCGACCGACCTCTTCGGGCGGATGCTGCGGAGCCGCCTGGAGGCCGACGGCGTGGATTGCCGCCTCGTCCAGGAAGGCGACGAGCCCACCACGCTCGCGGTGGTCGAGATCGAGGCGGGCAGCGAGCCCGTCTACGTCTTCTATGGCGAAGGCACGGCGGACCGCATGTTCCGGGTGGACGACCCGCCGGCCGACCTCCCCGCCGAGGTGACGGCGCTGCACTTCGGCTCGATCTCGATGGTTCGCGAGCCGGGCGCGTCGGCCTTCGAGGCGATCATGCGCCGCGAGCACGGACGCCGCGTCCTGACCCTCGACCCGAACGTCCGCTCCAGCCTGGTGGGCGAGCGACGGGCCTACCTGGAGCGCGTCGAGGGCTGGGTCTCGCTCGCGGACGTCGTCAAGGTGAGCCAGGCCGACCTTGCCTGGCTCTACCCGGGCGTCGCTCTCGACGATGCCGGCGCGACCTGGCTTGCGCGCGGTCCGGGCATCGTCGTCGTCACGCGGGGGCACGACGGCTCGCTCGGGCTGACCGCGCGGCACCGCGTCGAGGTCCGCGGCACGAAGGTCGTCGTCTCGGACACGGTCGGCGCAGGCGACGCCTTCACCTCGGGCCTCCTCGCCTCGCTCGACGGGGCTGGTCTGCTCGAGCACACGCGCCTCCGGGAGATCTCCGCGGGCTCGCTTCGCGCCTGCATCGCGTTCGCCAACCGCGCCGCGGCGATCACCTGCACCCGGGCCGGCGCCCAGCCGCCCACCCGGGCCGAGATGGACGCCTCGGACCTGCCCTGACATCCGGCGCGACGTCGCCGGCGACGTGATCCCTCAGCGGCGGCCGTAGAGCGGGCCGAAGGTGGCGCACGCGCGGAAGTCCGCCCCTTCGGGGTCGGCCGTGCCGAGGTTGGCCCAGGCGCTCGGCCGGAACAGGTCCTCCTCCGGGACGTTGTGCATGTGGACGGGGATCCGCAGGATCGAGGCGAGCGTGATCAGGTCCGCGCCGATGTGGCCGAAGCTGATCGCGCCGTGGTTCGCGGCCCAGTTCGACATCACGGTGTACACGTCGCGGAACGGGCCCACGCCGTTGACGCGCGGCACGAACCAGTGCGTCGGCCAGGTCGGGTCCGTGCGTCCGTCGAGGATGTCGTGGACGGCTTCCGGGAGGTCCACGGTCCAGCCCTCCGCGATCTGGAGCACCGGACCCACGCCCGAGACCAGGTTGAGGCGGGCCATCGTCATCGGCATGCCGCCCCGGCTCACGAACTGCGAGGAGTACCCGCCGCCACGGAAGTAGCCGCGGTTGGCCGGATACCAGGTGGTGGCCGCGAGGGCCGCCTCCACGTCGCCTGGGGTGATCTCCCAGAACGGCTTCATGGCGGGCTCGCCGTCGGTCGTCATCGCGCCCGTCGCGTCGAGCGTGGCTGCGCCCGAGTTGATGAGGTGGATGAAGCCGCCGGCGGCGACGCCCTCGAGATCGTGCCCGGTGACGCGCTTGACCGCCTCGGGGCTCCAGTACGTGCGGACGTCGGCGAAGATCTGGGCGCGGTTCGTCAGCAGGTAGCTGAGCAGCATCGTCGCGCCGTTGAGGCTGTCGTTCTCGGTCGCGAAGATGTGCGGGGCGCGGATCCCGTTCCAGTCGAACGAGGAGTTGAGGATCGCCTCCATGAAGTCGCCATTGGGCGAGTGGTCCGTCCACTGGCGCTGGCCCTGGAAGCCCCCGAGGATCGCGTTGCGGCCCATCGCCTCCTCGCCGAAGCCGAGCTCCGCGAGGCGCGGATTGCCGACCAGGAGGTCGCGGGTGATCAGGGTCATCTTGACCACGGTCTCCCAGTCGCGGTCCTTCTCCTCGCGGCTCTTCGCCAGCTCGGCCGGGTTGCGGTCCGTGCCCTCGAGGCAGTTGGCCTTCGCCCAGGCCAGGCCCGCCTCGAACTCGACCGGGTCGTAGATGCCCTCGTCGAGCCGGCGGGTCAGCTCGGACATGTCCACGCACTCGACGCGCATGCCGAGGTACTTCTCGAAGAACGGCTGGTCCACGATCGAGCCGGCGATGCCCATCGAGACGCCGCCGAGCGAGAGGTACGACTTGCCGCGCAGGATCGCCGTCGCGAGGCCGGCCTTCGCGAAGCGCAGGATCTTTGCCCCCACGTCCGCCGGGATCGTGCCGTCGCTCGCGTCCTGGACGTCGCGGCCGTAGATGCCGAATGCGGGCAGGCCCTTCTGCGTGTGGGCCGCGAGGACGGCGGCGAGGTAGACCGCGCCCGGACGCTCGGTGCCGTTGAAGCCCCAGACCGCCTTCGGCGTCAGGGGATCCATGTCCATGGTCTCGGAGCCGTAGCACCAGCATGGCGTGATCGTGATCGAGACGCCGACGCCCTCGGTCTGGAAGAGCTCCGCGACCTTCGCGGCCTCGTAGACGCCGCCGATGGTGTGATCCGGGACGACCACCTCCACGGGCGTCCCGTCGGGGTAGCGCAGGTTGGCGGCGATGAGGTCGGCCGTGCGCCGCGCCATCGCCTTCGTCTGCACCTCGAGCGACTCGCGGATGCCGTGCATGCGGCCGTCGATGGCGGGCCGGATGCCGATCTTCGGCCAGGCGCCAACAAAACGGCCGGCGGAAGTGCTCGTCATGGGATTCGTCTCCTGTCGTACAGCGGGCTATCCGGCGAGCCGGCCCGCAAGGGTTCCGTCGATCGATGCCCTATTCGGGCATGACCACGCCGATCGTCAGCAGCACGTTGGCGTAGATGCGCTGCTCGCCGGTCTCGATCGCGAGCGCCAGGTCGGGGCCGCGCGCCATGTCGTAGAACTGGTAGCGCCCCAGCCGCTGGAGCGGCGTCCCGGGCAGCATCTGCCGGAACTCGGCGAAGATGCCGGGCTCCTCCCCGCTGTCGGGGCCCATCACGTGCGCCGCCTCGATCGGGATTGCGTCGACGAGGACGCGCAGGACGTCCGTGGCGGTCACGAGGCCGGGCGCGAGGTTGAGGTAGACGCGGTGGGCTGCCGCGCTCGACCGCGTCAGCAGCGGGTAGTTTCCGTCCGCGATCAGGACCTGGGCGCCGTGGCCGGCCTCCCCGAGCGCCCTGAGGATCTCGGGATGGAGCAGGCCCGTCTTCAGCATGATGTCCTCCTTGGGTGGATCGCCGGCGCGGCGGGAGATACCGCCCGGATGGATCTCGTGGAACGGCTGCAGTCACGCATCGGCGGACCCGGCCGAGGGGTCGAACACGATCTTGCGGTGTGCCAGGCGGTGCTCGGCGATGGCCGTGAAGATCGCGGGCGCGTCGCCGAGCGGCGCGCGGTGGGAGATCATCGCCGCCATGTCGAGGCCGCCGTCGAGCACCGCCGCCAGGCCGTCGTGCCACTCGTGGCCGGGCCACGGCGCCGAGTAGCTCATGAAGCAGCCCGACAGCCGAAGCTCCCGGCGCATCAGGTTCTCGACGAACGTCATGGGCAGGCTCGCGTCCGCCGGCTGGTTCCCGCCAAGCACGACGCTGCCCCGCGGCCGTGTCACCTCGATCGTCTGGGCGAGCGCCGCCGGCGATCCGGCCGCCTCGAGCGCGAGGTCCACGCCAGCGGGGAGGAGCCGCCGCACCTCGGCGGGCACGTCGTCCCGCGTCGGGTTCAGCACGACGTGCGCGCCGAGGGCGCGCGCCGCGTCGAGGCTGGCGTCGGAGCCGTCGCTCGCGACAATGAGGCTCGCACCGAGGATCCGGAGCCACTGGACGAGCATGAGCCCGATCGATCCGACGCCGAACACCACCGCCGCCTGGCCCGCCACGAAGCCGCCGAGGTCGAGCATGTGGCGCGCCACCGTCGACGGCTCGATCAGGGCCGCGGCCTCGAAGGACACCCCATCCGGAACGAGGAACGCGTTCTCCGCGGGCAGCGCGACGTACTCCGCGAACGCGCCGGCGCGGCGCGAGCCGATGAACGAGTAGCTGCCGCAGGCCGAGAACCGGCCGGCCAGGCACTCCGGGCAGGTATGGTCGGGGACCAGCGGTACGAGCGCTGCACGGCGCCCGACTATGCCCGCATCGGTACCGGGACCCGCGGCCGTGATCACCCCGGCCGCCTCGTGGCCGAGGATCATCGGGTACGTGCGATGGCCGCGGACGAACCGGTGGATGTCGGACCCGCACACGGCGGAGGCATGGACCTTGAGCAGGACCTCGCCGGGTCCGGGTTCGGGCGTCGGGACGTCGCGGTACGCGAGCGCGCCCCGACCGTCGAGCACAGCGGCCTTCACGGGCTGGGACTCCATTCGGTGGTGAGCGCGGCGAGGCGATCGAAGGTGGGGAGCAGGCCGCGCGAGAGGCCGAGGTACACCTCGAACAGCTCGGCATAGCGGGCGTGGCGCCCCGGGTCCGGCTCGAAGACCCGGCGCTCCGGGAGCAGCCGCTCGACCGTCTCGGCCGGATCGCCGGCGATATCGGCCGCATGCGCTCCGAGCGCGAAGAGCCCCAGGCCGTGTCCGCCCTCGCCGCCGCCGGCCCGGCGCGCGACGACGAACGGGCGCCCCGTCACGTCTGCCTTGACCTGGTTCCACGTCGGGCTCCGGGCCGCCCCGCCGGTGCCCAGCCACTCGGTCACGCGCACACCGGTCGCCTCGGCGACACGGAGGTTGTCACAGACTGCGAATGCGCAGCCTTCCATGATCGAGCGGACGATCTCCGCTCGCGTCGTCGCATAGGACAGACCGAAGAAGACGCCGCGCGCCGTGCTGCTCCACAGGGGCGTCCGCTCGCCGGCCATGTACGGCAGGAAGACAAGGCCGCCGGACCCGGGCGCGGCGGTCGACGCCTCGGCGCTCAGCGCCTCGAACGGAAGGTCCGGCCGGCCCAGGATCTCTCGGAACCAGCCGAGCGTGCCACCGCCGACCGTGCCGCTCTGGAGGAGGTACTGCCCGGGCAGGACGTGGTGGCTGAAGATCAGCCGGGGCTCCACCACGACGCCGGCGACGCTCATTCCCATGCCGCCGGCCTGGCCTCCCTGGTCCTGCGTCTGGCCCGGGCGGGTCACGCCGCCGCCGAGCGCCCCGACCGCCGCGTCGAGCCCGCCGACGAGCACCGGGGTCCCTGCCGCGAGACCCGTGGCGACCGCGGACGACGCGGTCACGCCACCCGCCACCTCGCCGGCGCGGCGGAGGGGCGGCAGCCGGTCGAGCGGGATCCCGAGGAGCGCGGCCGCGGCCGGATCCCAGGCCTCGCGCCGGATGTCGAAGCAATGGAAGCCATACGCCTGGGTCAGGTCGCAGGTGGGCTCCCCGGTCAGCCGGGCGACGAGGAAGCCGGACGCGGTCAGGAACCAGCGCGTCGCCGCGAAGGCCTCGGGCCGGTGGCCGCGAAGCCAGGCAAGCTTCGGCGTGATGTAAGCGGCGTCCAACGGGTTCGCGACGAGATCCACGAGCCACGACGCGTCGGCGCTGGCCCGCATCTCGGCGGCCTCCGCCTCGGCCCGGCGGTCGAGCCACGTCATGGCCGGCACGAGCGCCCGGAACCCCGCGTCCACGGGCACCAGGGTCCAGCCGATCCCGTCGAGCGCGACGGCGGCCACGTCCGCGGGATGGACGCCGCCCTGGGCGAGCACGGCCCGGACCGTCGAGCAGCAGGCGTCCCACCAGCGCTCAGCGTCGATCTGCGCCCAGAGTGGCTCCGGCCGGTCGAGGTCGTAGGACGCGCTCGCCTCGGACACGAGGCCGCCGTCCGCATCCCACAGCGCGGTCTTCGTGCTGGACGTTCCCTGGTCGACGGTGACGATGTACATGTGCTGCGTCGGGCGCCCGCGGCGCCGGCGGTCCTCCTATGGCGGCGTGATCGTCCCGTCGAGGTCCCAGAGGTCCTCCCACCGCTGGCCGGCCTTCCAGAGGAAGACCTGGCCCTTGATCAGGCGGCAGTTGCGGTCGATGCCGGCGATCTCGACCATCTCCGCGTCCGTCAGCGGCTCGCCCACGATCCCGAGCAGGTTGGCGAGGACGTTCGAGCGCTTCGTGGAGAACGGGATCGGCGTCTGGCCGCGCTGGACCGCCCATTTCAGGCAGACGACCGCCGGGTGCACGCCGAGCCGGCGGGCGATGCGGACGATCACCGGATCCTCCACGTCCACCGAGTCATCCGACGTCCGATCCCGCTCCGGGCGCCCCGGCGACCCGATCGGCGAGAAGCCGATGGGCTCCATCCCGTTGGCCCGCACGAATGCGAACAGCTCCGGCTGCTGGAAGTGCGGGTGCAGCTCCATCTCGTTGACGGCCGGCCGGATCCGCGCGTCGAGCAGCACGAGCTCCAGCTTGGGGATCGTCATGTTGGACGTGCCGATATGGCGGACAAGCCCGCGGTCGACGAGGGCCTCCAGTTCGCGCCAGGTGTCCATGTAGCGTTCGTGGATGTATGGCTGCGCGTTCGAGTCGCGCGAGCCGACGTCGACACCGACCTCGTGATGGTTCGGGAATGGCCAGTGGACGAGGTAGAGGTCGAGGTACTCCAGGCGGAGGTCCCGGAGCGACCGCTCGAAGGCCGGCGCGACGGCCGCGGGCGCGTGCCGGTCGTTCCAGAGCTTCGAAGTCACCCAGAGCGTCTCTCGAGAGATCCCCCCGGCGATCACGTCAGCGAGCGCCCGCCCGACCTCGGCCTCGTTCCCGTAGACGGCCGCGCAGTCGAAGTGGCGATAGCCGACCTCGGCAGCGCCCCGGACTGCCGCCGCGACATCCACGGCCGAGGCATGATCCGACCCGAACGTCCCGAGCCCGATCGCCGGCATCCGTGCGCCGCTCGCCAGCATGCGCTGGGGAACGGCGGCCGGATCGACGCCATCGGCCGCGATCGTGAAGGGAGACGCTGGCGTGCTCATGGCGTGGCCCCTTCCGAGGCGAAGGCCGTGCGGCCGGAGGATGGGGACAGACTCCCCGCCGGAACCGATTGGGGCGCCGCTTCCGGCGTCGCGGCGCGCCCGCAGGGCGGGCCGCTGGAGCGGCGCACGATGAGCTCGCTCGCGAGCACGACCTCCCGCGCGGGGCCCGAGATCGTTCCGTCGAGACGCGAGAGCAGGAGCTCGGCGGCGCGCCGCCCGATCTCGTAGGCAGGCTGGTCCACGACCGTCATGAACGGGTCGGACAGCCACGCCACGGGCAGGTCGTCGAAGGCCACGATCGAGATGTCCTCCGGCACGCGCAGGCCGGCGTCACGCAGCGATCGCATCGCGCCGAACGCGATGAAGTTGTTGGCGGCAAAGATCGCGGTGGGTCGCGGATCTGCGGCCAGGACCTCCTGCGCCATCCGCGTTCCGTCGACCTGGTTGTACTCGCCGTAGTTGTACGCGCCGTAGCGGACAAGGTCGTCGTCCAGCTCGAGCCCGGCGTCGAGCATGGCCCGGCAGTAGCCTGCGACGCGGTCGATCGAGGTGGAGACGCTGCGGCGGCCGGTCAGCACGGCGATGCGGCGGTGGCCGAGACCGATGAGGTGCTGGGTGAGCGTGTAGGCGCCAGCCTCCGAGTCGGATCGCACGCTGTCGATCTGGCGGGACTGGATGCGACGGTCGATGACCACGACCGGCATGTGGTGCGACGACAGCAGGCGCAGCGACTTTCCGCTCGTGCTCGCGGGAACGAGCAGCACGCCGTCCACCTGGCGCTGGACCAGCATCAGCAGGTACCGGCCCTCTTCCGCCTCCGACTCGTCCGTGTTGCAGAACATGACGCTGAAGCCCTGCGCCCTCGCCACGTCCTCGACGCCGCGGGCGATGGTCGTGAAGAACGGGTTCATGATGTCCGAGAGGACCAGCGCCAGCATCTTGGTCCGCTTCGACCGCAGCTGTCGCCCGACCGCGTTCGGGACATATGCGAGCTCCGCGATCGCTGCCTCGACGCGCGACCGGGTCTCGCGGCCGATGTACCCGGAGTTGTTGATGACGCGCGAGACGGTCATGGCGGAGACGCCCGCCAGTCTCGCGACATCGTTGATGGTGCTCATCCGGTGATCCCCGCGTGCCTTCGGTCAGGGGTTCCCGTGAACGGCCCACGGTGAGACCGGGGGCTGCCCGCTCTGCGGACAGCCCCCGAGTCGTTGTATGCCAGGCGAGGGGCTACTTGTAGAGGACTGCCTGGACCTCGGGGCTGTTGATATTGGTCTTGTCGAACCAGTAGAAGCCGGTGTCGATGTTCTTCGGGAGGGTCTTGCCGTTGATCGCGTCGACCGCGGCGTCAACGCACTTGGCACCGATGCCGATCGGGTTCTGGGTGATCGCGCCTGCCTCGACGCCGCTGTTGATCGCGTCGAGCTGCTGCTGGCCGGAGTCGTATCCGACGGCCACGATCTTGCCTTCCTTGCCGGTCTCCTTGAGCGCGTTGAGGATGCCCTTGATCGAGCCCTCGTTCGCGCCGAAGAAGCCCTTGAGGTCGGGGTTGGCGGTCATGATCGACTTGGCGATGTCGGCCGACTTGACCGGGTCGCCGGCGCCGTACTGGACGGAGACGACCTGGACGTTCGGGTGCTTGGCCTTCATCTGGTTGACGAAGCCGTCGCGGCGGGTGATGCCGGTCTGCGACGTCTGATCGTGGACGATGACGGCGACCTTGCCGGCGTCGCCGATAAGGGCGGCGAGCTTGTCCGCCTCGATGCCGGCGGCGGCGATGTTGTCGGTCGCCACGGTCGTCACCGGGATTGTGCTGTCGACGCCGGAGTCGAACCCGACGACGGGGATGTTGGCTGCCTGGGCCTGCTGCAGGAGGGCGCCCGCAGCCTTGCTGTCGAGGGCGGCGAAGCAGACGGCCGCCGGGTTGTTGCTGAGAGCGGTCTGCAGCATGGTGAGCTGCTTGTCGACCTCGGACTCCGTCGCCGGGCCCTGGTAGGTGGCGGTGACGCCGAGCTTGGCGGCCTCGTCGAGGGCGCCCTTCTTGACGGCCTGCCAGAACTGGTGCTGCTCGCCCTTCGAGATGATGGCGATCGTCTTGCCCTTCGCCTTCCCGGCGTCCGTCGGCGCGGTGTAGGCCGAAGCCGCTCCGGTGGCCGCCGAGGCCGCAGCCGCTGCCGAGGCCGGAGCGCCGCTCGCCGCCGGCGCCGGGGTGGCGCTGCCGGAGCAGGCGCCGGCTACCAGGGCCAGGGCCATTGAGCCAGCCGCGAGGCTGGTGAGTCGCGTGAACTTCATGTGCTCCTCCGTTTTCCTTGCTTGACCGTTCTTCCCGATTCCGGCCGCCGCGCGGCCGTTATTGGGCCCGAGATGAGGGAAGGGGCGTGTGCCCCTCAGGCGCGACTGCGCCGGCGCAGGATGTCGAGCCAGACGGCGCCGATGACCACGAGCCCCGTGATCACCGACTTCCACTGGTCGGGGATTCCGGCCACCGAGAGGCCGATGCGCAGGGTGCTGATGAGGAAAGCGCCGATGATCGTGCCGACGACGCTCCCCTCGCCCCCGGAGAGCGAGGTGCCGCCGATGACAGCCGCCGCGATCGCGTCGAGCTCGTAGCCCATGCCAAGTCCCGGCTGGGCGGAGTTCATGCGCGAGGCGATGACGATACCGGCGAGGCCGATGAACAGGCCGTCTACGGCGTAGATGATGATCTTCCAGCGGTCGACGTTGACGCCCGAAAGCCGGGTCGCCTCCTCGTTGGAGCCGAGGGCGAAGGTGTACCTGCCGAGGATCGTCTTGTTGAGGAGAATCCAGGCGATGGCCGCACCGCCCAGCATCACCCAGACGATGTTGGGGATGCCGATGACCGGCTTGGCCATGAAGAACTGCTGGAACGCGGGCTGCTGGTCGAAGTAGATCGGGTGGACGTCCGAGATCACCTGGGCCATGCCGAGCGTGACGTAGAGCATGCCCAGGGTCGCGATGAACGGCGGGAGCTTCGCCTTGGCGATGAGCGCGCCGTTGATCGACCCGACCAGGGCGCCCGCGCCCAGGGCGGCGAGCAGGCCGAGGGGCAGCGGCAGCCCCATGTTGACTGCCACGATGCCCGCCACGACCGACGTGAAGGTCATCCCTGTGCCGACCGAGAGGTCGATGCCCCCGGTGATGATGACGAACGTCACGCCGGTTGCGAGGACGCCGTTGACCGCCGTCGCCGTCAGGATGTCGATGTAGTTGTTGGTGCTCGCGAAGTGCGGGACGACGACCGAGAAGAATGCGAGGAGGAGAACGAGGGCGCCGAGAGCCAGCAGGCGCTGGATCGAGTCGCCGCCCAGGATCGACTGGACTCTCGAGCGCGCCGGAGGAGTGGTCGTCTGCATCGGTTCCCTGCCTCGTGGCTGACCGGTGGGGGGGAGGGTGCTCACGCTGCGGCCACCGACTCGCGCTGGGTGGCGAGCGTCATGATCCGTTCCTGGGTCGCCTCGGCGGCCGAAAGCTCACCCGTGATGCGTCCCTCGCACATGACGAGGATGCGGTGGCTCATCCGGAGCACCTCGGGCAGCTCGGACGAGATCATGATGATCGACTTGCCCTGCCTGGCCAGATCGTTGAGAAGGCGGTAGATCTCGCTCTTCGCGCCCACGTCGATTCCGCGGGTCGGCTCGTCGAAGATCAGGATGTCCGTGTCGGCGGTCAGCCACTTGGCGATGACGACCTTCTGCTGGTTGCCGCCGGAGAGGTTCTTGACCCGCTGGGCGATCCCCGGCGTCTTGATCGCGAGGGCCTTGACCTGCTCGAGGGCCGCCGTCCGCGTGGCGCCGGTCCTGATCCAGCCGAAGGAGCTTGCGAAGCGGCCGAGCGACGCGAGGACGGTGTTGACCTCGACGTCCATGCCGAGCGCCAGGCCGTATCGCTTGCGGTCCTCGGACAGGTACGCGATTCCGTGGCGGACCGCGTCGCTGGGGGCCCGGATCGTGACCGGCTTGCCGTTGATCGTGACCTCGCCGGACTCCGGTCGGTCGGCGGCGAAGATGGCGCGCATGACCTCGGTGCGGCCGGCGCCGACCAGGCCGGCCACTCCCAGGATCTCACCGCGGTGGAGCTGGAACGTGATGTCTCGAACCTGGCGTCCCAGGTTGAGGCCCTTCACCTTGAGCACGACAGTTGGGTCGGGCTGCTCAGGGAGCTCGGGGGTAGCCTCGAAGACGGTCCGGCCGACCATCATGCTGATGATCTGCTGGATCTCGGCTTCAGCCGTGTTGACGGTCGCGATGTAGCGCCCGTCTCGCATGACCGTGATCCGGTCCGAGATCTGCTTGAGCTCAACCAGGCGGTGGGAGATGTGGACGATGCCCTTCCCCTGGTCGCGCAGCTGGCGGATGATCCGGAAGAGCTCGTCGATCTCGGTATCGGTCAGGGCGGCCGTCGGCTCGTCCATGATCAGGACGTCCGAGTTGAAGCTGAGCGCCTTCGCGATCTCGACCATCTGCTGCTGGGCGACTGCCAGGGCGCCCACCCGGGTGCGGGGGTCGAGGTTCAGGTGGAGATCGTCGAAGAGCTGTCGCGCCCTGGCATTCAGCGCCCCTTCGTCGAGGAGGAACCCGCGGCGTGGCTCGCGGCCGATGAAGATGTTCTGAGCCACCGTAAGGTGGTACATGAGATTCAGTTCCTGGTGGATGATGCTGATCCCCAGGGACTGGGCGGCATGCGGGCTGGTGATCTCTTCCTCGCGCCCCCTGACACTGATCGTGCCGGCGTCGCGCCGGTAGATCCCCGACAGGATCTTCATGAGCGTCGACTTCCCGGCGCCGTTCTCGCCGACCAGCGCGTGGACTTCCCCGGGAAACAGGTCGAAGCGTGCGTTCTCGAGCGCATTGACGCCCGGGAAGCTCTTGTCGATGCCGGCCATCTCGACCAGGGGATCAACCATGCGGAATCTCCGTGCGGTCGCAGGAACGGTCTGGGGCCAGTCCATGACGTGACGCCGGACCCGCGGGAGACGCGCAGGTGGATCGACGCCGCCGCGTGTTATCGGTATCCGTTACCGATAACACATCCGCAGCCTAGCGCACGTGTCAATACCCCGACGGTGCCAGCCTGGCGCTTCGGAGGGTGTCGTTCGGTGCCGTCTTCAGACGACTTCCGTCCTGACGGCGAAGGTGAGGCGCCGGCAGGGGAAGCCGGATCTCGGTGGCGACCGGGAACTGGCGGCGGACCTCGATGGGCCAGCCGATGCAGACGGAGATGTTGCCCGCGCAGACCTCGCTGGCCCCGATCGCGGCGATCCGGGCACCGGCCTCGCCGATGGAGACCAGGATCTCGCCGCGCTCCGGATACGGCTCCCTGACCGGCATGCGCCACCTCGATTCTCCCGGCGTGCTTGAGGCTTTGCCTTGGGGCGTGTATTCTATGCCAAGTCGAAACCATTCGGAAACATCCGCATGGATTCGTTCGTCATATCCCGGACCCGCCGGGATGCCAGCAACAGGCAGGACGGCCAATGAGCGGAGACGGGAGCGGGGGCGCACACGGAGCGGGCGCGACGGGCTCGCCGATCGTGAACACGCACGTGCACCTGCCGCCGAACTTCTCGGCGTTCGAAACCGCCGAGGACGCCGTCGAGACCGCGGCGGCGGAAGGTGTCCGCGTGCTCGGTGCCTCGAACTTCCACGACCGGCGGATCTACGGCCGGTTTGCCGACGCGGCCGCCGCCGCGGGCATTGTCCCGCTCTTCGGGCTCGAGTCGATCAGCGTCATCGACTCCGAGCGCGACGCCGGGATGAAGGTCAACGACCCGGCGAACCCCGGGCGCATCTACCTGTGCGGAAAAGGCATCGACCCGTTCATTGCGCCGACGCCGACCGCGGAGCGCCTCGCCGCCCGAGCCCGCGACGCCGACGAGGCACGCATGCGCTCGATGGTGGCGCTGCTTGCCGGTCGCTTCGCGGCGGCCAGCCTCGGGACGGCCCTGACCGCAGACAACATCGCCGAAGAGGTGGCCGAGCGCGCCGGCGTCCCGCGCGAGTGGGTCGTGCTCCAGGAGCGTCACGTGGCGATGGCCTTCCAGGAGGCGCTCTTCCTGGTGGCTCCGCCCGAGCGGCGGGGAGAGCTGCTCGCCCGTGCGTTCGGGAGCCCCTCGAGCGCCCCGGTTTCCGATCCGATCGCGGTGCAGGACGAGATCCGCGCGCGGCTCATCAAGGCGGGACGCCCTGCGTTCGTGCCGGAGTCGCCCGTCTCGTTCGACGACGCGTACGAGCAGATCCTCGGCTTCGGCGGCATCCCGTGCTACCCGACGCTCGCGGACGGAGCCTCGCCGGTCTGCCCGTGGGAAGAGCCGCCGGCGGCGCTCTCTCGGCGCCTGCTCGATCGCGGCATCCATGCCGCCGAGCTGATCCCGAACCGGAACCTGCCGGCGGTCGTGGACGCGTATGTCGCGGCATTCCGCGGCGCCGGAATCCTCGTGATGGCCGGGACGGAGCACAACACGCTGCAGCGGATCCCGCTCGAGCCCCGCTGTGCCGACGGGTCCCTGCCGTCGGTCGCAGCACGCGCGGCCTTCTGGGAGGCCACCTGCGTGGTCGTGGCCCATCAGCAGCTCCGTGAGTCGGGCCAGCCGGGCTTCGTCGACGAGCAGGGCCGGCTCAACCGGGACTTCCCGGATGGCGAGTCGCGGATTCGCTGGTTCGCTTCGCTGGGGGCGGGCCTCGTCGACGCGGCGGCCCCGGTCGTGGCCCGGTGAACGGCGAGCGGCCGGGCCGACGCACCCTGCCCCCGGCCCCGACTGCCGTGCTCGACGCGATCATCGAGGTCGCGCAGCGGTTCGGGCGCGACCCGGACTTCTCGCGGGGCGGCGGCGGCAACGCGTCCGCGAAGGTCGACGGCGTGCTCTACATCAAGCCGAGCGGCGTCCCCCTCGCCACCCTGACCGCGGCGGACCTCGTCCCACTCGACATGGAACCGCTGCTCGCGCTCCTGCACGCGGGCGACGCGCAGGCCGGCGACGCGACGAACAACGGAACGGGCGCGGCCGGCGGCGGTCAGGTCCTCGCGAACGACGGCAGCGCAGACGATCCGGTGATGCGCGCGGCGCTGGCGGCCCGGCTCGCCCACGCTGGCGGGCGCCGGCCCTCCGTCGAGCTGCTCTTCCACGCGTTCCTGCCGGAGCGGTTCGTCCTGCACACCCATCCGGTCCTGATCAACGCGGTCACCTGCAACGCGGACGGCGCAGCGCTCGCCGCACGCCTGTTCGGGGACCGCGCCCTGTGGATCCCGTACACCGATCCCGGGCTGCCCCTGGCGCGGGCGATCGTCGATGCCCGGAGGGCGTACGCGGGGCGGACAGGAGCGCCGGCGCCGGCGGTCACCCTGATGCAGAACCACGGGATCATCGTCGCGGCGGACTCGATCGCCGAGATCGACGCGCAGTCCGCGTGGCTGGTCGAGACGGTGCGGGCGGCGATGAGCGCGGCCGCCGCGGCCGCGGCCCGAGCCGGCGCCGAGCCCGCGCCGGCCAGCATGGACCCGGATCGATCCCGGGCGCTGGTCGACGTGATCGCTCCGACGCTTCGGGGGCTCCTGGCGAACGGCGACGTCCTGCGCGTGGTGACCTTCGACGACACCGAGCTGGCGACCACGTTCACCGCGACTCGGGCGGGGCAAGCGGTGGTGCTCGGCGGCCCGCTGACCCCGGACCAGATCGTCTACACGGGGTCGTGGCCCCTCCTGCTCGACGTGCCCGGAGACGCCGCCGCGGACGACGTGCCGGGCCTGCTCGGGGAACGACTGGCGGCGCATGTCGCTGCGCGCGGCGGGCTGCCCATCATCGTGATCGTCCCGGGGCTGGGCCTGTTCGCGGCCGGCGAGACGTGGGACCAGGCGAGCACCGCGCGCCACGTCGCCCTCGACTCGCTGCGCGTCGCGCGCGGGGCGATCGCCCTCGGCGGCGTTCGCGCCCTGGCCGACCGCGAGCGGTCGTACATCGAGGCATGGGAGGCCGAAGCCTACCGGAAGGGCGTGGCCGCCGGCGCCGCCCCGACCGGGCGCGTCGTGGGAAAGGTCGCGCTTGTGACGGGCGCCGCCCAGGGATTCGGGCTCGCCATCGCGGCCGATCTCGTGGCCCAGGGCGCCCACGTCGTGCTGGCCGACGTCAACGCGGCGCTCGCCGAGGGCAACGCCCGGGAGCTCGAGGCGCGCTACGGGCCGGGCCGGGCGAGCGCCATTGCCATGAACGTGATGGACGAGCAGTCCGTCGCGGACGGCCTCCATGCGACCGTGGTCCGCTACGGCGGCCTGGACCTCTTCGTGTCGAACGCCGGCGTGCTCCGGGCCGGCGGGGTGACGAGCCAGCCTCTCGCCGACTTCGACCTCGTCACGCGCGTCAACTATCGCGGCTACTTCCTCGGCGTCCGCTTCGCCGCCCCGATCATGGCCCGCCAGCATCGCGCGATGCCCGGCCCGTGGAGCGACATCGTCGAGATCAGCTCCAAGTCCGGCCTCGTCGGGTCCAGCCGCAACAGCGCCTACGCGGGGTCCAAGTTCGGCGGGATCGGGCTCACCCAGTCGTTCGCCCTCGAGCTGGTCGGCGACGGCATCAAGGTCAACGCGATCTGCCCGGGCAACTTCCTCGACGGGCCGCTCTGGGCCGACCCGAACACGGGCCTCTTCGTCCAGTACCTCCGCGAGGGGAAGGTCCCGGGGGCGACGACGATCGACGACGTCCGCCGCTTCTACGAGGCTCGGGTTCCGATGGGTCGCGGCTGCACGCCGGCGGACGTGCTCGAGGCGCTGTACTACCTTGTCGCCCAACGCTACGAGACCGGCCAGGCCCTGCCCGTCACGGGCGGGCAGGTGATGCTGAGCTGAACCGCCACCCCGCCCACGCGGCGACGCGCCCCGGCGCCCGTCCCTCCCCGCCGCCACGAGGTACCGCACGGTGAACGAACCCATGCTGGCCGCTCCGATCATCCCGGTGACGCAGCACGCGATCCAGTTCGTGGGCCCGGGGCAGCTCGTCCACAACCGTGTCAAGACCGTGCCGGTGCCCGGCCCGACCCAGCTCCTCGTCAAGGTCGAGGCGGTCGGGATCTGCTTCTCCGATACCAAGCTCCTGAAGGCGTTCTCGTCGCATCTGCGCAAGGCCCGGGTCTCGAGCGGCATCGACGACGCGGCGCTCGCCGAGATCTCGAGCTACGTGCCGGGCGAGCTGCCGACGGTCCCCGGTCACGAGGTTGCGGGGCGAATCGTGGATGTTGGCGCGGCCGTCACACGGCACGCGGTCGGCGAGCGCGTCCTGGTCCAGACCGACTACCGGCACCTCGCGACGCCCGGCTCCAACGCGGCGTTCGGGTACAACTTCGAGGGCGGCCTCCAGGAGTACGTCCTGCTCGATGAGCGGATGATCATCGAGCCCGAGACGGGCGCCCGCTTCCTGATCCCCGTCGACGACGCGCCGAGCGGCTCGGCGATCGCGCTCCTGGAGCCGTGGGCCTGCGTGGAGGCGTCGTACGCATCGCACGAGCGTTCCGGGCTCGCGCGGGCGGGCCGCCTGCTCGTTGTCGCCGACGCCGGGCACGGGGTCGACGGGCTGGCGCCGCTGCTGGCCGGGGCCGATGCCGCGCCCGCTGCGGTGACGGTGGTCGCCGGCGAGGCAACCCAGCGGACGCGGGTCGAGGCGGCGGTCGGCCGCAGGGGACCGGCGATCACCTTCGCCGCCGAGGCGGTGACACTGCCGGCGCAATCCTTCGACGATGTCGTCTACTTCGGTGCCGACGCGGATCGGATCGAGCAGCTGCAGGGGCTCCTTGCGACCGGCGGCGTGATCGACATTGTCCTCGGCGGCGACAGGATCGGGCGGTCCGTCGCGGTGGACGTCGGGCGCATCCACTACGACCTCACGCGCTGGGTCGGGACGCCGGGCGGCAGCGCCGCAGACGGCTACTCGATCGCGCCCGCCGACGGTGAGCTGCGCGCCGGCGACCGCGTCGCGGTGATCGGGGCCGCGGGACCGATGGGCTTCATGCACGTCGTGCGGACCGCGTCGTCGGCACTGCCGGGCCTGTCGCTGACCGCGGTGGACATCGACGATGCGCGCCTCGCCCACCTTGCCGACGTTGCCGGGCCGCTCGCGGCCGCTCGCGGGATCCCTGCGGCCTTCCTCAACAGCCGCACGACCCCGCTGGACCCCGGGTTCAGCTACGTCGCCGTCATGGTCCCCGCGCCGCCACTCGTCGCGCAGGCGGTGGAGCTGGCGGGGGACGGCGCCCGGATCAACGTGTTCGCCGGGTTCGCGGCGGGGACCCGGGCGTCGCTCGACCTCGACGCCGTGCTGGCGAAGGGCGTCTACCTGTTCGGCACGAGCGGGTCGCAGATCCCGGACATGCAGGCCGTGCTCGCCAAGCTCGAGCGAGGTGAGCTCGACACGAACATCTCGGTCGACGCGATCACCGGGATGGAGGGCGTCACCGACGCGCTCGCCGCTGTCGAGGCGCGCACCTCCGGCGGCAAGATCGTGGTCTACCCGGCCCTCCACGACCTCGGCATGGTCCGTCTCTCGGAGCTCGCCGGGCGCTTCCCGGGCGTTGCGGCCGCGCTCCAGGACGGTCGCTGGACGCGCGCGGCCGAGGACGCGCTGCTGGCCGACGCCGCGGACGCGGGCGAAGCGTAAGGTAAGGCGCTCCGCCTTCACGCCGTCGGCGAGATCCGACGCGGACGGCCGAAGGTCAGCCCCAGCCGGCCGCGGTGCCGCCCACGCGCGCCGCCGCCCGCGTCTCGGCCTCGCCGCTCTCGAGATAGGCCCGGTACGGATCGGCGGGAAGGCCGCGAGCAGTTCGCAGCTCCGCGAGGAGCGGCCGAACGTCCGTCGCGTACGCGTCGGCGAGCAGCCGGTTCGCCTCCAGCACGTCGCCAGTCGCCTGCGCCGCGAGAAGCGCCTCGCGGTCGACGAGGAGCGCCTTCGCCATCGCCTCCTGGAAGTTCATGACGCTGCGGATCAACGCCGGGATCTTGGGCTCGATGTTGTGGCACTGGTCGAGCATGTAGACGGTCTCGACCGCGCAGCGCTGGGCGGCCGGGTCGGCATCGTCGCGCATCGCGTTGACCATCTCGTGGGCGATCCGGAACAGCTGGTACGGGTCGATCGAGCCGACCATCAGGTCGTCGTCCCCGTACTTCTTATCGTTGAGGTCGAAACCGCCCAGGCGTCCCTCGGCAAGGAGGAGCGCCACGATCTGCTCGATGTTGACGCCCATCGCGTGGTGGCCCGTGTCAACACAGACCGTCGCCATCTCGCCGACCGCGCGGCAGACCGAGAGCGACTGGCCCCAGTCCGCGACATCGGTGGAGTAGAGGGCCGGCTCGTAGAGCTTGTACTCGAGGAGCAGGCGGACACCCGCCGGCAGGTGGGGGTAGACCTCGCGCAGCCCTTCGACCAGGCGGTGGCGCCGCCAGCGCATGTCGTCCTGGCCCGGGTAGTTCGTGCCGTCGCCGAGCCAGACCTTGACGGCTTTCGATCCGGTCGCTGCCGCGATCTCACAGCACTCGACGATGGCCGCGACCGCCCTCGCCCGCACCACGGCCGATGGGTGGCAGAGCGAGCCCAGCTTGTAGTCCTGGTCCTGGAACGTGTTGCTGTTGATGCCGCCGATGCGCAGGCCGCGCTCGCCCGCGTAGGCCGCGAAGGCCGGCCAGTCGTCCACCCGGTCCCACGGGATGTGGAGGGCGACCGAGCCGGTGAGGCCCGTGTACCGGTTGACCGTGGCCGCGTCGTCCACTTTTTCGAAGGCGGTGCGCGGCACGCCCGTCTGCGGAAAGACCCCGAACCGGGTGCCGGTGTTGACGAAGCCCCACGAGGGCAGCTCGATGGCGAGTCCCGCCATGGCCCATTCGATCCGCTCGACGGCGGGCGCCGTTGCGAGACGCGTGATGGAATCGGTCGAGGGCATGCTGGTCTCCTTCGGGTCAGGGCGCGGTGGATGCACGGGCGGGGGAGGCTGCGCGGGCGAGGGCCGGCGCGGCTCCAGGGGCGGCGGTGAGGGCTGCGAACCGGGCGCGGGCCTCGGCCCAGTCGCCCTCCGGGTCGTAGGCGACGACGGGGAACGAACGGGCGACCAGCTCGCGCGCCTCGGCGACCGAGGCAAGCTCCCCGGCTGCGATCGCCTGGACGGCGAGATTGCCGATCGCGGTCGCCTCCACGGGGCCCGCCCGGACCTGGAGGCCGGTCGCGCCGGCCGTCAGCCGGCAGAGCAGACGGTGGTTCGACCCGCCACCCACGATGTGGATCGCGTCGATCGGATGGCCGGAGGCGCGGGCAAGCTCGTCGGCCGCGACCGCGTAGCGGAGCGCGAGGCTCTCGAGAATCACCCGGATGAGCGTTCCCACGTCCTCCGGGACCGGCTGCCCGGTCTCCGCGCAGTACGCCCGTGCGTGGGCCGGCAGGTCGCCGGGGCGCAGGAAGCGCTCGTCGTCCGGGTCGATGAAGGCGGTGAACGCGGGCGCCGCCTCGGCGAGCGCGGCAAGCTCCTCGTACGTGGGGGCGCCGCCTGCCGGCCACAGCGCGCGGCGGCACTCCTGCACGAGCCAGAGCCCCATGACGTTGCGCAGCAGCCGGATCGTCCCGCCAACGCCGCCCTCGTTCGTGAGATTGGCGGCCAGGGTCACGTCGGAGACCACGGGAGCCGCCATCTCGAGGCCGATCAGCGACCAGGTCCCCGACGAAAGGAACGCCGTGCGGGGGCCGGCCAGCGGCGCTCCCACGACCGCGGACGCGGTGTCGTGGGAGCCGGGGGCGACGACCAGGGCACCCGCGAGACCCGTCTCGGTGGCGACGTCCGGGCGCAGTGAGCCCAGCACCGTGCCTGGCTGCACGATCTCGGGGAGGAACCCCGTGGGGATGCCCAGCCGCTCGAGCAGGGGCCGCGCCCAGCCGCGGGAGAACGGGTCCAGGCACTGGCTCGTGCTGGCATTCGTGTACTCGGCGACGGAGCTCCCGCACAGGAAGTGGGCGAACAGGTCGCCCATCATCAGCAGGCGATCGGCGGCCTGGAGCTGCGGATCGCCGGCGCGCGCCATCGAAAGGAGCTGGAACAGGGTGTTGATGGGCATGAACTGGATTCCCGTGGCGCGGTAGATCTCTGCCCGCGGCACCGTCTCGAAGGCCAGCTCGGGAACGCCGGTCGTGCGGCCGTCCCGGTAGTGGACCGGGTTGCCGAGGAGTCGGCCACGCTCATCGAGCAGCCCGAAGTCCACGCCCCACGTGTCCACGCCGATCGAAGCCACGGGGCCGCCACTTGCGGCCCGGCGCAGGCCCGCGGTGACGTCGCCGAAGAGGCGCAGAAAGTCCCAATGGAGCGTGCCGGCCAGCATCACCGGCACGTTTGCGAACCGGTGGACGTCGTCGAGGGCCATGCGCCCGCCGTCGAACGTCCCCACGACAGCGCGACCGCTTTCCGCGCCGAGGTCGATGGCCACCAGTCGGAGCGGCGCGTCAGTCAAGCGGAAGACCTCCTCGAGGCGTCGATGGAACCACGTCGCCGGATCGAATCGCAGGGCCTCGGAAGCGCTGCTTCCGAGGCCCTGACCCGTCTGTCGAGGCGGGGCTAGAAGTTGAAGTTGTCGACGTTCGTCTTGTCGAACCGGAACGCCGGCCCGAGGATCACGACGCCATCCTTGCCGATCGTGTACGGCTTGTCGCCGTTGAGACCCTTGACGGTGAAGGACTCGCCTTCCTTGCCGGTGATCTCGCCGCTGACGAGCTTCGCCGCGACCATGTAGGAGAGGTAGCCAAGATCCGGGACGCTCCACAGCCCGAAGACCGGGGAGGTGCCGTCCTTGACGAACGGCTTCATGTCGTTGGGGAAACCGAGGCCGGTCACCTTGACGGTGTCCGACTTGCCGGCCTGCTTGACGACCTGGGCGGCCGCGAGGATGCCGACGGTGGTCGGCGCGACGATGACCTTGAGGTTGGGGTACTTGGTGAGCAGTGCCTGGGCCTGGGTCGTGCTGACCGTGGCGTCGTCGTTGCCATAGACGGTGTCGACGAGCTTGAGGCCCTTGTACTTGTCGGTGGCGAGGGTCGTCTTCATGAGCTCGATCCACGCGTTCTGGTTGGTCGCCGTGGCGGCGGCCGAAAGGATCGCGATGTCGCCGGTGCAGCTCGGGGCGAGCTCGCAGGCCCAGTCCGCGAGGTTGACGCCGACGCCGCTGAAGTCGACCTGGTTGACGAAGACGTTGTAGGCGCCGACGGCCGGGCTCGAGTCGAAGCCGACGACCTTGATCCCGGCGGCCATCGCCGCCTTGAGGGCCGGAGCGACCTCATCCTTGCCATCGGCCGAGATGATGATCGCGCTGACCTTCTGGGTCGTGAGGTCGGTGATGAACGGGATCTGGAGATCCGGCTTGGCCTCGTTGGGCCCGACCTGCTTGACCGTGCCACCGAGCTCGGCAGCGGCCTTATCGACGCCGGTCTTGGCGGCGGCGAAGTACTGGTTGACGATGTCCTTCGGCAGGTAGCCGACGGTCATCGGGCCCGCGGCGGCTGACGCCGCAGCAGAGGCCTCGGCCGACGGGGCGGCAGAGGCGGCGACCGAGGCGGCTGCCGACGCCGCTGCGGCCGACGGGCTCGGCGTTGCGCTGCCCGAGCACGCCGCGAACACGAGTGCCGCGACGCTGACGAGGGCGACCGATCGCCCGGCTGTTCTGAGATCCAAGACAATTCCTCCTTGATCTACGACGGGGCTGCCTCACCACGAGCGACCGGGTCTGCCGGCGGATGCCGACCCCCGCGGACTCGGTCGACGGCCGACCTGGCCTGGTGAGCAAAGGTGGGGATGACGACCGAGAGGATCAGGAGCAGCCCGAGGGCGATGCTCTGGACCTCGACCGTCACGCTGGCGAGGCGGAGCGCGTTCTGCATGACCGCCACGCAGAGGACCGCAAGCGCGACGCCGGGGATGGTCCCGGAGCCGCCGAAGATGTTGACCCCGCCGAGCAGGACCACGGTCGCGACCGTCAGGGTCATTCCCGACCCCGCATCGGCGCGGGCGCTCGACAGGCGCGATGTCAGGATAACCCCCGCGAGCGATGCGACCATGCCGGACAGGACGAAGAGGCTGATTCGCACCCGTGTGACGCGCACGCCGGAGAAGCGGGCCGTCTCGGCGTTCTTGCCGATGGCGAACACCTGCCGGCCGACCCACGTCCGGTGGAGCACGATGCCCAGCACCAGGGCAAGCGAGATGAAGATCACGAACGGCCATGGGATCAGCGTCCCCGGAACGTGGCCAAAGCCCAGCTGCGTGAAGGCGGTCGGGAAGTCGCTCACGCCACGTGGGCCGAGCACGATCAGGGCCATGCCGCGGAAGAGCGCGAGCGTCCCGAGCGTCACGACCAGCGACGGCAGCCCGCCCCGCGCCACGATCAGGCCATTCAGCAGGCCGCCCAGGGCCCCGACGACGAGGACCACCGGGATCCCGATGGTGAGCGGCACGCCGGCGGCCCACAGGAAGCCGAGGATCGCGCTCGAGAGGCCGGCCATCGACTCGACCGACAGGTCGATCTCCCCGGCGACGATGATCAGGGTCATCGGCATCGCCATGATTGCGACTTCCATCAGGGCGGCGATGAGGTTCGAGAAGTTGCCCGCCGTCAGGAAGAAGGGCGACAGCGACGCCCCGAGCGCGACGAGCCCGATCAGGGCCAGGACGAGCAGGGTCTCCCAGCGGGCGAGCATGCCCGTCCAGCGCCGCGGGCCACGGGTGGATGTCACCGCAGCGCTCACCGGGCGCGCCGTTCGGCGGTCGCGCGCTGGAGCCGTCGCAGGATGATCGCGTCGACGCTCACCGCGACGAGGATGACCAGCCCGTAGATTGCCTGGAGCCAGAACTGCGACAGGCCGACGAGTGGGAGCGCGTTCGCCGTGAAGCCGAGGAAGAGCGCGCCGAGGGCAGCGCCCGCGATCGTGCCCGATCCGCCGAGCGTGCTGACGCCCCCGACGACGACCGCGGCCACGATGGAGAGCACGATGCCCGTCCCGGCAGTCCCGTTGATCGTCCCGAAGAACATGACCCACATCACCCCTGCCACGCCGGCGAGCAGGCCGCAGACCGAGAACGCCGCGAACTCCACGAGCCGGGCCGGGATCCCGAGGATGGCCGCGGCCTCCGGGTTGCTGCCCACGGCGTAGACCTGGCGTCCGAAGCGGGTCGATCGAAGGATGATGGTCCCGAGGACCACCACGCCAAGCGCTACGAGGACGAACACCGGCAGGACGCCGAAAAGGTTGGTCCGTGCCGGGTCGGTGAAGCCGGGCGGGAGGCCGGCCAGCGGGACCTGGTGGCTTCCGGCGATGACGTAGTCGAGGCCCCGGAAGATGCTCAGCGTTCCGAGCGTGGCGACGATCGATGGGACCCGGAGCAGGGTCACGATCACCCCGTTTGCCATCCCCAGCACCAGCCCGATCCCGATCCCGAGCGCGATCGCCGCGGGTGCATCGAAGACGTGTCGCTCCAGGACGCTCGCCACGCAATACGCGACGACGCCGATCGTCGCCTCCACCGACAGGTCGATGTTGCGGGTGATGACGACGAGGGCCTCGCCGACCGACGCGATCGCGTAGATCGACGCGAGCACCGCGACCGCCGTGATGTTGGAGAACGTCAGGAACTGCGGCGCGGCGATCGAGACCAGCGCCCCGAGCACGACCATGATCGCGACGAGGCTGAGCTCGCGCTGGCGTGCGAACGCGGACACCCAGGAGCCCCGGGGGCGTGCCGCGCCGAGGCCGGCGGCCACGGCCGGCTCAGCCATCGACGGGGCCTCCGGCCTCGTGGCTCGGCACCCCCGGGACCGGGGAGGGGTCGTCGCCGGCGAGGTTGCCGGTCGCCGCGAACATCACGCGCTCCTGGGTCGCCTGGTCATGGGAGATCTCGGCCGTGATCCGCCCCTCGTGGAACACGAGGATCCGGTCGGACATCGCGAGGACCTCGGGAAGGTCGCTCGAGATGAGGATGATCCCGAGCCCCGAGGCGGCCAGCTCCGAGATGATCCGGTGGACCTCGACCTTGGCCCCGATGTCGATCCCGCGCGTGGGCTCGTCGAGGATCAGGATCCGGGGCCGCGAGGCGAGCCACTTGGCGAGCACGACCTTCTGCTGGTTGCCCCCCGACAGGGCCCCGACGAGCTGGTCCACGCCGGTCATCCGGACGTTGAGCTGGTGGGTGAACTCGTGCGCCACCCGGCGCTCGGCCGAGGCGCGCATCAGCAGGCGGGGGAAGAGGCGCGGCAGGATCGGGAGGGTCACGTTCTGGGCGATCGTGAAGTCCCCGACGAGGCCCTCCTGGTGGCGGTCCTCCGGGAGGTACGCGATCCCTGCGTGCATCGCCGCGGACGGGCTGGCGAAGCGCACCGGCTGCCCGTGGAGCCGGACCTCGCCGCCGTCACGCTGATCGATCCCGAAGAGGACCCTGGCCACCTCGGTGCGACCCGCCCCAACCAGGCCGGCGAAGCCGACGATCTCGCCAGCGCGCACGGTGAACCCAACCTCGCGGAACTCGCCGACCCTGGCAAGACCGCTGACCTCGAGGAGGACGTCCCCGATCGGCGTCTCGACCTTCGGGAAGAGGGAGACGGTTCGGCCGACCATGTGGCGGACGAGGTCCGCCGTGGTCAACGCGCCGGTGGCCATCGTCACGACGTGGCGGCCGTCCCGGAAGACCGTCGCCCGGTCGCACAGGGCGAAGACCTCGTCGAGCCGGTGACTGACGAAGAGGATCGAGACCCCGCGGTCGCGAAGCCGCCGGACGATGGTGAAGAGGCGATCCACCTCGTGGGCGGAAAGAGACGCCGTGGGCTCGTCGAGGATCAGGACGCGCGCCTCGAGCGAGAGCGACTTGGCGATCTCGATCAGCTGCTGGTCGGCCATCGAAAGGCCTCGGACGGGCGCCCCGACGTCGACCTGCACGCCGAGCTCGCGGAAGAGGCCCTCTGCCCGGCTGCGCGTGCCGCCCCAGTCGATCGAGCCGAATCGGCCCGTCGGCGCGTGGCCGATGAACACGTTCTCGGCGACCGTCAGGTCCGGGAAGAGGCGCGGCTCCTGGTGCACCACCGCGATCCCGAGCGACCGGGAATGGGCCGGGCCGTGGATCTGGGTCTCCTCGCCGTCGAGCCGGATCGTCCCGCCGTCCGGCTGGTGGACGCCGGCCAGGATCTTGACGAGCGTGCTCTTGCCGGCCCCGTTCTCGCCGACCAGGCCGTGGACCTCGCCCTGCAGGAGGTCGAGCGAGACGTCCGCCAGGGCCTGCGTCGCGGCGAAGCGCTTGGAGATGCCGCGCAGCTGGATGCGCGGCGGAACGGCCGTCGTCCCGTCAGGCTCCGGGGACGTCGAGGGCGCAGCGGTCGGCAGCATCGTCATGACGCGGCCGCCGGACCGCGCCCCACGGACCCGGCGGACGCCGGCCGGTCGACCTTCGTGACGTGAATGCCCATCTCGCCCAGCGCCGCGACCATGGCCGCTGGTGCGTCGGCGTCGGTGAACACGCCGGCCAGGTGGTCCGTCCGGCAGAACGTGGCGGATGCGATCCGTCCCCACTTCGTGTGATCGACGACCGCGTAGACCTCGCGGGCAGCGCCGACCATCGAGCGCTTGATCTGGGCCTCCTCCTCCATCGCGTCCGACAGGCCCGCCTCGATGGTGAAGCCGGCGGCCCCCACGAACGCCTTCTGCACGTTGACCCGCCGGAAGACCCCGTCGCCGAGCGGGCCAACCACCGAGAGGGCCTCCCAGCGGACGCGGCCGCCCAGCATGAGGACCGTGATACCCGGGTGGCCGGCCAGCTCCGAGGCAATCCGGATGCTGTTGGTGACCACCGTCAGGCTGTGCCACGCCACGCGATTCTTGAGGTGGCGAGCGATGTAGAGGGCCGTCGTGCTGGCGTCGAGGACGATGCTCTCGCCGTCGCCGACGCGAGCGGCAGCGGCCGCCGCGATCCCGAGCTTCTCGTCCCGCTGGAGCCGTTCCCGGATCTCGAACGCGAGCTCCGGCCGACTGTCTCCCGTCGCGATCGCGCCGCCGTGGGTGCGAATGACCCGGCGCTTGCCCTCCAGGATGAGGAGGTCCTTGCGGATCGTGACCGCCGAGACGCCGAAACCCTCTGCCAGCTCGGTCACCCGCGCGCGTCCCGTCTCCTCGACGATACGGGCGATCTCCTGCTGGCGCTCCCGCGCGAAGACGCCGTGGGGCACGTTGGCGGCCTTCGCAGTCACACGCTCACTCGGGCTGGTCTGGGAGACTTCGGTTAGTTCCGATTGCGCACACATTGCATCGGGCTGTGACGAAAGTCAAGCCGATTCGGACATCCCGCCCGGGGGTCCCTTGACACGTCGGCAGCGACTGCCTAGGATCAACGGGCCTTTATATAAATGCGTGTTGAAGCGCGGTCCGCCGGTGGCGGGCCCGCCGAACCCCCCAGCCGGGAGCATCGCCCTGTCCCCATCGCCTGCCCGGATCCGCGGGACCCTTGCATCCATCGTCGACCAGCCCGACGACCTGCGCGACCTGCGCACGTTCCACCGGGCGCTCGCCGACGTGAACCGGCTCCGGATCGTACGGCGCCTGGCGGAGACGGAGTCGACCGTGACCGAGCTGATCGACCACGTCGGCCTTTCGCAGCCGCTCGTCAGCCACCACCTCAAGCGCCTCCGCGACGCCGGGCTCGTGGAGATGCGGCGCGCCGGTCGCGAGACGATCTGCTCCCTTCGGCCGGGGGCGTTCGACGAGGTCGCCGCCCGCGAGCGCAACCTGCTGGGCTACGCCCCGCCGGTGGTGGGCTGAGGCGGGTGCGGCGGATGGTGATCTCCAACGAGCGACGGGGCCGGATCAAGAAGCTCGGTGAGCCGGTCGCGCTCGCGCTCGGCCGCCTGGGGCTCACGCCCGACGGGCTGACGCTCATCGGGTTCCTGATCACGGCCGTGGGGGCACTCCTGCTCGCCGACCAGCGCTGGCTGGCCGGGGGGCTCGTCGTCTTCGCCGGCGGCGTGTTCGACCTGTTCGACGGGACGCTCGCCCGCGCAACGGGCCGGGTCAGCCGCTTCGGTGCGTTCCTCGACTCCGTCTTCGACCGCTGTGGCGAGGCCCTGGTCTACGTGGGCCTCGTCGCCGGCCTGCACGCCAGCGGCTGGGCCGACGCTCCGATCTTCGCGGCGGCCGCCATGGCCGGTGCCTTCCTGGTCAGCTACGTCCGCGCGAAGGCCGAGGGCCTGGGCTTCTCGCCCGGGACCGGCATGGCCGCCGTCGGGATCATGCCCCGCGAGATCCGGCTCGTGATCCTGTGCGGCGGGCTCGTGCTGGGCGGGCTGATCGGCGCCGACCTCGTGGTGCCCGAGGGCGGCTTCCAGGGCGCCGGTGGCGCCGCGCTCCCGCCGGGCATGCTCGTCATCGAGGCAGCTCTCGCGATCATCGCGATCGGCGCCACGGTCACGCTCGTCCAACGGGTCCTGCATGTCCGGGTGCAGGCCTCAACGGAGGCGCTCGAACGCCCCGGCTGACCCTCGAACCATCCGCCCCTGTCCATCCATCCACCCCTACCAGGCACGCGCAACGGAGGCATCAGACGATCCAATGGCCAAGAACGACGCGAAGCACGGGAGCACGAACGGCGTGAGCAGCAACGGAACGAGCACGAGCCAGACCGGGACCTGGGCCGGATCGAAGCGCAAGGACGGCAAGATCCGCGTCGCGATCGTCGGGGTCGGAAACTGCGCGAGCAGCCTGGTGCAGGGCCGCTACTACTACGAGAACGCGAAGGAGACCGAGGCCGTCCCGGGCCTCATGCACGTGAACCTCGGCGGGTACCACGTCCGCGACATCGAGTTCGTGGCCGCCTTCGACGTCAACGCCACCAAGGTCGGCAAGGACCTGTCCGAGGCCATCTACGCCGAGCCCAACAACACGATCGTCTTCCAGCAGGTCCCCCACATGGGCGTGACCGTCGATCGCGGCATGACGCACGACGGCCTGGGCAAGTACCTGTCCCAGATCATCAAGAAGGCGCCCGGGCCCACGGCCGACATCGTCGGCATCCTGCGCGAGCGCGAGGTCGACGTGATGGTCTCCTATCTGCCGGTCGGCAGCGAGGAGGCCACGAAGTGGTATGTCGAGCAGGCCCTGCGCGCCGGCGTCGGGTTCGTGAACGCCATCCCGGTCTTCATCGGCCGCGAGCCGTACTGGCAGCGGCGCTTCGCCGAGGCCGGCCTGCCGATCATCGGCGACGACATCAAGAGCCAGGTCGGCGCGACGATCACCCATCGCGTGATGACCCGCCTGTTCATGGACCGCGGCGTCCGCCTGGACCGTACCTACCAGCTGAACTTCGGCGGCAACACCGACTTCCTGAACATGCTCGAGCGCGAGCGCCTCGAGAGCAAGAAGATCAGCAAGACGAACGCGGTCACCTCGATGCTCGACTACGACATCGACCCCGACAACATCCACGTTGGCCCGAGCGACCACGTGCCGTGGCTCCTCGACCGCAAGTACTGCTACATCGTGATGGAGGGCACGACCTACGGTGACGTCCCGCTGAAGGCGGAGCTCAAGCTCGAGGTCTGGGACAGCCCGAACAGCGCCGGCGTCATCACCGACGCGATCCGCTGCATGAAGCTTGGCCTGGATCGCGGCCTCACGGGAACCCTGGTCGCCCCGTCGAGCTACTTCATGAAGAGCCCGCCGATGCAGATCCACGACGACATCTCGTACAACCGCGTCGAGGCGTTCATCCGCGGCGAGGACAACGAGACGCTCGTCGGCACGGAGAAGCCCGTCGCCCGGACGCTCCGGACCGTCGCCAAGGCGCCCGTCAAGGTCGCCGTGAAGTGACGTCCGTCCCCGGGACGCCCGACGCCCCCGACCGGGCGTCGGGCGCCGAGGCCCGGAGCGGACACCAATCCGGAAACGGGCTTCGCGCACCCCATCACCGGGCGGCGGAGGGCCGGCGTCTCCGGGCACGCTCGGCCGTGCTCGGGTACCGGGCGGGCGCGTGGATCCTGGGTCGCCTGCCGCTGGGGCCGGCGTCGCGTGTCGGCGGCTGGATCGCGGTCGCGATCTACTGGGCGTGGCCCGCGCGGAGGCGCTACGTCCGCGCCAACGCGGCGCGCGTCCTCGGCGTCCCGACGAACGACCGGCGGGTCGGCCACCTCGCCCGCGGCGTCTACCGGAACCAGGTCCGCTGGGTCCTGGAGCTGATGCGGCTGTCGCGTCTCTCCCAGGCAGAGCGGGTCGCCCAGATCGGTGACAACGCGGCCGAGCCGTTCCATGCCGCGTGGCTCGAATCGAACGGTCTGATCATCGTGGGCGCTCACCTCGGCAACAACGAGGCGGCCGCGGCAGGCCTGGCGGGCCGTGGCTGGCCGATCCACGCCGTCGCCGACGACACGGCGTACCAGGAGCTCTTCGAGCATCTCAACCGCGAGCGCCTCAGCTGGGGGGTCGGCCAGATCCCGTGGCGGAACCTCCGCGAAGTCTTCCGGGTCCTTCGCAAACGGGAGATCGTGGGGCTCCTGGTGGACTGGGGCTACCGTTCCGACGGCATCCCGGTTCGGTTCTTCGGGGCGTGGACGCGGTTCCCGGCGGGACCCGCCGTGCTCGCGGCCAGGACGGGAGCGACGATCCTTCCCTTCTGGGTGATCCGCACCGACGGCCGCCACGCGACGGAGGTCGGCGAGCGGATCACGGTCGCCTCGATGGCCCCCGCCGACCTCGCCCGTGCAACCCAGCAGATCGCGGACGTGCTCGAGGCGGGGATCCGCCTTGCGCCGGAGCAATGGTGCGTCTTCAAGCCGATCTGGCCGGACGACCCCGGCGAGATCGCCCGGCTCGAGGCCCTCGCCGCGACATCGCCCGCGGCGGAGACGCACGCGGCGGCGGCGCTCGGCGGGGCAGCCGAAGCCCCGCTGGCGCCGGCGGGCGTGGACGCGTGACGGGTCACGGCACGTGACGATCGCGCGAGCATGATCTCGCCGCCCGCCGCCGATGCCCCGCGAGGCGCCACGCTCTCCCAGCGGGTGCGCGTCCGCCTGCTCGAGACCGCCGCGTGGCTCGCGAACCGGCTGCCCGCCCGCATCGTCGGCGGGTGCGCGGACGCGGCCGGCGAGCTCTGGTACCGCGCAACGCCGGGGCGCGCCGCCCAGGCGCGGGCAAACCTGGGGCGCGTCGTTGCGCACCTCGCCGCGACCGGCGCGGGGAGCGGGCGCGTCCGTGCCGCGGCCGGCGACCCCGTCGCGCTCGAGCGGCTGGTCCGGGCCGCCTACCGGCACGCGGCGCGGACGTACGCCGAGATGCTGCGGGCCGAGGCCGTGACCCGCGAGGCTCCTGGTCGATCGCGCATCGAGACCCCGGAGGCCGTCGACGCGGCGTTCGCGAACCACCCGGCGATCTTCTGCTCCCTCCATTTCGGGTCGCTCCAGGCGACCGAGGCGATCGTGCTCAGGCGCACCACGGTCACGATCACGGCGCCCATGGAAACGCTCGACGACCCGGCCCTCCAGGCGTTCACGTCACGGGCGCGATCGGCGACCGGCGTCCGCCTCGTGAGCCTCGAGGCCGCCCGGCGCGAGCTGCGCGCCGCCCTCCGCCGTGGCGAGTACGTGGGGATCGTCGGGGACCGCGACATCATCGGTGGCGGCGTGCCGGTCGCCCTCTTCGGCGCGCCTGCGCCACTGCCCGTCGGTCCGGCGCTGCTGGCGCTCGAGTCCGGCGCCCCGATCCACGTGGCCGCCGTGCGGCGCCTCCGCGGCGAGCGGTACGCCGGCCGCCTCGAGACGATCCTGCCCCCGGACGGGGCCCAGGTCGCCGGCGCGGGGGCGCGGCGGGCACGCATCGAGGCGCTGCTGGCCGCGGAGGCAGCCGCCTTCGAGCGGCTCGTGGCGGACGCTCCCGAGCAATGGTGGACGATCTTCTTCCCGATCTGGCCGGATCTCGCGCCGGTTCCGCGCCCGTGAGCGCCGGCGGCACAACCCGGCGATCGGCCGGCGGCCCGGACCCCGGGCAACCTCATGGTCGTGCGGACCTGCACGTCCACACGCTCGCCTCGGACGGGATCGACGGCATCGAAGCGATCCTCGCCTACGTGACGGCGCACACGGACCTCGACGTCGTCGGGATCGCCGACCACGAGCGGATCGATGCCGCCGTCGCGGCGCGGGCCCTCGCCCGGGCGCGCGGGCTCCGGGTCGAGATCGTCGTCGGCGAGGAGGTCACCACCCGCGACGGACACCTGCTGGCGCTCTTCGTGGAGGAGCGGCTTCGGCCGTGGCGCTCGATGCGGACGACCATCGGCGAGATCCACGAGCAGGGAGGAATCGCCATCCCGGCCCACCCGCTCTTCCCCTACCCGCTCTGCGCGCAGGGCTGGACGCTGCGGCGCCTCCTGGCCGCCGATGATCCCCGTGTCCGGCCGGACGCCCTGGAGGCCTTCAACCCGACGACGTTCGGGCGTCTCGTCCACGAGCGGGTGGGCGCGTTCGCCGCGGCGCACGGGGTGCCCACCATCGGCAGCAGCGACGCCCACGAGGCGGCTGCGATCGGGACCGGCTTCACCACGTTTGCCGGGCGGACGGCCGAGGACGTGCGGCGCGCGATCCTCGAGGGCACGACCGGTTGGGAGGGCTCCTTCCACCGGACGACCTCGCAGCTCCCGACGTTCGGCCGGCAGCTCCGCAAGTACGGCCGCGACATCGGGGCGGAGGTCGGCGGGAGGGTCCGGCGCGACGGCACCCGTCGCGACCTGGGATACCCCGGCGGTCGCTTCCGCCCGCCCCGGCCGGGCGAGACGGGTGGGGTCGTGCGGCCGCGGGAGGACGCCTCGTGAAGATCGGCCTCGTCACGCCGTACGTCTACCCGCTCCCGGGCGGCGTCAACGACCATGTCGGGCACCTCTACGAGGCCCTCCGGGGGCGCGGCCACGATGTCCGGATCCTGACCGCCAGCCACGGCCTGCAGCGCAGCTCCGAGGGGGACGTCATCCGGATCGGGAAGGGCTTCTCGGTGCCGTCCAACGGGTCGATGGGGACGATCACCGTCTCACCGCGCTACCGGAGCCAGATCCAGGACGTCCTGGACCGCGAGCAGTTCGACCTGCTGCACTTCCACGAGCCGTTCGTGCCGCTCCTGGCCCTCTTCACCCTGCGCGAATCGCGGAGCGTGAACATCGCGACGTTCCACGCCTATGCGGGCTACGCCCCCGGCTACCAGCTGGGCGGGAAGATGCTGGGGCCGGTCGCCCGGAACCTCCACGGCCGGATCGCGGTCAGCGCAGCCGCCCGCCACTTCGCGGACCGCTACCTGCCCGGGGACTACAAGGTGATCCCGAACGGCGTGGACCTGCGCCGCTTCGCCCACGCGGTGCCGATGGCACGCTGGCAGGACGGCCGCCCGAACATCCTGTTCGTGGGCCGGCTCGAGCCCCGCAAGGGCCTCCTCCCGCTCCTCAAGGCCTACCGGATCCTGCGCAAGAGCGGCTGCGACTGCCGGCTCCTGATCGTCGGCTCCGGGCCGCAGGAGCGCGAGGCGCGTCGCTACGTCATGACGCGCCGGCTGCCGGACGTCGAGTTCCTGGGCCGCGTCTCGGACGGCGACAAGGTCCAGCTCTTCAAGTCCGCCGATGTCTACGCGTCGCCGGCGACCGGCCGCGAATCGTTCGGGATCGTGCTCCTCGAGGCGATGGCCGCCGGCACGGCCATCGTCTGCAGTGACATCCACGGCTACAAGGGCGTCGTGAAGCGCGGTGAGCAGGCGCTGCTGGTGCCGCCGGGCGAGTCGCGGCCGCTCGCCGAGGCGATCCTGCGGCTCCTCGCCGATCCGGATCTGCGCGAGCGGATGGGGGCAAGCGGGCTCGAACGCGTGGTTGACTACGGGTGGGATCGGATCGGCGGCCGGGTGGAGGCCTACTACGGGTTCGTGATCCGGCGCCTGGCCGCCCAGGGTGCGCTGCCCCGCGACTTCCACGCTGAGGTCCCGCCGGATCCGCGGGGCAGTCCCGTCGCCTGAGGCGCTGGGGCCCCGGCGGCCCGGTCAGGCGCCCGTGGGCTCGGCCAGCTCCGCCTCGTCGGCAAGCCGCTCGTCGGCAACCCGCTCGTCGGCGAGCCGCTCGTCGGCGAGCCGCTCCGCGATCGCGATCCGCCAGACCCATGCGCTGTAGGCCACGATCACGGCCGACACGAGGACCGCGGCGAACAGCAGGAGCGGCCACGGGCTGGCGAACGAGACGCTGAACGCGGGGTCCGTGTTGACCGCGAACTGGAACGGGTAGAGCCAGGTCGGGAGCAGCCCCTGGTACCAGTTGAAGATGCCGTTCGGGAGCGGCAGCCCCGACCAGTTCGGGTAGAACGCGACGAAGACGACCACGGCCACGAGGACGAAACCGGCGGCGAACCGGCGGGGCGATCGCGCGGACCAGGCGAGCCAGGCGATGGGGCCCAGGACCAGCAGGAGCAGCAGCGAGAGGACCTCACCCGGGACGCTCGGCGTTTCGACCAGCGGCGTGGCCGGGAAGAAGAGCGCCGCGGCCACGAGGCCGGCACCGGCCAGGAAGCCCGTCAGCAGGATGCGGCGAGACGCAGCGCCGGCCTCGCCCTGGTCCGCGCCCGCCCGGATCGAGCGGTCGAGACGGATCAGCTGCCAGACGAGCAGCCCACCGCCCACGACGAGGACCGCGATGAGCCCGACCACCTGGGCCGTCAGCGTGAACGGCAGCGACGCCGCGGCCGAGCAAGCCTGCGAGCCGGCGTTGACCTTCTCGACGCCGGCGATCGCGCAGAGCGGGCCCTTGCCGAGCCACATCACGACCGGCGCGAGGAGCGCTGCGGCGGCGCCCGCACGCGCCAGCCGCCAGGTCCGCGCCGACGGCCCGTGCCAGAGCTCCGCCACGAAGTAGGCGAGGCCCAGGACCATGAACGGGAGGGTCGTGTAGAAGTGGTACTCGAACGTGGCGCGGTCGATCCGGGCCCAGGAGATCCACAGCCAGGCGACCACGATCGAGATGAGGGCCAGGCCGAGGCTGCGGCGACGGTATGCCTGCCATGCGACGAACGCGATCGCGGGGATCGCGAGCCACCAGATGGCCGGGTTCCCGCCGTCGTAGATGGCGCCCGAGGTCGATCCGGCGAAGCCCTGCTGGAAGAACCAGACCGGCTTGAGGTCGAGCGGCCAGCCCCACCAGGGCGACGCGGCCGCGTGGGTGGCCCGCAGCGTGTTGTGGTAGTCGTACATCGACTTCGTGAGGTCGAGCAGCGTCTGGCCCGATTTCCCGGCCGGGAACGACGCGGTCAGCCGGTTGCCCAGGGCGACCCAGGGCAGGTAGAGCGCGACGTAGACCGCGGCCGGAATCGCCAGCAGCGAGACACCCGCCCAGCCGATCGGGATCCCCCAGCCCCAGCCCGGGCGGAGCCAGCCATCCGGGGCCGGCGCAGGCGGATCCAGCAGCGCGGCCGGGTCGTCCGGCGCGAGCGGCGGCGCCAGCGGCCCGAAGCCGAGCCTGCCCGCCACCCAGAACCCCCCCGCAGCGAGCGCGGCGACGCCCATGCAGCCGAGCGCGAGCGCGAGCGCCGTGGTGACGAGCCCGAGTGGGATGGCCGCCAGCGCGACCGCGGCGCCGGCCGCGGCGGGACCCGCCACCGCGATCCTGACCTCCTCGACCGTCCATGCGATCGGGTGCAGGACCGTCACGGCCGCGGCCACGAGCGTCAGGCCGATCATGATCGCGAGGAAGGCGGTGTTGCCGCTTGCGGTCGCGCCCGAGGGCACCGAGACGGCCATGTACCCGAGCACGGCCGTGATCCCGACGAGGCCCAACACCACCACGACCCGCCCGAGCGCGGACCGGACGAGGACCAGGACCCCGATCGCGCCGACCGCGTAGAGGGCGACCCATTTCGAGGCGAGGGCGAGCCCGAGCAGGACGCCGACGAGGGGCATGCCGACCCAGAAGGCACCCCGCCACTTCCAGGCGCCGGTCCAGATCGCCGCGAAGACGGTGACCGCCGCGACGATGAAGAGCGCCGCGTACGTGTCGTTCATCGCGATGCGCTGCTGGACGAAGAACATCCCGTCGAGCAGGCCGAAGACGCCCGCCAGGATCGCCACCGACCGGCGCCGGAACAGGATCCGCGCCAGCAGGAACAGGATGCCTGCCATCAGCGCACCCGTGATCACGCCCGGGAGCCGCCAGGCGAAGGCGTGCTGTCCGATGTCGACCGACGCGGCCGCCCCGTCCCCGCCGAACACGAGCAACTGCTCGCGGTCCGTGGCGGGCAGGTCCGCGTTCGCATCGGTGGCCCACGTCGTGGGATCGAACGGCAGCCGTGCGTCGGCAAAGACGCTGTTCCCCCGCGGCTCCACCACGTAGACCGTCCAGCCGCTCCCGTCCGGCGTGCGGCCCAGGGCGTGGACGATCTGGCTGGCCGCGTCGTACGTGACCCGGGTGATCGCGGCGGGCATCCAGACGGTCTGGTCGACGGACGGCGCCGCGCCGTCGGTGGGGAGGCGGACCGCGGCGAGCGCCTTCCCCGTCGCCGCGTACAGCATCGGCGCATCGAGCCCATCCGCCCGGACGAGGCCGGTCGCGCCGCCGGGGATGGCAACCCGCTCGGTGACGGCCCCGGTCTGCGAGTCGACGAAGGCCACCCCACCCGCATCGGCGACCGCCATGCGCGGGACGCTCGCGACGCTGAGCCCTGCGAGGGCGCCGCTGGCGATGGCCGCGTCCAGGGCGGTCCGCTGCTCTTTGATCGCGGTCGTGATGGTGACCTGCGGCGCGCCCGAGCGGAGCTGCTTCTCGTACGTGGCGGCGGTCCCACCGAGGATCTTCGCCAGCTCGGCTGCGGCGGCCGCCGGGTCGCCCACCGTCGCCGGGTCCGCCACCAGCGCGTTGACCGTGCCCGCGTCAACGACCTCGGTACGACCCGGCAGGCTGAACGAGGCGAGCTGCGAGCCGCTCGTCACGTCGAGCGACACGAGCCCATCACCGGGCGTCGCCGCGACGAGCGTGGCCCCGGCGTCGACGATCCAGAGGCGGTCCACGGCGCCGCCCACGGTCGCGAGCGGCTCGAGGGTGACCGGGGCCGCGGCGCCGGCGTCGCCGGCCTGGAGATCGCCGCGGCTGACGGCCGTGTCGAGGCGCAGGATGCTGCCCGTCGCGGTTCCGACGTACAGGCGATGGCCGGCCGCGTCGAGCGCCACGGCACCGGCGCCGGGCAGGACGAAGGTCGCCAGGCGCTCGCGGGTCTGCAGGTCGAAGACCCGGACCTCCGATCCCGTTGCGACGTACAGGCGGTCACCGCCCTCGCGGACGGATCCTGGTGCGCCGGTCGGATCCTCCCAGCGCGGCTCGATCGCGACGTCTGCGACCGGCGCGCCGAGGGTGCTCGTCGCCGTGACGCGGTCGTCGCCGAACGCGACGAGCCCGCCCGCGATCGCATATTTCGCGAGGTGCGGATGCGTGTACTCGTAGATCGCGTGCGGTTGGCCGTAGCGCCAGTCCTGCAGGAACTCGGCCGCCGTCCGGGCGTGGTAGACCTCGTCGAAATGCATCCGGAGCGGCTCGCCGAGCCGGAACGTCCGGACGAAGACTGACGCGACGACCAGCACGACGATGAACCACAGGTCGAGCCGGTCGAGGCGGCCGCCGCCCTCGCGCTCGAGGAGGTGCGAGCGGTCGAAGCTCGCGCGACTCGCGAGGGTGCGCGCTCCCCGGGCTGCCCGCCCGAGGCCGGCCGCGAACGCGAGCCCGCCGGCCGCGGGCACCGCGATCGGTTCCGGGACGTGCCCCATGCCCCCCTCGGCATCCGGCGATTCCTCGGCGAGCAGGGCCGCCGTCGCGTCCGTCTCGCCCGGCGCCGGGCGGACGAGGAACGCGAGTCCCGCCACCAACCCGCCCGCGTGGAGGACCGCGCCCGTCGCGACCCCGCTCCACGAGCGGATCGCCTCCCCGAGCTGCGTTCCGAGCCCGCCGAACGAGGCGAGCATCGGTGCCAGCCCGAGGTTCTCGTAGAACGGCTCGGTCAGGATCCCGTACAGGTTCGCGCTGTTCGCGACCGCGAGGGCCGCGTAGACGCCGGCCCAGCGGGGGCTCACCGCCGCGAGGACCGCCCCGAGCGCGAAGAACGGGAAGAGATACCGCTCGTGAACGCGGGTCGGCAGGACGAAGAAGGCAATCGCCAGGACGGTCAGCGCAACGAGGAAGGTCCGCCGGTCGTCCCGCCGCCAGATCGTGGCGGCGAGCAGCCCGATGACGCCGAGGAGCAGCCCGCTTCCCACGACGATGGCGGGGACCCCGAAGACGAGGAACCCGGGACCGCCATCCGCGCCGGCCTTCGTCAGGTCCCGGATCCACGTGCCGTTGAGAGCCAGGCCGGCCCCGTCCTGTGTGACCAGCGCCCAGGGATTGAAGGCGTTGACGGTCAGCCACGGGTAGCCGGCGGCCGTGTCCACGATCTGACGGACGAGTCCCACGATGGTCAGACCGAAGGGCAGGCACACGAGCTGCGCTGTCGCCAGGCCGACCAGGGTCGTGGTCACGAGGCGGCGCGGCCCGTGGCCGGGCGGCCGCGTGACGAGGTTGCGGCGCAGGATCAGGATCGCTGCGAGCGGGATCAGGATCCCGAACTGGGGCTTGATGATCGCCGCCACCGTGGTCAGGAGCGCCGCGCGCTCGTCGCGCCCGCGCCACAGCTCGCGGACGGCGAGCAGGAGGACCAGCGTCCCGACCGAATCCACCTGGGACCAGACCGCGCTGTCGAACCAGGTGACCGGCACGAACAGGACGAGCGCGGCCGCGGCGAGCGCACGCCGGCGCCCCGCCCCGAGGTCCGCCGCGAGCAGGAAGACCGCGACGGCGAGGCCGAGGTCGGCGAGGATCGGCGGCAGCTTGAGGAGGGCCCCGGGCGCGGCGCCGGGCCCGCCGAACAGCTGCGCGACCAGGCCCAGGCCCCACAGCACGTACAGGTAGCCGGGCGTGTAGTCGATGAAGATCGGCCGGTCGTAGATCCCGAACGGCCCGTTCCTGGCGAGCTCCACCGCCCAGCCGTTGAACGAGTTGACGTCCACCTTGAATCCCGACCCGGGCAGGATGGCGTATGCGATGATGAGCCGAAGGGCGAGGCCGAGCGCGAGAAGGATGCCGAGCGGGACGGCAACGTCCCGAAGCCGCACCCGGGCCCCCTCGCCGGCCCGCGCCCGCTCGCCCGGTGCGGGGCCAGCCAAGGGAAACGGCCTCCGTGATCGAGCGCTGAGGTGGACCGGAGTATAGCCGAGGGTTCGGTGGCCCTTCCCCGTCCCGTCGCCCGGATCGCCGACGCGCCATCCCGCTCGACGCTCGCCGTCGGGTTCGGGCTGGTCGTCGTCTGCTTCGTGCTGTATTCGCTCAGCCGACCCGCCTGGCAGACCGTCTACAACCACTTCGTCTGGCAGGCGGACGCGTACCTCCACGGCCAGGCCTCCATCAGCTACCCGGTTCCGGCCACCGCCTCGTCGCCTGGCAATGACTTCTTCAACGACGTCGTCCCCGTGGTCGATGTCGCCGGGAACCAGACGGGCCGCGGCATGATCCCGTTCCCACCCCTGCCGGCCGTGCTCCTCCTCCCCTTCGTGGCGATCTGGGGGATGGCGGCGGACCAGGCGTTCCTCGCCGTCGTGCTCGGCGCCCTGGACGTCGGGGTGGTCTTCTGGCTCCTTGGGCGTCTCCCCATCCGCGCGGGCCTTCGCGCCGCCCTGACGCTCTTCATGGGGGCAGGCAGCGCGCTCTGGTACGCATCGTCGCTGGGAACCACCTGGTACCTGGCCCACGTCGTCGCGCTGGGTCTCAGCCTCGCGGCGGTCGCAGTCGCGCTCGACGCCGACGAGCGGCACGCGCTCGACCCCGGCGACCAGCCCGGGCTCGATGCCGGCGCGGGCCGGCAGCTCCTCGACTGGCGGCAGATCCTGGCCGGCTTCCTCCTCGGGCTCGCGGTGACGAGCCGGCTGACGGTCGCGTTCGGGGTGGTCTTCCTCGTCTTCGTCGGCGGGGGCGGTTCATGGCCGCGGCGGGCCCTGGGCGCCGCCATCGGCATGGCGTTCCCGGTCGGCGCGCTGCTCGCCTATAACCTTGCCGTCAGCGGGACGCTCTTCAACCCCGTCTACGAGTCGCTCTACCGCTACGAGGTCTGGGCCTACCCGGACCTCAACTACCAGGCGGCGTGGTCGCTCCAGGACCTCCGATACATTCCCCAGAACCTCGGGATCATGCTGGGCGGCCTGCCGGACCTGATGCCGGCCTGCGCCGCGGGCGTGCCGCGTGAACCCTGGAGCGCCGCGGGCTGCTCGTGGCTGGTCCCCCGCCCGGTCGGGATGAGCCTCCTGCTCACGAGCCCTGCCTGGCTGCTCGCGGGGCTTGCCCGACCGCTGCTCCGCGATCGGCGCGTCGCGGGCGGCCTGCTCGCCACGCTCGTGATCGCCGTCGTCAACCTGATGCACTTCTCGCAGGGCTGGGTCCAGTTCGGCTACCGGTTCAGCCTCGACTTCGCGCCCTTCCTGCTCGTCCCGGTCGCGCTCGGGGCCGAGCGGCTGCTTGCCCGCACCGGCCGCGGAGCCGCCTGGGGCGTCCCCCTCGTCGGCGGCCTGATCGTGGCCTCACTGGCCGTGCAGGCGTGGGGGATCGCCTGGGCCCGGACGCTCGGCTGGTGACCGCCGATCGCCCCGCTGGGCCGGGTGCCCGCTGGCGCCTCTCCGGCAGCCTCGCCGCCCCCGCGATCATCGGTCTGGTCGCGTTCGCGATCGCGCGATCGACGCTGCTCCCGGGCCTGGGCCTGTGGGACACGGCCGAGTTCCAGGTCGTGGGGCCGACGCTGGGCACGGCACATCCGACCGGCTACCCGAGCTACATCCTGCTGGGCTGGCTCGCGAGCATCGTCCTCGCGCCGTTCGGAGAGCCGGCACTGCGGATGAACCTGCTCTCCGCGATCACGCTGGGCACGGCCGCGGCGCTGACCGTGGTGCTGGTCCGCGGGCTGAGCGGCCGGACGCTTGTCGCGGCCTCGGCGGGCCTGCTCCTCGCGCTGACCCCGATCCCGTGGCGCATCGGGTCGTTCGCCGACCCGCACATGCTCCACCTCGCTCTCGTGGCCGGGCTCCTGGTGCTGCTCGACGGGTGGGAATCGCGGACCCGAAGCGGCCGAGCCGACGCCGACCGCTGGCTCGTCGCCGCGGCGGCGCTCTACGGCGTCGCACTTGGCAACCAGGCGCTCACGTTCCTGCTCGCCCCCGGGATCGCACTCTTCATGTTCGCCGTCGATCGCCGCGCCTGGCTGCGGCCCGCCCTGCTCGGCCGGTGCGCCGCGGCCCTCATCGGGGTCACTGCCCTGGTCTACCTCGAGCTGCCGCTCCGGGCCGCGATGGGCGCCACCCTGGTCTACGGCCACCCGGACACGCCGGGTGGCTTCCTGTACGTGGCCCTGGGCCAGCAGTTCGCCGGCACGCTGACGAGCCCGTTCGTGGATCTTGCCGGCAAGGCCGGCCACCTCGTCGCGCTCGCGACGGAACAGCTCGGGGTCCTCTCCGCGCTCGTCCCGGCGAGCTTCCTGGTGGTCGTCGTGCTGCGGCCGCGCTACGCGCTCCTCACGGGCGCCTGGCTGCTGGTCACCTGCTGGTTCGCGGCGTCGTACACGAACGCCGACATCGAGCGGTACTACCTCGGCCCGATCCTCGTCGCGATCACCTGGCTCGCGATCGCGGCCGGCGCCGTGATAGACACGCTCGTGGGGAGGCTGCCCGGCCGCGACGACGCGATCCGTCCGGCGCTCCCTGGCATGATCGCGAGCGTCGTCATCGGCGTGCTCCTCGTCGCGCCCGCGGTCGCCGCGGCGCCGGCAACGCGGCTCCGGGTGGACCAGTCCGCCGACACCCGCGGGGCTGACTGGAGCGGCTGGGCCTTCCGGACCGCGGAGCCGGGTGCGATCCTGGTGACGTGGTGGGGATACTCCACGCCCCTCTGGTACCGCCAGGTGATCCTCGGCGAGCGGCCGGACGTGCGCGTGATCGACGACCGGACCCGCCTCGACGAGAACCTGGGCAGTGTCGACGACGTGATCCGGGCGAACCTCGGGAGCCGGCCGGTCTACCTGGTACGGCGCGACGAAGACCTGCCCGCCCTCGAGGGCCGCTGGCGGGTCTCGGTGGTGGAAGACCCGCGCGGAATCCAGCCGCTCATCCGCGTCACGGGCCCCCGGGCGACCGGTCTCCGCCCGCGTACGATGACGCCATGATCGATGCCGCGCCTGTGATCGATGCCGGACCCGTGCAGGCGCCAGTGCAGGCGCCAGTGCAGGCGCCCGGGCTGCTCGCGCCGCCGGTGCGTGTCCCGGCGCTCTCGTACTTCTTCCCGGCGCATGACGAGGAGGCCAACCTGGCGGGCCTCGTGGAGGAGGCGCGTGCCGCGCTCCCGGCGCTCGCGGAGCGTTTCGAGATCGTCATCGTCGACGACGGGTCGAAGGACCGGACCGCCGCGATCGCCGATGCGCTGGCCGCAGCGAGCCCGGACCTCGTCCGGGTCGTGCACCACCCGACGAACCTGGGCTACGGCGCCGCGCTGCGCTCCGGCTTCCGCGCCGCGCGGTTCGACCTCGTCGCGTTCACCGATGGCGACCGACAGTTCCGGGTCGCCGACCTCGGCCGGCTCACGGCCCGGCTTGCGGGCCCCGACACGCCGGACGCGGTGGTGGGTTTCCGGATCCGGCGGGCCGATCCGATCATCAGGACCGTGTACGCGCGCCTCTACAAGCTCGCGAACCGGGTCCTGTTCGGCCTCCGCGTGCGCGACGTGGACTGCGCCTGCAAGCTCTTCCGGCGGGACGCGCTCCGGGGTGTCCGGGTCGAATCTGGCGGCGCCTTCTTCTCGGCCGAGCTGTTGATCAAGGTCCGCGCCGCCGGCCGGCAGGTCGTCGAGGTGGGTGTCGACCACTACCCGCGGACGGCGGGGTCGCCAACAGGCGCGAAGCCATCGGTTGTGTGGCGCGCGGTCGAGGACTTCTGGGGCCTGCGCCTGCGTCTCTGGGCGAACCGGGAGCGCGCCCTGGCGCGAGGGGAGACGATCGTCGTCTGAGTGTCGGCCGGCGCGGCACGACCCATGGGTCAGCGCGGCCGCCTCCTCGCGACGACCCCCGGCTGGGGCCCCCGATCACTCGCGGGGCGGGCCCTCGCGGCGGTCCTCGGTGCCCGGCTCCATGTCCAGCGAGTTCACGAAGTCGCGGAACACCGAGAGCTTCGACTCGTCGATCGGCGCGCCGCTCGACTCGTCGCCCGTCGACCGGTCGGGCTGGACGCCCGCCCGGTCCAGGACCGCCTCCGCGGCGAAGATGCGGGCGCCCGTCCTGACCGCCAGCGCAAGCGCGTCCGAGGGCCGCGAGTCCACTTCCACCTGCCGGCCGCCCACGTCGAGCATCACCCGGGCGTGGAACGTGTCGTCGGCGAGGTCGACGATGATCACCTCGCGGACGGTCGCGCCGAGCAGGTCGAGGACGCTCGCGAAGAGGTCGTGGGTGAGGGGCCGTTCCGGGGTCTGACCCTGGAGCTTCATCGCGATCGCGGACGCCTCCCACGGGCCGATCCAGATGGGCAGGTACCGGTCCCGCTCGAGCTCGCGCAGGATCACGACGTGCTGGGTCGAGAGCATGTGGACCCGCACGCTCTCCACGGACATCTCGACCAGGCGACCGACCATGGCTTGATTATCCCACCTCGGCCTGCGCCGCCGACGCCGCGCTACCCGCTCGGGCTGGGCCGCGGGGTGGCCGAGCGTTTCGGCGTGGCGGGAGCCTTCCCCGACGACACCGGCGCGACCGATGGGCTCGGGAGTGGGCTCGCCGCAGGCGAGGCTCCCGGGACGGTGCCGGGGACCTGCTGGAGGACCGCCGTCCCGAGCGAGTTGCCGTCGATCCAGAAGATGGCCGGGGCCTGACCCGGCGAGCGCGGCGCCACGTAGAACGCCCGCAACGCGCTCCAGGCCGGGCTCCCGCCGGCCGGGCGGTACTGTGCGAGGTATGCGCCGGTCAGCTTGTCGAACGAGAGGATGCGAGCGTTCACGGCGTCGTAGACATAGAGGCTGCCCTCCCGGCGCGGGTCCGGCGAGCTGATCAGCGTGTACCGGCGGGTCGGCCGGAGCGCGTCGTCGCCCGGCTGCGCCAGCGCCCAGTCGCCGGAGCGACCGCCGACGAACCGTTCGACCAGGCCGCCGTCGGCCAGGTAGATCTCGCCGTCGATGAACATGGAGGTCACCCTGGTGACGTCCTGCGGCGTCGTGAGGTAGCCGGTGGCCGCGGCCGGATAGCTGGAGCCGTCCGCGAGCATCGTGTACCGGAGGATCTGCTGCTCCGAGGGGTCCATGACGTACAGGTTGTAGAGCGCCGCGTTGAAGTTGGCCACGAAGGTCCCGATCGCCATGATGTCGTTGCCCCAGGTGGCGGCCTCCTGGACGGGGAGCTGGCGCAGGGTCCCCTTGCCCGTGTCGTCGGCCGGGCGCCAGCGCCACAGGATGTTCCTGTCGTCGAGCACCAGCAGGTCGGGGCCGCCCACGGAGAGGTACCTCGGCACCCCGACCTTGAGGCCGCTGCTCGCGACCGCCTGGCCCGCCTTCATGATCGGGACCGCCTTACGGGCCTGGAGGCTGATGCGGTAGACCGCCTTCGTGGCGCGGTCGATCACGTAGGGCGCGCCGTCGGGGCCCCGGATGAGCCCGCCGAGGTCGAAGGCGGGCTTCTGGGAGACGAACGAGAAGGCGACCTGCGGCGCAACCTCGACTACCCCGTAGAGGCGGTCCAGGCCCGCGGCCGCTCTCGCGTGGATGGGGGTCAGCGTCGAATCCGGGATGCCGGCCGTCGCGGCGGCCGCCAGCTTCGTGATGGCGTCCCTGAGGAGCTCCTCGGCGCGGCGCGGGTCGGCCGCGATGAGGTCGGTCCCGTTGTCGAAGACGAAGCGGAGGTCGTCGCGGGCCGTCGCGAGCGCCTGCTCGCCGGCGTTGATCTGGGGAATCTTGCTCGTGGCACCCGAGCCGCCGATGATCCACAGGCCGACGCCGAGCAGCGCCACGATCCCGACGAAGGCGAGGACCGCGAAGGCAGCCTGGCGCTGCGATTCACGGCGAGTGGCGGCCGGCGTGACGCGCCGGTAGTGCGTACCCCGGCGCGGCAGGAGGTCCTGGACTCGTTCGAACAGGCGGGACATCCGGCCGCGGATCGCGTCGCGCGTCCGGCCCGCACCCGAGGAGACTGCGGCCAGGCCGCCGCCGACCGAATCGGCCAGGGGGATCGGCGAGCGGTCGGGGAGGCCGGCGAGTGGCTCGGGCGGCCGGACGGGCACGAGCCGGCCGCGGTGGGTCGTCGAGGAGACCTCGCCGGCCTCGATGGCGAGCGCGGCGTCGCTGCCCGCCCCGCCGGCCGCCACGAACCGATGGTGGAGGTGCTCCATGGCGGCCTGCGGGTGGAGCGTCACGACAGCGTCCTTGAGCTCGTCCGGGCCCAGCTTCGCGGCGAGGTTCGATGAGACGAGGACGAGCGAATCGCGAACCGCGATCTCGCCGCGCCACACCTCGGGGGCGACTTCCTCCATCGGCAGGCCGTGTGCGCGGGCCGCATCGGGGAGCGTCAGCAGGTGCGCCTGCCGGACCAGGTACGCCTCGGCCGGGCCCGTCGTGACGACGTACAGCTCGTTGCCGCGGACGACCGCCAGGCCGATTCCGATCGGGCCGGTCGGCCCGGACCCGAGCGAAAGACGCTCCCGCTGGGCCAGCAGCCGGCGGTTCGCGGCGCGGATCGCCTTCTCGAGGCAGACGACGAGGCCCGCCGACTCGTCGTAGTAGTACTCCCCCTGGATCGTGTCGGCGACCAGGTGCGTCGCCTCGCGCAGACGCCGACCGCGCCCGACGCCCGTGACAACGAGGAAGAGACTCCCCTTGGACCGGGCCGTCGCACCGATCGTCGGCTCGACGATCGCGACGGTGTCCGGGGAGTCCTCGAGCCGCTCGTGCTCGGCCACGAGGCCGAGCTTCATCTGGAGGCGGACGGCCATGCGATTCGACGGTCCTGACGCTCGGAGGTCGGCCGGCGTGACGCCGGAGGCGGGATGCCGCGGAGGCGCTGAGGGCCGCCCGCCACGGTCACCGGATGATACCCCGGCCCACCACGACCCGTAGCGACCCCGCCCGGATCCCGTCGGTCATCTCTGCGTATGCCGTGAGGAGATCGTCGGCGTGCAGGAGCAGCTCCTGGCCGATGATCGGGGCACTCGCCTCCACGACCAGCGACCCGTCCCGCTCGAGCCGCACCGGCCGCGATCCGCCCGTCGCCGCCGGCACCCGCGCCTCCACGAGCCGGTCCCACGCCGCGACTGCACGCGCCCAGCGCAGCTGCTCCTCGAGGCCCAGCGCCCGCGCGGCCTCGGGCAGCAGGTCGCCGACCCGGCGGGGCTGCCGGCGCCGCGGCACGCGCTCGTCGTCGTAGGGCCGGGCGGGTGACATCCGGGCTCCTCAGCCGGTCCGCGGCCCGACGAGGCGGGCCCCGCGCTCGGCGTCCGGGACAACCTCCCAGGCCGCCCCGATCGCGCGGAGGGCCGGGTCCAGGTCGTCGAGCGTGGTCGTCGTCACGAACGCCTGCGGCAAGCCGGCGATCCGCCGCACCAGGTGGCCGCGCCGGGCCGGATCGAGCTCGCTGAACACGTCGTCGAGGAGCAGGAGTGGCGGCCGGCCGTCCTGCGCGGTCAGCAGGTCGAGCTCCGCGAGCTTGAGGGCGAGGATCGCGGTCCGCTGCTGCCCGCGCGACGCAAACGTGGCGAGATCGCGCCCGCCGAGCCGGAACGCCAGGTCGTCGCGGTGCGGGCCGACGAGCGTCGTCCCGTTCCAGCCTTCCTTCTCGGCCGTCTCGGCCAGACGCCTGGCAAGCGCGTCCCGGGGGGTCTCGGCCTGGGCGGCGACGACGTTGCTCTCGTACGTGATGGTCAGCCGCCCCTCGTCGAGCGCGATCTCCGCGTGGGCTGCCGCGAGCGGGCTGGCGAGCTCGCCCAGGACGCGCTGCCGCCCGACGAGCACGGACGCTCCCGATTCGACGAGCCGGGCGTCCCACGGCGGCAGCTGGTCGCGCGTCGCCTGGCCCTCGCGGACTGCCCGCAGGAGCGCGTTGCGCTGGGCAAGGACGCGAGCGTACGTGGCGAGGTCGGCCGCGTGCGCCGGGCTGCGTTGCGCGGCGAGCGCGTCGAGCATGCTCCGCCGGAGCGACGGCGGCCCGGCGATGAGCAGCATCTCCTCGGGCGCGAACACGACCACGCGCAGCAGGCCTGCGAGTGCAGTTGCCCGCCGCGGAACCCCGTTGACACGGATCCGCTTGCGTCCTCCGGCGGGCCCGTCGCGGACGAGCGCCACGTCGATCTCCAGCGGGTCCAGGCCCGCTAGCTCGCGACGAAGGTCGACGCGCGCGAACGGCGCGTCCCAGCGGATCAGCTCCGTGTCCGTCGGCGTTCGGTGCGACGCGCCCCGGGCGCACACGACGAGCGCTTCGAGAAGGCTTGTCTTCCCCGCCGCGTTCGGCCCCCAGACGAGGTGGGCGCCCGGCCCGAACGTCGCGGTCAGCGACGCGTAACCCCGGAATCCGCCGAGCGAGACAGAGGTCAGCACCGGGCGTGACGCGGCCGGGGGCCCGTCGGCGCGGCCGCCGCTACGAGGTGGTCCGGACCGGCATGACCACGTGCGTGTAGTCGCGCCCGTCCGCCGGCCGGAAGACGCCCGGCGAGAGCGGCCCGTTCAGCTCGATGACGAAGCGGTCCGCGTCGACGTTCGCGAGCGCCTCGCTGAGGTAGCGGGCGTTGAACGCGATCGTGGTGCCATCGCCCTCGATGGTGGCGTCGACGAGGCCCCGGTGGTCGCCGACCTCGGCGGCCGCGGCCACCAGGACCTGGGCCGCCCCGTCGGGAGCGACCGTCATCCGGACGATGTTGGCCGACGAGCTCGCGATGTAGCCCGCCAGGCGGACGGCCTTGAGGAGATCGTCCCGGTCGATCTCGACGCGGGTGGCGTGGGTCGTCGGGAGGACCTGCTGGTAGTTCGGAAACTGGCCGTCGATGAGACGACTGACCACATCGATCCCTTCGACATGGAAGAGGACCTGGTTCTTCTGCGGCGAGAGGATCAGCTCCATCGGGTCGTCGGTGTCGGTGAGGACGCGGGCGAGCTCGGCGTACGAGCGGGCAGGGACCACGATGCTCGTCTCCTCGACCGCGTCGAGGGTCGGGATCGTGGTGATCGCGATGCGGTAGTTGTCGGCCGCGGCCAGGGTCAGGCGATCGCCCTCGAACCGGGTCAGCACGCCGGTCAGGATCGGGCGCGCCTCGTCGGACGCCGCGGCGAACGTGATCTCCGAGAGTGCCCGCTTCAGGACGCGCTGGCTGATCCGGGTGGTCGGCCTCTCGCCGGCCGCAGGGATGGCGGGGAACTCGTCCGCGTCGATGCCGCGGAGGGTCGTCTCGAAGTGACCGGCGCGGACGAAGAGGCGGTCGCCGCTGCGAACCTCGAGGTCGACGCGCTCCTGGGCGGGGAGGCCGCCGATGATCTCGGCGAAGAGGCGGGCGGGGACGGTGATCGCGCCGTCGGATTCGATCCGGCCCGGGACCCAGTAGGTGATCCCGATCTCCAGGTTGGTCGCGGTCAGCTTGAGGCCGGCGTCCTCGGTTCGGAGAAGCACGTTGGCAAGGACGGGCAGCGTGTTGCGGCCGGACACCGCGTGGCCGACGACCGAGAGGCCGCGGGCGAGGTTCTCGCAGATGACGGAAAGGTTCACGGGTACGGTACTCCGGGGGCTTTGGGCAGGGGCGGGCGGGGACGGCCCGGCTGGCCGAAACGCGATGGATTCGTGGTCTTGTGCATCGTCGCATATCGAGTCATCACCGTCGTCATCATGGTGTTGAGACGGTGGACCGACGTGCTCGGGCACGCTCGATGGGACGGTGCACGATCGGGTCGCCGGGGTGGACAAACACGCGCGGCCCGCGGACGGGACCGGCGCCCGGGTGTGCACGAGCCAGCCTCGGCCCGCGACGCAGGGGCCGGGCCCCCGAATCCGCCGGCTCGTCGTCCCCCGGCCGCGGCCCCTCGCACGGAAGCCTTGTCCACAGCACGAACGGGTTTTCCACCGAATCCGGACGTTTTTCCACATACCGGGAGGCCCGGGAGCCGGCGTTCGAGCCCACGGAGCGCGGGCGAGGCCGGGGCGAGCGGACGTCAGTCGGCGTAGATCAGCTCGCGGACGGCGGCGATGTCGCGGCGCATCTCGTCGTTGAGGGCCGCCTCCCGGTTGATCTTGCTGTACGCATGGAGGACCGTCGAGTGGTCGCGCCCCCCGAGCTCCGCCCCGATCCGCAGCAGGGAGACGTCGGTCTCCTCGCGCATCAGGAACATGGCGATCTGGCGGGGCGTGACGATTGCCTTGTCGCGCTTCTGGCCGCGCAGCGCGTCGAGGCCGACGCCGTAGTAGTCGGCCACCGCGCGGGCGATCTTCTCGGTGGTCACCTGGCGCTTCTTCGGGTTGTAGAGGACATTCGAGAGGACTGCCTGGGCGAGCTCGATCGAGATCGGCATCGCGCCCATGCTGGCGTAGGCCACCACGCGGTTGAGTGCGCCTTCGAGCTCGCGAATGTTGCTGACGACCTTGCGGGCGATGAACTCGATCACGTCCGAGCCGACGGGTACCGCCGAATCCTCCGCCTTGGCGCGCAGGATGGCGATCCGCGTCTCGAGGTCCGGAGCGGTCAGGTCGGCGATCAGGCCCCACTCGAACCGGCTCCGGAGCCGCTCCTCGAGCGTGACGATCTGCTTGGGCGGGCGATCCGACGAGAGGACAATCTGCTTGCCGTCCTCGTGGATCGCGTTGAACGTGTGGAAGAACTCCTCCTGTGTCCGCTCCTTGTCCGCGATGAACTGGATGTCGTCGATCAGGAGCAGGTCGATCCGCCGGTAGCGGCCCCGGAAGTCATCGATCCGGCCCTGCTGGATGCTCGTGATGAACTCGTTGGTGAACTTCTCGCTGGTCGCGTAGACCACTCGCTTGCGTGGGAAGCGGGCGACGACCGCGTTGCCGATCGCATGCATCAGGTGGGTCTTGCCGAGGCCAACCCCGCCGTACAGGAAGAGCGGGTTGTAGGCATGGCCCGGCCGTTCGGCCACCGAGAGCGCGGCCGCGTGGGCGAGACGGTTCGCGGATCCGACGATGAAGTTCGAGAAGGTGTACCGGGGGTTGACGTTGGCGGGCGAGCCTTCGCCCCCGACACGTGTCGGCTCCACGCGGACGTCGTGGGCAGCCGGCGGCGCCGCGCTCTCTGCGCCGGGCTCGGTGAGACCCGCGTCGGCGCGCACCACGAACTCGACCGCGACGCTGTAGCCCACGATTCGGGCGAGCGTCTGCGAGATGAGGGACCGATAGCGCGTCTCGAGCCAGTCCTTCGCGAACCCGTTCGGGACGGCGATCCGGAACCGCGTATCGTCCACCTCGACGAGTGCGGTGTGCCGCAACCACGTTTCGAAGTTGGCCGGCGAGAGGGCGACCTGGAGCTCTCCGAGGGCCGCGCGCCAGATGTGTCGTGTATCCAACGGACGGACCTGCTGGCTCGGGCCAAAGGCCCGGAGGAGTACTCGGTAGCCGGACCCCAGGCGGCGCGAACGGAGCCAGGAAACCCCAGAATCGACACGCGGGAGAGAGCGCCCAGCGCGCTGAGCGAGCCGCTCCTGGGCCACCCCCGGAAACCCTTGGAGGTTGCCCGCAGGCGTCCCGGCGACCGTGGGCCGACGCATCGTAGCACCGCCCCGACCGCCCCCGCAAGGCGAAGCGGCCCGCAAAACGACATACTCCCAGGGAGTATTGGGCGACCCGCGGGACGGGCCAGGCAACGGCCCTCCGAAGCACGCTCCGCGTTCCCGGCCGTTTGACACTCCGGAGGCGACCTTCCTATAATCGCGCGGCGTTGACGCGCCCTTCGCCTTCGTGCGTGTGGCGCGTCTACGTGCCTTCTGGGGGCGAAATGACCGAAACCCCTGGGGCCGGACGGTTGAGGAAATCGACACCCGATGAAGCAGACCTACCAGCCGAAGAAGCGCCATCGCGCCAAGGAGCACGGCTTCCGCGCCCGGATGAAGACGCCCGGGGGTCGCCGGGTTCTCGCCACACGCCGCGCGCGGGGTCGGAAGCAGCTGACGGTCTGACGCCGACCTCGGGCCGCGACAACCGGCGGCTCGCGATGCTCACCCGGCCGGCGGACTTCACGGCGCTCCAGGCGTCGAGGACCACGAGGTCCCACCCGCTGATGACCGCCAGGTTCCGACGGACCGACCTCGATCAGGTTCGATTCGGCTTTGCAACCGGAAAGGCCGTCGGGGGAGCCGTGACCAGGAACCGGACGCGCCGCCGCCTCCGGGAGGCGCTCAGGGTCATGGCGCCCTCGTTCCAGCCCGGCTGGGACGTGCTCATCATCGCTCGACCGGCGCTCGTGGCCGCAGACCATCGGGCGTTCGTCGAGGTACTTGAACGGCTCCTCCGGCGCGGAGGGGTCCTCGGAGGATCAACGCCCTCGTGAAGCGGATCGGGATCGGGCTTATCCGGCTCTACCGAATCGTGTTCGGGTGGCTGCCGGCGAGCTGCCGATTCGAGCCCACCTGCTCGCGCTACACGGAGCAGGCAATCGACCGGTACGGCCTTTTCCGGGGAGGCTGGATGGGAGCGCGGCGCATCGCCCGCTGTCACCCGTGGAACCCCGGCGGCTATGACCCGGTTCGCTAGGTGAGGCAGCTCAAGGTGTCGCTCCCCCGTCCGCGTCGCGCGCTGGTGCTGCCGGTCCTCCTGATCGTCGGCGTGGCGCTTCTCGTCGCCGCGTGCGGCCCGTCCGGGATCGTCCCGGTCGGTGGCAGCGGGGCGGCGGCGACGGCCTCGCCTCACCCGCCGCTCACCCCCGCCCAGCCCGGCGCGGACCCCGTGTCGCTGCTCGCCTGGGTCTTCAACCCGATCTTCCAGGTCCTCTACCTCCTGCTGATCTGGCTGCAGAAGCTGACCGGGGACATCGGCATTTCGATCATCCTCGTCACGCTGGTGGTCCGGGCGGTCCTGATCCCGCTCTTCCGCCGCCAGATCGTCTCCACGAAGCGGATGCAGCTGGTCCAGCCGGAGCTCAAGGAGCTCCAGAAGCGGTACAAGGGCGACCGCGCCAAGTACAGCGCGGCCCAGATGGAGCTCTTCAAGGAACGCGGCGTCAACCCGGCCTCCGGGTGCCTGCCCCTGCTCCTCCAGCTGCCGCTCCTGATGATCATGTACTCGGTCTTCAGCCAGGGCCTCACGAACCCGGATCCGCGGGCGATGTTCAGCTTCTTCGGGCTCAACGTCGTGGACTACACGTGCGTCAACGGGGTCGGCGCGGCGGCCGGCGCGGTCGTCGACCTGTACAAGCCCTGTATCAACACGACCGTCGCATGGCTCGGCAACCTGGATGTCTCGAAGCCGTGGGTGCTCTTCCCGAACATCCCGTTCCTGAGCTGGTTCTCCGTCCTCGCGGCTGCCTCCGCCGTCCTCAACCTGGTCCAGAGCCGGATGACGATGCCGCCGTCCACGGCCGCCTTCAGCGACCAGAACTCGAAGGTCCAGCGACAGCTCGTCCTGTTCCTGCCCCTGATCTCGCTCGCCTACGGCGGGTTCCTGCCCGCCGGGCTGTTCATCTACTGGATCGTCACCACGGTCTTCGGGATCATCCAGCAGTACCTGATCGTCGGCTGGGGCTCCACCTTCCCGCTGTTCGGTTACACGCCGGGTTTCGCGCTCGACCATCGCCCGCGATTCCCGGTGGAGGAGCCGAAGATCGTGATGAGCGGTGCTCCCGGCACGGCTCGCAAGCCCGCCACCGTCAGTCCGCCCATCGAGCGCACGCCGGCCGCCCGCTCCGCTTCCGCGGCGGCCACCGTGCGACCCCGAGAACGAGGCCGTCAGGGCCGCCGAGGGAGAAAGCGTTGAGCATGAGTGCGTACCGAGAGTTCACCGGCAAGTCCGTCGAAGAGGCCCTGCGCCACGCCCGCGAGGAGTTCGCCGTCGGCCTCGACGAGCTCGACTTCGAGATCCTGACCCCGGGCAGCCGGGGCGTCCTCGGCATGGGCGCCGAGCCGGCCCGGATCGTGGCCGCGCCGCGCGCGGCGCTCGGGGGTGCCGCGCCGAAGCGCGATGCCGCCGCCGCCACGCCCCTGCCCGCGCCCGTCGATCGCGGCCCGCGCCGCGACGATCGTCCCCCGCGCCGCGACGATCGCCCCATGCGAACCGACGATCGACCCCCGCGCCGCGACGATCGCCCTGTCCCGTCCCGTCCGGATGCGGCCCGTGCCGACGGCCCGCGCGCCGAGGGCCCGCCTGCCGACGCCACGCGTACCGAGACGCCCGGTACTGATGCGCCCCGGGCCGATGCGCCCCGCCGCGACGACCGCCCGGAGCGGGTTCGCGATCGCGGCCCGCGCCGCGACGATCGTGGCCCGCGCCGCGACGATCGCCCCCCCCGCCGCGACGACCGCCCCGCGCGCAGCCCGGACGACCGGGTTGGCGCCTCGGCCGTTTCGTCGAGCGAAGCCGACGAGGTCCAGAGCGCGCGATCGCTCGTGCGCGAGCGCGAGGAGCTCCAGGCCGCCGAGGCGTCCCCGGCCGCCCTCGACGCGGGCAAGCGGCTCCTCGAGCAGCTCATGCAGCACATGGGGTTCTCGGTCGTCGTCAACATCGAGACGGGTGAGACGAACCGCCTGAATGTCGTCGGCGCCGGCGACGAGGAGCACGAGGCCCTCGGTGCCCTCATCGGCCGGAAGGGCGAGCGCCTCTCGGCCCTCCAGCACATCGTGAACCTGATGCTCTCGCGCGAAATGGGCGAGTGGACCCGCGTGCTCGTCGATGTCGAGGGCTATCGCGGCCGGCGCGAGCAGCAGCTCCGGGAGATCGCCGACCGGGCCGCGGCCCGCGTGGTCGAGACCGGCAAGATGCTCCAGCTGGAGCCGATGCCCGCGCTCGAGCGGCGCTGGATCCACCTTGCGTTGCGCAACCATCCGGCCGTCGGCACCCAGTCGATCGGCGAGGAGCCGAATCGCCGCGTGGTCGTGGTTCCGACGGCAACCGCCCAGGGCTGAACCGCCCGGGATCCACTGGCGGCGGAGGATCGTCGCCGTCGTACCGTGCGGGGTGCTCTCCCCGACCGTCCATTCGCGGCCAGCCTGCTAGGCTGTCCGTCCGCACCGAGCACCCAAGATGTCCACCTCGCCACGCCGCTTTCCGTTCGTCCGCCTCGTCTTCGCGGTCATCGCCGGATTCGTCCTTGCCTCTGCAGTCGGCACCGGCGCCCTGTTCGCCTACCAGGGCCGGTATGCCGACCGGATCTACCCGGGCGTCAGGGTGGCGGGCGTGGACGTCGCAGGGCTCGATCGGGTCGCCGCACGTCAGCTGCTCGGAACGGCGCTCGCCCGATACGCCGCCGGTAGCGTCGTCGTCAGCTCGGACGGGGGACCGGTCCGGATCCAGGACGTGGAACTGGGACGGGCGGCCGACGTGGAGACACTCCTGGACGAGGCGTTCGCGGTGGGTCGGTTCGGCGACGCAATGGGCATGGCCGCGGACGGCGTCCGCAGCCTGATCCGTGGCACCGACATCGCTCCTCGTGTCACGGTGGACCCGGCAGCCGTCACCCGGGCGGTCGGTGCCGCCGCCGCCCGCCTCGACCGGCCGGCGGTGAACGCGACCGCGGCGGCAACCAGGACCGGCTTCGCCACGACGCCGGCGGTCGCCGGTCGCGGCCTTGCGCAGGCCGAGCTGGTCGATGCGATCGTGCAGCGCCTGGCGGACCCGGGTGCGCCCGACCCGCTGGAGCTGACCGTGGCGCTCGCTCCGCTCGAGCCGGCAGTGACCGACGCGGACCTGGCCGTGGCGGTGGCGGGCGCGACCCGGATGGCCCGGGACGTGGTCCTCGCCCATGACAAGGAGACCTGGACGATCCCCGCGACGACCGTCCGGAGCTGGATCTCGTTCGCGGCCACGCCCGACGGCCGCTACGCGCCGATCGTCGCCCAGGACGCAGCCGTGCCGGCACTCACCGCCCTGGCGAAGAAGGTGGACAAGACCGCCACGGATGCAAGCTTCCTGGTCGGCCGCAACAGCTCGGTGGTCGGCGTCGTGGCCGGCAAGGACGGCCGGAAGCTCGACGCCGCCGCCACGAGCCCGCTCGTCGCCCAGGCCGTGCTCGCGCGAGCCGCGGACGGCGCGCCGCTCGAGCCGCCCCCGGTCGCGCTCGCCCTGACCGCCGTCGCGCCGAAGCTGACGACGGAGCAGGCAGAGAAGGCGGCCCCGCTCATGCAGCAGATCTCGACGTGGACGACCTTCTACCAGGTGAGCGATCGGAACGGGTTCGGGGCCAACATCACGATCCCGACGCGCGCGATCGACGGCTACGTCGTGCCGGCCGGCGCCGTCTTCGACTTCTGGCAGGCGATCGGCGAGGTCAGCATCCGGACCGGTTACCGGCCGGGCGGGGCCATCATCGACGGCAAGACGGAGCCCACCGGAGCCCTGGCGGGCGGGATCTGCTCGTGCTCGACGACGCTCTTCAACGCGGCCGTGCGGGCCGGGCTGCAGATCCTGGCCCGCGCGAACCATTACTACTACATCGACCGGTATCCGCTGGGCCTCGACGCCACGGTCTTCCAGAGCGGCTCCGGCTCGATCACCACGATGGCCTTCCGGAATGACACCGCCTACCCGATCCTCATTCGCGGGTTCGCGTCGCCCGGCACCGTTCGCTTCTCGCTCTTCAGCGTGCCGACCGGCCGCAGGGTCAGCTTCACGAACCCGATCGTGATCAACCGGAACCCCGGCGTCGAGACGACCGAATATTCGACGAGCATCCCGGTCGGGACGTCGAAGCGGCTGGAGTACCCGACCATCGGCATGCAGGTCAGCGTGTCACGGACCGTCACCGATGCGGCCGGGTCCGTGATCCACCAGGACGTGTTCAACTCGAACTACGCCCGGGTGGACGGCCTCACCCTCATCGGGCGGGCCCCCGCCCCGACGCCGCGCCCGACCCCCACGCCGAGCCCGCCCCCGAGCGCGCCGTCCTTCCCGACGCCGTCGCCGAGCTGACGCCGGGCCGCGGTCGGACGTCGACCTTCAGGCGGCCGCGCCGGCCTCGTTCGTGACGGCCGTCTCGCCCGTCTCGTCGCCGAGCGACAGGTAGAGCTCCTCCTCCTGGGCCATGTGCAGGCGGAGGATCGCGTCGAGCCCGTAGAGGACGCGGCGAAGGTCGGTCAGGTCCTCGATCGCGGGGCCCTCCGGGGGGAGGTCGCCCACGAGGCGGTCGTAGAGCCCGATCAGGTGGAAGATCTCCGTGTGCGTGCGGTGGAGCGCGGCCGTCGCGTCGTCGCTGCCGATCGCCTGGGCGAGCATCGGATAGACCGTCCGGTCCTCGAGCCGCTCGTGCTGCATGAGGTCGTCGACGAGGAATGACCTGGTCGCCTCCAGCTCGGCCCCGGCCGCGCTCGCCGGGAGCGCGTCGATGCCGTCGGCAAGCCACCGGATCCGGGCGAGGGCGGGCGCAAGCTCCCGGTGCTCCGTCCGCAGGCCGGCGCTCGTCTCCGCCCAGCCGGGCACATGGGCTCGCACCTCGGTGCCACCGCGGAGCGCCCGCAGGGCGTTCAGGATGACCGCGACGTCGATCGCCTCCTGGAGCAGCGCTCCGGCCACGACCGGCAGCGCGCCGAAGGCCGCGAATCCCATCGCCACGAGCGACATCCCCATGCCGGCGACGACGCTCTGGATGGCGATCTGGCGGGATCGTTTTGCAAGCCGAATCGCCTCGGCGAGCCGGTCGAGGCGATCCACCGTGATCACGAGGTCCGCCGCTTCCGAGCTGGCCGTCGCGCCGCGGGCGCCCATCGCCACGCCCACGTCCGCGATCGCGAGCGCCGGGGCGTCGTTGATGCCGTCGCCGACCATGACCACTGGCCCGAGCGCGTCCGCCATCTCCTGGCGCACCGCGTCCACCTTGTCCGCCGGGGTTCGCTCCGCGAGGACCCCGTCCACGCCGATTGCCGCCCCGACCATCTCCGCGACCGATGCGTGGTCGCCGGTCACCATCACGATCCGGGTGATCCCTGCACGCCGTAGGGATCGGATGGCGCGCGGCGTCTCCGGCCGGATCGGGTCGTCGAGGACGAGCGCGCCTGCCAGGCGTTCGTCCGCCCGCACGAAGACGTGGGTGCTCCCTTCGATGGCGCCGCGCCGGCGCAGCTCGCGTGCCCACGCGGGGAGGCTCCCGCCGCCGTCCCCCACGTGACCCGCGAAGTCCGCCGATCCAACCTGGACCTCGCGGCCGTCCACGCGGCCGGACACGCCCGAGCCGGGCGTCTCGACCACGTCGGTCGGGAACGAGAGGGTCAGCCCCCGCTCGCGCGCCCCGTGGACGATGGCGCCCGCGAGGACGTGTGGGCTGACCTGGTCCACCGATGCCGCGAGGCGCAGCACCTCGTTCGGGTCGACGCCGGGTGCCGCCTCGACGCCTGCCAGGCGGGGGCGACCAGCGGTGAGCGTGCCGGTCTTGTCGAAAAGGAGGACTCGCGCACGGGCGAGCGTCTCCAGCGGCCCGCCGCCCTTCACGATGATCCCGCGTCGAGCGGCGCGACTGAGTCCCGCCACGATCGCGATCGGTGCCGCGAGCAGGAGCGGGCAGGGCGTCGCGACGACCACGACGGCAAGGGCCCGGTTGGGATCGCCCGAGATGAACCAGGCAAGGCCTGCCACGGCGAGCGTGAGCGGGACGAAGAGCAGTGCGTACCGATCGGCGAGCCGCACGAACGGCGCCTTCGAGCCCTCCGCCTCCCGGACCAGGCGGACGATGCCGGCATAGGTCGACTGCTCGGCGACCGCGATCGCGCGGAGAGCGAAGGGACCGCCCGCGTTGAGCGTCCCCGAGTTGACCTGGTCGCCTTCGGTCCGCGTGACGGTGCGGGCCTCCCCGGTGATGGCCGATTCGTCGAGGACGGCGGCATCGCCATCCACGAGGCCGTCGACGGGGACGACCTCGCCCGGCAGGACCAGCAGCCGATCGCCGACGATCACGGCATCGATCGAGCGCGTGACGAGCTCGCCGTCCTCGTACCGATGGACGTCGCGGGGCGCCCTGCCCAGGAGCGCGGTCAGCTCGCGATGCGCCCGCCCGGCCGCATAGCGTTCGAGCGCCTCGCCGGTGGCGAGCATGAGGCCGATGATCGCCGCGGCGACGAACTCCTCCATGGCGAGCGCGCCGCCGATCGCGAGGACCGCGATGACGTCCACGCCCGCCTTGCCGGCAAGCAGGCCGCGGATGATCGACCAGGCAAGCCGGATCCCGACGACCGCGGATGGCACGACCCAGGCGATCGTCGCGAGGTCGTTCCTGCCCGTCCACGAGAAGGCAAGGCCCAGTGCCAGCCCGGCGGCACAGAGGGGCAGCAGCGCGGCCCCGAGGAATCCGAGGAGGCGAGCGACGGGCGTGGAGGAAGGCATCCGTCCAGTCTAGGAGGGGCCGTCGCGCCCTTCGCGAGTCCCCTGTCCCGCGCAGCCCGGGCCGTTCGGCACGCATCCGGACGTGATCTCCCCGCGAGGCGCAGAATCGACACCTGCCGTGTGTCCGTCCCACCCGGCACCAGATCGCGGGAGATCGAGCATGACGATGCGCCTGGAGCTCGCCGAGTCGGCGACCGTCGTGAGCGGCCTCCTCGCGAGCGCACGCGCGCCGCTGGAGCGCCTCGCCGACGAGGTCCGTCGCCGCGGGATCCGCTTCGTGGTGATCGCGGCCCGCGGCACGTCCGACCATGCCGCCACCTACGCCCAGTACGTCCTCGGGGCGCGGAATGGCCTCCCGGTCGGGCTGGCCACGCCGTCCCTCTCGTCGCTCTACCGGCACGGACCCCGCGTCGGCGACGCGCTCGTGATCGGGATGAGCCAGTCCGGCCGCTCCCCGGACATCGTCGCGGTGCTCGAGGACGCGCGTGGCCAGGGCGCCCTGACGCTCGCGATCACGAACGAGCCGGAATCGCCGCTCGCGGACGTCGCCGACGTGGTGGTGTCGCTCGAGGCGGGGCCGGAGCTGGCGGTCGCGGCGACGAAGACGTACGTCGCCGAGCTCACCGTCGTCGCGCTCCTCTCGGAGGCGTTGCGCGGCGGCGACCCGGATCCCGCCCTCGCGACGCTCCCCGGCGCGCTCGCCGCGACGCTGGAGCTGGAGTCCGCGATCGTCGCGCTCGCCGGCCGGATTGCTCCGGCGCCTGCCTGCGTCGTCCTTGCCCGGGGATTCCAGTACCCGACCGCGCGCGAATGGGCGCTCAAGCTCAAGGAGGTCGCCGGCGTCTTTGCGGACGCGTACTCGGCGGCCGATTACGAGCACGGCCCGATCTCGCTCGTCGAGCCGGGACTGCCGGTGCTTGCGGTCGTCTCGCGCGGGCCGACGCTCGCCGGCCTTCTCGTGCTGCTCGAACGGCTCGTGGCGGACGGTGCCGACCTCCTGGTCGTCTCGGACGCCGCCGAGGCGCGGGCGCTCGGGAGGGGCTCCCTCGCGCTGCCGGCCGATCTCCCCGAGTGGCTGGCGCCGATCCCCGCGATCGTTCCCTGCCAGCTGTTCGCCTATCACCTCGCGATCGCCCGGGGGCGCGACCCGGAGGCGCCACGCCACCTCCGCAAGGTGACGCTGACGCGCTAGCGCGGGGCAGCGCCGGACCCGGTTGGATTCAGGCGGCCCCGCCCCGGGCCGCACGTCTGCGCGGTCAGCGGACGCATCGTGGGTCGCGTGTACGATGACATCCTGGCGGCGACGGCAGCGAGACCGGACTCTCCGGTCAGCGCCGAAGCTGCCGGGGGGAGAGCGGACGTGGGCACACTGCGGCATCCCCGGGTCGCACGTGACGGGCCCGGCAGCAACGGGCGGCTGCATATCTCCGCTCTCGGCATCGTCGCCACCTATGCGATCGTCGCTGCGGCGTGGATCGCGTTCAGTGATCTCGCGGCCGCCGCGATCGTGCAGGGCGAGGACGCGCTCGCAACCGTCTCGACGATCAAGGGCTGGGGCTTCGTGGTCGTCACGAGCGTCATGCTGGCGGCCCTCCTGGCGGGCTTCGACGCCGAGCGCACGCGCCGCGTGGCCGAGCTGGAGGTGCAGGTCGACGAGCGCGGGCGCTCGGACGAGCACCTGGCTCGACTGAACCGGGTGCTGCGGACCCTCAGCCGGGCGAACGAAGCGCTGGTTCGGGCCTCGGACGAAGCGACTCTGTTGCAGGCATTCTGCACGGCGATCGTCGAGGAGGGCGCCTATCGGGGAGCCTGGGTGGGGTACCGCGAGGACGATCCGGCCGGCACGATCCGGCCGACCGCCTGGGCGGGGCCGCTGGATGAATACCTGAACGAGATCCAGCTGAGCTGGCGTGAAGCCGACCGGGGGAGCCTCGGTCCGGCAGGCACGTCGATCCGGGAGCGCCGGACGGTCATGAGCCCGGACGTCGGCGCCGATGAGACGCTCGCCTGGCGTCCCCAGATGCTCGAGCGCGGCTTCCGCTCGCTGGTCGCCTTGCCACTCCGTGCACGGGACGTCGCGTTCGGGACCCTTGTCATCTATGCGGGAGAGCCCCACGCGCTCGGCCCTGACGAGCTCGGGCTGCTCGAGGAGCTTGCCGCCGACCTCGCGTACGGCGTCGGGGCGCTTCGGGCCCGGGCCGACGCCGCCCGGGGCGAGGCGGAACGGCGCCGCCTGGCCGCCGCGATCGAGCAGTCGGTCGAGGCCGTCATGATCACCGACACGGGCGGAGCGATCGAATACGTGAACCCCGCCTTCGAGCGCATCACGGGCTATACGGCCGCGGAGGTGCTCGGCAGGAACCCGAGGATCCTCCAGAGCGGCCGGCAGTCACCCGCCTTCTACGCGGCGATGTGGGAAGCACTCGTCTCGGGGCACGCGTGGACCTCCGACATCGTCAATCGTCGTAAGGATGGCTCGCTGTACACGGAGGCGGCCGTCATCTCGCCGGTCCACGATCCGCAGGGTGAGCCGCTCGGCTACGTCGCCGTCAAGCGGGACGTGAGCGCGGAGCGGGTCGCGGAGGGCCGCGCCGTCACCCACGCCCGCGAGCAGACCCTCATCGCGGCGGGCCTCGCCGCGGTTCGTCCCGGGGCTTCCCCCGAGGAGACCGCGGCCGCTCTCTGCACCCAGATCGCGCGCCTGCCGGACGCGGCTGTCGCGATCCTCCTCGCCTTCGATGCGGACGGCCGGGCGACGCCGCTGGGCGCAGTCGCGTCCGACGGGACGAACCTCGAGCGGCGTCGGCTCTCCGAGGCGCGAAGCCGACATCTCCGCACCCGCGCCGACGAGGGCCCCTGGATCGACGCCTGGACCTCGCCCGCGGGCTCGCCGTTCAGCCGGGCGTTCCGCGCCCGTCATGTCCGTACCCTCGCCTACGTCCCGCTCGTCGTCGAGGGAACCGTGCACGGGCTGTTGGAGGCCGGGTCGGCCGACACAGACGCAACCGAGCGGCTTGCCGAGCGGCTCTCCGCGCTCGTCGAGTTCGCCGGAATCGCGGGAGCGGTCCTGGGTCCGGCGCTCGTCTCGCGCGTCCGGGTCGCCGATGCTCGCGCCCGCATCCGCGCCATCCTCGACCAGCGCGCCTTCGCGCCGGTCTTCCAGCCCATCGTCGACCTGGAGCTCGGGATCGCCGTCGGCTTCGAGGCCCTGACCCGGTTTGCCGACGGGACCCCGCCCGACCAGCAGTTCGCTGCGGCCGCCATGCAGGGGATGGGATCCCAGCTCGAGGCGGCAACGCTTCGCGCGGCGCTCGTGGCGGCGAACGGGCTTCCGGCGGCGGCCTGGCTCTCGTTGAACGTGTCTCCGCCGTTCGTCCTCGCGGGCGAGCCCCTCCGCACCATCCTCAGCCACGCGCCGCGGCCTCTCGTGCTGGAGGTGACCGAGGACCAGGCGATCGCCGACTACCCGGCATTCCGGGCGGCTCTCGCGACCCTCGGACCGGCGCTCCGGCTGGCCATCGACGATGCCGGCGCGGGGTTCGCCAGCCTGCGCCACATCTCGGAGCTGCGGCCGGCGCTGGTCAAGGTCGATCGCGCGCTGGTCGCCGCCCTCGATGCCGACCCCGTCCGCCAGGCGCTCGTGGCAGGCCTGCACCATTTCGCCAGCACAGCCGGCTGCACGCTCATCGCCGAGGGCATCGAGACCGAAGCCGAGCTCGCCGCCCTGCGGACCCTCGGCGTGCGGTTCGGGCAAGGGTATCTGCTGGGGCGCCCGGAACCCGTGGCCGTCTCGGCGCCACCACGCTAGAGACGATCCATCACCCGGCACGCGGATTCGCGTGGCAGAATCGATGCCATGCCATACGTTGCCGCTCCCACGCGCTACGACGACATGCAATACCGGCGATCCGGGCGCAGCGGGCTTCACCTGCCCGCGATCTCGCTCGGCCTCTGGCAGAACTTCGGGCATGACCGTCCGATCGACCGCCAGCGGGCGGTCATCCATCGCGCCTTCGACCTGGGGGTCACCCACTTCGATCTCGCGAACAACTACGGGCCGCCCTACGGCTCGGCGGAGGAAAACTTCGGGCGGATCCTCGCGACGGACCTCGCCGCCTATCGCGACGAGCTCGTCATCTCGTCGAAGGCGGGCTACGACATGTGGCCGGGGCCCTATGGCAACTGGGGCTCGCGCAAGTACCTGACGGCGAGCCTCGACCAGAGCCTCCGGCGGATGGGCCTCGACTACGTCGACATCTTCTACTCGCACCGGTTCGACCCGGCGACCCCGCTCGAGGAGACGATGGGCGCCCTCGATGCTGCGGTCCGACAGGGCAAGGCGCTGTACGCCGGGATCTCGTCCTACTCGGCCGCCCAGACCCGCGCGGCGGCGGCCATCCTGCGTGAGCTCGGGACGCCGCTGCTCATCACGCAGCCGTCCTATTCCCTGATCAATCGCTGGATCGAAGGGGGCCTCCTCGACGTTCTCGGCGACGAGGGCGTGGGCTGCATCGTCTTCTCGCCCCTGGCCCAGGGCATGCTGACGGGGAAGTACCTCGGCGGCATTCCCGCCGGTTCGCGTGCGGAGTCGGGCGGCTCCCTCTCCCCGGATCTCCTCGGCGACGAGACGCTGGCGAAGGTTCGGGCGCTCGCCGAGATCGCGCGGCAGAGGGGCCAGACCCTCGCCCAGATGGCGCTCGCGTGGGTGCTCCGGGACCATCACGTGACATCCGCGCTCGTCGGCGCCGGGAGCGTTGCCCAGCTCGAGGAGAACCTGGCGGCGCTCGCAAACCTCGAGTTCTCCGCAGCCGAGCTTGCCGAGATCGACCGCTACGCGACGGAGAGCGGGATCAACCTCTGGGCGGCGTCAAGCAAGTCCTGAGGCGGCGGGCTGGGCCGGCCTTCGCCGGCCGGCCCCAGAACCGGTCGCCAGGATCAAGGGGAGGAATTCGTGGACTGGAAGCTCGAGCTCATCGTGGTCCCAGTGTCCGACGTCGACTACGCTGCGGGTGACTTCCGCATCGTGCAGCTCACCCGCCGGGGTCTGCGTGCTCCATCACCCTGATGCGGAACACGGAAGGGGCGGCCCGCTCCCTCCAGGGCCTGCACCTGGTCGTGTCCGACATCGAGGCCGCGCGGGCCGAGCTCGTCGGGCGCGGCACGGATGTCAGCGAGGTCTTCCATTTCGACTCGGGTTCGCGGGTGCCGGGGCCCGACCCCGAGCGCGGGGACTACAACTCGTTCCTGTCCTTCAGCGACCCCGACGGCAACGGGTGGATGGTCCAGGAGGTGAGGCGATCGGAGTCGCGGGCCTGATCGACGCGTGCGCGAGCCGGCGGGTCGAGGCCACGCGCGGCCACGGTCACCGTGCGTTGGGCGGCGCGACCTCGTGGTCCTCCGACGAGCCGGACGGCTGGACGATCCTGCCCGACCACCCTCCGCCCTCCGCCTCGACGAGCCGCTCGAGCTCGCCCTGATCGAGGAAGATGCCCCGGCAGTCCTCGCACTGCTCGACGAGGATCATGCTCCGCTCGTACGGTCGCATCCGCCCGCCGCACTTCGGGCATGCGAGCTCACGCACGGATGTCATCGGGCCACTCCTTCGCGGTGGTCGAGGGGAACATCGGGCTCAGGCATGACGTACCGAAGGTCTCGCCCGCCCGCACAGCGGCCCGCTGACCGGGCGTGCAGTGGCCCGCCGGGAAGTCGATCGCACGGTGGTGGACTCGTCGCCTCCGCGCCCCATCATACGGATGCGCCATGCCGCCTCTCGTGCCGGTTGGCCTGAAGGTGGGCTGAACGGCCCTCCATGCACAGGGCCTCCGTCGCGCCGGCCCTCGCGTCGAGCGTCGCGTCGCTCGTCGAGCGTCGAGCCTGCGCCCCGGCGAGGCAGCAGCGTGACCGCGAGGATTCTCCCGTCCAGTCACGAGAGCGGGCCTGCACTCGGACCTGGCCCGGGCGTGGCATGATCGGCAGCCGATGGAGACCATTGCCTTCGCCGCGGGCTCGCTCCTGCTGGCGCTCGCCCTCTGGGACCTGTTCGAGACGGTCGTGGTGCCCCGCCCAACGCCGGGGTGGTTTCGCATCAGCCCGTACCTCGTTCGCGGTTCGTGGCGCGCGCTCCGGGCGATCCTGGCGGCCCGGCCCGCCAGGTCCCACGACACGATCCTGGGGCTGTTCGCACCGGCCATCACGGTCGCCCTCCTGGGGACCTGGCTCGTCACCCTCATCGTCGGGTATGGCCTGATCCTGTTCGCCCTGCGCGATGAGCTGCGGCCCGTGCCCGACCTGGGCAGCTCGCTCTACTTCGCTGCGAGCTCCGTCCTGACCCTGGGATTCGGCGACATCGTGGCGGTCGGCGCTCCCTCCCGCATCGTCATCGTCGTCGCGGCGGTCACCGGTCTCGGGACCGTCGCCCTCGTGGTGACCTTCCTGTTCTCCCTCTACGGCTCGTACCAGCGCCGGGAGATCCGGGTCGTGGCCCTGCAGGCCGCGGCAGGTGCACCGCCGTCGGCCGTCGCGCTCCTCGAGAACTACGCCCAGCTCGGTCTCGTCGGGCGCCTTCCGGACCTGTTCCTCGAATGGGAGCAGTGGGCGGTCGAGGTGCTTGACTCGCACATCGCGTTCCCACTGCTGGGATTCTTTCGCTCGAGCCACGACAACCTGTCCTGGATCAGCGCCCTGGGCACACTGCTCGATGCCGCAAGCCTGGTGCTCACGACGATCACGGGAATGCCACGTGGGGAAGCCATGTTGGCCAAGCGCGTGGGCACGCACCTGGTGGAGGACATCTTCAACCTCGGCTTCCGTTCTGGCCTTCCGACGGGCCTCGATCGCGCGGCCTTCGATGCGGCCTGCGATCGACTCGAGGACGCCGGATATGCGCTCGTGGAGCGCGATGCCGCCTGGCCGCGCTTCGAAGCGGCCCGCGCCACCTACGCGGAACGCCTCGAGGCAATGGCCCGGTACTGGGCGACGCCGGCATCGTCCTGGCTCGGCGACCCGGTCGCGCTCCGCGCGCCGCTCCACCCGGCGGACGATCCGTAGGCGACGTCAGGGGAGGTCGCCGACGATCATCTTCAGGCCGCCCGCGTCGCTCCCCACGTGGTTCGGAGACCTGCCACGTCTTCAAGGGAGGCGCCCCATCTCGAGGCCGGCGTAGGATTGAAGCGCCAGCCCCGGCAAGCTGAATGCGGAGATGCCCAATGGCGGAGGTCCTGCTGTTCCACCACGCGCTGGGGCTGACCCCCGGCGTCGTCGCGTTCGCCGACGAGCTGCGGGCCGCCGGCCACATCGTGCACACCCCGGACCTGTACGACGGACGCACGTTTCCGACCCTGGACGAGGGTCTCGCGCACGCGCGCGAGATCGGGTTCGAGAACATCCTCGAGCGCGGCGTTCGCGCGGCGGACACCCTGCCGCACGAGATCGTGTACGCCGGGTTCTCGCTCGGCGAGATGGCAGCGCAGAAGCTCGCCCAGACGCGGCCCGGAGCTCGCGGGGCCCTGCTCTTCTACTCCTGCATCCCGATCAGCGGCGAGTGGGCGTTCGGGCCCTGGCCCGACGGCGTCCCGGTCCAGATCCACGGCATGGACGCCGACCCGATCTTCGTCGGCGAGGGCGACATCGAGGCCGCCCGCGAGATCGTCGAGAAGGTCGAGGCCGCGGAACTCTTCCTCTACCCCGGCGACCAGCACTACTTCGCCGACAGTTCGCTCCCGTCGTACGACGCGGAGGCCACTGCCCTGCTCACCCGCCGGGTGCTCGAGTTCCTGGGCCGCGTCTGACCATGGTCGTCGCGGACACGACGGTGAAACGACGCCTGTCGCAGGCGAGAGGTGTGGTGGAGATGGGGGAGAGTCGAACTCCCCGTCCGAAACCCGTGACCCGGACCCACTACGAGCGTGTCCGATGCTTGATCTCGACCGACCCACCCCCATCGGCAGGGGCGATGATCGGTCCAGCTACGTGTCCCTAGATC
>JBBQRX010000005.1:0-118320 GCA_038214375.1 Candidatus Limnocylindrales bacterium
CCGCGTCCCCGATGATGGGCTTACCAAGGAGGTGGATGGAGCGAAGAGCCTGCTGCTGGCGTCCTGACCGACGCCGCCGACACCGTCGCTGCGGATCACGACGGATCACTCAAAGTCCACCACTCCACGGGACACGGCCGCTCGAACTCGGTGAATCCGGACATACCAGCACTCCCGCAACTATCGCGTGAAACACGACGACCGACGACCCCACCGGCCGACAACCGCGCCCCGCGTGCGGGCCCTGGCTGCGCACGTCATGCCTGGCGGCGTGCTGCGCCGTGCCCCGCGAGGGCCCGTTGCGTGGCCGCTCGGCGGCGCACGCAGCCCGGTGCCAGGACGCTCGGCAGAGCACCCGGCCCAAGCGGACCACTGGCCGCGCTCGGCGGAGCACGCAGCCCGAGCGGCACACGCGGCCCGAGCGGAGCACGCGACCCCGAGCGCCCCGAGCGGCGCAAGCGGCCGACCGAGCGACGCATGCGCACCGAACGGAGGCGGGCCCTACTTCGTGTACATGCCCTCCGGGTCGAGCTCCTCGCGGATGAGCCGGAGCTCTTCGGGGGTGGGCACGGGCGTCGGCGCCAACGACGGGGAGACGTGCGGCTCCCAACCGAGCGTGGAGCGGACCTCATCGAGGGTCGCGCCCGGATGAAGGAAGTCCAGGCGCATCTCCCCCGTTTCGTCGAAGTGCCAGATCCCGAGATCCGTGACGACCACGGACGGGCCGCGACCAAGCCAGCCCTGCTCGCGCCGGATCCGCTCCGACTTCTCGGCGCCGCCGAGGTTGCCGGGCGAGGTCCGGAAGTCGATTCGCTCCACGAAGGAGCGAGCCGACTGCCGCATGATCACGAAGATCTGGCGCGCGTTGATCGCGATTTCGCACGCGCCTCCCGACCCCGGCAGCCGCGTCTTCGGATGCGCGTACTCCCCGATCACGGTCGTGTTGATGTTCCCGAACCGGTCGATCTGGGCCGCGCCCAGGAAGCCGACGTCGATCAGGCCGCCCTGCAGGTAGTACGCGAAGAGCTCCCACATGCTCGTGACCGCGGTCGCGCCGGTCACGATCGTCGGGTCACCGATCGAGAGCGGGAGCCGCGCCGGTCGCGCCCCGAACACACCCGCCTCGTAGACGAGCTCCATCTCGGGAGCGACCGTGCGCTTGGCGAGGTTCACGGCGATGTTCGGGAGGCCGACGCCCACGAAGCAGACCCTCTGCCCGGCAAGCTCGCGGGCAGCCGCCACGATCATCATCTCGGACTTCGTGAACGGGGCCGCGCTTTCGGCCGCCGGTGTGGGACCGGGGCCGCCATGCTCGGTGGCCATCAGCGGTACTCCCCGTAGTCAACGGCGCCCGAAAGCGCGGGGCCACTGGGCAGCAGCGCGCGGAGCCGCTCCGGCCCGAGCTTCTCCGCGTATGCCCCGCGGCCGTCGAGGTCGTAGACCCAGTCGCGGAGCCACCGGTCGGTGGCAGCCGGATCACGGCTGATCGGGTCCCAGTCGCGGTAGAACCGGTTGTCCCGGTCGTAGCGGCCCTGGACGTAGGACGGATGGGCGCCCCACGGCTCGACGACAACCGCGTCCACGGCGATCCCGGGCACGATCGTCCGGTTCGGGTCGGCCCGGATGACGGTCTCGTCGACGAGCTCCTCCACCACCACGATCACCCGCTTCGCGGCGAACGCGGCCTCCTTCTGGCAGCCGAGGAGGCCCCAGACCTGCGTGTTCCCGGCCGCGTCGGCCCGCTGCGCGTGGATCACGGTGACGTCCGGCTTTAGCGGCGGCACCGCGTAGACCATCCCGTCGCCATATGGGCTCTCGATCGGCCGGATCAGCGGGTTGGCCGCCGGGAGGTCCGTCTCGAAGTACGAGCGGAGGGGCATGAACGGAAGGTTCGCGGCCCCAGCCGCGTACCGGGCGACCATCCCGAAGTGGCTGTACTCCTCCAGCTCCAGCGACGTGTTCGCGCCCTCGGTGACACGCCGGATCGCGTTCAGCCCGCCGACCCCTGGATTGCCGAGCCAGCTGAAGATGAGCTTGCGCGCGACCCCGGCCGCGACCATCTGGTCGTAGATCACGTCGGGCGTCATCCGAGCGAGCACCAGGTCGCGCCGCCCCTGGCGGATGATCTCGTGTCCGGCCGCGAAGCTGATCAGGTGCGTGAAGCCCTCGATCGCGACCGTGTCGCCGTCGCGCACCAGCGCGCTGACGGCGTCGCGCATGCTGGCGACTTTCGAGGCGGACACGGTCGGCGTCAGCGACCCGCGACGGCGGCAACCGCGTCCGCGAAGACGCGACAGCCGGTTGCCGTCTCCGCCTCCGTCACCACGAGCGGCGGTGACATCCGGATGACGTCGTCGCCGGCCGTGAGCACCATCAGCCCGCGCTGGAATGCCTCGTGCTCGACGGCTGCGGCCGTGACGCCCGAATCGAACTGGACGCCGACCAGGAGGCCCTTGCCGCGGATGTCGCGCACGAGGTCCGGGTGGGCGTCGAGGAGCGGGCGCAGCGCCGCCTGCATCTGGTCGCCGCGAGCGGCAGCGTTGGCGATCAGCCCATCCTCGAGCAGCGCGATCGTCGCGAGCGCGGCCGCGCAGCTCACCGGATTGCCCCCGAAGGTCGAGCCGTGGGCGCCCGCGGACCACGTCATCAGGTGCTCCCTGGCGATCATCGCGCCGATCGGCATCCCCGAGGCGAGACCCTTCGCCGTCAGCACGACGTCCGGCTCCACGTCCCAGTGCTGGACCGCCCACATCGTGCCGGTCCGGCCCATGCCGCTCTGGACCTCATCCGCGATGAGGAGGATCCCGTGCTGGTCGCAGATCCGCCGCAGTCGCGGCAGGAAGTCGGCGTCCGGGACCTGGATGCCGCCTTCGCCCTGGATCGGCTCCACGATGATCGCCGCGACCTCGTTCGCCGGCACCAGGCGGTGGAAGACGCGCTGCTCCAGCTCGTCGAGGCCCGCCGATCCGAACGGCACGTGGTAGATGCCCGGGAGCATGGGGCCGAAGTGCGCGTGGTACTTGGCCTTCGAGGCGGTGAGGCTGACGCTGCCGAAGGTCCGGCCGTGGAAGCCGCCCAGGAAGCCGACGATGTACTGGCGCCCGGTCGCGTAGCGCGCAAGCTTGATGGCCGCCTCCACGACCTCCGTCCCGGAGTTGCCCAGGAAGACGCGGGTCGGCCCGTGCATCGGCGCGATCCGCTCGAGCTCGGCGGCGAGGTGGGCGTAGATCGGCAGGTAGAAATCCGAGGCGCTGTAGTGGAGCAGCTGCGTCGCCTGCTCCTGGATCGCCGCGACCACCCGCGGGTGGCAGTGGCCGGTGACGTTGACCGCAATGCCGGCACAGAAGTCGAGGAACCGGTTCCCGTCGATGTCCTCGATCACCGAACCCCGGCCCCGCACCGGCACGATCGGGTAAGCACGCGGCAGGGACGGCGAGGTGTACGTCTCGTCGAACGCGATATGAGCGCGCGCCTTCGGGCCCGGAAGCTCGGTCACCAGGTGCGGCGCGTCCTGCTCCGGGTCGGGCTTCGGGACCGCGCCGGCCAGCTCGAGAACCCGGACCGCCGCGTGGCTCATGGAGTACCTCCCGGACGGCGCCCCGGAACGGACCGCGTGGGCACGCGGCGAGGCCGGAACGCATAGAAAATATGCAGACTGGATACCGCGAGTATAGCCGGGCCCGGCCCGCGGATGGCGCCCGCGGCGGCGGCGGCGGTGTCAGTCGACGACGGTGTGGCTCTGCTCGCGCATGAACTGGACCGGGTAGTACATCGAGAGGCCCGCCTTGCCGGTGCTCCCCGAGCCCTTCCAGCCGCCGAACGCCTGGACGCCGGGCCACGCGCCTGTCGTCGCGCCGGCCTGGCGATTGACGTACAGCACGCCCGCCTCGATCCCGTCGAGGAACTGCTCGATCTCTCCCGGATCCTGGCTGTACACGCCGGCCGTGAGCCCGAAGGCACTCTCGTTGGAACGCGCGATCGCCTCGCCGAGGGAGTCGACCGCGGCCACCGCGGTGAGCGGCACGAAGAGCTCGTCGCGGAACAGCCGGTGGGTCAGCGGCATCTCGACGACGGTCGGCTCGACGTAGAAGCCGTGCTCGAAGGCGCCATCCGTGAGGCGCTCGCCGCCGATGTGGACGCGGCCATCGCGCCGCGCCTCCGCGACCGCCTGCCCGTACCGCTCGACGGCTCGCGCGTCGATCAGCGGGCCCAGCCAGTTCTCCCGAACGAGCGGATCGCCGATCGTGATCTTCTCCGTCTTCTGGACCAGGAGGCGAACCAGCTCGTCACGGACCGGACGCTCGACGTAGACGCGGCTGTTGGCCGAGCACTTCTGCCCGCCGAACCCGAAGGCGGACCGGACGATCCCATCGGCGGCCTCTTCGAGGTCGGCCCGGGCGGTCACGATGGCCGGGTTCTTGCCCCCCATCTCCACGATGCAGGGCCTGGGGAACCTCGTCGAGAACCGCCGGAAGAGCTCGAAGCCCACGTCGAAGGAGCCAGTGAAGACGATCCCGTCGATCCCGGGGTTTGCCTGGAGCTCCTCCCCGACCGTGGCGCCCGGCCCCATCACGAGGTTGAAGACGCCGGCCGGCATCCCCGCGTCGGTGAGCGCCTCTGCCAGCAGGACGCCCGTCATCGCCCCGGCCGAGGCTGGCTTGAAGATGACCGTGTTGCCGCCGGCCAGCGCCCCCGCCGAGGGGCCCGCCGCGAGCGCCATCGGGAAGTTGAACGGCGAGATCACCGCGAAGACGCCGTACGGGCGGAGGATCGAGCGCGTGTGGACCGCCGCGTCACCCAGGTTGTCCATCGGGTGGTCGTAGCCTTCGTTGCCCTCGAAGACGTCGGCGTAGTAGCGCAGCAGGTCGGCCGCCTCCTCGACCTCACCGAGCGCCTCGAGCCGGTTCTTGCCGACCTCGATCGCCATCAGGGCCGCGTACTCCATCTGGCGCTCGGAGACCACGTCGGCGGCCCGGCGGAGGATCGCCAGTCGGTCGCGCCACGGCATCGCCCGCCAGGCCGGCTGAGCCGCGCGTGCCGCCGCGATCGCGTCGCGAACGTCGTCGGCGGTTCCCTTCGCGAAGGTGCCCACGAGGATGCGATCGTCGATGGGCGAGCGGAGCTCGAACGTGCCATCCCCATCCCGGCCCACCCCGTTCACGAGGTTCTGGTGGTACGCGCCGAGGCGCGTCCGCGCCCGTTCGAGGCCGACTTCGAAGAGCTCGTGGAGCTCCGCGTTGTCGTTGCGGAGCGTCGCGTACGTGATCTTGATCCGCTCGGCCATCGGCGATCCCCTTCGTTCGCAAGGTCGGCGTGGCGAACGCCGACGTGTCGTGCCGGACGGCCCACGGGCACGATCGGGACGCGCCCCGAACGCACGCGATCCGGTGGCGTCAGTCTAGCGCTGCGACGACCTCGGCCAGCGAGGGGGCGACCGCGTCCGGGATCGCGCGCGAGCGGCGTACGCCGGCCGTCCCACGCCCCCCAACGCCGGCCGTCCCACGCCCCGCAACGCCGCGCAGTGCCGCCGCCTCGGCCGCACTTGTCTTGCCGGTCAGCACGAGGATGCCGCGCATCCCCAGCCGGCGGGCGCCGGCGATGTCCTGTGTCGGATCGTCGCCGACCATCGCGACGTCCCGCGCGCTCAGCCTGCCGCCGAGGTCCGCGCCAAGGCCGGCGAGCGCGGTCCGGAACATGATCGGCCCGGGCTTGCCGCACAGCACGGCATGAACGCCCGTGGCGAACTCGAGCGCGACGACGAACGCGCCACTGTCCAGGGTCGGGCCACGCGGCGTGAACCACCACGGGTTCCGGTGCATCGCGAGCAGGGCGGCGCCTTCGCGGATCAGGCGGAACGCGCGGTCGAGGTTTGCGAAGCTCAGGTCGGCGTCCCCGTCGCCGATGACGACCGCCGCGACGCGCATGCCGGGCACGTCGGCGGCCTCGTGCGGGACGAGCTGCTGCCCGTCGAACTCGCGGCGGCCGTCCGGCTTCGTGATCACGAAGAGCGGCTGGCCGGGGTACACAGCGGCCGTGTGGGCGGCCGTGGCGCTGGCCGCGGTGGTGATCCGCTCCTCGGTGACCGGCAGCCCGGCGGCCTGGAATCGGGCGGCGAGGGTGCTCCGATGCGCCGACGAGAAGTTCGTTGCGATCCGGAATGGGATCCCGCGCGCCTCGAGGGCCGCGAGCGCCTCGCCCGCGCCCGGCAGGGCCGCGCCCGTCATCACGAGGACGCCGTCCGCGTCGAGCACGAACGCGCGGACGCCCGCGAGGGCCTCCCGGAGACCGGGGAACACGGCTGGCTGGTCGGGAGCGGACCGGGTGGCGCGCATCGGGGCGACAGTACCCCGACCCGCGGCGTTCGTCACGGTCGGATTCGCGATCGCCGGCGCGCGCGGGTGTCGAGCGGTGGCGAATCTCGGGCCGTGGCGGACCTCGACGTGCGGCGGCTGTCGGCGGGCGGCGGGCGCCGCCCCGGGTAGGATGTCGCGAGACGCGTACCGGGCGGGCGCGCGACGCATGCGGGGAGGATCGCGACCGATGGGCCTGCTCGACGGCAAGAACGCCCTCGTCTTCGGGGTCGCGAACGACCACTCCATCGCCTGGGGCATCGCGCGGGCCCTCCACGAGCAGGGAGCGAGCGTGGGCTTCAGCTCGATGGAGAGCCTGATCGAGCGGCGCGTCCGCCCGCTCGCGAATCGCATCGGATCGACCTTCGTAGCGCCCTGCGACGTGCGCGACGACGCCCAGCTCCGGGCGGTTTTCGACCGCTGGGGCGCGGAGGTCGGCCGGCTTGACATCCTGGTCCATGCTCTCGCCTTCGCGGATCGCGCCGACCTCGACGGCCTGTTCGTGGACACCTCGCGAGCGGGGTTCGGACTCGCGCTCGACGTGAGCGTCTACTCGCTGGTCGCGCTCGCGCGGGAGGCGCGCCCGCACGTCGCGCCCGGTTCGAGCATCCTCACCCTGAGCTATTACGGCGCCGAGAAGGTTGTCGCCCACTACAACGTGATGGGCGTGGCGAAGGCTGCCCTCGAGGCGAGCGTCCGCTACCTCGCTGCCGACCTGGGGCCGGAGGGTGTCCGGGTGAACGCGATCTCGGCGGGCCCGATCCGGACCCTGGCGGCCACCGGTATCGCCGGGTTCAAGCGGATGCACGCCGGCTTTCCAGAGCTCGCGCCACTGCGGTCGAACATCTCGATCGACGACGTTGCCGGCGCGGCCGTCTGGCTGGCGTCCGACCTCTCACGGCAGGTCACCGGTGAGATCATCCACGTGGATGGCGGCTTCAACATCCTGGGCGTCCCCAACCCCGACGCGACCGGCTGACCCACCATCCGCGACCGCGATTCCTCCGAATTGTCCATGGAGGTATGGCGACATGACCGTTCGTCCGCGCACTCGACCGCCCGGAGCCGCGGAGCCCGGGCCCGGGCAGGAATCCGCCTGGGATTACCCGCGCCCGCCACGTTTGGAGCCGACGGGCGAGCGCCTGTGCGTGATGGTGGACGGGGTCGCAGTTGCCGACACAACCCGGGGCGTCCGCGTTCTCGAGACCAGCCACCCGCCCGTGTATTACTTCCCGGAGTCGGACGTGCGGCTGGACCTCCTGGTCGCGAATGCCCAAACGTCCGTCTGCGAATTCAAGGGACGGGCCACGTACGTCGACCTGGTGCTCCCGCCAGGGACCGGGTCGTCCGGCCTCGCGCGGCGCGTCGCGAACATCGGGTGGCGCTTTGCGGCCCCGGCCTCCGGCTTCGAGGCCATCCGCGGCCATCTCGCGTTCTATGCGAGCCGCGTCGACGAGGCGTGGGTCGACGAAGAGCGCGTCATGCCGCAGGCCGGAGACTTCTACGGCGGCTGGATCACGAACCGGGTGGTCGGCCCGTTCAAGGGTGGCGCGGGCACGCTCGGCTGGTGATGGGACCCGGCCGGGTGCGCCACATGGCCCCGCCCTCAGCGGCAGCCGCGACAGCACCCCACGATCGTGACGTGGGAGAGGTCCACCGCGAATCCCCGGGCGGCCTCGCCGGGTGCGGCGGCTTCTTCCGTATCAGCGCCTTCTTTCCTATCAAATGATCTCGGCGCGAGCCGTATGGCACGTCGGGCGCGGCTGCGTTTCCGCCGGGCGGCGCTTGGAGGCCTCGCGATGCCGTCCGGGGGCCCCGGACTCGATCAACGGCACGTTGGACGCGCGGGTGACAGGTTGCAGCACGGCGGCGGGGGCACGCGACCGGCCGGGATCGAGCCCCACTCGGCATACGGTTCGCCACGCGCGCATGTGGGAGGATCCACGTTCCCGGGGGCGCTCGCCGGGGGGCTCGGCGGCCACATGGCCCCGACTTCAGCGGCAGCCGCGACAGCGCCCCACGATCGTCACGTGGGAGAGGTCCACCGCGAATCCCCTGGCGGCCTCGAGGGTTGCCACGATCGAGGCGCCCTCGTCCATCGTGATCTCCCAGGCGGCGCCGCAGGCCCGGCAATGGAGGTGCCCGTGCTCGGCGTCCGGGAGGATGTGGTACTCCTCGCGACCGTCCGGACCGTGGCCGTGGCGCACGATGCCGAGCTCCTCGAGGACGTCGAGCGTCCGGTAGACGGTGGACGGGGTCGTCGACGGATCGTGCTCCCGGCAGCGTTCGACCAGCTCGGACCCCGTGACGTGGCCGCTCGTCCGCGAGAGCACCGCCATCAGCGCCCGCCGCTGGGGCGTCCAGCGCAGCCCGCGCGCGCGGAGGCGATCGCGAACGGTTTCCCACGCGATGAGATCGTCCGAATGAGATCCGGCCGGACTCGATCCAACGGGCTGCATGGAGCGAAGTATAGGGCGGACGGCTCTGCCGGCCTGTTGTTGCAACGGATTGCAGCAAGCGCGGAGGTCGCCTAGACTCCGCTCGGGACCCGGTGCTGGGTCTCATCCGTGGCGGCCTTCTGCGCCGTCAAGCCTCGTGCGACGTCGACCGGAGCGTTCATGCATATCCCGGATGGCTACCTGAGCCCCATCGTCTCCGTCGGCCTGGGCGCCGCGACACTCCCCGCCTGGGGAATCGCGTCCCAGAAGGTCAAGGCGATCCTCAACAACCGGACCATCCCGCTGCTCGCCATCTTCGCCGCACTCAGCTTCACGATCATGATGTTCAACATCCCCGTCCCGGGCGGCACGACCGCGCACGGTGTCGGCGGGACGCTGATCGCGATCGTGCTGGGACCCTGGGCGGCGGTGATCGCGGTCAGCGTCGCGCTCGTCATCCAGGCGCTCTTCTTCGGCGACGGAGGCGTCCTGGCGATCTTCGCGAACTGCCTGAACATGGGCGTGCTGCTCCCGTTCGTGGGGTACGCGACGTACCGGCTCTTCGCAGGGGGCTCGCCGCTCCTCTCGTCGCGGAGGGCCGTCGCGGCCGGAATCGGCGCGTACGTCGGGATCACCGCGTCCGCGCTTGCGGTCGGGATCGAGCTGGGCATTCAGCCGCTCCTCTTCAGCGACGCCGCGGGCCGGCCCCTGTACTCACCATACGACCTGAATGCCGCCATCCCGGCGATGCTGCTCGCGCACGCGTTCGGGGCCTCGATCGTCGAGGGCCTCATCACCTATCTCGGGGTGGCCTACATCCAGAAGCGACAGCCGGCCTACCTGACGGCCCTGCGCGGGGTCTACGCCCCGGGCGTCACCGAGGAGGGTCCCGCACCGTCACGGCCCTATCGGCAGGTGGTGGCCGCCACCACGGGTGGCGCGCTGCTCGGCCTGCTCGCGATCGGGCTCGTGATCGGCGGCGGCGACCCCGGGAAGTTGTTCGGAGCCGACTGGTCGCGGGTCAACTGGGCGGATGTCGGGACGATGCTCCTCGTCACGGCCGTGATCGCGGGCGTGGCCGTTCCACTTGCGTACCTCCTCCTGCCCCACCGGCTGAGACGGATCGGAGCCGCGTTCACGCTCGGGGCCGTGATCGCGCCGCTCGGGCTCATCGCGCCCGGCTTCGCCTACGGGGAGGGTGGCGCGGTCGACGTGCAGGCCGCCTTCGGCTATGTCCCGCAGGGCCTTCAGCACCTCTCCGGCATCTTCAGCGCGCCGCTCGCCGGGTACGCGATCCCGCTGCCGTTTTTCGAGGGCGCGAACGCGATGCTCTGGCACGCGGCGGTTGGCTACCAGGCGGCGGGAATGGTCGGGATCCTGCTCTCGGGAGGGCTCATCCTCGGGTTTGCGCGGCTCCTGGGCCGCCGTGCGGGCACGCCGGGCGGCTCGGCGGTCTCGGCGGCTGACGACGGGACGGCTCCCGCGGCGATTCCTGCGGCGACCGCGAGACGGTCCGTCGCGGCCGACACAGCGCGAGCCTCCGGGCGGCGCGACGGCCACGTGGGCTGGCTCGAGCAGACCCTGGGCGGGATCACGACGTCGGTGGAGCACGCGATCTTCACGGAGCAGCACGCCCGCACGGACGGGTGGCTGCAGCGACGCGATCCGCGCGCGAAGCTGGGCATGTTCCTCGCGCTCGTGCTCGCGGCGAGCCTCACCGCGTCCGTCGCTGCCCTTGCCGCGCTGTACGCGCTGATTCTTGTGGCCGCGCGTGCCAGCCGGGTGCCGTTCTCGTTCTTCGTCAAGCGCGTGTGGCTCGGGGTGCCCCTGTTCGCCGGGATCGTCGTGATCCCTGCCCTGTTCATCGTCCCCGGGCCGCGGCTCTTCGACCTCGCGCTCGGGCCGCTCCACCTGGCCCTGTCGGCGCCCGGCACCGCCGGCGCGGTGCTCTTCCTCGCGCGAGTCGGCGTGTCGGTCTCCGTGGCCGTCCTGCTCGTCATGACGACGCCGTGGGCGGACATCCTCAAGAGCCTGCGGGCCCTGCGCGTGGCGCAGGTGTTCGTGCTGGTCCTCTCGATGACCTACCGCTACATCTTCCTTTTCCTCCACACCGCGAACGGGATCCTGCTCGCGCGGAAGAGCCGGGTCGTGGCGCGCACGTCGGGAGGTGAGCAGCGCCGCTGGATCAGCGGGACGATGGGCAACCTGATGAGTCGCGCCTTCAAGATGAGCAACGATGTCTACGCCGCGATGTTGGCGCGCGGGTTCTCGGGCGAGATGCGGGCCCGGACCTTCCGGCGGATGCGGACCGCCGACTGGGCGGCTCTCGGCGGCGTGCTGGCCGCGGCAACGATCATGCTCGTCGGCGGGAGGACGCTGCCGTGACCGGTTCCGCTGCCGCCGAGCCGCGGGCCGACGTGCAGGTCGAGCCGGTCTTCGAGCTGGAAGGCGTCCGCTACCTCTACAACGACCGCCAGGTCGCGCTCGACGGGATCGACCTGGTCGTTCGGCCGGGAGAGCAGGTGGTCCTCCTGGGTGCGAACGGATCCGGCAAGTCAACGCTCCTGAAGCTGCTCGATGGGATCATCGCGCCGACGGCCGGCCGGATGCGGGCCCTCGGCATGGACATCGCGGCTGTCGTCGACGGCTTCGAAGCGTTCCGATTCCACCGCGCGGTGGGCCTCGTCTTCCAGGACCCCGACATCCAGCTCTTCAGCGCCACGGTGCGCGACGACGTCGCGTTCGGGCCGCTCCAGCTCGGCCTGCCGGGCGACGAGGTCGAGGCACGCTGCGATGAGGCGCTCGGCATGATGGAGATCGGGCACCTCGCGAACCGGGCACCGTTCGAGCTCTCCGGCGGCGAGAAGAAGCGCGCGGCGATCGCCTCGGTCCTCTCCCTTCGGCCGGACGTGATCCTCCTCGACGAGCCGACCGCGGCCCTGGACCCGCGCACGAAATGGGTCCTCGTCAACCTCATCCGGCGACTCGGCGAGGCCGGCCGCACCGTCATCACGGCGACCCACGAGCTGGATATCGTGCCCGTGATCGCGGACCGGGTGATCGTCCTGGGAGAGGACCGACGGGTCCACGCGGACGGCTCGCCGGCCGAGGTGCTCGGAGATCGGGACCTGCTCGTGGGCGCGAACCTGATCCACGAGCACCTGCACGAGCACGGCGGGATCCGCCACTCGCACCCGCACGAGACCGACGAGCCGCACGACGAGCACGATTCGCCCGGCGGACCGGAATCCTGGGTATCCCCGGACGCGATACCCGGGACGGCCGGCCAGCGAGGCTGACCGCTCCCGCGAGGGGCCGGTCCCCAGGGCGAGCCGGGGCCGGCGAGCCGGGCCGGCGAGCCGGCCAAGCCCACGACCTACGGCGCGGCGCTCGACGATGCCGCCGGCGAGGCGCCCGCCGACGCGGTCGGCGCGGGGATCACGAGCTTCTGGCCGGCGAAGATGAGGTTCGGGTTGGCGATTCCGTTGGCATCCTGGAGCGCCTGCAGCGTGATCCCGAACGAAGCGGCGATTCGTCCGAGCTGGTCGCCCCGCTTGACGATGTACGTCCGGGACGTCGCGCGCGGGGACGGTGGTGCGCTCGCGCGCGGGGACGGTGACCCGGACGGGCCGGGTGACGTCCCGGCGCTCGCCGCCGGTGTCACGGACGGCAGCGCCGTGCTCGGGGCGGGTGAGGCGATGGCCGTGTCGCCGGCCGGCAGGGGGAGGAGCAGCGGCAGGAGCATCCCGATCCCGAAGCCTCCGGCCCCGACGAGGATCAGGATCACCAGGCCCACAAGGATCGAGGCAGGCCGCGATCGGCGGCGTGGGCGAGCGACGGCGTCCTCGGGAAGCGGCGGCACGGTGCGATAGATCGTCCCCGGCGAGGCGACGGAATCCCCGTCATCGGGCTCCTCGTCAGCATGCTCGCGAATGGGGCCCTCGGCGAGCCCTGCCTCGGCGAACGGGACGGCGTGCTCGGTGGGCGCAACCGGGGCCTCCGGAGGCGCTGGCGCGATCGCAGCCGCGGCCGGAGCATCCGGCAGGGGCTCCTCCCGGAACCAGCCTGGGGGCTCGTCCGGGAGCGCTTCTGACGGCAGGGTCGCGGGGCCCGTGCCCGTGCCGATCCACGAACTGGCCTCCGCCTCCGCGGCCACCGCTGCCGCGGCCTCGGCTGCTGCCGCGTCCTCCGCGCCCAGCCCCGCCCCGGGAGCGGGCGCGCCGGATGCGTCGCCCGCGTCGCCCGATCGGGCGCGCCTGGGTCGGTAGGGGTGTGGCTTGGGCACGGGCCGGATTGTACGGGCCGCGCGGGCAGGCTGCGGCCGCGATCGCGCGGGGGCGCCGCTACCCGCTACCCCGCGTCGGAGATCTCGAACCGCGCGAGGCGTCGCGCGCCGAGCCAGAACGCGGCGACCGTCACCACCGCCGCGAGGGCGAGCCCGGTCGCGAGCGGCACGTCGCGCGCGAGCGTGCCGGCTTCCGGGCCGGCGATCCCCGCAGCGACCGCCAGCCCGTACTCGCGGATCGAGAGCAGCCGCGTCCCCGAGAAGAACGTCGAGACGATGCCTTCCCAGAGGAGGACGTAGGCGAGCCCGGCGATGAGCGCCCGGCTCGTCCATACGGACAGCGTGACGAAGACTGCGGTGTACGCGATCACCGCCAGCACGACGCCGGCAAGCATGCCGAGCAGAAGCCCCGGGGCGTCGAGCCGCAGGAGCAGGAAGCCTGCAACGAGGACGGAGGTGCCGCACAGCGCGACGCCGGCCGCCCCGGCGACCAGCATCTTGGCGAGCATGATCCAGCTGCGCCCAACCGGCTTGGCCAGGATGTGGACCACCGTCCCGTCGTCGATCTCGGCGCCGATCGCGGTCGTGCCAAGGATCAGGGCGACGAGCGGCACGATCGTCGTCATGACCAGGGAGTCGTACACCTGGCGCGTGATCTGGGCCGTGGTGCCAAGACCCCCGCCCACCACGAGGATGGCCGCCACGCCGACGGGCGCGAGCGCAAGCAGCCCGACGAGCAGGATTCGACGCCTGCCCAGGAGGCCGCGCACCGTCAGGTCCACGAGCGGGCCGAGGACCGAGGGGCCCAGCACGGGCGCGGATGGATGCCGCGGAAGGGGCGGCGGCGGCGGCGCGGCGGCCGGCCAGCCCGGAACCGGGGCCCGCCCCGACGTCGGGGCGTCGCCGCTCATCGTCGCACCAGGTAGTCGAAGACCGACTCGAGCGATTCGTCGGCGGGCGCCAGCTCGAAGATCGAGACGCCGGCGTCGCGGGCCATGACGGGCAGCTCGCGGGTGAACGTCGCGAAGTCCGCCGTCCGGACGTCGAGCCGGCCCTCCTCGAAGGTCAGCCCGGAGACCGTCGGCCGGCCCGCCAGCCGACCGGCCAGCGCACGGTCGTTCGAGGTCCGGAGCGTGAACGAGTGCGGCCGATCGGTCATCAGGCGGCGGATCTCGCGGAAGTCACCCGAGGCGGCGAGGCGCCCCGAGACCACCACGAGCACCCGTTCGGCGACCCGCTCCACCTCCTCGAGGATGTGCGACGAGAAGAGGATCACCCGGCCTTCGTCCGCAAGGGTCCGGAGCAGGGACATCATGTGGAGGCGCTGGCGCGGGTCCATCCCATTGAACGGCTCGTCGAGGACGAGAACCGCCGGGTCGTGGACGAGCGCCGCGGCGACCTTGGCGCGTTGGCGCATCCCCTTCGAGTACGTTGCGAGCGCGCGGTCGGCGGCCGCCTCCAGCTCCACGGTTCCAAGGGCCCGATCCACCGCGCCGGTGCCGACCGGAAGCCCCTGGAGCTGCGCGCTCAGCCGGACGAACTCGCGGGCGGTGAGATACGGGAAGACCCCCTCGCGCTCCGGCACGAGCCCGACGCGACGGTAGACCGCGGGGTCGCCGAAGGTCGGCCGCCCGTCCACGCTCACGCTTCCCGCCGACGGCCGCAGGAGGCCCGCCACGAGGTGAAGCAGCGTGCTCTTTCCCGCCCCATTCGGGCCCAGCAGGCCGGTGACACCCGGTTGGAGGGTGAAGGTGACGTCGTTCACCGCGACCACGTTGCCGTACCACTTCGCGACCGCGCTGACCTCGACGCTCGGCGGGAGGATCGGCATGCTCATGCCTCGATCCGGCGGTAGCGGACCACGAGCACGACAAGCGTGACGAGGGCGACGACGCAGGCTCCGGCGGCGAAGATCACGGGATCGATCCCCGAGCGCGTCACCGTCACGTTGCGGCCGACCCCGCCGAACAGGGAAGTGGCAAGCCCGTCGAGGAGCGCGTACGGGTCGAGGAGCGCGATGTAGCGGAACGGGTCGCGGAGCCGGCCCTGCACGACCAGGACCTGCACCACGCCGCTCAGGACGAGGAAGGTGGCCACGATCGCGCCCGCGGAGAAGGCCCGCCGTGGAACGAACGCGGCGATCACGAGGCCCACGCCGGAGAAGAACGCTGCCGCGACGACCGTGCTCACGAGGATCGGCACGACGAGCGGCAACGCCTCGCCCAGGCCTGCGCCGAGGTCGATCGAGGCGAACACGATCCCGAGCAGCAGGACCAGCTGGGGCACGAACAGGACGATCGCCAGCGCAGACACGAGCGCCGCGTACTTGGCAAGGGCATAGTCCGTGCGTTCCAGCGCACGGCTGAAGTAGAGCGTGAGCACGTGGTGACGCTGGTCGCGGCCCAGCAGCTCGGGCGCCTGCGCCGTGACGAAGAAGGCGATGAATGTCTGCACGAACGTGAGGTAGTTCTGCGGGGTGATCGGCGTCACCCGTTCGGTCGCCTGACCGGCGAGCGCCCGGATCCCGACGGCAAGGATCGCCGGGAGCAGGGTCAGCCCCGCGAGCGCGAACGGCGCGATCTTCGCGCGGCCGCCGCGGCCGATCCCGAAGGTCCATTTCAGGGACTGGGTGAAGAGCGTGGAGATCGCGTGGCGGCGGCCCAGGCGGGGGCCGTCGTATCCCCGGTAGCCGAGGTCGAAGATGGAGCCCGTCGCGCTCCCCGCCACGAGGTCAGGCGGCGTTGCCATCGGCCCCCTCGTCGTCGGGATCGTCGCGGAACAGGTCCTCCACTCGATGCCTGGCCGCCTCGATGCGGATCAGCGCGAGGCCGCGGGTCGCCGTCGCGTCCCGGATCACGTCGTACGGACGGAGGTCCCCGGCAACGACCAGCACGCGTCGCGGGCCGTCCACGCGGGCGCGGAATCCGGCCGCAACGAGGTCGGCCGCCAGGTCCTCGGCCCCCTCGTCGACCTCCACGATGAGCGTCCCGGTCCGACCGGTGAAGCTGGCCAGCGACGCCGACCGCAGGAGGCGGCCACCGTCGATCGCGACCACGTGATCGCAGACCCGCTCGATCTCCCCGAGGAGGTGCGAGCAGACGAGGACGGCAATCCCGAACTCGGTCCCCGTGCGCCGGATCAGGTCCAGCATCTCGTCGCGACCGGCGGGGTCAAGGCCGTTGGTCGGCTCATCGAGGAGGAGCAGCCACGGATCGTGGACGAGCGCCTGGGCCAGCTTCACGCGCTGTCGCATGCCGGTCGAATAGCCGCCGATCGGGCGATAGCGCTCCTCGAAGAGCCCCACGTGGCGGAGAACGTCGGCCGTGCGCTCGCGGGCCGCCGTCCGCGGCAGGCCGCTCATCTCCGCGAGGTGTGCCACGAGGTCGGTCGCGGTCAGGTCGGGCGGCAGGACGTCGTGCTCGGGCATGTACCCCACCCGCTCGCGGATCCGGCCCCCGTGCGTCGCGGTGTCGAGACCGAGGACCGAGGCTCGCCCGCCCGTCGGCGCCAGGAGCCCGAGCAGGATCCGCAGGAACGTGCTCTTGCCGGCTCCATTCGCCCCGACCAGGCCCACGATCCCGGGCTCGATGTCGACCGTCAGCGCGTCGAGCGCGAGCACGCCGCCGCCAGGTCCCGGGTAGCGCTTGGTGAGGTTCTCCGTCGCGATCAGCGGCACGCGGGCAGTGTACCGGTGCCTCGATGCCGCGGCCGGGCCGGCCGCGGCGTCGCGGGGCGGGGCCCGACGTTGCCCGACCGCGCCGACGCCGCCCCCGCCAGTCGTCATTCGCCGGGCGTCACCGCGGTGGGATCGGCGACTCGAAGAGCCCGACGAGCTGGTGCCCGAGCACAGCGCGAGGGAGCACCAGGAGCGCGACGTCGGCGCCTCCGATCAGCCGACCGAGGCGTGCCGCGGCCCGCAGGCGTGGGGCAGGTGCTCGCCTCACGAGGAGGATGGCGACGCAGCGGGGGCGTCGACCAGGCGATAGGCAACGTTCCGGCCACCCTCCACCCGGTAGGCCACGACGATCGGCCCAAGCGTCGCGGCGTGCTCCGAGAGGTGCGCGGCAGGGAACGCGTCCGCGTCCGTCACGAGCGAGCCGATCACGAACGGCAGGGTCTCGCCGTCGGCCGTCCGCAGCGTGAAGCTCCGGACCTGTCCGCCGGTCGCGTCGAGCGCGATCACCACGCCGGCTGCCGTGCGGTCGGCCGATCCGCAGGCTGCGACCGCCAGGGAGATCGCGAGCACGAGGCCGAGCATGGCGCCCGCGATCGCCGTTGCCGATGCACCAAGCCACGGGCGCGCCATTCGAGCCGATCGAGGGGTCATCGCGCGGCACCGTAGCAGGAACCGCGCCGGCGCACGTCTCCATGCCCGCGGCATGCGACGACCGTCCAGCGGCCGCACTCGGAACGCAGCGGCGTCAGCGAATCCCGGTGTCGTAGGAGAGATCGACCCGGACCCAGGCTGCGGCGCCAGCCGGCACGACCACGTCGATCGGCGCGGGTGCATGCATCACGCCTGCCGCGGGTTCCCCCTCCACCTGCACCGGGCCCGCGCGCACGGCCACGCGGTATGTGCCGTCGGATGCCGTGGTGGTGCGGGCGAGCTCCAGGCCACCTGAGTCCCGAACCACGATCACCGCCCCGGCGACGGGCTTGGGGGCGCAGAGCGGGTCGGGCGGGAAGCGCTCGACCGGGCAGATCGGTCCCCTGGTTGCCGTGCCGATCACCCACGGCCCGCCCGTTGACGGGACCACGACCGCGGGCGTGCTGGTGGCGCGGGCCGTCGGCGCGGGCGTCGGGCGCGGGGTGGGTTGCCGGGTGGGCGTCGGTCGCGCCGTCGCGGCGGGCGGCACGCTGGCCATCGCCGGGGAGCTCGCGACCGGTTGCGCGCTCGTGGACGGAGCGCTTGACGACAGAACGCTCGCCGCGGGTTCGGTCGTCGCCGGCAGCACCCCGGTGAGGCTCGCAGTGACCGATGGCGTCGCGGAGGATGACGGGGCCGGCGCGTTCGAGCCGGCGCCCGCCGGCGCGTTCGAGCCGGCGCCCGCCGGCGCGCTGCAGGCTGCAAGCAGGAGGCCGATGGTGAGCAGCCGGCCGATGCGGGCCGCCGATCGAATGGGGACGTGCATGGCGCGTCGACGGTAACGCGGCCGGCGAAGTTCCGCAGGCGGCAGGCCGTTCGGCGACCCGTTCCGATCCGAACGGCCGTCTCGCGGATCGATGCCGGGCGGTACGGTCGGCAGCGCTGGAGGTACCTGCATGCACGGTCGATCGCGCCGCCGCTCCGGGTCGGGGGCGCCCGATGTGCCCGCCACGTCGCCCGTTCCGACGGCGGCGGTCATGCCCGCGAACCCGGCAGCGCGTGGGTTCCCCGAGCCCCCGCGCGCCCCAGGCGAACGGACCACCAGCCCTGGTGCGATGACCGGGACGATCGCCACGCTTCCACACGACGCCGCGGGCGCCGCCGTCGTCCACCTTGGCCGGGCCGGCGCGCGGGTTGCCCGTTTGCGGGCGGCCGGCGGCCCGGAGATCGTGTCCGTGCCGCGGCGATCGCGAGCGCGAAGTCCGGAACCTTACCTGCACCGGATCCTTCGGGCGGTCGGCGACCGTTCGCCGCTCGTGATCGGCGGCCTTCCCGACGAGCGGACTGCCCTCGAGCGGGAGCTCGTCCGGGTCTGCCATCGTCCCGAGCGCTTCATCGAGGACCCGGACCTGGGGCCCGTCGACGAAGCATTGCGCGGGCGCCTTCGGGCGCTTCGGTCGCACCCCGGCTGAGGGTCCGCGAGCGCGACGATCGCCCGGCCGGAATCCGGGCTGGACCCGGCGGCTGCGCCCGGCCACAATGGCGTCTCGCGCGCGGGCTTACGCGCGGCGTGGAGTGGGGGTCGAGACATCGCCTGACATGGGGATGGAACCGCGGGGGGAGCGGCGACCGGCGGGGAACGGCCATGCCGCGGGCCACGTCGTTCCGGCGAAGGTGCGCGTGCCCCCGTCCGCTGTCTGCCGCGCGAGCGCCTCGACAAGCTCCTGCCGCAGCTCTGGGCCCACCGCCTGGCGCTCGTCGTCGCCCCCGCCGGATCGGGCAAGACCACCCTGCTCGCGAGCTGGGCGGCGATCGCCGACCACCCCGTGGCGTGGTATCGCGCCGAGAGCACCGACGGAACCGAGACGGCACTCGTGGCCTGCCTCGAGGCAGCCTTTACATCCGCGATCGAGGGACTCCCCCGCGGATGGACGAGCGTCGAGGATGCCGCGGCCGCGCTCGAGTCGGCTGCCCCGACAAAAGTCCTCCTGGTCGTCGACGACCTCCACACGCTGACCGGCTCGCCGGCGGAGGCCGCCTTCGAGCGTTTCGTCGATTACGCGCCGCCCGCGCTCGCCATCCTTGCCGGCTCGCGGACGCTCCCCGCCTTCAACCTCTCGCGACGCCGCGTCTCGGGGGAGCTCCTCGAGATCGGTGTCGACGACCTGCGCTTTCGATCCTGGGAGGTCGAGCGGCTCTTCCGGGACTTCTACGACGACGCGCTCCGACCCGACGAGCTGGCTCGGCTCGCCCGCCGGACCGAGGGATGGGCCGCGGGCCTGCAGCTCTTCCACCTCGCCACGCGCGGCAAGCCGCGCGACGAGCGCCTGCGGATCCTCGCCGGCCTGGGCTCCAGCTCCCGGTTCGTGCGCGACTACCTTGCCCGGAACGTCGTGGCGGAGCTACCCGACGAGCTGCGCGACTTCCTGGTCCGGACGAGCGTGCTGCGCCGCCTGAGCGGGCCGCTGTGCGATGCGCTGCTGGAACGATCGGGGAGCCGGGCGCTCCTGGAGGAGCTCGAGCGGCGCAGCGTCTTCACGGTGGCCCTCGACGACGAGGGTACCTTCCGCTACCACGAGGTCCTGCGAAGCCACCTCGAAACGATGCTCGTCGCGGAGGCCGGGGAGCCCGGGGCCCGGGCGCAGGCACGCCGCGCCGGCGAGCTCCTCGTGGCGGACGGAGCGGTCGCGGAGGCGCTTGCCGCCTTCAGCCGCGCCGAGGACTGGTCGGCGGTGGATCGGCTCCTCGAAGGTCACGGGGCGCGGATCGTCGACGGCCACGGGTCCTGGATCGACAGCCTCCCGGCGGCGCTCCTCGTCCAGGATCCGTGGCTCACGCTGGCCACCGCGCGACGCCACCGCGCCGAGGGGCGCTGGAGCCATGCCCTCGACGCCTACGGCAGCGCCGAGGCACTCTTCGGAGCCGGCGATTCCGGCGCCGCCTGCCGACGCGAGCGGGTGGCGCTCGCCGCATGGCTCGACCCGCACCCGGCGCCGAGCACCGAGTGGACGGGCTGGCTCCGGGCCGCGGTCGCCCGGGATCCCCTGGCCCGCCGGGGTCCGGCCGCCGCGAGCGCGATGGCCGGCGGCGGCACCGCCGGGAGTGGCGGCGCCGTGCACGCGCCGGCGGAACCGGGCGCGGGCGAGATGCTGGCAGTCGGGCTGGCCACGCTGGTGGCTGGCCGCGTCCGGGATGCCCGCGCGCTGCTCACCGAGGCCGCTCGGGCCGCGACCGGCTCACCGACACTCGCCGCGGCGGCGGCGCTGGGTGCGGCCGTGGCCGGGATCCTCGGCGGCGACCCGAAGGAGGCCATCGAGGCCGAGGCGGCCGTCGCGGCGGCAGAGCGGCTCGGCGTCTCGTGGCTCGCCCAGGTCGGGCGCGCCGCGCTCGCCATCTCGCGCACGCCGATCGGGAGCGAGTACGGGCGGGCCGACGCGGCCGCCGTCCGGATCGCAGCGGGCCGTGAACAGGACCCGTGGGGGGAGGCGCTCGCCGCGCTCGCCGAAGGGTGGGCCGCGCTCGACACGCCCGACGAGGCGCGCCCGACGCTCGAAATCGCGGCGGCCCGGTTCCGCGCCCTCGGGGCCTCGTCGCTCGAGGCGTGGGCCCGCTCGCTCATCGCCGGCTGCCTGGCCCATGCCGACGCGCCGAACGCGCGCGAGACCGCCCGTGCAGCGGAGGCGTTCGCGCGGACGGCAGGGACGCCAGGGCCGCAGGCGCTGGCCTACGCGGCGCTCGCCGTCGCAGACCCCGTGCACGCAACCGAGCTCCGCGCCTTCGCCGACTCTCTTTTCGAGGAGACCGGGCTCGCGGAGCCGGAAGCGCTCCGACCGGCGGGATCCGGGTCGGGCCGACTCGATCTCCGCGGAGCCTCCGCGCTCGACGGCCAGGGGGCCGGCGCGCCCGAGCTGGCGGACGGGGACCCGCCGCTCGAGATCCGGTGCTTCGGCGCATTCGCGATCTCGATCGCGGGACGGCCGGTCGACCTGGCGTCGCTCAAGCCACGGCCTCGCGCGGTGCTGCGCCTGCTGGCCGTGAACGCGGGGCGGCCGGTGCATCGGGAAGTGATCCAGGACGCATTGTGGCCGGACGCCGACCCGGAAGCCGGGGCGCGGAGCCTCCACGTCGCGCTCTCGGCGCTCCGCCGCGAGCTGGACGCGGCCGCCGGACCTGGCGGCCACGAGGTCCTGGCGCGGGACGGCGACGCCTACCGGCTCGCGATCCCGCCGGGCTCGCGGGTCGATGTCCTCGCGTTCGAGGGGGCGCTGGCTCGCGCGCGCGCGGCCCGCGAGCGCGACGATCGCCTCACGGCGGCCGCATATCGCGCCGCGGTCGCTGCGTACGCCGGCGATCTGCTGCCCGAGGACGGACCCGCCGACTGGATCGTGGCGCGGCGCGGGCGGGCTCGCGCCGACTACGTGGAAGCCGCCCTCGGCCTCGCCGAGCTCGTCCTTGCCGAACGGCCGGCCGAAGCCGCCGCGGTGTGCGTCGCCGCGCTCGGCATCGACGCGTATCACGACCCGCTCTGGCGCCTGCTCATCGAGGCGCGGGAGCAGGCGGGCGATCGCGCCGCCGCCGCCAGCGCACGGGCGAGCTACGAGCGGATGCTCGCCGATCTCGGACTGGCCGCGCCGGCCAGCGCGCCCGGCCGGACCGGGAAGGCGCGTCTGGCGGAATCGGATTCGGTCACTTCGCCGCGAGGAACTCGACTTCGGTGATCGCGACGTTCGTGCCTCCGCTCGAGGCGTAGACCGACTTCACCGTCAGCCGGAACGTCGTGACCGCCTTCGCGGAGACGTCGAACGACTGGGGGTCCTTGACATCCTTCAGCTCGAGATCCTTCGATGCGACGACCGCGCCCGACGCATCGACGAGCTCGACCGAGACGTCGTGTGGGCGCGGGCTGCCCTGGAAGTCGGGCACGGCGCCCGCGGTGACCAGGACCTTCGCGAGGTCGATCGGCGGGCTGAAGGTGGCGCTGACGATCGGCGCGGCGGCGCCCGTGAAAGGGGCTGCCCAGTAGGTGTTGCTGAACCCGTCGAACGCGGCCTGCGCGGGATGCCCCTTGGCGGCCGGCCCGGTCGCCTGGCCGGCGCTGTGGACCGGGACCAGGTTCGGCGCGACGGCCTGTCGGATCGACGAGAAGATCGAGTTGACGCCGTCGCGCCAGCCGGGCACGACGGCGTAGCCGACGATCGCCCCGACGATGCCGGCCACGACGACGACCTGGACCACGATGCTGAGCAGCCGTCCGACCGAGGGTCGCCCAGCGCCTCCACGGCCGTCGGTGCGCATGCTCTTCGGCCGTTCGCCCGCGGCTGCGATGGGGCGACGCCTGCGGAAGATCCGGCGGTACCACGGCACCCTGGGGGCAGCTGCGACGACAGCCTCCGCGAGCGACTGGCCGCAGCGCCGGCAGAACCGGCGTGTCGGATCGTTCCCCATCCGGCAGTTGCCGCAGATGAGGTCACCGGGGTTGGCCGGGGGTGTTTCCGCGCGGTCCTGGCGGGCCGCCTGTCGGGCTCGCTCCGGGCCGGGCTTCACGGCGACGGGCTGCCGGGACGCAGGCTGGTCGGGGGGAGGCATGGGCACGACGGCCGCGGGCTGGACGGGCGGCGTCAGGGTCGGCGGCGCAACCAGGGGGGGACGAACGGGACGCGCGGCGGGCGGCTGCGCGGGCAACGAGGCCACCGGGCGCGTGGCGGGCGGCTGCGCTGGCGGGAGCTCGGGCGGCCGCCCGACGATCGGCGGGGTGGCGGGACTCGGGGGCGGCGCGGGACGGGCCATCTCGACCAGCGGGCGCGACCGCGGCGTCGTCCCTGCCGGGCCGCCCAGCGCGGGCCGAATACGAGGCGCCGCTGGTGGGACGGGCGCGGGTGGCGGCGGGGGCGGAGCCGGCAGCTCGGGTTCGGGTTCGGCGACCGGTGCGGGCGCCGGCACGGGTGGTTCGGGCTCGGGGGTGGGCTCGGCGTCGGGCGCCGAGGGCGGCTCGGGTTCGAGTGCATGCACCGGCGCGGGCACGGGCTCCGGCTCGGGCACGGGCTCCGGCTCGACCGCCGGCTCCGGCTCGCGCACGGGCTCCGGTTCGGAAGCCTGCGGAGGCGGGGGCTCGAGGAGCGTGGCGGGTTCGGGCTCGGGAGCCTGTACGGGTTCGGGCGCGGGCGCGATCACTGCCGCGGGCGTCGGCTCGGGCACCGGCTCGGGTTCGGGCTTGGGCGTCGGTCGCGGCTCGGGCTCGGGCTCGGGCTCGGGCTCGGGCTCGGGCAGCGGATCCAATTCGGGCTCGGGCTCGGGTAGCGGCTCCGGCTCCGGTCCGCGGTCGGGCTCGGGGTCGGGCACCGGTTCGGGCTCGGGCACCGGCTCCGGGAGCGCCTCGGCCATCCGGTAGACACGAGCACCCGAGACCACCACCGGCGCCGAGGAGGCCCCGGCCTCACCCTGCGCCCCGGCCGCACCCTGCGGCCCGGCCGCGACTGGAGCGACGACGCCCCCGGAATCCGTGACCTCGGCCGCGATGGGCTCGGCCGAACCGCTCGACGCCTCGGCCCCGGTCGCCGCGGCGGAGCCGCCGAGGCCGACGGCATCCCGGACGCGTCCGACGAACGTCTGGTGCTCGGGCTCCGGCGCGACCGGCTCCGGCAGTGGCTCGGGCTCGATCGGTTCGGGTGCCGCAGGCTCCACCTTCGACCCGGTCCACTCGAGGAAGCTGCCGCACGATCCGCAGAAGCTGTCAGCGGCCGTGTTCTGGAACCCGCACCTGGTGCAGACGATCACGTGGCGCTCCCTCGACAACCAGCCTGCGCGCATCCCCGCCGCGCGCTCCGACCGGAGTTCCGGTCGCGCGTCACCGGACCGGCCCGACGTGCGCGCATCGTAGCAAGCACGTCGCGCCCGCGAGGGCGCGGATCACGCCCCGACGATCTCGATCCGGTGCGGCACGTGGGCCGGCTTGGCGGCCGCCACCAGCGCGTCCAGGCCCGCCGCCGAGACCGTCTTCGGGTCCGTGACGCGCACCCGGATGAACAGGTCCTCCGACGTTCCCGCCGGGAACGAACCGCCCGCCTCGTGCGACCAGGCCGCCGCGCCCGGCTCCGCGATCTCCACCTCGCCACCGCTGAAGACGGCGACGTGGGCGGCCAACCCCGCGACGGTGCCGCGGATCCGGAACAGCTCCACGGCCGAGGCGACGAACGCGCGTCGTCGCTCGATGGGCCAGGTCTCGTCGAGCGCCGCGCCGGTCCACCCGCCGAGCCATTCGAGGAAATCCTCGGGCGCGAGGGCCGGGTCGAGGTAGGCCGGGAAGCAGTCGAGCACCTGCACGACACCCGCCAGCACCTCGTCGAACGCGGCCGTCAGGCGCTGCGTCATGTCGTCGTCCCGGTAGACGCCCGGGAGCTGCTCCCCGAGCGGGTGCGGCGAGCGGAGTCCGGGAATGTGGCCGCGCATGACGCTACGCTCCTTCGACGAGGAGCTGGTGCTCGTAGCTGAAGACGAGCGCATGCGGCTCCAGGTCGAGGCGCTGGGTCACCTGGCCGCGCTGCCCGGTGATCGGGTCGGCCCCGAAGAGGCGAACGTCCTCGACGAGCTCCGTCCCGCGCAGCCCCTGGAGCACGGCGTAGACCTCACCAACCTGGACGGGGCGGCCGAACGGCCAGCCCGTTCCGTCGGGGCCGCCGGTGATCGGGTGGAAGTAGCCGTAGATGGCCCGCATCGCGTCGTCCTGCAAGCGTGTGGGGTTGACGCGGGGACGCGCCCGGAGGCGCGCCACGATCGTGATGCCCCGGTACGCAGGCGGCTCCACCAGGACCCGCGTGCCCACGACCCGGCATTCGTCGAGTCGGGCGGCGACGCGCGCGAGCGTCTCGTCCGACGGGAGCAGCTGGTCGAAGCGGAGCCGTCCGGCATCGGCCTCCGCGGCCGGGACGACCAGGACGCGCACGGACCCGGCGTCGGCGCCGTCGCCGGCGGCCACGGCACGGACGCGGGCCAGCTCCGGCGCCGCCTCCAATGCGATGTGCTCGAAGTCCTCGGTGGTCACCGCGCGGCCGCGCGTGCGCAGCGAGATCGGGCCGCGCAGCTTCGCGTTCTCGATCTCCTCGCCGTCGACGCCGCCGGCCATCGGCCGGCGATTCTCGACCCGCGATACGTACGGGATCGAGCTCTTCAGGACGCTGATCGCCCGCGGCGCGAGGTTCCCCGCCCGACCGCCGCCCGTGAGGTACGCGTCAACCCGGACACGGGAGCCCTTCGGCGGGATCGCCCCGTACTGGCGGACCGTCCCGTCCGGCTCCCGAACCCCCGGCCCGAAGGAGACCTCACCGGCCACGGCGTCGAGGACGAAGTGCCGATCGTCCGGCCCTGAGTCGGCGAAGTCACCGACCTGGGTCCATTCCTGCCAGCCGGCCTCGTCGTCGGAGACGCCGAGCGTCATCGGTCGGTCGCCCGGCACGACCGGGCGACGCTTGACGCCGAACCTGCCGCCGGCGACGCCCTCGGCCACGCCCAGGATCTCGTCCGCGATCACGTCCGCGTGGACCGCCGCGGTCGTTCCGCCGATCGTTGCGGCTTCCACGCCGCGCACGTTCGGGGAGGACGAATAGAACGGCTGGCCCTCTTCGGGTTCGGTGACGCGCGCCCGGACCCAGCCAGCCCGGACCTTCTCGATGACGGACGCGGCGTGGCCGGCCGGCAGGTGGACCACCACGTCGCCGTCGCGGTTCAGGCCGCCGGTCGTGTCGCGATCGAGGTCGCAGGCCTCCCAGTCCGCGCCGGTCCACGCCTCCCAGGCGAGCGGCGGCCACGTGGGATCCACCCCGACCCCTTCGATCGTGCAGGCCAATCGGAGCCGGAGCGCGTTCGAGGGAGCCGGATCGCTCAGGCCGATGAGGAGGTGGTCACCGGGCTTCGGCTGGCTCTCGAAGGCAAGGAAGTCACGGCCGTTGAGCGCCTCGGTGGTCCGGTCCACGTGCTTCTTCCCATCGACGGACGTGAAGGCGGCCGTGACCGAGACGGGCACGATCGGGAGGTCGTCGAGCGTGGTGAATACGATCGCCTCGTCGGTCTCCGTGCGGATCGTGGCCGCCTGGGTGCCGCCCGGGATGCGGATCGCTTCCGCTTGCGGCCCCGAGAGCCAGAACGTGACGTCACCACGCGCCGCCGAGGGCGGAAAGAGCCGGATCCCGATCAGCTCCAGGAACTTCACGTAATTCCGGTCCGGGACGCGGTTGACCCGGTAGAGAAGCTGGTCCGTCATCCAGGCGAAGAGCTCGATCAGGGTCACGCCCGGGTCGGAGACGTTGTGGTCGGTCCACTCCGGGCAGCGCTGCTGCACGAGCCGCTTCGCGTCGTCGACGAGGTCCTGGAAGCGGCGATCGTCCAGGTTGGGGACCGGCAGGGCCATCGCTCACTCCTCCGCGGGGATCACGTAGAACGGGAAGACGAGGTTGCGCGGATCGTTGGCCGACCCGATCGTGTAGCGGATGTCGATGTAGAGCGTGGCCGCGTCGTCCGGGTCCGGGGTGACCTCGACCTCCCGGACATCGATCCTCGGCTCCCAGCGGCGCAGCGAGCGGCGGACGTCGGCGGCGATCCGGCCGAAGGTGGTCGCATCGGCCAGGCTGAAAACCTCGTCGTGGATGCCGCAGCCGAACTCCGGCCGCATGGGGCGTTCCCCGTACGCGGTGCCCAGGATGAGCCGGATGCTCTCCTCTACCTCGCGCTCGCGGGTGACGAGGGCGATCCCGCCCGCCGAATCGGTGCGCACGGGGAAGGCCCAGCCGGCGCCGATGAACTCGTCGTTGAGCATGCGGTCCTCCTCAGCCCAGCGAGACCTGGGAGCCCTTGACCGATGTCACGCCGCCGGACTCCAGGGACAGCTGCGCGTCGCCGCTCACCTTCGCCGACGCGCTGCTCGTCAGCTCCACGCCGGCGGTCCCGCTGATCTTCACCGTGCCGGTGGCGTTGATCTCGATGTCGCCCTGGGCGGTCAGCACGATCTTCCCGTCGGAGCTGACCGAGAACTCCTTCTCGAGCCGGTTGAGCAGGGCGATCACCTCCGAGCCGGCGGTCGCCATGCCGAGCGTCGAGTTCTGGGGCTTGTCCCAGAAGAAGACGTGGTTGCCGTCGCGGCTGACCATCGCCCTGCCGTTCAGCTTCCCGCCGTCGACCTCGATCGTGGGTGGCGCGTCCGCGCCGTTCCAGAGCCCACCCAGGACGTACGGCTCGCGCACGCTCCCATGGTGGAATGCGACCAGGACTTCGTCGTTGACCTCCGGGATCCAGATGAAGCCGCGCGATGCCCCGTTGCCCGGCGCGGCGACGCGTGCCCAGTCGCCCACGAAGTCGACCCCCGCGTAGGGCAGTCGGACGCGAACCCGGCCCAGGTTCTGCGGGTCCGCGTTATCGGTCACGATCCCGACCTGGACCCCGCCGAGGCCGGGAGTCGCGACCCCGTCGCCGGCCCCGCCGCCTCCGCCGCTCGCCAGGCCGAGCAGGGATCGCTCCTGGCGACCGCTGATCTCGAAGTGCGTCCGGTAGCCGTGCCGCGTCTCGTAGACATGGCGCGTGTGGGTCAGGGTGTAGCGGCCGGCGAACGGGTTCGCCACCAGCGACACGTTGACCGCCGCTCCCGCCTTGATCTTCGGGTTGCCGCGGGCGATGCCCGAAGCCTCGGCGAAGACGCTCCCGATCTGCTCTGCGACCGCTTTGGCCGCCGCGTCGACCTCCGCCTGGGTGTGGCGCGGTCGGTCCCCGGTCACGTGGCCCGGGGAGCCGAACGTCGCCGCGAGCGAGGCCGGGCTATCGGGCAGCTCGGCGCCGGTCGTGGCTGCCGGCTGCTGGGCCGTCAGGTCGCGCTTGGCCCCGATGTCCCACCCCTTGACGGTGACCTGGCCCACCTGGCCACCGGCTGTCACGCGGGGCCGGAACTCCAGGAGCTCCTGGCCGAACACGAGCTGGAGCGGGTCGGTGCTGGCAAGGTCGCCGGCCTCGGGCGCGGCACCGGCCTCCGGCGGCGTTCGGAAGTCGAGCTTCCCGTCGCGCACCGCCACCTCGAAGCCGATCTCGCGGGCCAGTCCGCGCAGGAAGTCCCAGTCCGTCTGGGCTGCCTGGTGGACGAACTCGTGGACGGAGCCGGAGTCGTCGATCTGGCCCCGCTCGAGACCGGCGACATCCGCGATGGTGCCCGCGATGTCGGAGTACTTCTGCTGTGCATGGACTGCCGACACGCGGCCGCGCATCAGCCGGTGGGAGGCGTCGTAGCCCCGGACGAGGAGGACCGGCGCCGTGCTCTCGCGATACTCGCCCTCGAGCGCGGTCACCTCCCCGCTGATCAGCGGGGAAGGGCTGGGGTCGCCGAGCGCCGTCGCGCCGATCTTCACCTTCGAGCCGACCTTCACCCGGGCCTGCTCCGCGGCGTTCATCTCCGGGGACTCCTGGAACGTGATGGCGAACATGTCCGGAAGGTGGAGGTGATCGTCCACCACCACGTGGATCACCGACGATTCGAGGGCGCTGCTCAGCGGCTGCCCGTCGATCTCGATCCGGAAGGCGCTCGCAACGAGGGCGTCGGGCACGCGTCAGCCCTCCCCGTTGGCGAGCCGCTTCGCCTCGACCAGCGACGGGACGAGGATCCGGGTCCCGGGGGCGACGCGCAGCGGGTCGTCGATCTCGTTGAACGCCGCGATCCCGCGCCACAGCGCGACATTGCCATATTCCCGGTAGGCGACCCCGGCCAGGCTGTCGGCGCCGTCGAGCACGATGCTCCGGCGGCTCTCGCGCGAGCCGGAGGTCGGGTTCTGGCCCTGGGGCTCCTCAGGGATCTCCTCGAGCGTGATCTGGCAGGTCGCCCGGACCGGCGTCCCATCCGGCTTGAAGAGCGTGTAGCGCGCCTGCACCGTCTTGAGGAAACAGCGGTATCCCTCGAAGACGCGGCTGCTCCCCCACTCGAATCCCAGCATCGGCGGCCGCGGCAGGTGGCGGGTGATCGAGTTCGGGGTCGGCTTCGTCCATTCGAAGAGCGTCTTCACGCTCGCGGTCACGTCGGCGTCCGGCGTGTCCCACGCGTCGAACGTGATCTCCAGCTGGACGTTCTGGGGCCCGGATCCTGCAAACTCGGGGCGATTCGCCGAGCGCGCGCCACGCGCCTGGGGCCGATTCCAGGTCGCCGACTTGGAGGTCGTGATCTCCGCGGGGTTGTACATGAAGACGAGCTTCGTGGTGGCGGGGTCCCCGTCGACCACCGTGAGCAGCGCCTTCTTGAGCTGGCCGCCGCTGAGCATCAGCGCGTGAACCCGTTGTGGATGAGCTCGAGGACCTCGAGGGCGACCTGGTTCGTGCCGGTGTCCAGGGAGGGCCCGGACCACTTCGCCGGGTAGACGCCGGCGAGCTTCCACGAAGTGACCCTCGTGCCGCCCGAATCGAGCAGCTCGATCTCCGCGGTGGAGCGTTTCGGATCGCTGGCCACGGATGCGAGCCACGCCGCGACCTTGCCAGTGTCCTTGTCGATCGGTCGGGTCAGCTTGATATTCTGGTATTTCGCGCGGCCGGGCAGCCGGTGGACGAAGTCGTTCTGGCCGCCCTCCTTGACCTCCTGGACGTCATACTCGACGGTCAGGCCCTCGCACTTGGTCCAGGCGCCGAGCTCCGTGTGGTCGTCGAGGGTGACCTTGAAGCGCAGGACAAGGCCGTAGCCGGGATCGCTCATCGCGAACCCCCGCCCGCCACCCGGGCCGCCGCGCTCACCCGTCCACCAGCATGCCGGCGCGCTCGCGGTCGAGGAGAAGCTCCGTTGTCAGGCGCGCCCGGATGCGGTCGTAGAGCCGATCGGCGAGCTCCTCGTCGTCGGTTCCCGCGCCCGTGGCCCCCGCCGCCGGCGCATGTGCCGTGCCGGAACCGCCCGGCGCGGCGCCCGGATCGGCCCCGCCGGCCGGAGGGGCATCCGCGGTGACAACCAGCTCGTCGATCTGGACCGCACGCTGAACGAATGGCTCCGGTGTCGCGGCAACGGTCGTGAAGCCCGCCCGCGGGCTCCAGCTCGCGACAGCGCCCGATGGCACGCGTTGGACCGGCCCGGTTTCGCCGACTCCGGCCGTCGGGCGCACCAGGGGAAGCGAGGAGGGCACGCCGGACGCCGCGCCTCGACTGTCCGCCAGTCCTGCGCGGGCGACGGTCGGGCGCTCGACCGGCCCGCGGGCGACGCGCGGTGCGGCCACGGCCCGTGCATGAGCGGGGATCGTGGCCGCGCGGCCCGCGTCGGCGACGTCGACGGGAACGGCGGGAGTGCCGAGGGCCACGCGCGCGATCACGGGCCCGGGCTCCGCGGACTGGCGCTCGCCGAGCGTCGTGATCGACGCTGCCTGACCCGAGCGCATCGAACGGGCGGCGACCAGGGGCGCCGCGGCGGCCGCGGCGCGCGTCCCTGCGGTCGGCGAGGTCGGGCTCGCGGGTGGGGCACCTGCGGGACCCGCCGAGGTGCGCTGGACTGCAGCGGCGCCCGCGGACGGAGCCCAATTGGCGGTCCGGGGTCCCGCGACGGGCGCGGCGCTCGACGGCCCGGCGTCGGTGGCCGTCGTGTCGCCGACCGCACCGGGCGCCGCGGACGACGACGTGACCGCAGGGAAGCGCGCCTCCATGGCCGGTTCGGCGGCCGCACCGGCCGCTTCATCGGCCTCGCTCCCCGCGTCCTGCCGGGCGAGCCGCGAGACGACGATCGGCGAGTCGCCGACGAGGCGACGGGTCGAGCCCGCTGCGTCGCGGGCCGTCGCGGCCGCCGCCGCCGCGTCACCCGCCGCCGCCGCGTCACCGGCGATCGCGGCACCGGTCACTTCCGAACCCGAATTGACCGATGAGCCCGCCGGAGCTGCGTCGGGGGCCGCGCCGACAGCCGCGTGCAGGTCGGGCGACATGAGAGACGTTGCCGCCGTGGGCGTGGGAGCGGCGGTCGCGATGAGGGCGCTCGTCGAGCGCCGCGCGACGACGAGCCGCGGGAGCGGCGCCGATCCCGCCGCGGCGGGGGTGACGGACGGCGTTGCGGGCGGGTCCACGGCCGCCTCCGGCGTTGCGTCGGCGGCACGCATGCGTCGCGCCACGGGCAGGTCGTCGGATCTTCCCGTCTCCCGTGCCGTTGGCGGAGGACCGACCAACGGCGCACCGAGGCCGAGGCGACGCGACTCCCCGAGCGTGCGCCTCGCGACGACCGGACGGGCAGCATCGTCCGCCGGGACCGGCGCGGGCGACGAGACCGCGGTGGAATCCGGGCCCGAGACGGGCGGCGGGACCGTCTCATTGGCAGCCCCCGGGTCCGGACGAGCCGCGTGACCGCCCGCGGCCGGCGTGGATCCCGCGCCGACCGGCCGTGGCCTCGTGACGGCCGGCGCCAGGGCCTGCGCCGCGGCCGGCGCCGTGGCCTCGGCGACTCGCGTCGCGGCAATCGCTGGCTCCGAGGCTGCCAGCCGTGCCACCGGCAGGGATCGAGGCGCCCGGCCCGGCAGCTCGGCGACCGAGGCGTCGGCGTCGCCGTCGACTTCGGATGCCCCGGCCACCGCCGTGCTCGTCTCGGCGGCGCCCAGCGGCGGAAGCGACGCGAACGTGGTCATGCCGCGCTGGGCCTGCGGCCCGCGGCGCCCGGGCTCTGCGGGTACCGGCATCGATCGTGTCTGCACGGCGCCCGAGCCGGCGGGCATGCGCTGGACCAGCGGCACGGCGATGCCGCTCACCAGGCCCGCCGGGCCGTCGGCCGTGACGTCATGGCTGAGCGGCGCAAGCATCGGGTCGGGCGAACGGCGGCCCGCCAGGTCGCGCGCGAACGCCGTGCTGGGCGCGGTGAGCGGCGTCGCGCCGACGGCTCGCTGGACCGGGGGCAGGGTGCGCCACGCGGCCGGCCGCGCCTCGACGCGCGACTCCGGTCCGGGATCCGGCGCGGCCGCGGGCGGCGCGGCCACGAGCGGCGCGGCCGCATCCGATCCGGCCGCGGGCGGCGCCGTCCCGTTCGCGCCGGGCGAGGGCTCATCCCTCCCGGCTGCGCCGCGGAGCCAATTCGCGAAGGGCCAGCGCACGACGAACTCACTCCTCTTCGGTCAGGCGCCGGTTGATCCCCGCGATCTCCTCGACGAAGCGGAGCCGGTCTGGGTGCTCGAGGTCGAGGATCTCGTCCATGGACCAGTGGAAATGGAAGGCGACGTACGCGACCTCCTCGAAGAGGCGGTCGGCCGCGTACGTCAGGATTCCCCCGGCGAGGCGCCCCCGATCTCAACGCTGAACTCGTGGCGACAGGCCGGACACGTCACGGAGGCCTGCGATGTCCCCTCCTGGTTGACGCGCCGGTAGAGGTCCTGGAGGAACGCGAGGTCGGAGGCGAACATCCCCTCGATGACCTGGGGCGTGACGTTCGTGACGGTCCCGAGCCGGGTCACGACCCGGCTGAGCAGGATCACCGTCAGGTATGCCTCGTTCTCCCGGACGCGCGGGTCGCGCAGCGGGAGGATCTCGTCGCGGGCGGTTGCGAGGCGCATCGACCCGTCGCGGTGAAGGACGCCCGCTTCGTCCAGGTAGCCCCGGGGAAGCACGAACGGGAACTCGGTGCGCAGGCCCGCCGGCGCGGGACCGGGCGCGCCAACGGCGGCGGCCGGCCCCGCGATCAGGTCGAGCACCACGTCACTTCACCCGCTCGAGCCGCTCGCAGACGATGGTGCACTCCTCGACGGATGGAGAGTTGTCGCCGGCCTTCATCCCGGTCGCGGTCAGCTTGGAGACCCAGGCGTCGAAGAAGTTGTAGCGGGCGACCTCCTGGTGGGTGAAGTCGAGCTGGACGATGGAGCCTTCGCGACGGGCGCCCACGAGGTCACCGTCGAGCGCAGCCTTGTGCCAGTTCCAGAGGTCCATGCTGGAGTCGGCGGCCCGTTTGAGTGTGATGGTCGGGGGCTTCATCGCCCCGATCATCTGCTTGACGATGGGCTTTCCCAGCATGTCGTTGGCCTTGAGCGTCACGACCTCCAGCTCGGAGGTGATCCCGCTCACCTCCTGGAACGTGGCGATGGCGGTGCCCTTGACCTCGATCTTGAAGCGCTGCGCGACGAGCGCGTCCTGCGGAAGCTTGGGAATACCGGGCATGGCGGGGAGTCCTCCTGTCGGTCAGCGACGACGAACGGTCGAGGCCACGGTCATTCCGTGAGCGACGTCCCGCCCGAGAACTGGGCAAGGCGGAAGATCACGAACTCGGCCGGCTTCACCGGGGCGATCCCGATGTCCACGATCAGCTGGCCCGCATCGATCGACTCGGCGGTGTTGTTCTCGCTGTCGCATTTCACGTAGAACGCCTCGCCGGGGGTCGCGCCGAAGAGCGCGCCGTCGCGCCAGGTACGGACCAGGAACGCCCCGACGGTGCGCTTCACGCGCTCCCAGAGGTCCAGGTCGTTCGGCTCGAAGACGACCCACTGGGTCCCGAGCAGGATCGACTCCTCGATGTAGTTGAAGAGCCGGCGGACGTTGAGGTAGCGCCACGCCGGGTCCGACGAGAGCGTCCGCGCGCCCCACACCCGGATCCCGCGGCCGGGGAACGTCCGGATGCAGTTGACCCCGATCGGGTTGAGCTGGTCGTGCTCGGCGCGGGTCAGGTTCAGCTCGAGCGAGATGGCGCCCCGCACGATCTCGTTCGCGGGCGCCTTGTGGACGCCCCGCTCGCCGTCGCTGCGGGCCCAGATCCCGGCCATGTGGCCGGATGGCGGCACGAACGCGGCCTGGCCGGCGATCGGGTCGAAGACCTTGATCCACGGCCAGTAGAGCGTGGCGTACTTGGAGTCGTAGCCGGCCTTGTCCTGGCGCCACTCCTTGATCTGCTGGGCGTTGTAGTCGGGCGGTGCGTCGAGGATGGCGACACGGTCGCCCATCAACTCGCAGTGGGCCATGATCGCGAGCTGGACCGCCTTGACCCCTTCGAGGTCGATCACGCCGCGCTGGTAGAGCGCCATCAGGTCCGGCGCCGCGACCATCGTGATCTCCTCGATCGCCTCGAGGCCGCCAAAGCCGGTCCGGTCCGCCGTGTTGCCGACGTACTCGTCGGGGGTGACGCGCGCCGCGCGGGCGGTCGTCCCGCCGGCGAGTGCGGACTTCGTGCCGGGGGCGGGAGCCACGTCGCCCTTTGCCGTCTCTTCCAGGCGGACGAGCTTTGACGTCTTCGTGGCCGTGAAGACGTTGCTGCGGCCCTTCTTCAGGCTGACGTTGTCGTAGACCTCGGTGTCCGGACCTCGCGTCACGACCAGCTTGAACACGCCCTCGCCGGGCTCGGTCGGATCGCTCACCTCCACCGTGACGTCGTTGCCGGTCGCGCCCGCGTCCAGGGCCACGACCCGGAACGCGGCCTGGCTCTTGTCGGTGGAGCTCGGCAGCTCCAGGCGTGCGGTCGGACCCTCGGCACCCTCCGCGCCGATCCGGACGATGTAGGCGGTCGTCCCGCCGTTGAGGAAGAATCCGTAGACGGAATGGGCCAGGTACGACCCCTCCATGAAGTCACCGAACGACGTCACGAACTGCGTCCAGTTCGTCACCATCACCGGCGTGTTGGCGGGCCCCTTCTGGGCGAGGCCGACGAAGGCCGCGACAGCCGTCCCGACCCCCTCGATCGGGCGCGAGGCGGCCTGGACCTCCTCGACGTAGACGCCGGGCGAAAGGTAGTTCGGCATGCGGATCGGCCCTCCCGGGCTGCGGAGGTAGGGACCGGTCGAGCGTGGCACCGGGCACCCGGCCGCCACAACGGGCGAGCGGACAGCCGAAGGGGCCGGTCGCGCTGCCCGATGGGGCACCCGGGGCGTCCCGATCGGCTGCCCCGGGGCGGCTTGCCGGGCGGTGGCGCCTCGGCGACGCTGACCGGGCGGGCGGCCGTGCCCGCACACGAACGCGCGTCGGACCGGTCGCCGTCACCGCCCGGCCTCGGCCCGCCTCCCGCAGCCGCCACCAGGGGTGCACCCGGATGATCGAGGAAGTCGATGAGACGCTCCGGGGCCTGATCCGGACCGAGGTCCTCAGTGGCAGCCAGGTCGAGGTCTCGTTCGACGCCCCCACCAAGGACTGGGCCTCGCGCCGGAACGCGCCGACGATCAACCTCTACCTGTACGACATCCGCGAGGACCTTTCGCGACGTGACGCCGCCTGGGCCCCGGTTTACGCGGCGGAGGGCTACGTGAGCGGCCACCAGCCGCCGCCACGCCACTACAAGCTCCAGTACATGGTCACCGCCTGGACCCAGCGCCCGGAGGACGAGCACCGGCTCCTCTCGGCGTGCCTCGGCGCGTTCCTCCGTCACGAGACGCTCGGGCCGTCGGAGATGTCCGGCGCGCTCGCCGAGCAGCCGCTGCCGGCGATGGTGAGCGTGGCCCTGCCGCTCGGGCCGGACCGCTCCATCGCCGACGTCTGGTCGGCGCTCGGAGGCGAGCTCAAGCCGTCGCTCGACCTGGTCTTCAATGTGCCCTTCGTGGTGGGCCGCAGCGTTGCCGCCGGGTCGCCGGTGCGGGAGCTGCCGCGCCTCTCGATCGCCCGCGCGGACAACGACGCGGAGCCCGAGCGACGGACACGGACAGTGGGGGCGGGCCGGGCCGTGGGCGTTCGTCGGAGCGGGCCGCTCACCCCGGAGGAATCCCCCGTGGCGCAGGACGAGACCGTGACCGGCGGCACGACGGCGAAGCCCGGCCGCACGTACCGGATCCGCGGCTATCCGCGGCCCTGACCGTCGATGACCGACGGCCTTCCATGACGCTCGGGTCAGCCGTCGCCGACGCGTCGGTTCGCCACCTCGCCGCCCGCCTCGAGCTTGTCGAGGCGCGCATTCGCGTCGCGGTCGCCCGGCGCCGGTCGACGGACCCCGATCCCGACGACCGCTTTCGCGGGCTCTACGTCTCGGATGCACAGGTCGACGAGATGCTCGCCGGCCCGCCGGCGCCGCTCCTGCCCGCGGCCCCCGACGCGGAGGCGACGGCGCGGCTGGAGGCCGTCGAACGAGACGCGGATGCGGCCGAGGCTGCGGGGGTTGATGTCCGCCTCCGCCGGCTGGTCCGCTCGTTCGGGCTCGAGGCGCTCGACGTGGAGCTCCTCCTCGTGGCGCTCGCGCCCGACCTCGACCCCCGGTTCGAGCGCCTCTACGGCTACCTCCACGACGATGTCTCGCGCCGCCGGGCGAGCATCGGCCTGGCCCTGGAGCTCGTCGGGGCGGGCGGCGCGTCGGGCGCCGGACGGGCGCGGCTGGGGCCGGGAGGGCCGCTCATCGCGGGCGGCCTCCTGGTCGTGGAGGATGTCGAAAGGCCGTTCCTGACCCGCGCGCTCCGCGTGCCGGACCGGGTCGCCGGCCACCTGGTGGGTGACGACACGACCGATCCGCTCGTCGCCGCCCTCGAGGTGACGCCGTCCGGGCGCGATCTTGCCGGCGTCGAGCCGTTGGAGCGCGGGCTGCGCGCCGGCGCCCGGCTCGCCTACGTGCGCGAGCGGATCGGGACCGCGCCGCTCACCGTCGCAGCGCGCGCCCTGGCGCGGCTCGGGCCGCCGCCCGTGGTGATCGACCTTGGCCGGCTCGCGCCGCACGAGGAAATGGGCGACGCGGCGACCGCCGCCATCCGCGAGGCACGGCTCCGCGGCGCGGGCCTGGTGGCGGGCCCGGTCGAGGTGCTCGCCGAACGCGGAGCGGCCGCCGTCCGTGCCTTCGCCGAGGCCGGCTGCATCACGGTCCTGCACGGCGCGCGCGGCTGGGACCCTGCCTGGTCGCGGACCGTCGCCTTTCTCGTCGAGGCGGAGCTGCCGACGGCGGCCGAGCGTCACGCAGTCTGGCTTGCTGCCCTCCACGGGTCTGCGACCGACGAGATGGCGTCCGCGATCGCGGCGCTCCCCTACCGGCTGGCGCCGGAGCAGGTGGAACGTGCCGCGGAGGCCGGGCGCCTGACTGCGGCCGCGTCCGGCCGCGCGCTCGGCGTGGCCGATGTCGCGGCCGGGGCCCGATCCCAGAACGCGGCCGGCCTCGACCGGCTGGCGCGCCGGATCGAGCCGCGCGTCGGCTGGTCGGACCTGGTCCTGCCCGAGGCGGTGGTGGAGCAGCTCGGCGAGCTGACCGCGCGGGCTCGCCACCGCGACCGCGTCCTCGACGACTGGGGCCTTGCCCGGACCTCGCTCAAGGGGCGCGGCGTGACCGCCCTGTTCGCCGGCGACTCCGGCACCGGCAAGACGATGTCGGCGGAGGTGATCGCCTCGTCGCTGGGCCTGGACCTGTACGTGATCGACCTGTCGACGATCGTGGACAAGTACATCGGCGAGACCGAGAAGAATCTCGATCGTGTCTTCAACGAGGCCGACCGCGTCAATGGAGTCCTCCTCTTCGACGAGGCAGATGCGATCTTCGGCAAGCGCTCCGATGTCAAGGACGCCCGCGACCGCTATGCGAACGTGGAGGTCGCCTACCTGCTCCAGCGGATGGAGGTGTTCGACGGGATGGCGATCCTGACCACGAACCTCCGCGCGAACGTGGACGAGGCGTTCCTGCGCCGGCTCGACGCGATCGTCGAGTTCCCGATACCCGACGTCGAGGATCGCCGGCGCCTGTGGGAACGCAATCTCCCCGGGGCGCTCCCGATGACGGACGACATCGACCTCGACTTCCTGGCTCGGCGCTTCACGCTCTCGGGCGGGAACATCCGGAACGTCGCGGTGGGCGCCGCCTTCCGCGCCGCCGAGGGCGAACGGCAGGTTGCCATGGCCGACCTCGTCCGCGAGACGGCCCGGGAGTACCGCAAGCTGGGCCGCCTCTGCGTAGAAGCCGAGTTCGGCTCGTGGTTCGGCGTGATCGCCGGCGCCTGATGATGACGATGCGGCCGCGGCCGGCCCGGCCGCCCGGGGATTGACGGGAGCGCGACGATGACAGACGACGCCACGGCCACGCGGGAGGATGCGAACATGCACCGCCACGAGCACGACCGGGAGGACACGCCACGCCGGCCCGTCCGGGGTTCCGGCGTCGAAGATGCCGCCACGGCGCTCGCGGCCCGTGCCGCGGCCGCCGGCCGGATGGACGCGCTCGGCCCGGCCTCGGTCCTGCGACTCCAGCGGGTGGCGGGCAATGCGGGCGTGGCGCAGCTCCTCGACGGCGAGGCCGAGACGGAGTCGCCGGTGAAGGACGTGGTCGGCCGCGGAGGCGGGACGCCGCTGGAGCCTGCGGTCCGGCAGCGGATGGAGTCGAGCTTCGGGACCGACTTCTCCGACGTTCGCGTCCACAGCGGCGGAGGCGCGGCCGCGTCGGCTCGCGCCGTCGACGCGCACGCCTACACCGTCGGCAACGAGATCGTCCTCGGCGACGGCCACGCGCAGGGATCGGCGGGGCACGAGCGGACGCTTGCGCACGAGCTGACCCACGTGGTCCAGCAGCGCTCCGGGCCGGTGGAGGGCACGCCCGCCCCCGGCGGGATCTCGGTCAGCAACCCGAACGACCGCTTCGAGCTTGCCGCGGAGTCCACCGCGAACCGCGTCATGACGACCGGACGGGCGGGCGACGTCGTGGCTCAGCCGGCGCCGGCGGTGCAACGCGAGGCCACTCCCGAGGAGGATGAGGACGTCCAGCAGCTCGCGATCCAGCGCGAGGCGGCCCCCGAGGAGGACGAGGAGTCGCCGCGCGACTAGCGGGCCGCGAGGCAGCCGCGGGCGGCAGCTCCGTGCAGCGCGAACGGCAGGAGGAAGAGAAGCCCGACGAGCCCAACCGGCCGACGGAATCCTCGGGCGAGGTCCAGCGACCCGAGGCTACGGCGAGCCCCGCGCTGTCCGGCGAACGAGCCCCGCGCTGTCCGGCGAAAAGGGACGCTACGGCGTCCAGGCGCTCGCGATCCAGCGCCAGGCCGATGCCGACGACGAGGAGGCTGCCCAGGCCTGGCGCGGTGCAGGCGACGGTCGCCCAGGGCCGAAGAAGCTGCCCCTCCAGTTCGGCCGGAAGCGGGCGGAGCCGGGCCGTCGGGCACGGGCAGCCGCCGTGCCGGGCCGTCGGGCGCGAGGCAGCCGTGTCGGGCGCACGGGCACGGACAGCCGTGCGGGGCGCACGGGCACGGACAGCCGTGCGGGGCCGTCGGGCACGGATAGCCGTGCGGGGCGCACTTCTTCCGGTCTACGCCCACCATTCGTGCTACGGAGATCGGAACGCGGGCCGAGACTCCCGGAGGTGCCCGAAACGGGCTGCCGCCGCACAGCAGACGCGGGCCGTGCCCGGGGAACCGGCTCTAGCCCGCGGCAAACGCGCGTAGGACGAACAGGGCACGTATCTCGGAAGTTGTAGGCCGCGACAGTTGTAGGCCGCGAGAGTGGCGCCTCGATCAGGAGCGTTCCTCGCGCGGGCTCGCGGTCGGCGCCGGGCGGACCGGCGGCCGAAGAGACACAGCACGACCCCCCGGGGTCGCGGCGCGCGGGAGCCGCTCCGTTCAGATGAGGCCCTGGCGGATCGCGTAGGCGACCGCGTGCGTCCGGTTGCGGAGATCCAGGCGCGACGTCACGTCGTGGATGACGTTCTTGACGGTCCGCTCGGAGAAGTAGAGGCGGCGCCCGACTTCGGCCGTGTCGTGGCCCTCCGCGAGCAGTCGGAGCACGGCGATCTCCCGTTCCGTGAGACCCGCAAACGTGAGGCCGCGCGGGTGGAGCACCTGGCGCTGGAGCCGTCCGACCTGCGAGAGGAGCCGGCCCAGCAGGTCCGGCGGGAGGGTCCCCTCCCCGACCGCCGCGGCCCGGATCGCGGTGGCAAGGTGGCCGGCGGTCGCCTGGCTGCGCCGCACGACGCCGCTCACGCCCGCCTCGACCGCCGCGAGGAGCCCGGCATCGTCGACCTTCGCGACCAGGAGCACGAGCCGCTCGTGGCCCGCCGACCGGAGTCCGCGCAGCTCCCGGGTCGTCTCCTCGTCCACGTCGTCGGCGACGACAACCATGACCGCAGCAGCCTCGGCGGCGGATTCGGGGACGACATCGATGCCGGCCTGGTCCCGGAGATGGGCGGCGAGCCCGGCGCGCGACAGCGGGTCCGCGCTCGCGATCGCGACGGAGATGCGGTCGACCCGGGCCACCAGCGCTGTGGCGGTCGGACGGATGGAGATCGGCGCGGCGGTCAACATCTCGATGGCCCCTTCCCCGTGCGCCGTCACGGTGGCCCCCATTCCCGGGCCGGATCTCGCGACGACCGCGGCAAGGGTGCGCCCCGTGCACATCCGGGCACTTAACGCCGGCATAACGGCCGCCTGATCGGGCACGCGAACCTGCCCGACGGGCGTGGCGTCAACCGCCACAAAGGCTGGCGCGGCCCGTGCGCGGCCCGTACACTCGGCCACCATGGGAGCATTCGTCACCCTCGCCTCGAAGGCGCTCGAGGTCGTGCCCGGCTCGGTCGCGTCGTGCACGGTGACCGTCAAGAACACCGGCACGGTCGTGGACCAGTTCACGATCGACGTCCTGGGCGACCCGGGCGCCTTCGCTTCCGCCGAGCCGCCGGCACTCTCGCTCTTCCCAGGGGCCGAGGGAAGCGCGGTCGTCTCCTTCGCCCCGCCGCGCGTCGCCGCCACGCCGGCCGGCGCGCTCCCCTTCGGAATCCGCGCCCGCTCGCAGGAGGATCCGGGCGGCTCCGCGGTCGAGGAGGGGGTCCTGACCGTCGGCACCTTCAGCGACACGTTCGCCGAGCTCGTCCCGCGCGCATCGCGAGGGAGCCGCGGTGCGACGCACGACCTCGCCGTGGACAACCGCGGCAACGCCCGGCTCAACGCGTCGATCACGGCGGCGGATCCCGACCAGCTGCTCGGATTCGACGTGCGACCGCCCGGACTGCTCGTCGAGCCCGGCACCGCGGGTTTCGCGAAGGTGCGGGTCAAGCCTGCCCAATCGTTCTGGCGGGGCCAGCCGAAGACACGCCCGTTCAAGGTGGCCGTTGCCGGCGACGACGGGCGGCCGACCGTCCTCGACGGCACGATGCTCCAGGAGGCGATCCTGCCGCGCTGGCTCGTGCCGGCGCTCCTGGCGCTGCTCGGCCTGCTCATCCTTGCCGCAGTTCTGTGGGCGACTGTCCTCCAGCCGGCGATCAGGAGCGCCACGACACAGGCGCTTGCCGATGCCGGATTCACGCCGATCCCGAGCCTCGCCTCGGGAGGCGGTGGTGGTGGTGGCGCCAGCCAGGCGCCGGGCGGCCCCTCGCCGTCACCGGCGGCCTCGCTCGCCCCGGGTGCCTCGCCGAGCCCGGTCGCATCCCCCGGCCCGGCAACGCCGACGCCGGCCCCGGTCGGCAACGGCGTGCCACAGGACGGCCGGCTCGCCGCGGACGGCTCCAACCCGCCGTCGGCGAAGTTTGCCTCGACCTTCTACATGACCGACCTCGTCTTCGCGAACCCGAACGGCCGCGCCGGCACGCTCCAGCTCCTGCGGGACGGCTTCGTCCTGGTCACGCTCCGGCTGGAGAACTTCCGCGATCTCGACTTCCACTACGTGACGCCGATCGTCATCCAGAAGGGGCAGACGCTGAGCTTCACGGCCAGCTGCACCTCGTCCGGTGCGTGCGATCCGTCCGTCTACTACTCGGGGTTCGTCCGCCCCTGAGGCGGCCGGGATTCCGGTGACACGCATGACGTCACGCCGCCGCGTCGGCGTCGCGGCCGCGGCGTGGTTCGCCGCCGCGATCACGGTCGTGCCGGCGCTGGCCGCGGTGACGACGCATGGCGGCGCGGGTCCCGTGGGCGGCCCGGCGGCCCCGCTCGCGGTCTCGCTCGAACCGGGGTTCAACACCCGCGTCTCCGTCAACGACGACGGCTCCCAGCTCGTGCGGGTCGCGTCCGACGAGGCGGCGGTCAGCCCGGACGGACGCTGGGTCACCTACCGCTCCGCGCTCGTCGGCAGCACGGCGGTCGCGACCCAGAATGTCCTGCTCACAGATCGCGCGGCAAGAACAACCAGCCGGATCTACCCGCCGACGGTGATCGGCACCTTCGACGGACCGACCCCGGTGGGAACCGTCGAGGAGCCGGATGTCTCCGCGGACGGCTCGCTTGTCGTGTTCGGCCTGGCACTTCCCAACCGGTCTCCGCTCGTCGCGCTGTGGCGCCGCGGCGCGGGCCTGAGCTTTCCGCTGAGCGGGAAGCTCGGCGGGGACGTCCCCGGCCTCGCGAACATGGGCTTCTCGGGCCTCCACCACCCGCGCCTCTCGGCGGATGGGAGCGTCCTCGCGTTCCAGTCGGACGGCTACGCGGACGCCGACCCGCCGCTCCCTCCGGGCTTCTACGTCCTGACGCTGGGCAGCGGACGGGTGGAGTCCGTGAGCGCCCCGACGGGCTCGACCACCCCCGGACCCCCGGGACGGGAGTACGGGTCGATCGCCGTATCGGACGACGGATCCGTGGTCGCGTTCGCGTCCGGGCAACTCCTTGCGCCGCTCGGCTCCTTCGGCCTCGGGAACATCCGCGGCTTCGTCCTGCCGATGCAGATCTGGCTGCGCGACCGCTCGTCGCTGACGACGACCCTCGTCTCCGCGGCAAGCGGGGCGCCGGGAGCGGGGCGAAGCGACCACCCCGCCCTCTCGTCCGACGGCAGCGTCGTCGCGTTCGACTCCGGGGCGGCCAACCTCGTCCCGAACGATGGCAACGGCACAACCGACGTCTTTGCCTGGACCGCGGACGCGGGGATCCGTCGCGTCTCGGGCGCTCCGGACGGGACGGAGGCGAACGATTCGAGCGCGTGGCCGGCGGTCTCCGCCGACGGCCGCTCGATCGCGTTCGCGTCGCGTGCCTCCAACCTCGTGCCCGGCGACACGAACGCCGACCCGTTCACCCAGTCCGACCGATCCGCTCCGTTCGACATCTTCGTGGCAGGCCCGGAGACGGACCGGCTGGCCCGGGTGAGCGTGGGGATCGGCCCGGCGGAGGCCAACGACACGAGCCTTCGACCGTCCCTCGCGGTCGGCGCTCGCCTCGTCTTCTTCGAGTCCCTCGCCACGAACCTCGTCCGGGGCGACACGAACGGCACCTCCGACATCTTCGTCAGGGACCGGCGGCCACCGCAGCCGCCGCCGACGCCGACGCCGACGACGACGCCCACGCCGACACCCACTCCCACATCCACTCCGACCCCGAAGCCCATCGTCAAGCCGGCGATCATCGTCTCGCCCGATCCGGTCGATTTCGGGAGCGTCCCGATCGGCACGCTCGGCGTGTCGGCCAGCGCGACGATCCTGAGCGTCGGGACCGGTCCGGCGGGAATCGGCAGCGTCGCGATCAGCGGCACGGATGCGGGCGACTTCCTGCTCAGCGCGAACCCGTGCACCGGGACGAGCCTCGCACCGGGCGCCTCGTGCGCGCTCGGGATCCTCCTTGTCGGCACCGCGACCGGGACGCGAACCGCCCTCCTGACCGTGGCCTGGGACGGCGGGCCGCCCGAATCGGTCCGGCTCGTCGCGGCGGTGGGGGTCGGCATCCTGCGGGTCGACCCGGAGCGCGGTCCGACCGGCACGGTGACGCTCGCGACCGGGTCCGGCTTCCCGGCGAACGCTCCCGTCGTCCTGACCTGGTCTTCGGGGATCACGCCGACGCCCCTGCAGCCGATCTTCACGGACGCCACCGGTGGGTTCACAGCGCAGGTGCTCATCCTCCCGCGGGACCGGGAGGGTCCCCGGACGCTGCGCGCCGTTGCGACCCTCTCCGGCGTCCCGGCGACCCCGGCGACGGCGCGGTTCCTTGTCGTGGCCGGGACCGCGGCACCGCCCGTGAGCGGCCTGATCCAGGTCTTCCGCGACGCGTTCGGTCTGCCGATCATCCTGCGCCGATGAGCCGATCGCGCGGAGCCGCGCCGTACCCCGCCGGGTGGGCTACCCTGCACCCAGGCAGGGACCGATGGAGGCGGACGCGAGCAGGATGATCTGCGCGAAGTGCGGCACGCAGAATGCCGCGGGGGACGCGTTCTGCGGCAGTTGCGGCGCGTTCCTCGAGTTCGCGGCCGAGGAGGCGGGCGCCCCCGCGACCGGAGTCGCGGATCCCGGGGTCGGTGCGTCGGCGACAACGTCCGGACCTCCTTCCGACGCATCCGCGCCCGCGGCCGCCGTCGCCCCGCAGCACGTGCCGATGGCCGCCCCGCCCGCGCCGCCCGTGCCGCCGCCGTCCGTGCCACAGCCGTCGGGCATGCCCGCCGCCGCGCCGGCCTTCGCAGCGTCCGGTCCCACATGCCCGGTCTGCGGGCGCGCAAACCCGGCCGGCCGGACGTTCTGCATCTCCTGCGGCGAGCGCCTCCCGGCCGCCGGGCGGGCCGCCACTGCGCCTGCGCGAGCGGCACCTGCGCGGGCAGCGCCTGCGCCGCTCGCTGCCCCGCCCCCGGCGACGCCTCCGGTCCCGGTCGAACCGCCGCCCACCCCGGTCACGCAGGCCTGGAGCTTCCCGTCGGCGCCAGCGCGCCCGGCCGCCTCGGCCGGCGCACAACCGGGTCATGCCGCGGTGGGCGTGCCCGCGCCCAGCCCCGCACGCCGACGCGGCGGCAGCCCGCTGCCGTTGATCGTCGGCGTCGGCGTGCTCTTCCTCGTGCTTGCCGGCGGCGGTGCGGCCGTCCTGCTGGGCGGGAAGTCCGGCTCGGCATCGCCATCGCCGGCGGCCCCCAACGCGTCCGCAACGGCGAGCGGGGCGGTCCCCGGCTCGTCCGCCGGCGGCGCGTCCGCCGCGGGTGCCTCGGCCATAGCCGGGTCGGCGGGCGCGGCGAGCAGCGCACCGTCCGCGGCTCCCGCGACGCTCCCGCCCGGCCCCGCGATCGGGTTGAAGCCGACCGGGGCGACCGCCTCATCGTCGCTCGCGAAGCACGCCGCGTCGCTCGCGATCGACGGCGACCCGACGACCAGCTGGAAGACCGGGACCGCAACCCCGTCCGACCAGTGGATCGAGGTCACCTTCGCGCCGGCCGCCGTGACGCGGATCCAGATCTGGAACGGTTGGCAGCGAACGCAGGACTTCTACACTGGCAACCATCGACCGCGCAACGTCACGGTCCGGTTCGACAAGGAGACGCCCATTCCGCTCAAGCTCGTCGACGTCTACGGTTCCCAGCGCGTGGACATCCCCCCCGAGCTCGGGATTGTTGGCGTCACCCGGCTCCGGATCACGATCCTCGACTGGTACCCGGCAAAGAAGACGCCGGTGATCGGCAGCCCCACCACGCAGGCTGCGATCAGCGAGATCCGGCTCTATGGAATCCCGATGACCCCATGAGCAGGCGCGAGTTCCATGTCTCCGCGGACGCCCGGGCCCGCTACCGCCTGAACGAGACGCTCTTCGAGCTGTCCGGCAACGTGATCCTGGCGAACCTGCGCGCCGTCCGGGGCCTCGCGGCCGAGATGACCGCCCGGCGGCGCGAGGACGGCGTGGCCGATGCAATCATCAGCCCGGGCGAGCTCAACGCGCTCGGCCTCGTCGACGAGATCCTGCATGCCGTGGTGGGGATCTACCGCGAGCAGGAGGATCCGGAGGCGATCGACGATGCGCTCGACCACCTCGACGAGACCCTCGGCGCGGACACGGTCGACGCGACGCTCGCCCGGTTCACCACGAGGTTTCCCCCGCTGAGCGTCCATCGCGGGGAGTTGACGGCCGTCGAATACCTCGCGGGCGAGACGGACGGCACACCGAACCGCGAGATCGCCCTCGAAGAGCTCGCCAACTGCTGGCTCGCCAACGCGAACCCCGCGGCCGACTCGTTCCGCGAGCTGTTCGACGACGCCGACCTGGCGGCCGCCACTCGCTACCGGGCTGTCATCGACGAGATCGGGAGATTCTTCGCGACGCGGACGCCGTTCGGCCCGCAGAGCCAGGACCTCGTCACGATGCTGCGCGCGCCGGCCATCGCGGAGCCGACGAGCCTGGGCGGGCAGCTGCGCTGGATCCGCACCCACTGGGGGGCGTTCCTCGCCGCGGCGCTCGGGGACCGCTTCGGTGCGCTGCTCGATCGGCTCGTGACGGGGATCGACATCGCCGCCGAGGATGAGCGTGCCCTCTGGCTCCGCTTCCATGGCGGCCCCGGCGGGGGCGCCGCCGCCGAACCACCCGACTTCGGAGAGCTGGACGTGGAAGCCGAGCACTTCTCCGAGGACAAGGCGTGGATGCCCCGCGCCGTCCTCATGGCCAAGAGCACGTACGTCTGGCTCGACCAGCTCTCGAAATCGTACGGGCGCCCGATCGGGCGGCTGGACGAGATTCCCGACGAGGAGCTGGACCGGCTCGCCCGCTGGGGCTTCGGCGGCCTCTGGCTGATCGGGCTCTGGGAGCGCAGCGTGGCGTCGCAGCGGATCAAGCAGCGCCGCGGGAACCCCGATGCCGTGGCCTCCGCCTACTCCCTGCGCGATTACGTTATCGCGGAGGACCTCGGCGGCGAGGCCGCGTTCACGAATCTGCGGGACCGCGCCTGGGCGCGCGGCATTCGTCTCGCCTCGGACATGGTCCCGAACCACATGGGGATCGACTCGCGCTGGGTCATGGAGCACCCGGACTGGTTCCTCTCGCGGTCGGACGCGCCCTATCCTGCCTACTCGTTCAGCGGCCCCGATCTTTCGGACGACCCCCGCGTTGGCGTCTTCCTCGAGGACCACTACTGGGACGCCACCGACGCGGCGGTCGTCTTCAAGCGCGAGGATCGCGGGTCGGGCCATGTGCGCTACGTCTATCACGGCAACGACGGGACCAGCATGCCGTGGAACGACACCGCCCAGCTCGACTACCTCCGCCCCGACGTCCGCGAGGCGGTCATCCAGACGATCCTCGCCGTCGCCCGGCGCTTCCCGATCATCCGCTTCGACGCCGCGATGACGCTCGCCAAGAAGCACATCGAGCGGCTCTGGTACCCCGAGCCCGGGCAGGGTGGCGCGATCCCGTCGCGGGCGGAATCGGCAATGTCCAAGGAGGCCTTCGACGCCGCGATCCCGGTCGAGTTCTGGCGCGAGGTCGTGGACCGCGTCGCCGCGGAGGTCCCCGACACGCTCCTCCTCGCCGAGGCGTTCTGGCTGATGGAGGGCTATTTCGTCCGGACGCTCGGCATGCACCGCGTCTACAACAGCGCCTTCATGAACATGCTCCGCGACGAGAAGAACGCCGAGTACCGCCAGGTCGTCAAGAACACCCTCGAGTTCGACCCGGAGATCCTGAAGCGCTACGTCAACTTCATGAACAACCCCGACGAGAAGACCGCGGTGGAGCAGTTCGGGACCGGCGACAAGTACTTCGGGGTCGCGACGGTTCTCGCGACGATGCCGGGCCTGCCGATGTTCGGGCACGGCCAGGTCGAGGGCTTTGCCGAGAAGTACGGCATGGAGTTCCGCCGCGCCTACTGGGACGAGCGCCCGAACGAGGGGCTCGTGAGCCGCCACGAATGGCAGATCTTCCCGCTCCTCCACCGCCGCCGGCTCTTCGCCGAGGTCCGCGACTTCCGCCTGTACGACGTGGTCGACGACGGCGGCCATGTCAACGAGGATGTCTTCGCCTACTCGAACCGAAGCGGCGACGAGCGCGCGCTCGTCGTCTACCACAACCGGTTCGGGTCCATGCACGGCCGGATCCGCCAGAGCGTCGCGTTCGCCGAGAAGGGCTCCGACGGTGAGAAGCGCCTGGTCCGGTCCACGCTCGCGGAAGGCCTCGGCCTCACCGACGCGCCCGGCGCGGTGGCGGTCTACCGCGACGTGCTCGCCGGCCTGGAGCACGTCCGCGAGATCTCGGACCTGCGTGCCCACGGGTTCCGGGTCACCCTCGACGCATACGCCACGCACGTCTACCTCGGCTGGCGGGAGATCGCCGGCGAGGCCGCCGCGGAGTACCGCGCGCTCGCCGTGGAGCTCGCGGGTGCCGGTGTCCCCAGCGTCGAGGCGGCCCTTGCCGAGCGGCGTCTCCGCCCGCTCCACGACGCCGTCGCGATCGTGATGAACGAGGGCCAGCTGCGCGACATCGTCGACGCGGTCGGCGCGACGCTGGCCGGGCACGCCCGCGCCGATGCGAGGCCCGGGTCCGGCGTCGTGCCGGTCGAGCCCGCGGAACTCCCGGGCTCGGGAGGAGGCTCGGCCGTGGGCGCGACCACCGATCCGGCGCCGTTCCACAGGCCGGGGGATCCGGCGCCGGGCCCCGTGCCCGCTCCCGTGCCGGCCGAGCCCCCGCCTGCCCTGCCCGACCTCGACGCGGTTGCGGCCTCCGCCGAGGCGCGATGCGCCGATGCGCTGCGCGGTGCCCGTGCGGTGACCCACGCCGCCGCGGATGACGCGTCGATCGACGCGCTCGCGGCCCGTTTCGGCGTCCGCCTGCGATGCGCCATGCGGCTCGCCACCAACCCCGGAATCGGGCCGCGGCCGGGCGGCGCGACCGGCGAATCGGCTGGATCGGCGGCGCTCGACCGCGCCCGAAGCGTCGCCGCGGAGGCCCTGCCACCCGACACTGCGACCTGGGGGGCGCTGCTCGGCTGGCTCGTGGCAGAAGCGCTCGGCGGCGTCCTCGAGCCCGATGCAGTGGCACGCCGTGCGCGCGGATGGTTCGACCGCGCGAGCCTGGGGCGCGTGATGGCGGACGCCTACCGCTGGCGCGGGCTCGACGAGGGCGCCGCGTGGTGGACCGTGGAGGCTGTCCGCCACCTGCTCGCGCGGCCCGGGGACGCGGCGCTCGCCGCGCCGGCACCCGAGCGGGCCGGCCGGCTGGTCCGGGCATGGTTTGCGGACGACGACCTCGGCCGCTGGCTCGGCGTCAACCGCCACGACGGGATCGCCTACGTGAACCGCGAATCGTTCGAGCGGGCCCTGCGGTGGATCGTGGTCGTGGCCGCCGTCGAGGCCGGCCTCGACGCGGCGACGCCCGCGGATGCGACGTCGGCGACATCGGTGATCGCGGCCGAAGAGCTGAGCCGGATGCTCGCCCGGGAGGCGGCCGCGGTCGGCTACCAAGTGGGCCGGCTCGTGGAGCACGTCACCGGCTGACGCGGCGCGCCCGGAACCGTCGGCCCAGCATGTCGTACGGGATCCGCAACCGACTGGCGCTGCCGAGCGGACGGACGCCGCCTGCGGATTGCCGGGGCGTCATCGTGGGCGCCGCGGAACCGGCGTACGGTCAGCTCCGGTCGCGACGACCGCGCGCGGGCTCCCGCTCCTTGATCTTCGGCTCGTGGCCGGGGCGTGGCGGCCGCGGGAGCGTCCCGGGCGCCATGTCCGGCCGGCGCGGCTCGGGGCCGCGCGCGCGCGCCGCCTCGACGCTCGTCGCGAACGCCTTGGCGACGGCCGGCGGCATGCTGCCGATCCAGGCCGCCTCGATCTGCTTGACCCGCTCGGTCTCCTCGGCGCGTCGCTCGCGCTCGCGCTTGGAGTGCTTCGTCATCCGTTCCTCTCCTGGGCCGAACCGGTGCGCTTTCTGACCGGGGTGGAAGTGTACCGCCCGGGCGAGGATCCGGGCGCTATCGTTGGCAGCGATGTCCGGCCAGCTCGCCCTGCCCCTCCCGTTCGGAGCTTTCGGCGCCCAGTCGATGACCGCGCCGTTGGTCGACGTCCTGGTCCAGCGCCCGGGGCGCGAGTTCGGCCGGGCGTTCGAGGACCCGGCCAATGGCTTCCTCCACGCCGTGGACCTCGGAGCGGCGCAACGGGAGCACGATGCGTTCACGGCGCTCCTCCGGGAGCTGGGCGTTGCCGTCCACGAGCTCGGGTCCGTTTCGCGGCACCCGGACCTCACGTATGCCTTCGACCCGCTCCTCGTCACCGACCGCGGGACGATCGCCCTCCGGTCCGGCAAGCCTTCGCGGCGCGGGGAGGAAGCCGAGCTCGAGCGCTGGTTGTCCGATCGTGGCATCCCGACGCTCGGCCGGATCCGCGCGCCGGGAACGGTGGACGGCGGCGACACGTTCTGGTTGCGGCCCGACCTCTTCTGCATCGGTCGATCCCTGCGCACGAACGATTCCGGGGCGCGCCAGCTCGCCGGCCTCGTCGGGGGCGACGTCCGCGTCTTCGACGTCCCCTTCTGGCGCGGCCCCGCCGAGCTGGTCCACCTCCTCTCGGTGATCTCGCCCGTGTCCGACGACCTCGCGGTCGTCTACCTGCCCCTCCTGCCCGCCGGCCTCTGGGAGTTCCTGGGCGACCTCGGGGTGCGCCTGGTCAGCGTCCTGGACGAGGAGTTCGGGACGCTGGGCGCCAACGTCCTGGCGGTCCGCCCGGGTGTCTGCGTCGTGGCGGAGGGAAACCCCGTGACGAGGCGGGCGCTCGAGGGGGCAGGCTGCGAGGTCCACGCCTTCGCGGCGCAGGAGATCGGGATCAACGGCTCGGGGGGCCCGACCTGCCTGACCCGGCCGATCCTTCGCGTTCCGTGACCGGCCGCCGCGGGCGACCGGATCCCGGGCCCGGTGTGGCCCACCTTCGCCCGGCAGAGCGTGCCGCGGCCGATGCGGTCGATCCCGCGACGGTCGAAGGCGACCTCTTCGCGTTCTGCACGATCGCATCAGTTACGGGCGACGAGACGGCCGCTCGTGATCACCTCGCGCTTGCTCTCGAGCGGGCGGGCCTCGGCGTGCACGCCTGGGATGCCGACTCGTCGGCCCTCGCACGCGATCCGGCATTCCCGGGGATGGAAGTCCCCCGCACGGTGCTCCCGCTGGTGGCCGGCACGCTTCGGGGCTCCCGGCCGGGGAGGCGGCTCCTGCTCGTCGCGCACACCGACGTGGTTCCGCCCGGCGACCCGGCGACCTGGACGACGCCGCCGTTCGCACCCGAGATCCGCGACGGCCGCGCGTACGGCCGCGGCACCTGTGACATGAAAGGCGGCCTGGTCGCCGCGCTCGCCGCCATCCGGGCCGTCGCGGCGACCGTCGGGACATCGGGGCTCGCGGGCGAGGCGATCCTCGTGGGCGTCCCGTCGGAGGAGGACGGCGGAGCCGGCACGTTCGCTGCGATTCGGGCCGGCTACGTGGGCGACGCGGCGGTGATCCCGGAGCCGACCCGGCTCGAGATCGTCACGGTCTCCGCGGGCGCCATCACGTTCCGGCTGACCGTTCCGGGCCGCGCCGCCCACGCCTCGACGCGCCGCGAGGGGGTCTCCGCGCTCGCCAACCTCGAGCTCCTGCACGCAGCGCTCCGCGCGGACGAGGCCGCCCGCAACGCCGCCGAGACGCGGCCGGAGATGCGCGCGCTCGGCCTCCCCTACGCCACCATGATCGGCACCGTCCACGGCGGCGACTGGCCGTCCAGCCTCCCGGACCGCGTCGTCGCGGAGGGCCGCTACGGCGTGCGGGTGGGCCAGACCGCGGCCGGGGCCGAGATGGAGCTGCACGCCGTGATCGACGCGGCGTGCGCCGGCGACCCGTGGCTGCGCGACCATCCGGCACTCCTGGAGGTCTGGGGCGGGCGCTTCTCCTCGTGCGAGATGCCGGCCGACCATGCGCTCCCGCAGGGCCTCGCCGCGGTGGCCGGGGCGGTGCTCGGCCGGCGCCCGGCGCTCGTCGGCGTTCCGTATGGCTCGGACGCGCGGCTCCTGGTCAACGAGGGCGGCACGCCGTGCGTCCTCTTCGGTCCCGGCGATGTCCGCGTGGCGCACGCCGCGGACGAGCACGTGGCCCTGGCCGAGGTGGTGGCATGCGCCCGGACGCTGGCGGCCTGGATCGTCCGCGAGCTGTCGCCGGCCTGAGTCCGCCGCGCGCGAAGAACATGTGGCGGGCCTGAGTCGGCCGCACGCGGGACGTGTGGCAGGCCTACTTCTTGCCGGCGCGCTTCTTCCCGTGCTTCTTCTTGCCGCCGTCGTCCTTCGCCGCTGATCGGTCGGGCTTCGCTTCGACGGAACGGCTGGAGACCCCGGCGGCGTCGGAGGGCTGAGGCTCGACGGGAGGATTGAGCCCGCCGTGTCCGGCGCGGCCGGGCTCGCCTGCACGCGCATCGGCCGCGAGGGACTCGACCCAGCGGCGCAGCTCTTCGATGCCGGCCGGCTCCAGCCGGTAGATCCGGCGCGTGCCCTCGCGGCGCTCGCTGACGAGGCCCGCCGTCTTGAGCACCGTCAGGTGCTGCGACACCGCCGGCCGGCTGACCGGCATGCCTTCCGCGAGCAGGCCGACCGGGGTGGGTCCGCGGCGGAGCCGGTCCACGATCGCGCGGCGCGTAGGGTCGCCGAGGACGTCGAGAGCGCGTGGGTTCATCTCCATGGACGGTAAGTATCGTCTGACGGTGGCACCCGTCAAGACGCCTCCACATGCTGCCGGCCGATGCGGCCAGCCGGCCCAGCCAGCGCCTCGAGTCGACGTCCCAGGGTCCCCGCGCAACCCCGAGGGTCCCGCGCCACCTGCCGAATGGCGGCCCACGAGGGGCCGATCACCCGCCGCCACCACGCCGACCCGCACCTATGCTACGGAGATGGCGCCGGACCTCGTCCATGCCGGGCTCCGCGTCCCCCTTGTTCCCGGGCGGACGCTCTTCGACGCGGCCGACGAGCTCGAGCTGGTCGTGCCCGCATCGTGCCGCCGCTCGGGGCGCTGCCACGAGTGCATCGTCGAGGTCACGGCGGGCGCCGAGTCCCTGGCGCCGCCGGATGCCGAGGAGTCGTTCCTGCGACCCGGCTATCGGCTCGCCTGCCGCGCCGTCGTCGAGCGCGCCGGGGCGGACGTCGAGTTCGCCGTGCTGCGCCGGCGGCTTCGCATCTTCATGCCACCCGACGGCCCGCCGCTCGACGTCGATCCCGCGGCACGGGTTATCGATGGTCGCGTGCGCCTCCTCGCGGACGACGGGACGCCGTGCGACGACCTGGGACCCGCGCGCGATGATCCGGGACTCACACGCGGCCGGCTGCTCGGCCTCGCCCTGGACCTCGGCACGACGACGGTCGTCCTCGAGCTTGTGAACCTCGAGTCGGGCGACGCCCTGGCGGCGGCCGCCTTCGAGAACCCGCAGCGCTTCGGCGGCAGCGATGTGATGGCCCGCATCACGTACGACGGCGAGCAGCAGGGGGAGCTTCGCCGCGCGCTCCGCCGGGCACTCAACCACGAGCTGGGTCGCCTGTACGCCGCGTGGGGCGTTGACCGCCACCAGGTCGTCGAGGTCGTCGTCGTCGGCAACCCCACGATGCGCGATCTCGCCTTCGGGCTGGACGTGGCGCCGATCGGGCGGACCCCGTACCGGTCCACGACCGAGGTGGCCTGGCGCGCCGGGGACGCGGCCTCGACGGCGATCGAGCGCCGCGCCCACGAGCTGGGCTTCCTGGTCCATCCGCGCGCCCGGGTCTGGGGCGCGCCGCTCATCGCCTGCCATGTCGGCGCGGATGCGGCCGCCGACCTCGTCGCGATGGACGGCGAGGTGGCCGGGCTCCCGCGCATGCTCGTGGACGTCGGCACGAACACGGAGGTGATCCTCACCGACGGGAGTCGGACGCTCGCCTGCTCGTGCCCTGCCGGCCCCGCGTTCGAGGGCGGCCTGATTCGCCACGGGATGCCGGGCTCGGAGGGCGCGATCGAGTCCGTTCGCAGCGTCGAAGGCGCGTTCGTCGTTCGGACGATCGGCGACGTCACGCCCGAAGGCATCTGCGGCTCCGGGCTCGTGGACCTCCTGGCCGAGCTCCGGAGGACGGGCACGATGAACGCACGCGGCGGGTTCACGGACGGGACCTCCGAGGTCACGGTCGTGGCGGAGCAAGGGATCACGCTCTCGCGGGCGGACGCGAGCCACCTCGCCCAGGCAAAGGCCGCCAACGCGGTCGGCATGCAGGTCCTGCTCCGGGCCCTGGGGCTCGAGGCAGGCGATCTCGCCCGGCTCGACCTCGCAGGGGGCTTTGCGTCGTCCCTCGACGTCGCGAACGCGATCGCGATCGGCTTCCTCCCGCAGGTCCATCCCGAGCGGGTCGTGCGACACGGCAACGCGTCCGTGCGGGGCGCCAGGGCGCTGCTCCTCTCGCGGGCGGCCCGGGCGCGGCTGGTGGTGCGGGTCGCGCGGATCGAGCACGTGGAGCTCGAGGCCGAGCCCGACTTCTTCGAGCTGTTCGTGGACGGCTGCCGGTTCGAGCCGCTCGCAGCGGCGGCGACTCCCGGGTCGACCGCAAGGATTCCCGCGTGAGCGCGCCGAAGCCCGGGCTCCGGGAACGCCTCGCCACGCCCGACGAGTTCGTCACCGTCACCGAGCTCGTCCCCTGGCGCGGGCCGGTGGCCGACACGGCCGGCCGCGCGGGGCTGGCCGCCGCGCACGCGCTGGTGGACGATCCCCGGATCGCCGCGATCTCGATCACCGACAACGCCGGCGGCCACGCGATGGCGCGCCCCGCGCTCCTCGCCGAGGAGTTCCTTGCGCGCGGCCAGGACGTGATCGTCCACGTGGCGTGCCGCGACCGGAGCCGGAACGGGCTCCTCTCGCTCGCCTGGGAGCTGGAGCGGCGCGGCGTCCGGAACGTGCTTGCCGTCTCCGGCGACCACCCGACCGAGGGGTTCGAGGGCCTCTCCCGCCCGGTCTTCGACCTGGACTCGGTGGGCCTCCTGGCGCTCTATCGCGACCTGGGCAACGGGGTTTCGAACGGGAGCTCGAGCGGTGCCTCCGCGGCCGGTTCCCCGCAACCGGGCTTCTACCTGGGTTGCGCCGTCTCGCCCTTCAAGCGCCTCGAGGCCGAGGTGGTCCCGCAGTACCTCAAGCTCGCCCTCAAGGTGCGGGCAGGCGCGGACTTCGTGATCCCGCAGCTCGGCTTCGACGCGCGAGCGTGGGACGAGCTCCTGCGCTGGATGCGCCGGGCCGACCTGCGCATCGCGGCCCTCGCCAACGTCTACGTGCTGTCGCGGACGGTCGCCCGCGTCTTCAACGCGAACCGGATCCCGGGCTGCGTGGTCTCGGACGAGCTGCTCGCGGTCGCCGAACGCGAGGGAGCCTCGCCCGACAAGGGCCGCGCGTTCTTCCTCGACCTTGCCGCTCGCCAGGTCGCGATCGCCCGCGGCCTCGGCTTTCGCGGGGTCTACCTCGCGGGCCACCTCCCGGCGGCGGACGTGGCGCGCGTGCTCGACGCGGCGGCCGGCTACGCGCCCGACGACTGGCGGACGTTCGCCCGCGAGATCGCGTTTGCGCCGAAAGGGAGCTTCCGGTTCTTCGCCGGGAACCCCGCGAGCGGCCCTGCGACCGACGCGCTCTCGCCCGCGTACGCCCGCACCCTGACGCCCCGTGCGCGCAGCCGGGCCCGCCGCCGGGCATCGCCCTGGTACAAGGCGAACCGCCTCGCGCACCGAGCCGTCTTCGCGCCCGGGACGCCGGGCTTCCGCGCCGCCGGTCGCATCTATCGCCGCCTGGAGGGAGCCCGTCTCGGCCGGCCGCTCCACGTGCTGGAGCAGGCGGTCAAGGTGCCGCTCTACGACTGCCGCGACTGCGGTGATTGCTCGCTGCCCGACGTTGCCTACCTGTGCCCGGAGTCGCAGTGCCCGAAGGGCGAGCGCAACGGCCCCTGCGGCGGGTCGCACGACGGGATCTGCGAGGTGCAGCCGCGACGCTGCGTCTGGGTCCGCGCCTACGAGCGCCTCAAGCCGTACGGCGAGGAGCTCGCGATGCTCGAGCGCCCGCCCGTGATCGTCGACAACCGCCTCCGGCGCACGAGCGCCTGGGCGAACACCTTCCTCGAGCGCGACCACTTCTCGAATGGAATCCCATGACCCAGCTGCCCGGCCCGTTCATCGTGATCGGCGAGAACATCCACGCGACGCGGGTGGTCCTGCGCGTCGGCGCCCGCGTCGTGGCGCTCCCCGACGGGCGGCCGGCGCTGCCATTCACCGACGAGGCGGACGTCGAGCAGCGCCTGACCGTCCCCGACGCCGCGCTCGACGGACCCGAGGGCCCGAAGCAGCGCGTGAAGCACGTCAAGGCGGCCGTGCTTGCCGGGATGGGCCCGGATGCGGCGCTCGCCGGGCTCGGGCGCGGCTACGTCCGCGCGATGGCGCGGCGGCAGGCGGCGGCGGGCGCGCACTTCCTCGACCTCAACGTGGACGAGGTGACCACGGACGTCGAGGGCCGGATCGCGGCGATGCGCTGGATCGTGGAAGCCGTCGAGGACGCGACCGACGTCGCGCTCGCGCTCGACTCCTCGTCGGCCGCGGTGCTCCGGGCAGGCCTGGCCACCGCTTCCCGCCGGGCCGGCGCCCCGCTCCTCAACTCCGCGGCGCTCGATCGGATGGACGTGCTGGACCTTGCCGCGGCGGAGGGCTGCGCCGTGGTGCTCTCGGCGACGGGCGCGGGATCGATGCCGGCGAACGCGGACGAGCGGGTCGCGAACGGGCGCGCGCTCGTGGACGCGGCGACCGCGCGGGGCCTGGGTCTGGACGCGCTGCACGTGGACGCACTCGTGCTGCCGGTCGCGGTCGACCCGGAGGTCGGCGGGTTCTTTCTCGACGCTGTCCGGGGGCTGCGGGCCGCGTTCGGGGCCGGGATCCACCTGACCGGCGGCCTCTCGAACGTGAGCTACGGGCTTCCGGCACGCCGGCTGCTCAACGATGTCTTCATCGACCTCGCCACGGCCGCCGGGGCGGACAGCGGCATCATCGACCCGGTGGCGAACGACCTCGCGCGCATCGCCGGACTCGATCGGGAGGCGCGGCCGTACCGACTGGCGTCCGACCTGCTGACCGGCGCCGACCCGTACGGCGGCGCGTTCCTCACGGCGTTTCGGGCCGGAGAGCTGGCCTGACGAGCGGCGGGTGGGCGACAATCGACCCGGCCGCGCGGCGCCGGACACCACGACGAGAGAACGCGAAACGGGAGACACGAGGAATGGCGAACCTGGCGGCACTCACGGCGGCGATCGAGCTGGGCGATCGAGCAACCGCGGTCCGGATCACGCGCGAGGCGGTCGAGGAGGGCGTGGACCCGCGGGCCGTGCTCGGCGCGATGACCGAGGCCATGGAGGTGGTCGGCGCGAAGTTCCAGTGCCAGGAGATCTACGTCCCGGAGATGCTCATCGCGGCCCGGGCGATGAAGGAGGCGACCGCGGTCCTCGAGCCCGTCCTCGTCAGGGCCGGGATCCGTCCCGAGCACACGGCGGTCCTCGGGACGATCAAGGGCGACCTCCACGACATCGGCAAGAACCTCGTCGGCATGATGTGGAAGGGCGCCAACATCGAGGTGATCGACCTCGGCACGAACGTCACCCCGGAGCGGTTCGTCGAGGCGGCGAAGGAGCACGACGCCCACCTCGTGGGAATCAGCGCCCTGCTCACGACGACGATGGTCGGCATGAAGGATGTCGTCGCGGCGATCCGCGCCGCGGACCTCGCCGGCGTGAAGGTGATTGTCGGCGGCGCGCCGGTCACCCAGGATTTCGCCGACATGATCGGCGCCGACGGCTATGCGTCCGACGCGGCATCGGCCGTCGAGGCCGCCAGGCAGGCGCTCGGCGTCGCTCGATAGCGCGGGCCAGCACGCACACGGCCGGCAGCCGGCGGCGAGCGGCCGGCGCCGCGCGCGAGGAAGGGTCAGCCGGAAGCCACGACCGGCTCGGCCCGGATCACATCCTCGTCGTACGACATCGCCAGCCGCTCGCCCGGTTGCAGGACGAGGTAGTCGGCGGTGTTCCAGGCTCCGTCGATCAGGCCCCGGATGAGGAGCAGCTCGCCGGCGAGCTTGGCGAATCGCCAGCCACGCCGGTCGGCGTCGTCGCGCGCCCGGGTCGCGGCCGCCGCGGCTGCCTCCGGCGCCGCGACGTTCATGTCGATGAACGCGGCGCGATCGTAATGCGAGCTCCAGGCGCCCATCGCCTCCATCAGGTAGGCCGCGTTGTCCTCGCCATACTTCGCCACGTACTCGCGGTAGGTCTCAAGCGCGGACGCGTCGGACACGGCTCCCACCCCGCCGAACGCGCTGCCGTCGTCCGTCCGTTCGAGGTAATCCTGGATGTACCAGTAGGTGCCCGGGTTGGCCGTGAACTCGGTCTGGTAGCGCGCCCGGCCGCCGAGGAAGAGCGTGATGCAGTCATGGGCCCGCGGCACCACGAGCGGGATTGCGCCCGCCCGCAGTCCCGCGGTCGCGCCGCCGCAGAGTCCGTAGGCGAGGACGGCCGCGTCGTACGGCGCGCCGGTCTCGTCGATCTCAGCCTGGAGGATCGAGCGAAGGTTCGGCGGGTCGTCGTGGAGCCCGCGCCGGTTCAGCCGGACGTCCACCACGTGTCGCGAGCGCGCCGCGCACAGATAGACGGACCGGGCAAGGACCTCGCAGGTGAGGGCCAGCAGGCGCATCGCGCGCAAGCCTAGCAGCGGCAGTAGGCCGTCGCGGGACGCCGCGGCGCAGCCATCGCCGCTCCGTGCCCCTGTATCGTTCGCGGCGACCACCTGTACCGAGGAGCACTGCCCCGTGGCCCTGCCGTCGCTCGCCCGCGTACCCGCCCCGCCCGATTCGATTCTCGGCCTCGCAGAGGCCGCCCGCGCCGACACGCGGACCGGCAAGATCAACCTCTCGTCGGGCGTCTTTGTGGACGAGACCGGGACGACACCGGTCCTGCCGTCCGTGACCGAGGCGGAGCGGCGGATCCTCGCCGCCGGCCGGACCAAGCTCTACCGGCCCATCGACGGCGAGGCGGCTTTCCGCGACGCGGTCCGTGACCTCGTCTTCACGCCCGAGCACGAGGTCGTGCGATCCGGGCGCGTGGCCGTCAGCCAGACGCCCGGCGGCACGGGCGGCCTGCGGGTCGCGGCCGACTTCCTCCGGCAGACGGGCGGCGGCGGCACGATCTGGATGAGCCAGCCCACCTGGCCGAACCATCCGCAGCTGTTCCTCGCAGCCGGCTTCCGGATCCGCGAGTACCCGTACACCGATTCAACGGGCCGGCGGATCGACGAGGATTCCCTGCTGGCGGCGCTCGGCGAGGCGTCGCCCGGGGACGTCGTGTTGCTCCACGGCTCGTGCCACAACCCGACGGGCGTGGACCCGTCGCCCGCGCTGTGGCGGAAGATCGGTGACCTCGTGGAGGAGCGGCGGCTCCTGCCGCTCGTCGACTTCGCCTACCAGGGCTTCGGCGACGGGCTGCGCGAGGATGCCGACTGGATGGACGGCATCCTCCGGCCCGGGCTCGAGCTCCTCGTCTCGACCTCGTACTCGAAGAGCTTTGCCCTCTACAACGAACGGGTCGGCGCCCTGGTCCTCGTTGCCCGGTCGACGGCGGAGGCCATGGCGGCCCAGTCGCACGTCAAGGTCGCGATTCGATCCAACTACTCGAACCCGCCGTCTCACGGCGGCGACATCGTGGCCACGATCCTTGGCGATCCTGCGCTGCGGGCCCAGTGGGAGGTCGAGCTGGCCGGGATGCGGACCCGGATCAAGGCAAACCGCGTTGCGCTTGTCGAGGCGATCACCGCGCGCGGCATTCCCGGCGATTGGGCCCCGATCGCAACGCAGCGCGGGATGTTCGCGCTCCTCGGCCTCAGCCTCGAGCAGGTGGCGCGACTCCGCGAGGACCACGCCGTGTACGTGGTCGGCCGCGGGCGGATCAACGTGGCGGGCTTCACCTCCGCGACCGTCGGGCCGTTCGCCGACGCGCTCGGGGCCGTCCTCGCCGGCTGAGCACACCTGCCAGCCAGTCCGAGCACGCCTTCCGGACGGGCCGAGCACGCGTGCCGGAAAGGCGACCCGCGCCGTACCATCCACCCTATGCCGATCACCGCCGTCGAACTCCTGCGAAGCGTCGGGCTGAGCGCCGACGGTCCCGTCGTCTGGGGCAACCCCGTCCGGGCCAATGGGCCGGGCATCTACGTGGTCGAATGGCCGGCCGTGCCGGAACGTGCGCCGGTGGACATCTCCGCGGTCGGAACCTGGCTCAGCCGCGTCCCCACGCTCGCGGTAGACGGCGAGCGGCCCACCGGCAAGGGCCTTGCCGCACGTCTCGCCGCGTGGTGGCTCCCCGGCGAGCCGGTCGTGTTCATCGGGAGCACCAGCAAGTCGATCGCGCGGCGCGTCGACGCGTTCTACCGCACGCCGCTCGGGGACTCCCGGCCGCACGCGGCGGGGCAGTGGCTCAAGGCACTCACCGGCACGGCCCGGGCGCGCGTCTGGTGGGCATCGACCGACGCGGCGGAAGAATACGAGGACGCCTGCTTCGAGGCGTTCGCCGCCGCCATCCCCGCCGAGGTCCGGGCGCTCCTGCCGGGCAAGGGCCCCGCGCTTCCGTTCGCCAATCGGCGCCATCCCAACGGCACTGCCCGCCCGGACGGGGTGACGGGGTCTACGGTGGAGCCCGCGGAGCCCGCCGAGCCGGCCGCCGCCGGGAAGGGCACGCCACGACGCAGCCCGACGACGATCTCGGACGAGGACCTGGCCCGCGTCAACGACCTGCTCCAGGTCCTCGCCTGCGGTGAGCCGGGGCTCGAGATCACGCCGTCGCAGGCGAACGCGGAGGGTGCCATCCGGCGCATCCTCGGGGAGTCGCCGGCTCGTCCCGCGAGCGCGCTGGGACAGCTGCTGCGGGCCGGCAGGATCACCGGCGCCCACCAGGATCTCGACGGCCGCTGGGCGATCCGCTGCACGCGGCGAAGCTGACGAAGACAGCAGCGACGCCAGATCCGGCGGGCCGACCGAGTCGCGAAGGGTAGACTCGGACGATCCTTGACCACATCTCCGGAGTCCTTCATGCCTGTTCGACCAAGCCTCGCCGTGATCGCGCACGACGGGAAGAAGACCGACCTCGTGGCGTACGCGACGTACAACCGCCGGGTGCTCGCGCAGTTCGACCTCTACGCGACCGCGACAACGGGACGCCTGCTCGCCGAGAAGGTCGGCCTCGAGGTGACCACGCTCCTGTCGGGTCCCCTCGGCGGCGACGCCCAGATCGCGGCGATGGTGGCGGAGGGCAGGATCCGCGCCGTCCTCTTCTTCGTGGATCCCCTGAGCGCCCATCCCCACGACCCCGACATCCGCACGCTTCTGCGCGTCTGCAACGTGCACAACGTCCCGATCGCGACGACGCTCGCAGCCGCCGACCTCTTCCTGACCTCGCCGCTCCTCTACGTGGGCATGGGCGAGGAGGCCGACGTTCTGGAGGCGGGCACGGAGGTCCTTGGGGTGGGGGCCGCGCAGCGGCGAGGAGTGGCCCGACCGACGTCGTGAGCGGCACCGGGGGGCTCGCGGTCCTGTCTCCCGTAGCTTCCTGTGTCCCGGACATGGAGAGCGGGCGGGAGCCCGAAGGCTCCCGCCCGCTTCCGCGCCGTCCGAAGACGGCAGTTCCGGTGCGTCAGATCACGCGCGGGTCACGGCCAGGTGGCGCTTCGCCACGATGAAGCCGAGCACCGCGATGCCCGCGAACAGGATGGCCGGGACCGACCCGTCGCCGGGCGTGGACCCGGTGCCGGTGGTCGAGGTCGGGGGCGGGGTCAGCTTCGCCGTCGCCGTGGGCGCCGAGGTCGCGGTCGGCGCCGGGGTCGCCGATGGAGGAGCGGCCGCCGCGAGGACGACGGCCTTCCAGCCGGGGTAGATGCCGTTCGCATCGCCGGGCTTGGTGTCCTTCGCGAAGAAGTAGAGTGGCAGGCCGTTGTAGATCACCTGCACGGAGCCGTTGTCGGCGCGCGTGATGGCGCCGACGGTGCCGGCGACGCCGGTCCCGCCGGTTGGGGACTGATCGGCGGCCACCGTCACGGCGGGCCATGCCGTCAGGCAGCCACCGGTGCAGGCGCTGACGCCGCTTCCAGCCACGTCCTTGTCGAACGTGTACACGGTCATCTGGTTGCTCGAGGCGATCATGAGGGTCCCGAGTGATCCGATGACCTTGCCCTCGACCACCTGCGTGGGCGCTGCGGCGGTCAGGACGATCGCCTTCCAGCCCGGGTAGATGCCGTTGGTGTCGCCGGGTGCCGCGTCGTGCTTGAAGAAGTAGATCGGCAGGCCGTTGTACGTGACCTGGATCGTGCCGTCGTCGGCGCGCGTGATCGCGCCGAGCGTGCCCGAGACGCCGGTTCCGCCGGTCGGGGCCTGGTCGGCAGTCACCGTCAGGGCGGGCCATGCAGCCAGGCACCCACCGGTGCAAACGCTGACGCCGCTGCCCGCCACGTCCTTGTCGAACGTGTAGAGGGTCATCTTGTTGCTCGAGGCGACCATCAGCGTCCCATGCCCACCGATGGCCTTGCCTTCCACGGCCTGGATGGGCGTCGCGGCGGCCAGGACGACCGCCTTCCAACCCGGGTAGATCCCGTTCGTGTCGCCGGGCTTGGCATCGTTGTGGAAGAAGTAGAGCGGCAGGCCGTTGTACGTGACCTGGAGCGCGCCGTTGTCGGTTCGGGTGCTCGTCCCGAGCGTACCCGTGACGCCGGCTCCCCCGGTCGGGGTGTCGCCTGCGGCGACGGTCAGCGCGGGCCATGCCGTCAGGCATCCGCCGAGGCAGACGCTCGGGCTCCCGGCCACGTCCTTGTCGAACGTGTAGACGGTCATCTGGTTGCTCGAGGCGACCATGAGCGTCCCGTGCCCACCGATCACCTTTCCTGCAACCACCACCACGTTGGCGGCAGCGGCGACACCCGGCAGCATGAGGGCGACGAGCGCCGCTGCGGCGGCGAAGCTGGCGAGCCGGAACTTCATCTGTGTGGCCTCCCCTTGACCGTGAGCTTGTGCACGGTGTGGGGCCTACTACGCCGGCATCGCGCGATCGGATCTGGCGCGTTGCGCTGACGGCAACCGCCCGTCAGGCGCGGGCGCCCGACATCTCGAGCAGGCGGCAAAGAGCATTCGCAAGGCGCATCTGGCGCGGCGTGCGGCAGGCGACCCTGACGAGCCCCGGAGAAGCAACGACCGCGGCGACGCACCGCGCGCGCGAGGTCGCCACGTTGAGGCGGTTGAGCGAGTACAGGAACTCCATCCCGCGCGGGGCGTCCTCCGGCGACGACGACCCCATCGCGTAGATCGACAGCGGCGCCTGCTGGCCCTGGAACTTGTCGACGGTGCCGACCCGAACCTCGCCGAGACCGGCCGCTCGCAGGGTCACCGCGATCCGGTCGACGTGCGCGTTGTACGGCGCCACGACCACCACGTCCGCAGGGCGGAGGCGTGCCTCCACGCCATCCGCGTTCACCCAGCGCGCATCGGTCGCGGGGCCGACCAGCTCCCGGAGGAGGCGGGTGATCTCGGCGGCCTCCTCGGGGCTGTCGACGGCGTTCGCTGTGTGCTCCACGGGCAGCCACCGGATTCCGGCCCCGCGCAGTGGCGACACAGCCAACCTCGACTCCGGAGGCTCAGCCCGGATCAATTGCCGTTCGCGGCCCGGCTCCGGTGTCAGCTTCGATTCGTAGAAGACCTCGCTCGTGAACGCGCATACGTCGGGATGGAGGCGCCAGGTCTTCTCGATGAACAGGCCGCGCTCGGGAGGCATCGTGGCGTGGGGTGGCTGGCCCGGGTCGCCGGCAAGGAGGTGGGCGAGCGCGCTCCGTTCGGCCCCGGGCGGGTGGCTTCCCTTCAGTGGCTGGTCGAGCTGCTGGGGATCGCCCAGGAGCACGAGGGAGGTGGCGGCCGGGGACATGGCGATCGTGTTCGCGAGGCTCATCTGTCCGGCCTCGTCGACCAGGAGCACGTCGACGCTCCCCGCCATGGCGGGCGAGGACCAGAGCCAGGCCGTGCCCCCGACGACGTCGAGGGTCCCGCTCGCGATCTCGGCCGCGATCGCCGCGGCATCTCCGAGGGGCCGGGCCGCGGCGCACGCGGGAGCCTCGTTGTCGCCCGCCTTCTGGCCGATGGCGATGGGCCCACCGGCCGCGGTCGTGGCTCCCTCCTCGCGCGCCGCCTCGACCACCGCGTCGAGCACGTTGCCGATCACCTTGTGGCTCGTGGCGGCCACCCCGATCGACTTCCCCGCGGCGACCAGGGCGAGGATCATTCGTGCCCCGGTGTAGGTCTTCCCGGTGCCGGGAGGTCCCTGGATCGCGAGCGTGGTCCCGTCGAGCACGACGGCGTGCCGGACGGCCGCGTCGAGCGCGCGCTCGCCGGCGGCCCGGAGGGGGGCGCCCGGCAGGCTCCCGGGGATCCGCGGCGGACGCCGCAGGAGGAGATCCCGGCCCGCCCGGCCTGGACCCTCGCTTGCGACCCCGTGCTCCACGACGCGGCGTCCGACCCGCAGAAGCGAATCCTCGATGACGTCCGTCCGCACCAGGTCGTTCGGGATGAGAGAGGACGGCATCCCGCGTGCCAGCTCGGAGGTGGTCCGGCGGAGCGTAACCGTGCCGGCGAGGTCGTCCACGTCGGTGACCGTGCCGACCGGCTTCCGGGTGCGCGGGTCGTCGACCCGGCGCCCGACTTTGACGTCGTGGTCCTGGTGTGGGAACCGGAAGCGCTGGAGGCGGGCTCCTGCGCGGCTGACCTCGCCGAGGTCTGCGTCGAGCACGACGAGCCCGATCGGATCGCGCTCGTCGACAAGGTCCGCGTCGGTCTTGCCACAGAGCTCGAAGTAGTGCCACCAGAAGGCCTTGTTCTCGCGACGGTGCCAGCCCATGAGCTGGGCCAGCAGCCACGTCGCGCGCTGCTCGTCGGTCGTCGAGGGGGACGCGAGGTCGACCTCCTCGAGGCCGCGCGTCAGGGCCACCACTACCTCGGCCACCTCGGCCGCGCGCCCCTCGGGCTCGGCCGGCGTGGCGGCCTCGGGCGCGATGGCCGGCCTCGGGATCTCGATGCCGAGGTGCTCCGCGAGGTTCAGCCTGCGGCGCTCGAGCCATTCGCGAAGACGCCACGTGCTCAGCACGTCGTCGCGGTTATAGCCCTCGATCTCGCGGAGGATCTGGTCGCCGACAAGACCCTCGGCAGTCGGGCCGCGGCCCAGCCACACCTCGAACTCGACGATGCTGCTCCCCGCGTCCTTCAGTGCGACCTCGCGGTGGAGCCCGTAGAGGGGCTCGAGGCGCTTGATCGAGTAGCTTTCGACGCTCGCCCGGATGCCCTGCCGTACCACCCGAAAGAGATCGACGAGGACGCGGCCTCGCAGGAGCCGGTCCACCTCGTCCTCGCGGGTCGCGTGGCGCTGGGCGAGGCGGGCCAGCGCGGTCTTCTCGTACGCGGCGTAGTGGTAGACGTGGAGCGACGGGTCCGCGTCGAGGCGCGCCACCAGGAAATCGACGAGCCGCTCGAAGGCCGCCTTCTCCGCGGCGAGCGTGACGAGGCCCTCGTGGTCGAGGCTCCAGAAGGCGTGGAACCGCGGGGGCACGATGGCAGCGGCAGTCTCCCGGGAGCCCGTGGTCTCGGCAGCTTCCGCGGACGCGGCCCAGCGCGGGTCGGTCTCGATGGATGCGGGATCGAGCACGCCGAACAGGTAGTCGATCCCGTCGTCGAACGCGAAGGGATCGCCTTCGAGGTCGAGGAACAGGTCGTTCGCCGACGGCGCCGGCAGGACCAGGAACCCGCGATCCGCGACGAGCGTCCGCGCACCGGTCGCGGAGTCCTGGTTCCATTCGGGCCCGAGCAGCTCCCAGAGGGTCTCCCCCCGCTCCTCTCCCTCGACCTGGATCCTCGCCTGCTCGCGGATGCGTGCGAGTGCGTCATCCCCGCTGCCGTCGAGCCTCGGTCGCACCGGCAGCTCGAGCGCGGCAAGAGCCCGGCGCGTGCGGACGGGACCCGGCGGCAGGTCCGCCGCGCGCTCCTTGAGCCCGCGTCGCTGCCGGCTCGTGATCCCGGCGACCAGGCTCAGGTCGTCGTCGCTCCGGCGGCGATCTCGACAGGTGGCCCACCAGCGGCAGACATCGCAGTGTTCGACGGGATCGGGGTAGGTGTTCGCCGGAGGAAATGCGGGCGGGCCGACGCGGCGCTCGTCCGCGGCGGCGAGAAACTCCGCCTTCACGCGGCGGTAGTACGCCATGTAGTCGGCTACGCGGAGGACCACGGTCTCGCGGGCGCTGCCGCCGAGCACGACGTGCAGCCGCTCCGGCTCCCTCCCCTGGACACGCGTCAGCTGGTCGACGTACGAACAGATCTGGACGACGGCGCTCGCCTTGACGTGACGGGCCAGCTTCGTGTCGGCGACCTCGTAGTGCCATGCCCCGATCGCGCTGTCCGGGTCGCCGGGGGCATGGTCAATGCGGAGGAGGAAGTCGGCGTGGCCACGCCACACCCCGTCGAAGAACGTCGCCTGGTAGACGACATCCGCCCCGTCGAGCATCGCCGCGCGCGTGGCCTCCGCGGCCTCGACAAGGCCTGCCCGCGAGGTGGCAACGGAGCCGTCGCGCGAGATCTCGACGATCCGCCGTCCGGCCGCTCGCAGGTCCTCGAGGTAGCGCTGCTCGTGCTCGAACCCGCGCGCCTGGATGAGCTCGATCGTGGGGTCGCTCCGGACCGGCTTCGCGACCAGCCCGGCGAGCGCGGCGCGTTCCAGCTCGAAGCGATGGCCACAGGCGAGGAAACCGACGAGGTCGGTTGCGGAGTAGACGGGATCACCGTCGAGGATCTGCATGCGCGTTGCATGCTACGGGCGCACGGTGCCAGGTTGCCTGGCGCGCCGGTCGGGGGCTGCCGCCCCGCGCGCGCCGTGGCAGGGTTGCCCCTCGTCGGGGGCGGGCGTGTCCCTCGTCGCGTGGCCGGATTGCCCGTCGTCGAGGCCGGATTGCCCGCCGTCAAGGCCGGATTGCCCGTCGTCGTGGCCGGCTCCATCGAACCTGCGCGTTTGGTTCCCGATTGATGCCGGCGCGCGCCCACCCACGAATATCGCCAACAGGATGTCTCCGGGTGCGATGCGCGTTGCGGGCATACCGCGGCGCATACGGCGAGGGATGAGTCCCCGTGAACGAGCGGTTGATCGCCGGGTATGCGGGACGCGCTTCAATTGCGCCCATGTACGAGCGGTTCCTCGAAAAGTGGTTTGGCGTCGATCCGTCAAGGGAACGCGACCACCGCCCACCCGACCACCCGATGGTCCGTGTCGGCGGACAGGTCCGGGCCTCTCGGGTGCACGCGAGCCTCACGCAGCGCCAGGTCGAGGAGCTGACCGGCATCGACCAGACGGTCATCTCGCGGCTCGAGAATGGCAAGGGATCGAACATGCCGCTCGGACGGTTTGCGGCCCTGCTCGCGGCGATCGACGCGGAGATACGTCCGGCCGAGCGGTCCGTCCCGTCGTGGATGGCGCCGCTCCTCGTGAGCGACGAGCTGGACGACGACCTCGACGGCGACGGGAGCGCAGACCGGGAGCGGAACGCCGGCCACCGACGGCCGCCTGAGGCGAGCTGATGCAGGTCGCCCGGGTGCGCGCGCAGGGCGCGGGCAACCCCGTGTGCCTGGGCCCGTTTCGAACATATGCACGGCGGTTGATATGCCCGCAACAGGCATACCACAGGGAGGTACCTCAGGTCCGGATTGCAGCTCCTCCACGCCGGTGCATCACGGGGCGGCGGCCCCCCGCGCCGGTGCATCACGGGGCGGCCCCCAACGCAGGTGCATCACGGGCGCCGGTGCGGGCACATGTCAGGCGCTCGGTAATTCCACCCTGCTCGCCGGGAGCCGGACCTCGAAACGAGCCCCGCCCTCCGCGCGATTGGCAGCCGAGATCGTCCCGCCGTGGGCCTCGACGATCCAGGCGGCGATCGACAGGCCGAGGCCCGTACCCCCGGCCGGCGCGTCGTCGGCACGCCAGAAGCGCTCGAAGATCCGGGGCAGGTCCTCGTCGCGGATGCCCGGGCCCCGGTCCTCGACGGTCAGCACCGCGTGGGATCCGTCCGGCCGGACGCGGACGGCCACGGTCGTCCCGGCCGGGCTGTGCGCAAGGGCGTTGTCCGCGAGGATCGTCACGAGCTGGCGAAGGCGGAGTGGGTCGCCGCTGACCGGTGAGGGCCGCGGATCGACCTCGAGGAGGATCCCGCTTTGCGCCGCGATCGGCGTGAGCGGACCGGCGGCCTCGGCCGCGACGTCCGCCAGGTCCACCCGGACGTGCTCCCATGCCAGGGCCCCGGAGTCGGTGCGCGCGAGAAGGAGGAGATCCTCCACGAGCGCCGTCAGGTGCCCGACCTCGGCATCGATGTCGTCGAGCGCCTCGCCCACGGTTTCCACGGGCTGCGTCTGATTTCGGCGGAGGTCGGACACGCTCGCCCGGATGACCGTGAGCGGCGTGCGCAGCTCGTGGCTCGCGTTCGCGGTGAACTCCCGCTGCCGCCGGAGTGCCGCGTCGCGCCGATCCATCGAGGAGCGCACGGGAATGAGCGCCCGGCCCGCATAGACATAGCCCGCGACAAGCGCAAGCCCGAGCGCCGCGAGGCCGCCGACCGCGAGCACGGAGAGAAGCGTCGCGAGGAGCTGCACCTCCGAGGACCGCTCGCCGATCACCTGCACCACGTAGGCTCCGTCCGGCCGCCTGACCGCGACCGAGTAGACGCGGACCGGGATCGACGAGACCTCGACCTGGCGGACGTCGATCGAACCTGCGCGGGCGGCCGCGATGCCGGCCGGGTCCGGCACGCCGTCGATGTTCTGGAGCTCGGTCGGTCCGAGCAGCCCGCCATCCGGACGGACGATGAGCGCGAGCGTGCCGGAGGCCTCGCCCCCGAACCCGGGACCAAGCACGAACCGGTCGGGGATCTGCCCCGCGCGGCCGAGGAGCCGCGTCAGCCCGCCTGCCCGGGCGGCGAGGAGGTCGGTGCCGCGGGCAGCCAGCGACCCGGAGACCGCGGCGTAGAGCGCAGCCCCGAGGAGGACCAGGATGAGCAGCGTGAGCCCGCCGCTCCACGCCAGGAGGCGAAGCCGCGTGCGGCGGAGCAGCGCCGCGTCGTCCCCGTCGCGGGGCGCTTCAGTCGCCACGCAGGCGGTACCCCATGCCGCGGACCGTCTCGATGCACGCCGCGCCGTCGGGCCCAAGCTTCTCGCGGAGCAGGTGGATGTACGCCTCGACGGTGTTCGGGGTCAGGGCCGCCCCGTACGGCCACGCGTAGTCGAGCAGCTGGTCGCGGCTCAGGACCTGTCCGGGCCGCCGCAGGAGGCACTCGAGGATCGAGTACTCGCGGCCGCTGAGCTGAACCTCATTCGCGGCCACGGTCACCCGGCGGAGTCCCTCGTCGAGGACGATCGGCCCTGCGGTGAGCCGCATCGTCGAACGCGCCGGCGGCCTGCGGCCCAGCGCGCGAAGCCGGGCGAGCAGCTCCTCGTAGGCGAACGGCTTCACGAGGTAGTCGTCCGCGCCGGCGTCCAGCCCGGCGACCCGGTCCCCGACCGCGTCGCGCGCCGTCAGCATGAGGATCGGGACGGCGTTCCCGACCCTGCGAAGCTGGCGCGCCACCTCGAACCCGGACCGGTCCGGGAGCCCCACGTCGAGGATGACCGCGTCGAGTCCCGGCGAGGCCGAGGCGACCTCGAGGCCGTCGTCAGCGGTCTCGGCCGTCTCCACCGTGTGGCGGTCCTGCGTCAGGAGCCGCCGGAGGAGCCGGACGAGCCGCGCGTCGTCCTCGATGACCAGCAGGTGCACGTGGTCTCCCGGGCTCGTCAGGCCGTGAGGTCCCCGGCGGTCGCCGCGGCCTGCGAATGGTACGTCGTCGTGCCGGCCGGCCGGGAGCCTGAGCGTCGGACGATGGACGTCAGGTGTATCCCGCCCCCCTGAAAGAAACCTGAACCGACGTCAGGCAAGGAGCGGGTCGACGAGTGACGTCCAGACCAGGCGTTCGTCCGTGGTGATCGCGAGCGCCCCGTAGCCCGGGTGCCGGGCGGACTGTCCCTGCCGCGCTGCCCGCGCGCCGGGCGCGGCGGACGATAAGTGCCGCGCTGCCCGCGCAGCGGGCGATATGTCCCTGCCGGCTTCCCGCGCGGCGGGCTTCGGGCGGGTCCCCTAGCTCGCGGAGCGCGCGGGCGCGCGTCGCGCGGGCGGCTTGAGCGCCTTGATCGCCTCTTCGATGTCGCGCGTCACGCCTTCGCTGCCGGCGGAGGACTTCGCGGCCCGGAGAGAGGCCAGTGCGGCGACCAGTGTCTCGGGGTTGGCCGCCTTGCGAATCACCCGGACGGCGAACGCTCCGAGAGCGGGATCAGCCAGCCACGGACTGACGCCCTTGATGGCGGCCTCGCCGTGGGCAGCGATCGGATCGCGATACTCGATGCGGCGGTCGGGCGCGGCCCCCGCGGCGGCCTCGAGCAACGACGCCAGGGACTGATCTTCCGAACTCATCGACAGGACTCCATCCAGTGGACCGTCTCGCCGAGTGGCTGACAACCACGGCGGGTTTCGGGACGCAGTTCCCGGACGCGGGGGAGGCGGCGCGCTGCGTCCAGCGTACCGCGTCAGAGGCTGCCCCGTGCGGCGTGGCGGACTCGACGGGCCGAGCCTGGTCCGACCCGGGCGTCCGCCGTTTGACACTCGTCACGTCGGCTCGCCGACCGGCAGCATGCGCATATGCGCGCACAATTCCGGGACGGGCGACCGATGAGGCAGCCCCAGGGGAGACGACCGATGACCAGGGACAAGACCAGCCAGGCGCCGCACCCGACGGATCCGGCGATCGATGACGTCGAAGCGATCGACGAGGCGGCGAGTCACGATGCCGACACCGAGGCACATTCCATGCTCACGTACGAGCTCGCCCGGGCGGTCGAGAGCGACCGCGCGCGCGAGACCGCGCGGATGAGCCGCGACGCCGCCAACCTGCGCGACGCCCGTCCCAACCGCCAGGGCGGTCTCCTCAAGCGGTTCGGCCGGCGCTGAGGCCATACGAAAAGGTCGCGGTGATCGGCCCGACCAGAGTCCCGATCCACCATGTGGTCGTGTCGCGGGCGAGCCGCGACACGATCGACGGCCGACGACACGATCGGCAACGAGCCATTGTTCCGCCGGGCCGACTGATCGGTGCAAGTCGCCCACGGTGCCAAATCGCGCGTCAGCGCGGCAATGGATCTCTACGGGTTGCGAGCGCGCCTGGCAGTCTTCACCTCGACAAGGCTCGAACCTGTTGTTCCGAGCACGAAGGAGGGAAGTGGAGCGGGAGACGGGGATCGAACCCGCGACATGCAGCTTGGAAGGCTGCCGCTCTGCCAGCTGAGCTACTCCCGCCCGGGACCTCTCGAGGCGCCGAAAGAGGGTAGCACGGGCGTGAGTGTGGCCGCCGGTGTGCCGGCGCGGCACCGGCATCGCCGCGGACGCAAGCACGAGAGGCGCGACGGCCGCCCGGAGCGACCCTCGCCGCGACGCGCGATGATTCGGCGATGACCGTGCCTCGGCTGATCGGCGCCCGCGTGACCCTCCGGACCGTGGAGGAGGGCGACCGTGCACGACTCCGCGCGATCCTCGCCGAGCCGGGCGTCTCCCGGTGGTGGGGCTCCGAGCCCCCGGACGAGGCTGTCGACGACCTGTTCGAGCTATACCAGACCTCGTTTGCGATCGAGGTCGACGGTCAGGTCGTCGGCAGCATCCAGGTCGCGGAGGAGAACGAGCCCGACTACCGGCACGCGGGCATCGACCTCTTTCTCGACGCCGCGCACCAGGGCGCGGGGTTCGGGCCGGAGGCGATCCGGCTCGTCGCGGAGTACCTCTTCGAGGCCCGCGGGCATCACCGCCTGACCATCGACCCGGCGGCCGCGAACGAGCCCGCGATCCGCGCCTACGAGCGCGTCGGGTTCCGGCCCGTCGGGATCATGCGCGACTACGAGCGTGGCCGCGACGGCACGTGGCACGACGGGCTCCTGATGGACCTCCTCACCGGCGAGCTCCAGGCGGCGGAGCCCGCCGGCCAGCTGCGGGATCCGAAACCCGCCGACGAGGTTCGCGGGCCAGCCCGGCGCGCAGGCAGCGGCCGCTCCGAGCGCAGGCTGACCTAGCGCGCGGCCATCTTCAGCAGGCCGAAGACCGCGCCCTGCGGGTCGCCGAGGATCGCGAACCGCCCGCCCGGGAAGTCGCGGGGTGCCAGCATCTCGCGCGCGCCGGCCGCGATCGCCGACGTGAACGTTCCATCGACGTCCTCCACGCCGAAATAGACCATCCAGTAGCTGGGCACCTCGGCGGGAACCATCGGGCTCATCTCCATGCCGCCGGCGAGGCTCGCATCTCCGAGAATGAACTCCGTGTAGTCCTCCATCCCCTCGCCCATCGGCTGCGTCTTGTGGGTCCAGCCGAAGACGTGCTCGTAGAACGGGATCGCCTTCTCGATGCCGCGGGCGTTGAGCTCGGCCCAGGTATACGCGTTCGATGCGCCGGCCTCGAATCCGGACATGTTGATCGGCTGCCATGCCGAGATGAAGGCACCCGCCGGATCCTGGAAGACGGCCATGCGGCCCTGGTCGCCGACGTCGAAGGGCGGTGCCACGACCGTGCCGCCGGCCGCCCGGACCTCGGTCGCCAGGTGCTCCGCGTCGGGGGTGCCGATGTAGAGCATCCACGCCGTCGGGGCCCCGGGGGCCTGGGTCGGTCCGATCCCGGCCACGTCCTTGTCGCCGACCTTCGCCATCGCGTACCCGCCGTACTGGGGATCCGTGCCCCCGGTGATGTCCCAGCCAAAGAGCTGTGCGTAGAACGCGCGAGATCCCGCCGGATCCGTGCTCGCCAGGTCAACCCAGGCCGGCCGGTTCGCGATGGCTGCAGTCGCGTTCGCCATGTCGCCCCCCTCAGACGTTTCTGCCCTCCCGACCCGCCGGGAGGCTCACGGCGCATCGTAGCAGCGCCTCGTGGGACGGGCGACGCCGCGTCTCGAAAGCGGTGGGCATCGGGTCTGGCGCGGCCGTGTGGTCGTTGCCCGCACACGTCGCGGGCGACCAGAGGCCGCGCTGGGCCGTCCGCGCGGCAACCTCGGCCGCCGCCAGGGGGCCGGCATGGATCGAGGGCACGCCGCCATGGATGTCATGGATACCGAAGCCGCCGCGAATCATGCGCTCCGCGTAGAGCGTGCCGTCGGCAAGCAAGACGTGAGCGAGCAGGCGCCCGTACCGGTCGCGCGTCGCCTGTGTCGGGTCCGGTTCCAGGAGGATCGCCCCGCCGGTGGGCAGGAGCCGCCTCGCCTCGTCGCTGGCCCGGAGCGCGAAGCACTCGACCGGCGTGTCGGGCTTGACTGACTCGGGCGAGTCGACACCGATCACGCGGACGGTCTCCGTCCTGCCGGCGATCCGCGCCTTGAGCGTGTCGCCGTCCACGACGCGGATCACGCTCGCGGCGCTGCCCGGTGCCGCGGAGGTCGCGACGGGCGACCCGGTGGAGGCCGCGGACGGACCACCGCACGCGACGACGCCGACCGCGAACAGGGCGAGGATCGCGATGCGGCGGGCCATGGCACTGATTGTGCTCGCCGCCGTGCCGGCTCGACCGGCACGCGATGCGGGAGCGGCGCGCAGTCACCGGGAGTTCGGGCACCGCCAACAGGAGCGCCGCGCGCCGCCAAACCGGAGCGTCCCGAGCTGCCAACGGGTGCGTCGCGCTACCATCGGGGCATGTGCCGAAGCATTCGCCCGCTCCGCGTCGCGGAGCCGCCCACGACCGACGGCGACGTTCGTGCCGCCGCACTCCAGTACGTCCGCAAGGTGAGCGGCGCCCGGACGCCCCCGCGTCGAAACCCCGAGGCCTTCGAGGCCGCGATCGCGGACGTTGCTGCGGCGACGATACGGCTCCTGGCGGCGCTGGGCACCCAGGCCGTCGCCGGTGAGGCGACCCCGCCCGCTCTCTGGCCGCGATCGGGCCGCCGACGGGACGAGTGGCGGGACCGCGGGCGGACTGCCGGTCCGGAACCCACGACGTGACCGACGACGCGACCCGGACGCAATGGGCCGCGGTCGCCGAGCAGTACGGCGCGGGATGGACGCAGGCGAATGCGCCCGACCTGGGCTGGCTCGTCGCTGCGCTCGACCCTGCCCCCACGAACCGCGCGCTCGACCTCGGAACGGGCGGCGGCCATGCTGCGCTCGCACTCGCACCGGCGGTCGCATCGGTCGTCGGGATCGATCCCACGCCCGAGATGCTCTCCGTCGCGACTCGCCTCGCGGCGGAGCGCGGCGTCCCGAACGCCACGTTCATCCTGGCCACGGCCGACGAGCTCCCCTTCCCTGACGCGACCTTCGACTGTGCGATCAGCCGGTTCTCGATCCACCACTGGCCGCGACCCGACGCGGCGTTCCGCGAGATCGCCCGGGTGGTCCGGCCCGGCGGACGGCTCGCGCTCGTGGACCTGCTGGCGCCGGAGGACGGACCGCTCGACACGTTCATCAATGCCGTGGAGCTGTTGCGCGACCCCTCGCACGCCCGGACGCTCCGGGGCTCGGAATGGCTGGCGCTGCTGGGGGCAGCCGGCTTCACGGCGCGGGTCGAGCGCAGGTGGGACCTGGAGCACGACGTGGAGCCGTGGCTGGCCACGACGGCGCCGGCGCCATGGCGCGCAGAGGCGGTGCGGGCCATGCTTCGCGATGCGGGGCCAGCTGCGCGGGAGCACTTCGGGATCGCGCCCAATGCATCGTCGTCGCTCCGGGTGGAGTGCGGGCTGATCGTCGCGACGCGCGCCTGACCCTGGGAGCCGGCCCGGCTCGGGCCGTCGCGTGCGATTGCGGCTGCGGCGCCCCGGCCGCTCCGGCCGCTCCTCGCGTCGCCGTTCCCCCGCCGCGTCTTCATCTGATGCACGATCCGACCGACCAACGGGACTGCGGACCGCTCGGCGCGTCGAGGTTGTGCCGTGGACGCACGAAATCGACCGATTCCCGGCGGGTCGCGCCTCGCGGAGCTGGCCGTGAGGCTTCCAGGGCTCATCGCGGCCCCCGGCACGGTCGGATCGTGCATCCAACGCAGAGCCTGGTCGCGTTCGTGAGCTGGATGCACAGATTCGACGGGAGGGGCCACGGCGCGTCTCGGGCCACGGCGCGTCTCGGGCCACGGCGCGCCTCGGCCCCCGGCGCGTCTCGGCCCACGGCGCCTCTCGGCCGAGGGCGCGGAGCCCGCAGGGGACCGCCGGCGGCACGACGCACCCGCGTGGAGCCGGACCGGCCCGCGCGGCCCCTTCCCGGCCCTCCCGCCGCTTCCCTACCCCGTCGCCGCCCTTCGGAGCTCGATCGCGCGCCGGAACATCGCCGCGTAGAGCGGGGCCGACGACGATTCCCAGGCCCAGTCGATCGCCATCCCACGCGCCACTAGCCGCTGCCACGGTCCGCGATCGGCCGCCCCGAAGACCCGCAGCGCACGCTCCACCGCTGCGACAAGGGCCTCGGGCGTGGCCGCGTCAAAGAGGAAGCCGGTGCCGGCCGCCGGATCGATGCCGAGATCGATGATCGTGTCGGCGAGACCGCCGGTGCGACGCGCCACGGGCGGGGTGCCGTAGCGCATCGCGATCATCTGGCCCTGCCCGCACGGCTCGAACCGGGACGGCATGAGGAACAGGTCGGCGCCCGCATAGATCCGCCGCGAGAGATCGCGATCGAAGCGCTCGATGACGGCGATCCGGCCGGGCGACCGGGCCGCCTCCGCGCGGATTCCCTCGAGGAGGGTCGGTTCGCCGCTGCCAAGCACGACCAGCCGCGCGCCGCGCGCCACGAGGCGCCGAGCGGCCCCGGCCACGAGGTCGAACCCTTTCTGCGGGTCCAGCCGGCCGATGACGCCAAGCACGGCCGATGGGTCCGCTGCATCGAAGCCGACACGCGCAAGAAGGTCGGCCCGGCACGCGGCCTTGCCGGCGAGATTCGCCGCGTCGTATCGGGTTGCCAGGGCCGCGTCCGTCGCAGGGTTCCAGACGTCCTGGTCGAGGCCGTTCAGGATCCCCGTGAACCGATCGCCGCGCGCAACGAGGTGCCCGTCGAGGCCCATGCCGGCCGCCGGGTGGAGCACCTCCCGGGCATACGTCGGACTCACGGTGTTGACGGTCTCCGAGCGCAGGATTCCCTCGCCGAGCAGGTCGATCCCCCACCCGTCACCGACCTTCGCGCCGCCCGCGCCGAGCCCCAGCTGACCGACCCGGTCGCGGGGTGTCCACCCGTGGTACGCGAGGTTGTGAATCGTCAGCGCGATCGCCGCGCGTCCGACGACCGGGTCGTCGGCATACTGCAGGTCGCGCAGCAGGACGGTCGGGCAGGCATGCCAGTCGTGGATCGCAATGACGTCCACCGGTAGGCGCTCGGCCCGCCGGGTCTCGATGGCGGCGCGGCCCAGCAGCGCAAAGCGCCAGGCGTTGTCCGGGAAGTCGCCCGACGAGTCGCCGTAGAAGCCCTCCCGGTCGAAGGCGGCAGAATGGTCCACGAGCCGGAGGCGATAGCCGTCGGCATCGAACGAGCGGACCGTCAGGCGGCTGACGCCGCCGGGCACGAACGGATCGGGTACCCGGAGCTCCAGGGCGTCCACCGTCGCCGAGGCCGGCACGGCGACGCTCCGGTAGCGCGGAAGGAAGACCTCGACCGGGCCGTCCACGGCGCCCGGGATTCGACCGAGCGCCCGCGCCAGGGCGTCCACGACATCGCCGAGTCCGCCGGTCTTGGCCCACGGCTCGCATTCGGCGGCAATGAAGATCACGCGCATGGTGCGCGATGGTAGCCCGGCCGCGACGGGCGCGCCAGTAAACCGGTTCACGACCCCCGCGCCTCCGGTATCATCGCCGCCCATATGGTCCCCCTCGTCCGCGTCCCGACGCAGCCCGGCGCACCGTTCCGGGTCCCGCCGCAATTCGACGGCCTGCGTGCCCTCGCCTACAACCTCTGGTGGATGTGGCACCCGCGTGCCGCGATGCTCTTCAGCCGCCTCGAGCCGAACACCTGGTCGCGCTACCGGAACCCGGTCGGCCTCCTCCAGACCGCGATCAACTGGGAGCCGCTGGTCGAGGATCCGGTCTTCATCAGCGAGTACCACGAGGTGATGGCGGCGTTCGACCACTACATGGCGAACGGGGCCGACCACTGGTTCAACCGGCGCCACGCCGGCCAGCTCACCGGGCCGATCGCCTATTTCTGCGCCGAATACGGCTTCCATGAATCGCTCGGCATCTACTCGGGCGGGCTGGGCGTGCTTGCGGGCGACCACATGAAGTCGGCCAGCGACATGGCGCTGCCCCTCGTCGGCGTCGGGCTGCTCTACCGCAAGGGCTACTTCCGGCAGACGATCGACGCGGACGGCCACCAGGAGCACGAGTATCCCGATTTCGACCTGGGCCGACTCCCCTTCCTCCGTGCCCTCGACCCGATGGGCGACCCGCTGTCGGTCCCGGTCGAGCTGCCCGGCAGGGTGGTCTCCGCCGCCGTCTGGCTGCTCCAGGTTGGCCGCGTCCCGGTCCTCCTCCTCGACACGGACCATTCGGGCAACACCGACGCGGACCGGCCCATCACCCACATCCTGTACGTCCGCGGACGCGAGATGCGGCTCCACCAGGAGCTGGTCCTCGGGGTCGGCGGCGTCCGAGCGCTCCGCTCGCTGGGCGTGGAGCCCGGCGTCTGGCACCTCAACGAGGGCCACTCCGCGTTCCTGCTCGTCGAGCGTGCCCGCGAGCTCGTGGCGGCCGGGATGCCGCTCGCGGATGCCTGGGCGGCCGTACGGCGCTGCAGCGTGTTCACGATCCACACGCCCGTGTCGGCCGGCAACGAGCGCTTCGACACAGGCCTGGTCCGCCGCATCGCCGGGCCCGTCTGCGAGGGCGATCCGACGGCGGCGGGCGGCGTGCCGCTCGACGAGATTCTCCGCATCGGCCTCGGGGTCGAGGGCGACACCGGCCAGTTCGACATGACCGCCTTCAGCCTTCGCCTCTCGAACGGCGCGAACGCCGTCTCGAAGCTCCACGCCGAGACCGCGAACGACACCTGGGAGCCGATCCTGGGCACGCGCGCGATCCTCGGCATCACCAACGGAATCCACACGCCGACGTGGGTGGGCCGCGCCACGCGCGAGCTCTTCGAACGCCACCTCGACGCTGACCTCGACGACCTTGACGGCCAGACCGACGCGTCGCACTTCTGGGAGCGCGTCGGCCGCGTCCCGGACCGCGACCTCTGGGATGCCCACCAGTACCAGAAGCTGGAGCTCGCCGTCTTCGGACGGCAACGGCTCCGCTCACAGCTCGCCCGGCACGGCGAGTCGCCGGCGACGCTCCTCGAGCTCGACAGCGCGCTCGACCCGGCGATCCTCACGATCGGGTTCGCCCGCCGGTTCGCAACCTACAAGCGGGCGCAGCTCCTCTTCAGCGACATGGAGCGCCTGCGGCGCCTCGTCTGGAGCGCGGATCGGCCGGTCCAGTTCGTGTTCGCGGGGAAGGCGCACCCCGCGGATCGGCCCGGCCAGCAGGTGATCCAGGGGATCTTCGAGCGCAGCCGCTCCGCGGAGCTGCGCGGACGCGTCTTCGTCCTCGAGGACTACAACATGCGGGTGGCGAAGCTCCTCGTCCGCGGCGTCGACGTCTGGCTCAACAACCCGCGCCGCCCGCTGGAGGCGTCGGGCACATCGGGCATGAAGGGTGCCGCGAACGGCATCGTCAATCTCTCCGTCCTCGACGGATGGTGGGACGAGGGCTGGACCGGCGACAACGGCTGGGCGATCGGCGGCCGCGTCACGAACCCCGACGAAGGTGCCCAGGACTGGGCCGACGCGCTGGACCTGTACCGGATCCTCGAGGACGAGGTGGTGCCCCGGTACTACGAGCGGACGGCGGCCGGTCTCCCGCGCGAGTGGCTGGCGCTCATGAAGCGGTCCATGGCGACCACGATCTGGCGCTTCTCCACGACGCGCATGCTCCACGAATACGCCGAGCAGCTCTACCTGCCGGCCGCCGGGGTGGACCTGACCGCGATGGCGGCAAGCCGGCGCCAGCTCGTCACCGAAGCCGGCTGAGCGGCCTGCCGATCGTCGGAGGCCCGGGCCGACAGGCACAGGAGGACTCGTGGCGCCGCGGATCTCGCTGGCACTCGCGCTGCACAACCACCAGCCGGTGGGCAACTTCGGATGGGTCTTCGGCGACGTCTACGACGCGGCGTACCGGCCGATGCTCGACGCGCTGGACCGTCACCCGGGTGTCCGCCTCGCGCTCCATTACACCGGCCCGCTCCTCGACTGGCTGGGCGACGAGCGTCCCGAGTTCATCGAGCGCCTCGCCGGGATCGTCGGGCGCGGCCAGGTGGAGCTCCTCGGCGGCGGCTACTACGAACCCGTCCTGGCGTCCCTTCCGCAGCGCGACCGGCTCGGGCAGCTGCGCAAGATGGCCGACGAGATCGAGCGGATCACCGGTCGCCGGCCCCGCGGCGCCTGGCTGGCCGAGCGGGTCTGGGAGCCGGACCTGCCCACCGCCCTGGTCGAGGGCGGGTACGGCTGGACCATCCTCGACGACAACCACTTCCGCGCGGCCGCGATCCCGGAGGAGAAGCTCTGGGGGCCGTACACCACGGACGACCAGGGCAGCATCCTGACCGTCTTCGGGACAGAGAAGGGGCTTCGCTACCGGATCCCCTTCGGGGACGTGGACGACGTCATCGGCTACCTGCGCGACCACGCCACGGAGGCGGGCGACCGCGTCGGGATGATGGGCGACGACGGCGAGAAGTTCGGGTCATGGCCCACCACCTGGGAGCACTGCTGGGGCCGCGATCGCTGGGTCGACCGGTTCTTCGAGGCGCTCGAGGCGAACGCCGGCTGGCTGACCACCACGACCCCGTCCGACTGGCTGGACCGGAACCGGCCGATCGGGCGCGTCTACGTGCCGACCGCCTCGTACGCGGAGATGGGCGAATGGTCGCTGCCGCCCGAGGAGAGCCGCGTCTTCTCGGGTCTGCTCCACGCGGCGGAGGCAGCCGGGCGGCCCGAGGCGCGCTACCTGCGAGGCGGGTTCTGGCGCAACTTCCAGATCAAGTACCGCGAGGTCAACGACCTCCACAAGCAGATGCTGCGCACGTCCGCGAAGGTCCACGCGATGCCCGAGGGCACGGTGCGGTCCGGCGCCCTGGACCACCTCTTCAAGGGTCAGTCCAACGACTGCTACTGGCACGGCCTGTTCGGCGGGATCTACATCAGCCACATGCGCCTGGCCACCTACGAGCACCTGATCGCCGCGGAGGATGCCGCCGACCGATCCGCGCGCTGGAACCACGAGGTTCCGGGCCCCGACGGTGTCCGGGCCGCCGACGTGGACCTCGACGGGTTCGAGGAGCTGGTCCTCGCGACGCCCGGCCAGGTCGTGGTCGTGAAACCCTCGGAAGGGGCCGGGATCGGGAGCTGGGACGTGCGGGCGGTGCGCCACGCGCTCGGCGCGGTGCTGCGGCGACGCCCGGAAGCATCCCACGAGACGCTCGTCCAGCACGAGCGGGCGCTCGCCGACGCGGCCGACGGGACGGGCGGCGGGGCAAGCGTCGGATCGATTCACGATCGCGTCGCCATGAAGGAGTCGGGGCTCGCCGGCCGGCTCCACTACGACGGATACGAGCGGCGCTCCGGGCTGGTCCACGTGCTCCCGGAAGGGACCACGCCGGAGGCGTTCGCGCGGGCGGAGATCGACGAGCTCGCCGACCTCGTCGACCGGCCATACGAGGTGCTCGAGGCGGTCACGACCGATGCCGGCGGCTTCGTCCGCGTGGAGCGTCACGGCTCGGCGCGGACGGCGGCCGGGCCCGTCCCGGTGCGGCTCGAGAAGCGAATCGAGGTCGCCGGCGACCGCCGCGCCCCGACGCTCACGCTCGAGGTAAGCCTCGGCAACGAAGGAGCGACGGCCGTGCGCGGCCTGCTCGCCGTCGAGTGGGCCCTGACGATGCTCGGCGGCGGCTCCAACCCGGCCGCCTACTACCTCCTCGACGGCGAGCGCCTCACCCACGACAGCGCGGCGGCACGCGTCGGCGTCGGGGCGCTCCATTCGGGCAACGACTACATCGGGATCGACATCGCGACCGCCCTGACGCCGGCGGCGAACGTGTGGATCGCCCCGATCGAGACCGTCTCGAACTCGGAGGCCGGGTTCGAGCGCGTCTACCAGGGTTCGTCCCTCGTGCTGACGTGGCCGCTGGACCTCGCGCCCGGCGAGCGCATGTCCGTTCGCGTCGAGCACGTCGTCTCCACCGGCCGCGACCGTGCCGAGGAGGAGGGGCTCTAGGCGCTGCGCGCCGACCCGCCCCCATCCCGTGCCTCGAGGCCGCCTCGCCATCCACGGGCACTTCTACCAGCCGGAGCGGCGCGACCCGTTCACGGGGCGGCTCCCGGACGACCCCGCCGCCGCGCCGTTCCCCAACTGGACGGCCCGCGTCACGGCGGAGTGCTATCGACCGAATGCGGAGCGCGGGAACCTCGACCGGATCAGCTTCGACGTCGGGCCTACCCTGACCGCCTGGCTCGCGTCCGAGGAGCCGGCGACCCTCGCCCGGATGGTGGCGGCGGACCACGCCCTGAACGCCGTGGCGCAGGGGTTTCACCACGCGATCCTTCCCCTGGCGTCGGCGCGGGATCGCGCAACCGAGATCCGCTGGGGGTTGCGGGACTTCGAGCTCCGGTTCGGCCGCCCGGCAGGGATGATGTGGCTGCCCGAGACCGCCGCCGACCTCCCGACCCTTCGCGAGATGGCGCGCCAGGGCGTGCGCGCCACGATCCTGGCCCCGTGGCAGGCCTCCACACCGGGCCTCGAGACTCGCCGCCCGCACCGCGTCGAGCTCGGCGGCGGCCTCGAGATGATGGTCGCCTTCTACGATGGCCCGCTCTCCGGGGCGGTCTCCTTTCAGCCGGAGGTGACCGCCGACGCGGACCGATTCGCCCGCGAGCACGTCCTGCCGGCGCTCGCGGCGCCGCTCCACCGTGACGGGTCGCACCGCCGCGAGTCCGGCGCGCCGCTGGTCGTTGTCGCCACCGACGGCGAGCTCTACGGCCACCACCAGCGCTGGCGCGACCTCTTCCTCGCCCGGCTGACGAACCCGGAAGAGGATCGCGGCTTCGATATCGTGACCCTCGGGGAGGCCCTCGCGGCGGAGGATCCGGTCACGCTCCCGCTCGCGCGGATTGCCGACCGAACCTCGTGGAGCTGCCACCATGGGGTGCTGCGCTGGTCGGGCGAGTGCCCGTGCGCGGCGGACGGGCGCTGGAAGGGTCCCCTCCGGGCGGCGCTGGATCGCCTGGCCGCGGGCGTGGACGCGCTCACCGACGTGCTGGCCTCGGCGCTCCCGGGGCGCGGCGAGGTTCCGCGGGAGCGGGCGCCGCTCGACCCGTGGGCGGCCCGGGATGCGTACGTCGATGTGGTGACCGGCGCCGTGACCCCGGCGGCGTTCGCGGCCGCCTGGCTCCCATCGCGTTCCGGCGACGGCGCCGCCCGGCAGCTTCTCGACCTGCTGGAGGCGCAACGGTGGCGGCTCGCGATGTTCGCCTCGGACGCCTGGTACTGGGACGACCCGGTTCGACCCGAGACGAAGCACGTGCTGCGCTGCGCCGCCCGGGCGGCGCGCATGCTCGACCGGCTGGCCGGCTCACACCTGGAACGCCGGCTCGAGGACGACCTCGCGCTGTTCGTCTCCCCGTCACGGGGGATCGACGGCCACGGCATCTACCGCGAGGCGCTCGCGGATGTCGGCCGGCCAGGCTGACAGGTTCGATGCCCGGGAATCGCAGAACCGCCGGCGTGTGCCGGCGGCTCTGAGTGCCCGGGTTGGCGAGGAGGGGGGAGGGAGGGGTGCCGTGCCGAGCGGAGAGGCGCGAAGGTCAGTGAGCGCCGTGGAGCGGCGCGTGGGAGTCCTCGATGTCGAAGCGGGAGTCGACGCCGACCTCGACAGCGGTCGCATCGAGGACCGCAAGGCCGACCAGGACGGCAAGGATGAGAAGCAGGAACTCCATCGGAATCGTGGCCTCGTATCGCAGCGGGGGCGCCGCAACTTGATATAGTCAACTAAGACATGTGCAGCATAGTTGGACTATCGGGCTATGTCAATGGGTGAGGAGTCCGGGGATCTCCATCGCCCGCGGTGGCGCGACGATCCGTCGGTCGGTCGCGACGCCCGGGCGGCGGTCGACGCCGTGTCCGAGCCGCAGCCCGAAGATCCTGCGGCCGCCGCGGCGGGGGGGGCGCTCGACATCGCCCGCGACTCCGACGTGCCGATCTCCACCCAGCTCTACTGGCAGCTCGCCTACCAGATCGACACCGGCCGACTCCATCCGGGCTCCCGGCTGCCGACCGTCCGCGAGCTCGGCGCGATCCTCCACGTGAACCCGAACACCGTCCGTGCCGTCTACAGGCGTCTTGCCGAGGCGGGCTACGTCGTCTCGCGCCAGGGAGCCGGCACGCGGGTAACGGCACGGGCGTCCCAACGCCGAACGTCGGGCGCCCTCGAGGGCCTCGTCGCCGAGCTGCTCCGCGCGGCCGCGCGGTCCGGCTACTCCGCGGACGAGGTGGCCTCTGCCGTCTACGCGGTTGCGGCCGCCCGCAAGCGCCCCGGGCCGCGCGTCCAGATCCTCTTCGTGGAATGCACCGCCGCCGACGCGCAGCGGGCCGCCGAGCGGATCGCCGACACGTTTGAAGGCCACGCGGACGCCGATGGCGTCCTCATCGATCATGTCGACGAGCGGCTGCGACGCTTCCATTACGACCTGGTCGCCACGTCCACCTTCCACGCCGACGAGACCATCGCCCTCGTGGACGGACGCGCGCCGGTGATCGCGATGCTGGCCGCGCCGTCGTACGCCGAGCTGCTCGACGAAGTCCGGGCGCTGCCGCGCGGAAGCATCGTCGGGCTCGTCTGTGCGACCGAGCGCAGCACCCTGAACATCGCCGACTGGCTGCGGGAGTCGGGCGGCGACGGGGTCGAGCTCCTGACCGCGCTCCAGGGCGACGATGTGGCGCTCGATCGGGCTGACCAGGCCGCGGACCTCCTGCTCCTGACCCGCGAGGCGCTCGAGATCGGGCTCGCTGCCCGGTTCGGGCGTCACGACCGGATCCGCGAGTGGACCTATGACCTCGACCCGGCAGGACTCGAGCTGCTCCGGCGCGCGGTGGAACGGATCCGGGCCGCCCGCGGCCCCGAGGTGGCCGTCGCCGCGCGGGCCTGAGCGGCGAATCGCGTCGCGGCCCGGGGCGCCGTCGCGCCGATATCGTCCGCCGGTTCTGCGAGCTCTGGGGTTGCCAGGGGACGAACGGTGGGCCCGAGGTGCCCTACCGCTCGCTCAGTCGAGCAGGATCCGACGGAGGGCCGGGATCGGTGGCGTGCCGTGCGCGAGGACCGCGCGCAGGTGCTCCGCGTACGTGAAACCGGGCGTCGGCCCGTAGCCGCCGACCACCCACGGGAGCGGCACCGCCGCGGCGCCGCGCGGGTCACCCGACGCGACGGCGGACCGACGGCGCCGCTCGGCCTCGAGGTCCCACATCGCTACGGATCCCATGAAGTACTCCGCGAGCTGCGTCGACGAGAGGCGCGCGCGATCGTACTTCGCGACCGCCTCCGCGCGCTCCTGGAATCCACCCTCGACCATCAGCCCGACGGCCTCGTCCTCGGTCATCCCGCGGGCGTGGATCCCGACGTCGATGAGCGCATTGGTGATCGCGCGGAGGTAGAACTTCCAGTGCGTCAGGAGAAGCCCCGGATCGTCCGCCCCGTACCCCAGGTCCATCATGACCTGCGTCACGTAGACCGCCCAGCCTTCCGCGAAGACGCCCGAAGCGAAGGCTGCCCGAACGAGTGACGGCGACCGGTTCGCGTGGGCCAGCTGGAGATAGTGGCCCGGCACGGCTTCGTGGATCGTGAGCAGCCGGAGCATCCGGTCGTTGTCCTCGCGCAGGTATGACTCCACCTGCTCTGGGGTCCAGTCCGCGGGCGTCGGGGTCACGAAGAAGAAGCTCCCAAGGCCACGGTCGAGCGGGCCCGGGCTGAGCAGCATCGCCCCCGCGAACGAGCGGAGGAACGGCGGCGTCCACTCGATCGCCAGCGGCTCGGCCGGAAGGTCGACCACGTCCTTCTCGCGGCAGAACGCCTCGATCCGGGCGAGCTCCTCGCGACAGAACTCGAGCAAACCCTCGGGCGGCTGGTGCCGGGCCGCGACGTGGTCGAGCACCTCGCGGACGACGGCCGCGTCGTCGTCGGGCGCCGTCTCGGCGCGGCGGACGGACGGCCAGATGACCCGCGCGATCCGCACCATCTCAGCCCGGACGACCTCGAACTCGCGCCGTGCGCGGGCCTCGAGCTCGTCCGGCGTCATCTCGATCCGAAGGGTGTGGCGGAGCTTCTCCGCGTACAGCGCCGCGCCAAGCCGGCCCTCGCCCTCCGCGGCCGGCAGCACGACATCGGCGAGCTGGCGCGCGAAGCGATCCATCGCATCGCGGGCGGACGGAATGGCGGCCTCGAGCCGCGCCCGCACGCCGGCCAGCTCGCCGTCCACGTCGGCCGCGGTCGCGGCGGCCAGCGCCTCGTCGAAGAGCTCGGCGGTTCCGGGCAGGTGCCGCAGCGCCGTCTCGAGGTGGAGTCGCGAGACAGGGCGGCCGGGCAGGCCCGTCAGGCGGGCGGACGCGGCGGCGAGAAGGTCGGGAATTCCCTCGATCCGCCCGGCCGCGGAAGCAAGGCGCACGCCGAGCGGGGCGAACTCACGGGCCAGCAGCGTGTGCAGCCCGGACCCGAGCAGGTAGACCGTCGAGAGCGGATCCCAGGTCTCCTCGCAGAGGACGGACTCCGAGAATCGATACGCGGCCAGCTCGCCGAGGACGATCTCCCGGTCGATCGAATCGTCCGGGTCGAGCTCCGCCTCCGGCATGGCGGCGAATGCCTCCGTCCATCGGTCGAGCATCGCGATACGTGCGGCCGTGCCCGCCGGGGTGAGGTCCGGCCACGCGTCGTCGTGGTCGTGGTTCCCGAGCCCCGTCGCGAGGACGGGGTTCGTCCGGAACAGGTCGGCGAGGAACGGCGAGACGAGCTCGCGGAAGGTGGTCACGCTGACTCCGCTCGAATGTGCCCGCGGCTGCGGGCAGGTGAGTCTAGAGCCGTCCGCGACCGCCTGCCGCGCCGTCAGCCAGTGATCTCGGCCCGCTCGCCGAACCCGGCGGCAACGACCATGGAGCCCAGCAGCCACACGATGACCAGGACGAGGGCCGTGTCGACGGACATGACGGGGCCGGCGGCCGAGGGGACCGGGGCGAAGCCGGTGCTCCCGCCGACGGCCGCGGTTGCCAGGTGGAAGGGCAGGTACTTCACGACGTCCGGAAGGAACAGCCCGGCGAAGGTCTCGCCGAAGTAGAGCGCGATGCCGACGCCGATCCCGGCCAGCTGGCTCCGGGCGAGCGTCGCAACGGCGAAGCCGATGGCCGCGGTCTCGGTGATCGCCACCCACCCCCGGAGGAAGTGCGCCGGCAGTGCGTCGAGCGCGGCGCGGTCGCCGATGCCGGAGATGCTGATCCCCGCGACCGTCGCCCCGATGGCCGCCGTGATGACGCCGACCACCGCGGCGAACAGGACGCCGACGGCCAGTACAACGCCGATCGCGGCGAACGTGGCGAGGAGATACCGGCTCCGGCTCTCTCCGCGGGCCACCGCCGTCTTGAGCGTCCCCCAGGTCCATTCCGACCCGGCGATCGCGGCGCCATAGATGACGGCGAAGAGACCGCCCAGGCCCAGGATGAAGCTCAGGATCTGGTCGTATGCCCCCGGAAAGGTGATCAGGGCAAGGACGTTGCCGGGACGGCCTGGTCCGCCCTCGACGGCCCCGCGGGTCGCCACGACCGCGACGTCGATCAGGACGAGCATGCCTGCCAGGAGGCCGAACGTGAGCAGTGTGGCCATCCGGGGGGCGAGCTTCCGAAGGGCCGAGACGAACAGCCTCATGCGAGCACCTCGCTGGGCGCCAGCCGCCCGGCCGCAGGATCGGTCCCGGCGAACGTTCCATCGGGATTCCCCGACGCGGTGTCCTCCGTGAGCGTCAGGAAGAGTTCCTCGAGGTCGTTGCCGGAGGTCAGGCCGGACGCGAAGATGCCGGCCTCGGCAAGCGATCGGTTCACCTCGGCGGCCCGGTCGGGCGTGATCTGGACGGAGATCCAGCCGGCTTCCATGCGCGACGGTGTGACCCGGTCGGGCGCGGTCAGCCGGGCCAGCGTCGCCGCCGCAGCCACGACCTCGGCCGGCTCGACGCGCACGCGGACGACGCCCTCCGAGGCGAGCAGCTCCTGCATCGAGCCTTCCCGAACCAGCCTGCCGGACGCGATGATCCCGACGACGTCGGCCATCTGCTGGACCTCGGCGAGGAGGTGGCTCGACACGAAGACGGTCTTGCCGATCGAGGCGAGGTGGCGGAGCGTCTCCCGGATCGCCACGATGCCCGCCGGGTCGAGCCCGTTGGAGGGTTCGTCGAGCAGCAGCAACGCCGGGTCGTTGAGCAGCGCTCCCCCGATCCCCAGGCGCTGCTTCATCCCGAGCGAATAGCGGGACACCGGGTCGGTCGCGCGGTCGCGCAGGCCCACGATCTCGAGCACCTCGTCGATTCGCCCGGCCGGCGTCGGGGGGCCGCTGGCCGCGAGCGCCCGCAGGTTCTCGCGACCCGAGAGATACGGGTAGAACGCGGGCGACTCGACGAGGGCGCCGACGTCGAACAGGCGGTGCCGGTCGCGCCTCGTGAAGGGGCGCCCGAGCAGCTCGACGGCCCCGCCGTCGGCGTGGATGAGCCCGGTCAGGACGCGCATGGTGGTGGTCTTGCCCGCGCCGTTCGGGCCGAGGAAGCCATAGACGACGCCCGCGGGAACGCTCAGGTCCAGGCCGTCCAACGCGAGGCGCGAGCCGTAGCTCTTCCGCAGCCCGCGGGTGGCGAGCGCAAGACTCGGGTCGATCATCGGGATCCCCTCCCGCGTGGGCCGGGTTGCCGGAGCACATTCCTAGCCACCGGGAGTGACCTCCTCGTGTGAGGCGACGGCGCGCGTCGCTGCGATGGCCGAGACGCGCTCGGCGATGATCTGGAACAGGCGGCCCATGTCGCGCAGCTCGTCCGGTTCGAGCAGGCTCAGGACCCCGGCGAGGCCGTCGCGCTGCATGCCCCGCATGCCGGCAATGAGGTCGAGGCCACGGGTCGTCAATCGGCATTCGACGACCCGCCGATCATCGCTCCGGTGCACGCGCTCAACGTAGCCCGAACGCTCCAGTCGATCGACGAACTGGGATGCGGTCGTGAGCGTCACGCCGAGGTGGCTCGCAACCCGGCCGATCGAGAGCGACCGGGCCTGTGCCAGCTGGTGGATGAACCGGAGCTGGCCGAGGGTGAGCTCGCTGTCCATCCAGCCTGCGCCCGGCCCCCCGGCGAGCATCACGCTGGTGGCATCCTCGACCAGGTCGACGACCGCTTCAACGTCGGGTCGGAGAGGAGTTGCTTCGCTCATACACACATAGTTTGCATACAGACGTATTATGTGTCAAGGAGCGCACCATCGGCGACATCGACTCGGTCGCGGCTACCCGGTCGCGGCTGCCACGGCGCGGCTGCCCGGTAGACTTCGGGGCGATGGTCGACACCGCCGCCTGGACCCGCAGCCTGGTGCTCCAGGGCGAGCGCGTCCGCCTCGAGCCACTCGATGCGCGCCACGTGCCGGACCTCCTCGAGGCGGCGGCGGATCCCGCCACGTGGACATGGCTCTTCGGGCGGCTCGACGACGAAGCTGCGATGCGGGCCTGGCTGGCCGACGCGCTTCGCGCCCGCGACGCCGGCACGGAGATGCCGTTCGCGACCCTCGACGCGCGGACCGGCCGCGTGGTGGGAAGCACGCGGTACCTCGCGATCGTGCCGGCGCATCGGCGCCTGGAGATCGGCTGGACCTGGCTCGCGCCGGCGACCTGGGGAACCGGCATCAACGTCGAGGCAAAGCTTCTCCTGCTGACGCACGCGTTCGACGAGCTTGGTGCGATGCGGGTCGAGCTCAAGACCGATGCCCGCAACGATCGCTCGCGGGCCGCGATCCTTGCGCTGGGGGCCGAGTTCGAGGGCATCTTCCGCAAGCACATGCGGATGCCCGACGGTCGGATCCGCGACTCGGCCTGGTATGCGATCACGGACGACGACTGGCCGGCTGTGCGATCCCGGCTCGAGGCCCGGGTCGCCGCATTGCGATGACCGACGCATCGCGATGACCGCCGAGCGGCTCGGGCCGGGCAACCGGGCCCCCGTTCCCCTAGCGGCGAGCGATTCGATCCCCGATCCCCGGCTGCCCGGCGGCCTGGAGGTCACCACCGTCGACTACCACGCCGGCGGCGAGCCGTTTCGAATCGTGACGGGCGGCGTCCCCGCGATCCTCGGCTCCACGATCGGCGTCACACGTTCATCCTCGACCCGGCCGACCCGATCGGGACGGGCTTCCTCCTGCGGTGACGCGCGGGCCGCGTGCCCGGCATGGGATGATCGTGGCGCGAACGCCTGCCCACAGGCCGGCGGCGCGGCACACAACGAGGAGGGAGCGGCGTGAAGGGGTTCATCGGCAGCCTCATCGCTTCGGGCGTCGCGCTCTGGGTCGCCGCGCGGTTCGTCCCCGGCATCGCGATCCCTTCGTCGGCCTTCGCCAGGCTTCCGGGCGACCTGCTCACGTTCGGGCTCATCGCGCTCGTATTCGGGGTCGCGAACAGCCTCGTCAAGCCGGGCGTGAAGATCCTCTCGCTGCCCATCACGCTGCTGACCCTCGGGCTGGCCGGCGTGGTCCTCAGCGCGGCGCTCTTCCTGGGCACGGCCTGGGTGTCGAACCAGATCGGCGGGCACATCAAGGTTGGCGACTTCCCGCCGCACCTGCTGACGATGCCGACGCTCATTGCCGCGCTGATCGGCTCGATCGTGGTGGGCGTGGTGTCGGCCGTCGCGCGAATGGTCATCCCGGACTGACCGGGTGGAGACAGCCGCGCCGGGCGAGGCCCGCGACCGGCTGGCGTTCCTCGCGCCGGTCCTGCGAGCGATCGCGCGGCGCCACGGCACGCCGGCCTACGTCACCGACATCGCATCCGTGGAGGCGGCCGCCGCGGCCGTCCGCTCGGCGTTCGCGGCCCCCTGGGAGCGACGCTACTCCCTGAAGGCGAACGATCTTCCGGCCCTCGTCGGGCGCATCGCCGGGCTCGGGTTCGGCGCGAATGTCGTCTCCCGCGGGGAGTGGGCACTCGCGAGGCGGGCCGGCATCCCGAACGCCGACATCACGCTCGAGGGGATCGGCAAGACCGACGCGGACCTTCGCGCCGCGGTTCGCGCGGCAGCGGCGGGCGTCCCCCTGCACTGGGTTGCCCTCGAGTCGGCAGACGAGGCGGCCGCCCTCGCTCGCGCCGTCCGGGCGGTCCGGGCGACGGATCAGCGGGCTCCGGGACCGGCCGGCGGTGGCCAGCGCCCGGGAGCCGAGGACGATCCGATACGCGTCGACGTGCTCCTGCGCCTCAATCCTGAAGTGGATCCCGAGACGCACCGGGGCCTGGCAACCGGCGCACCGTCGTCGAAGTTCGGGATGACCGCGGACGAGGTGGCGGCCGCGATCGAAGCCGGGGGCGGCCCCGATGGCCCGCTCCGGTTTCGCGGCATCCACCTCCACGTCGGGTCGCAGCTGGGCACCGCGGACGCGTGGCGGGATGCCGTTCGGCGCGCGCTGGCGCTGCTCGCGCTCCTGCGGGGCGGGCTTCCGACCTTCGATACGCTCGATGTCGGAGGCGGCTTCCCGGTCGCAGCGCTCGGGGTGCCGGTGCCCGACCCGGGCCGGTTTGCGCGGGAGCTCCCGGCGCTCGTCGCGGCCATTCCGGCCGACCGGCGACCCGACCGCCTCGCGATCGAGCCGGGCCGCATCCTGGTGGCGCGTGCCGGGTGGATCGTGGCGCGGGTCCTCCACGTTCGGGAACGGCTCGGGCCGCCCGGCGAGCCTGTACGGCTGGAACGGTCGGGTCCCCTCGGACTGGCGCTCGTGCCCCGCGAGGCCCGCACCGACGATCGCGCCGAGCGGCTCGTGGTGATCGACGCGGGGATGACCGAGCTGATCCGGCCCGCCCTGTACGGCGCCGAGCACGGGGTCGTCGCGCTCACGTCTCGCGGACGCTCCGTGAACGCCGCCCCGGAGGCGGTGCGACGGTCCGCCGGAACGGCCTGGGGCGCGGCGGAGGCCCAACGGCGGGCTGCTCGCGCCGCCCGCGACGCCGAAACAGGCCATCCGCAACGGCTCGACGAGGCGAGCGTCGCGACCGGCTGGCCGCTGGTTCGCGTGGACGGCCCGATCTGCGAGTCCACCGACACGTTCGGTGAGCATCGCCTTCCCCCACTCCGGCGTGGCGACCTCGTCGCGATCCGCGACACGGGCGCGTACGGCGCCGCGATGCGCTCGGCGTACAACGGCAGGCCGCGCCCTCCGGAGGTGTTCGTGGAGGTTGACGGCTCGGTCACGCTCGCCCGCCGCCGCGGCACGCTCGCCGGCCTCGGCTGACGTCGGGGGCAGCCCGACCAGCCGGACACACCGTCCACGGTAGGATGGCGGGGTGAGCGACGGAGTCGATCCCAGGCACGTGCCCGCGTCGGAGCGCGACCGGTTCCGGGCGCGCCTCGCCGGGCGGCCACTCGTCGCCGACGGCGCGACGGGCACCCTCCTCTTCTCCCGCGGGATCCCCCAGCGGTCGTGCCTCGACGAGCTGGTCCTGTCGCGGCCCGACCTGATCGGCACGATCCACCGCGAGTACCTCGACGCGGGCGCGGACATCATCGAGACCGCGACCTTCGGCGCGAACCGCGTTCGCCTGGCGGGCTGGGGCCTTGGCGACGTCGCCGCGCGGATCAACCGCCGCGCGGCCCAGCTCGCGCGCGAGGCTCGCGATGTCGCCGGGCGCGACGTCCTCGTCGCCGGATCCATGGGCCCCCTCGGCAGACCAGCGCACGGCGACCTCGGGGTCGGCGACGCGGTGGCGCGGGCGGCCTTCCGGGAGCAGCTCGACGGGCTCCTCGAGGGCGGCGTGGACCTGCTGATCCTCGAGACCTTCCACGACCTCGACCAGCTCCTCCTCGCGATCGACGAGGTCCGTGCGGCGACCGGCCTCCCGATCGTCGCGTCGATGACGTTCGGGGAGGAGCTCAGCCTGGCCGACGGCCGGACCCCGGAAGCGGCGGCCGCGCTGCTCGCCCGATCGGGCGTGGACGCGCTCGGCGTCAACTGCGGTGTGGGGCCGAGCGCTTCGCTCGACGCGTTGGGCCGGATCGACCCGGGCGGTCACGGGCTGCCGGGCTCGTTCATGCCGAATGCCGGGCTGCCGCAGCGGATCGAAGGGCAGTTCGTCTATGCCGCGAACCCGGCCTGGTTCGGCGAGGTCGTGCCCCTCGCGCTCGCCGCCGGGGCCCGGATCATCGGCGGCTGCTGCGGGACCACGCCGGCGCACGTCCTCGCAATGCGGGCCGCCGTGGATCGCGCGATCGTCTCGGAGAGCGCATCCGACGGGCCGGTCCCGTCCGCAGACCCCACCGAAGCGGGCACAGCCGCCGGAGGGGGCACAGCCACCGGAGGGGGCACGGCCACCGGACAGGACCCCGCCGCCTTCGCTGCGCGCGACGGGTCCGCCTCCCTCGTGACGCGGCGGCCGGCGTTCGTGGAGACACCCCGGACGACGCAACCGCAAGGGGCCGAGCCCGGCCCGGTCGATGCCCCGGCCCCGACGGCGCTCCTCGAGAAGCTGCGCGCCGGGCGCTACGTCATCTCCGTGGAGATCGACCCGCCGCGCTCGATCCGGATCGAGCGGACCGTGGACGCGGCGCGCCTGCTCGCGGCGGCGGGCACCGACTGCGTCAACATCAGCGACTCGGCGATGGCGCGCGTCCGGATGGGAGCGCTGGCCGTCGCGTTCGGGATCCAGCACGACCTGGACCTCGAATGCGTGGTCCACCTCACGACCCGCGACCGGAACCTGATGGCGCTCGAGTCCGAGCTGCTCGGGGCGCACGCGCTGGGCGTCCGGAACATCCTGGCCCTGACCGGCGACCCGCCGCGGGTGGGCGACTACCCGACCGGAACCGGCGTGTGGGACGTGGACTCGATCGGCCTCGTGCGGATCCTCTCCCGGCTCAATCGCGGCGAGGACGAGGCCGGCGCGCCGATCGGCGGCTCGGCCGGCTTCACCATCGCCTGCGCGCTCGACCCCACGGCTGAGGAGCCGGGTCGGGAGTGGGATCGCCTTGAGCAGAAGCTGGCGGCCGGCGCGCACCTCGTGATGACCCAGCCGCTGTACGACGCCGCGCAGGTCGAGGCGATGCTGGGCGAGGCACGCCGCCGGTTCGGACCGAATGGGTTCCCGGTCCCGGTGCTCCTCGGCATCCTGCCCCTCCAGTCGAGCCGGCACGCCGAGTTCCTCCATCACGAGGTTCCCGGCATCACGATCCCTTCGTCCACCCGAGCTGCGATGCGGGACGCCGGCGAGGCGGCCGCGGAGGTCGGCCTCGAGACGGCGCTCGCCCTGCTCCGCGAGGTCGGGGGGGACGTGGCCGGCACCTACGTGATGCCGTCGTTCGGGCGGTACGAACAGGCAGCGGAGCTGGTGCGCCGACTCCGCGCGGAGCCGCGCGCGGCCGCGCCGAGCGCCGTGGCGGGCTCCGGGCCGAGCGCCGTGGCGGGCTCCGGGCCGAGCTCCGGGCCAGAATCGGCGCGGATCGCCGCGCGCCCCTCCGCGCTCGGCTAGAATCGGGCCATGGGAGCCACCGACACGATGGAGCTGTTCTTCGAGCAGCTGAACGGGGGATCGCGCGAAGGCGCGGTCGCGCTGATGGACGAGCGGATCGAGATGCGGATCCACGTCGGCGAGAACGCCCGGACGCTCCGGGGGCTCGACCAGGTGAGCGGTTGGTTCCTGCGAGCCGACGCCGGTTTGAAGATGATCCCGGGTGCGGTCCAGGACATGGGGAACACCTACCAGGCGGACCTGCTCGTCGTCCGGCCCGGCGCCGAGTCCCAGCACCTCGATGCAGCCTTCCGCGTCGAGGCCGGCAAGATCACCTCGATCAACCTGACGCCGCGGCGCTGACCCGCGCGGCGCGCCCGGCGGGCGCCGCCGTGGCACCGACCTCGGCGCGGCAGCGACCTCGGCGCGGCAGCGATCTCGGCGCGCCCGGCGGACGCCGGCGTGGCCCCGATCTCGGCGCGGCAGCGACCTCGGCGCGTCGCGCCCTTACGGGCCGGGCGTGATCGCGCCGTCGGTGATCGCCGGCGAGACGGTCGGCGGGATCACGAGCTCGTCGCCGAGCGCCAGCCTGTCCGGGTTCTTGATCTGCGGGTTGGCCTTCACGATCTGGTCCACGGTGACGCCGAACTTCACGGCGATCCGCGAGAGCACGTCGCCTGCCTTCACCGTGTAGACCGTCGGGCTCGGGGATGCAACCGGGGTGATCGTGGGCGCGGCGGACGTGGACGCCGAGGCGCTCGCTCCGGGCGTCGGGCTCGACGTGGCTGCGTCGCCGCTCCCCGTGATGACCTTGAGGACGAACGGCGTCGCGAACAGCGCAAGGCCGGCGATCAACACGATCAGCCCATACAGCACCGGGCGGGGCAGGGCGGCCACTCTCCCGCCGCCCGACTTCAGCGACGGGTACGCCTCGAAGCGCCGTGGTCGCTCCCAGGACGGTGCCGATGGGTCGGCCGCGGGGCGTCCGGGCCCCGGACCGACGGCGCGTTCCGCGGGACGCAGGCCGGCACGGTTTCGGTCCCGGTCGCGCCCCGGCGACGGCCGTCGGCCCGCAAGGAAGGCCGGTGCCGCGGGCTCGAATGGGACACGTCCCGGATCCCGTTCGGGGTCGACGCCCGCGGCCGGTCCAGCGGACCCCGCAGGCGCGTGGGTGGACGGGCCCGCGGAGGGCGCGAGGGATCCGAGCGCCGAGCCGGACCACGTGCCGAGCCCCGTTCCCGTGCCGTTCTCCTCGATGTCGTCAACGTCGTCGCGGTCGGCCTCGTCCGGCACGGACGACGCATCCGAAGGGGCAGGCGCGCTGGGCTCCCGGCCGGTGTCGCCGGCTCGTTGCAGCGTGCCCGCGTCGGGGGCCCAGGGCGGTGGCGCGGTCCACTCGGTCCGTCGCTGGCGCCCGCTCGTGGTGGGCGCGGACTGGGGCGCGATGGGTCGCCCAGCCCGCTCGGCGGAGCGTTCGGCCTGGCGAGGCGCCGCCGGCGCTTCGCGGAGCGTCCGAATCGGCTCGTCCTTCGGCGGGGCCGCCTCGCGGCGCGCCCAGTCGATGAAGGTCGGGCAGCCCGGGAACGCGGTCGAGAGGCAGTACGCGGCCTGGTGGGCGAGCGCGCGGGCCGCGGCCGGGCTCTCCGCGAAGCAGCGGTGCCGGTGGTCGGGCACGCTGGCACGGTGGTCGCGATCTTCGTCGAAGGCAACGAACGGACAGACGAACTGCCGCTCGGTGCCCGTGGCGCTGCGCTCGGTCATCGCGCCGATCATACCGGGGATGTGCGCGCCCGGACGGCCCGGCGGGCCGGAACGGCGACGACCCGTGCTTAGCGAGCGCCCTCGACGATCTCGTCGCAGACCTGGGACATCGCGTCCGGGAGCGTGCAGGTGACCTTGAGAGACGACGGGAAGTCGGTGCCCGAGCCGCCCGCGTTGGCTCCCGGGTCGAAGACGAGCAACCCGAGGGCGCGGTACCGGCCGCCGGACGGCTCGCCCGTGCCGGCAACGCCGGGCGGATCCTCGAAGATCGCGGCTCGGGGGATCGGCCGCGTGATCAGCTCGCCGGCAGGCGACGTGGTCGGGCACGAGAGTCCCGGCTGGTCGAACAGCTTCCACGCCTCCGGGAACAGGCCGCAGGCCATCGTTGCGATACAGCCGACGCAGGCGCCCCCGGTGTAGGCGGTGACGGCCTGGTGGTCGGGCGGCGGGCTTCCCGTGGGGGTCGCCTGGCCCGGCGGCGTGATCGTCATGCTCGACGAGCCGTCAACGCCGACCGCGGCCTCGCAGTGCCAGCCCTTCGGGCCGAGCAATGTCCGCGTCCCGTTGCTGTAGAAGGCGACCGCCGCGGCAACCGCCGCCGACACGGTCGCGGTCATCGTCGCCGGCACGGGCCCCATCGTCTCGTCGGGGAGGCCGAACGTCGTCGGGCACGTCGACACCGCGATGTGGGCGGTCCGCGACGTTTCCGGCGTCGGTGCGGCCAGGCTCGCGATCGGGCCGGACGCGGTCGGAGACGAGCCCGGCGACGTGACGGGCGCGGCGGCGGACGGCGGGGCCGCAGGCGCCTTTGACGGAGGCGGGGTCGTGGCTGCGCCCGTCGCCGAGGCCACGGGCGTCGGGCCGGAGCTCCCGCACGCGGCGAAGACCATGACCACCGCCGCGAAGAGGACCGCTGCGAGCCCACGGACGCGCCCGGGACGCCAATCGAGCCGGGCGCCCGTTCGAGATCGCTGCCGGCCTGCGTGCATGCCCGGGATGGTACGCCCGCCCCGATCAGCTGAGCACGTGGATCGCACGCAGGCCCAGGTCCCCGGCGATGACGAGGATCGAGGTCCACACGAGAACGCGGCACTCCAGAGCGCGGGGCGCCCGGCGCTCTGGAGTGCTCCCCTGCCGTGCTCGCCCCCGGACGCTACCCCCGGCGGCGGTACGTCCAGATTGCGAGCGGCGCGAACACGGCCACGATCCCGCCGATCCACCCGCACGCGAGGAGCACCGTCGTGGTGTCGGGCGCGCCGAGGATCAGGCCGCGGGCCGCGTTCACGACGATCGTGACCGGGTTGGCTTCGGCGATGGGGCGAAGCCAGTCCGGCATCGTCGCGACCGGCACGAAGGCCGAGCTGGCGAAGGTGAGCGGGAAGACCGGGATGAAGATCGCTCCCTGGGCGGCCTGGGCCGACTTCGCTCGCAGGCCGATGTTCGCCGACAGCCAGCTGATCGCGTAGCCGAACAGGGTCACAAGGCCCAGCGCGAGCAGGAACTCCGGGATGCTCCCCGCGAAGCGAAAGCCGATCAGGAAGCCGACCGCAGTCATGACCGCGACCGTGTACGCGTTTCGCAGGAGGTCCGCGAATGTGCGCCCGATCAACACCCCGGACGGCGCCATCGGGAGCGAGCGGAAGCGGTCGATGATCCCCTTCTGCAGGTCTTCGGCGAGGCCGATGGCGGTGCCGGTTCCGCCGATGACGACGGTCTGGACGAAGATGCCGGGCATCAGGAATGTGACGTAATCGATCCCCGGCGTCTTGATCGCGCCGCCGAAGACAAACGCGAAGAGCAGCACGAACATGATCGGCGTGATCGTGTCGACCACGAGAAGCTGCGGATTCCGGACCACCGCCAGCATGTTCCGCCAGGCGAGCGTGATCGAGTCCGTCACGATCCACGACGGGCGACGACGACTCTGCGGGATCGGCCGACGGGTGGTGGCGAGCTTCGTGAGGGCGGTCATGCGGCGTTCCTCTTTGTGTCGCGGCCGAACCTGCGGCGCGAACGGGTGGCGCCCGGGTCGCCGCCGCTGTCGCTCGGAGCTCCGCCCTCGGCGCGGTGACCGGTGAGGGTCAGGAAGACGTCGTCGAGGCTGGGCCGGTGGAGCGAGAGCTCGGCGATCTCCAGCCCGGCCCCGTCGACGATCCGGACCACCTCGGCTAGGACGCCGGCGCCGTGGTGGACCGGGAGGTGGATCCGCCCATCGGCGGGATTCGCCTGTGGCTCGGTGGCCGCCAGTGGGCGGAGCAGCTCCAGCGCCTCGGCAGTGCGCCCCGGTTCGGCAACGCGGACGTCCACGACGTCCTCGCCCAGGCGATCCTTGAGCTCGTTCGCGGTCCCCTCGGCGATGAGGAGCCCGTCGTCGATGACGGCGATCCGGTTCGCGAGCCGGTCCGCCTCCTCCAGGTACTGCGTCGTGAGGAGGATCGTCGTCCCGTCGGTGACCAGGCCCTCGATGACATCCCACAACCCGAGCCGGCTGGCGGGGTCGAGGCCCGTGGTCGGCTCGTCGAGGAACAGGACGTCCGGGCGCCCGACGAGGCTCGCGGCGAGGTCGAGCCGGCGGCGCATGCCACCGGAGTACGTGCGCGCGGGTCGGCCACCGGCGGCGACGAGGTCGAAGGTGGCGAGCAGGTCGTCTGCGCGTGCGCGAGCGGCGGGACGGCCGATGTGGAGGAGACGGCCGACCATCTCGAGATTCTCGTGGCCGGTCAGGTTCTCGTCCACGGCAGCGAACTGGCCGCTCAGGCCGATCGCTGCGCGGACGGCGTCCGGCTCGTGCACCACGTCGTGGCCGGCGACGGTGGCGCGGCCGCCATCGGGACGCAGGAGCGTGCTCAGGATCCGGACGGCCGTCGTCTTCCCCGCCCCGTTCGGGCCCAGGAGCCCGAGGATCGTCCCGGCCGGGACGGACAGGTCGATCCCCCGCAGCGCGTGGACGGTGCCGTAGGACTTGCGGAGCCCATCGGCGGAGATTGCGAGCTCGAGCATGTGGTCCTCGTGGTTTCAGGGCGTGACGCGCCGCATGGTAGTCACCATCCCGTTCGCGCGAGCGGGCGGCTCGGATGGGGCGGCCCGGTTGCGCCGGCGAGATGACGAAACGTAATGACGGCGCGGTGCCGCGACCACAGACTGCCACATACCTCGGGGGGCCTCGATTCGTTCGTCTGTCCCCGAGCCACGCTCGGCCGTCCACCGAGCCCGCTGCGACGAGGATGAGGAGAACGAGATGCCGGAGTATCCCTCCACCCTCAGCTGGAGCTAGGGCGCGCAACGGGGCGACCTGCCGCCTGACCAGATCCCCGCGAGCGACGCAACGCGACCCCCCTGCGTGCGGCCGCTCGCGGCCCCTCCCCCTGCCCGGCGGCCCGGGCCCCGTCTCGGCTTCCCGGCCCACGGTCCCGCCGAGGCCGAGCAGCGAATGGCCAGGCAGCGAATGACCAGGCAGCGAATGACGGACCGTCATGACGCGGCGGGTGCGGGGCGAGACACTCCCAGATGCCTCCGGAACGCTCTCGTCACACCTGTGAGACCCGGGCCGCTCCGTGCCACCGAAGGAGGAGAGAAATGTCACAGCCGCTTCCGCAGCCACCCTCGACATTGAGCTGGAGCAACCGAGCCCGGGGCACGCCACTCCGCCTCGCGGCGGTTATCGCTGCGGCGATCCTCGTCGTCGCCGCCTGCGGCACGAATGCCGGCAGCAATGCGCCCGCGGCGTCCGGCGCGGCGGCCAGCCAGGCGGCGTCCGGCGCAGCGGCCAGCCAGGCAGCGGCCAGCCAGGCAGCGGCCCTCAGCCCGGCGGCGTCGGTCGGCGGGACGCTGACCGTGTGGGCGATGGGTAACGAGGGCGTCAAGCTCAAGGACCTTGCCACGGCCTTCATGAAGGACAACCCGGGCACGACCGTCAACGTGACGCCGGTTGACTGGGGCGAGGCGGTCGCGAAGCTGCAGACGGCGATCGCCGGCCACCAGACGCCGGACGTCAGCCAGATGGGCACCGACATGATGGGCCAGTTCGCGGCCACCGGCGCCCTGGAGACCGTCCCGGCCAACTTCGCGCCGGCGACGTTCTTCACGAGCGCCTGGAACACGAACATCGTCAACGGGACGGTGTCCGGAGTGCCCTGGTACGTGGAGACGCGGCTCCTCTACTACCGCACCGACATCGCCGCCAAAGCCGGCATCACGACGCCCCCGGCCACCTGGGACGACCTGACCGCGATGGCCACCGCGATGCAGGCCAAGGGCGGCGCGAAGTGGGGCATCTCCCTGGGCACGAAGAACTGGCAGGAGTATCTGCCCTTCCTGTGGTCCAACGGCGGCGACGTCATGGACGCACAGGGCAAGTTCGTTCTGAACAGCCCGCAGGCCGTCGAGGCCCTGACGTTCTACGAGTCGTTCTTCAAGGCCGGCCTTACCCCGAAGTCGGTGCCCGAAGGGTTCGATATCACGCCCGCGTTCGCGGCCGGCACGAACCCGATGTTCTTCTCCGGGCCGTGGCACCTGGGCCTCATCAAGACCGCAGGTGGCGCTGGCTTCGACTCCAAGTGGGCGATCGCGCCGATGCCGAAGAAGGCCACCTCGACCTCGTTCCTGGGCGGCAGCAACCTCGTCGTCTACAAGGACAGCAAGAACAAGGACCTGGCCTGGAAGTTCGTCCAGTACCTCACCGACCCCAAGACGCAGGTCGCCTGGTACACCGACGTCACGGACCTGCCGGCCGTCCAGTCCGCCTGGGACGACCCAGCCCTCAAGAGCGACCCGAACGTTGCCATGTTCGGCCAGCAGCTCAAGGACACCAAGGCGCAGCCAGCAACCTCGACGTGGAGCCAGCTGGGCACCGCGCTCAACGGCACGCTCGAGAAGATGACCACCGGTGGGCTGGACCCGAAGGCCGCGGCCGACGAGATGCAGGCGGAGGCCGAGAAGATCGGGACAGGCGGCTGACATGACAGTTCCTGCGCTCGCCCAGCGCAGAGCGGCGGAGGCGGCCCAGCCCGCCTCCCGCCGGCCATGGCGGGACGACCTGGTGGGCTGGGCATTTGCCGCACCGTTCGTGATCCTGTTCGGTGTCTTCCTCGCCTTCCCGATCCTCGCCTCCTTCTTCCTGAGCTTCACGAGCTTCGGCCTGCGGGACCTCGCGAACCCGGTCGGGACGACCGTCATCGGCGTCAAGAACTACGTTGACCTGTTTGCCGACGCAACCTTCTGGAAGGCGCTCCTCAATACCGTCTACTTCGTGGTCGTCGGCGTACCGCTGACGCTCGTCTTCGGGCTGTTGATCGCGACGGCCCTGAACCGTGGCGTCACCCGCTTCCGAACGATGTTCCGGGTCGGGTACTACCTGCCGGTCATCACCAGCATCGTCGCGATCGCCGTGGTCTGGCGATTCCTGCTGAACCCCGACTCGGGGCTTGTCAACATGCTGCTCAGCGGCCTGGGCGTCACGGGACCGGCCTGGCTGGCCGACCCGGCGTTCGCGATGCCGTCGATCATCGCGATGGCCGTGTGGCGCAATCTCGGGTTCGCGATGATCGTCTTCCTGGCCGGCCTCCAGGCGATCCCCTCGTCGCTCTACGAGGCGGCCGCGATCGACGGAGCCGGCCGCATGCAGGGGTTCCGGTACATCACCCTGCCGATGCTACGGCCTACGATCCTGTTCATGACGGTGATCACCACGATCGGCTACCTGCAGCTGTTCGAGGAGCCGTTCGTGATGACCGGCGGCGGCCCGCTCGACGCGACGCTCTCGATCACGATGTACATGTACCAGCAGGGCTTCACCTTCTTCCACCAGGGCTACGCCTCGGCGATCGCCTACGTGCTGTTCGTCATCGTCGCGATCGTCGCCTTCCTCCAGTTCAAGTTCCTCCGGTCGGACGCCTGAGGGAGGTGGAACGATGACCGCCGTACCCGCTCGCGCCCCGGTCCCGGGACTTCCCGTTTCAGGAGGCGGCCGCACCTCGTCGAACGTGTGGATCTACGTCCTGCTCGTCGGCGGGCTCGTGATCATGGTCGGTCCATTCCTGTGGATGCTCCTCGGCTCGCTCAAGCCGCAGGCGGACTTCCTGCGCACCCCGCCGACGCTCCTGCCGTCGGTCGCCACGACCGACAACTACGGCCGCCTGTTCGATCAGCTCGACTTCCCGCGCTTCTTCTTCAACTCGTCGGTCATCGCGCTGGCGGTGACGGTCGGCAACCTGGTCTTCTGCCCGATGCTGGGCTACGCGCTGGCCAAGCTGCGCTGGCGTGGCAAGCGCGTGATCATGGGCCTCGTCCTGGCCACGCTCATGGTCCCCGCCGGGATCACGCTGATCCCGAACTTCATCCTCATGAGCAAGCTCGGGTTCGTGAACAGCTACCCGGGCCTGATCCTGCCCTTCCTCGCCGGACCGTTCGGCGTCTTCCTCATGCGCCAGTTCATGTACAGCATCCCGAACGAGCTGCTCGAGGCGGCCCGCATCGACGGGGGGAACGAGTTTCGGATCTTCTGGACGGTGGTCCTGCCGATCTCCACCCCGGTCCTTGCGACGCTCGGGATCCTCACCTTCCTGGGCAACTGGAACAGCTTCCTCTACCCGCTCGTGATGGCCCAGGAGCCGCAGATGTACACGCTGCCGGTGGCCCTGGCCACGTTCGCGACCGGCCAGTACCAGGCCGACCACGGAATGCTGATGGCAGGCTCGGTGATCCTCGTCGTGCCCGTCCTGATCGTCTTCGTCCTGTTCCAGCGCTGGATCACGGAAGGCATCGCCACGACCGGCCTCAAGGGCTGAAACCAGGCGGCGGCGGCCGAACGCCGGCGGTTGGACCGCGCCTGCAGGAGATTGGGAGGTTTCGTCATGCGCATGCGCCGGCGCGTTCCCCGGTCACTCGTGTTCTACGCCGCCCTGCTCGCGGCGATGCTCGTCCTGCCGACGATCTCCCTGGCCGCGGACCGGCTCCCGCGTCCAGAGACGAACGCGGTCTTCAGCCTGGCCGGCCCGAACGTCGACCGGCAGGCCACGCTCCTTCGCTATGCCCGGGACACATGGGCCTCGTTCGTCGCCATGACCGACCCGAAGAGCGGTCTCCCCGCGGACAGCCTTTCGTCAGATGGCACGACCAGCGTCCAGACCTCGACGACGAACATCGGCGCCTACCTGTGGAGCACGGTCGTCGCCGACCAGCTCGGGATCATCGCCCACGCCGACGCGCTGCAGCGGCTGAGGCGGACGCTCCACTCGCTCGAGACGATGGAGCGCGACCAGACGATCGGCGCCGACGGAAGGCCGAGCGGCCAGTACTACAACTGGTACGACCACAGGACGGGCGCCAAGCTCACGATCTGGCCGCCGACGGGCGCCGCCATCGGCCCGGACGGCCCGATCCTGTCGTCGGTGGACAACGGCTGGCTGGCCACCGGGCTGCAGGTCGTCGCGAACAGCACCCCGGAGGTCGCAACGCGTGCCGCGGCCCTCTTCGACTCCATGGATTTTGGCTTCTACTACCGGCCGAACGTCAACCGGATCGCGTTCCATTACGCGCCGGCCGACGGCGCCTCGCCGTGCTGCTACGACACGATCGTGAGCGAGAGCCGGATCGCGAGCTACATCGGGATCGCGAAAGGCGAGATTCCCAAGAAGGAGTATTTCGGGTCATGGCGGACGTTCCCGGCCACGTGCGACTGGAGCTGGCCCGAGACGCAGCCCGTGGGTGACTCGCGGACGTACCTCGGCGTGAGCGTCTTCGAGGGCGCCTACCCGTACGACGGGATGCGCATCGTGCCCGGCTGGGGCGGCAGCATGTTCGAGGCGCTCATGCCGGACCTTTTCGTGCCCGAGGAGCAGTGGGGGCCGAACAGCTGGGCCATCAACCATCCGCTGACCATTGCCGCCCAGATCCACCACGGGCTGGTCGACGCCGGCTACGGCTACTGGGGCTTCTCGCCCTCGAACACGCCCGAAGGTGGATACGCCGCGTACGGTGTTGACGCGATCGGCATGAACCCCGACGGCTATCCTTCCAACGAGGACAACACCTTCGTCGATCACGGCTTCGGCACCTGCACCGGCCGCCCGGCCGTCCCCGATCCGCCGCCATCTGCCTATACGAACGGCGTCGTGACGCCCCACGCGTCCTTCCTTGCGCTGGGATTGGCGCCGAAGGCGTCGCTGGCGAACCTCGCCCGGCTCGAGAAGAAGTTCGCGATCTACGGGCCCTGGGGGTTCCGGGACTCGGTGAACGTCCAGACGGGGCGGGTGTCTGACTCGTACCTGTCGCTCGACCAGGGAATCATCATGGCCGCGATCGGCAACGCGCTGAACCACGACATGCTCCGGCGGGCGTTCGCAACCCAGCAGTTCCAGCAGGTCCTCGAGCCCGTGATCTCGATCGAGCAGTTCAACGCCAGCCCGGGTGACCGGGCCGCGCTGCTCGACCTTCCGTAGGCCCCGGGAATGCCGAAGCCCCGCTCCGCCGTTGCTCGGCCGGGCCAGAACCTGGACGAGGGAGCGGCGCCCTCGTCCAGCTCCGCGCGCATCGCGTGGTTCGCGACGCTCGGAGCGAGGACCGAGCGTGACCGTCCCGCGCCGCCGATCACGCTTCCGCCGCCGGCTCACATCCGGGCGGTGCAGGGGCGCGGCCAGGTCACGATCGACTGGTCGCCCGTGGCGGGCGCGGCGGGCTACCTCGTCCACCGCGCCGCGTCTCGCGACGGGCCGTTCCAGCCCATCGACCAGGGGGGCGGCGACGTCCTCGCGGTGCCGCACGGGCCGTACCTCGACACGACGCCCCGGTCGGGCGGTCCCTCGAGGAGACGGGCGAAGGCGTGGTATGCCGTCTCGAGCCTGCCGACGATCGAGGCCGAAGGTGGGGCGCTCTCGAAGGCGGTGACACCACGGAGAGACGCCGCGAACGCGTCCGTGACGATCCGCGTCGACGCCGGCCGCGTGGTGGGCAGGGTCGCCCGGCCGTGGCGCCCGATCATCGGCTCCGAGCACCTGGCGTTGCTGCTCCGCGGGCCGGGGCCCGGCGGGCACGACGTCGGCACGGAGCTGGCCGACGCGTTCCGGATCGTCCGACGCGAGCTCGGCACGGAGGCTGTCCGGGCGCATGCCATCCTCGACGACTCGCTCGCGGTCTACCGCGACTCCGCCGATGGGCCGGTCCTCGACTTCTCGAGGGTGGACACGGTCCTGGACCGGCTGCTCGAGACCGGCCTCCGGCCGATCGTCGAGCTCTCGTACATGCCGCGCGACCTGGCGATCCGGCCGGACGCGACCGTCTTCGGGTACGGGGCCATCATCTCGCCGCCGCGCGACATCGAACGGTGGGCGACACTCGTCCGGGGACTCGTCGCCCACGTGGCGGACAGGTACGGTCGCGACGAGGTGGGCCGATGGGCGTTCGAAGTCTGGAACGAGCCGAACCTGTGCGTCTTCTGGTCGGGCGCCGAGTCCGACTACCTCGAGCTGTATGACGCGAGCGCCCGGGCCGTCAAGGCGGTCGATCCCGGTTTCCGGGTCGGCGGCCCGGCGACCGCGGCCGCGGGCTGGATCGACGACCTGCTCGAGCACTGCCGGGCGAAGGACGTCCCGCTCGACTTCATCTCCACGCACACGTACGGCCTCCCGCCGCTCGACCTGCGCCCGATCACGGCACGGTTCGGGCGGCCCGACCTGCCGCTCTGGTGGACCGAATGGGGCGTGAGCCCGCGCCACGGCGCCGCGATCAACGACAGTGCGTGGGCGGCGCCGCTCGTCGCGCGCGGCATGCGCTCGGCGGCGGGCCGCCTCGACGCGCTCGCGTACTGGGTCGCCTCGGACCACTTCGTGGAGCTCGGCGATGCGCCGCGGCTCTTTCACGGCGGGTTCGGGCTGCTCACGGTCGGCAACCTCCGCAAGCCCCGCTTCTGGGCGATCGAGATGCTCGCACGGCTCGGCGAGGATGAGCTGCCGTGCGAGCTCGAGGGCGACGGCGCGGGGTCGCTCATCGAGGCATGGGCCACCGCCGATCCGGACGGCCGGGTCGCGGTCGCCGCCTGGAACGGGACGCTCGACCAGTCGGGGGCGGCTAACGGCCGCGGCCTGCGTCGGTCCGTCACGCTCCGACTGAAGGGCCTGCGGCCGGGGACCTACGAGCTCCGGCACCACCGCGTGGACGCCCGCCACTCGAACATCGTCCGGACCTGGAAGCGGCTCGGCCGGCCGGACTGGCCGGATGATGCCGGTTGGACGCGTCTTCGCGCCGCCGACCGGCTGGAGACCATCGGGAAGGTGCGCACGGTCCGCGCGAAGCGGGGCCGCCTGGAGCTGGAGTTCATCCTGCCGATGCCGGCCGTCTCGCTCATCGAGCTCGTGCCGATCGGCCGGAGAAAGCGCCGTGCCGCCCGTCCCTGATCAAGGGCCAACCCGGGATCCTCGGCCGCCGATCGCTGCCGAGCTGCGAAACCGGTCCGGGCTCTCGATCCAGCTCCTCGAGAATGGCTCGGTCTTCGCCATCCGGCACGGCGCAATCCTCGTCAACCAGGTGCTCGGGAGTGTCGCAGAGGGCGGCCTCGGCAACATCTACCTCCGGCGGTGGAGGCGCGACGGCATCTCCTTCTTCCCGCTGCTCGGCCCGGCAGCCTCGGGCAGCTTCCGGGCATCCCGCCACGGCGCGGCCTGGGGAGGCCGGGTGGACGGCCTCGACTACACCTGCACGCTCCGCCTCGCCGCCCGGGGGCCGACGTGGTTCTGGACCCTTCGGCTCGCGAATCTCAGTCGCAGGCGGATGAGCGTGGATGCGGTCTTTGCCGCGGACCTCGGGATCGCCGACGAGGCGGCCGTCCGGAGCAGCGAGCTCTACACGAGCCAGTACATCGACCACACGATCCTCGAGGACGAGGATCTCGGCTTCCTGGTCTGCTCCCGACAGAACCTGCCCCAGGGCGACGCCTTCCCGTGGATCATGCACGGCTGCCTCGACGGGGCCGTCGGCTACCTGACGGACGGGTTCCAGCTCTACGGGCTGGGCTATCGGGCGACGAACGTCCCGGCCGCGCTCGGCCGCCCGCGGTTGCCGAACCGGAACTACCAGTACGAGGTCGCGCTGCCGACGCTCCAATCGCGCAAGCTCTCGCTCCGGCCCGGGGCGATCGGCGAGATCACGTTCTTCGCCGCCTTCGAGGCCGACCACCCGGCCGCAACCGGCGCCGCGGACGCGGGCCGGGCCATCGCGGCCCAGGAAGCGCTCCAGGATCGTCGACGTGGGCGGATCCCGAGCTCTCCGCGCCCTCGCCGGTTCGGTCTGTTCGATGCGCCGATCCTGTTCGAGAGCCGGGATCTGGGCACCGCCGACCTCGATCGGATCTTCGGTCGGGAGCGGCGCCACTCCGAGGAGCGCGACGGCATGCCGCTCTCGTTCTTCCGGGGTCGCCAGGAGCACGTCGTGCTGAAGGCGAAGGAGCTCCTCCAGGAGCGGCCGACCGGGCACATCATGCAATCCGGCCTCGAGCTGCGCCCGAGCGACGACATCCTGTCGGTGACGGCGTGGATGAGCGGGGTCTTCGCGTCCCAGCTCACGATCGGCAACACCTCGTTCAACAAGCTGCTCGGCGTGTGTCGAAGTCCCCTAAACGTGCTCAAGGCCAGCGGCCAGCGCATCTTCGTGAGGACCGACCGAGGCTGGGAGCTGCTGGGCCTGCCCTCGGCCTTCGAGATGAGCCCGAAGGGCGCGCGCTGGATCTACCAGGACAACCATCGCACGCTGTCCATCCGGGTCGCGGTCTCGCCGGACGCGCCGGCCTGTTGCCTGGAGGTGGACATCGAGCGCGGAGGCCCGCTCGAGCTGCTGATCAGCCACGACGTGATCCTGGGCACGAACGAGTTCGACGCCGCGGGCCGGGTGACCGTGGATGGCGCCGCCGCGCGCGTGGAGCTCCGGCCGGCGCCCGAGTCGGCCGTGGGCCGCCACTACCCCGAGACGACGTTCTTCATCGTGTCGCCCGACACCGAGCGGATCGAGGCGATCGGCGGCGGCGAGCTGCTCCAGGTGGCCGACGACGATCAAAACCGCGACGAAGGTCGAAACCGCGACGACGGTCGAAACGGATCACACGTCGTGGTGAAGACGAAGCCGGTCCTGCACTTCTCGCTGGTCCTGACCGGCAGCATCCTCAGCGCCTCGCGGGCCGCGAAGCGTGCGACCGCCTACGGCCGCGCACCGAATCCCCGCCCGGATCCGGAGCCCGCCGCGGCTGACTCCTGGTCGGAACTGGGGCGGCGGGCCGTGCTCGGGGGCTCATCGGGTCGCTGCGCCGAGGACCTCGCACGCCTGGACGACGTGCTGCACTGGCACGTGCACGACGCGATGGTCCATTACCTGACGCCGCACGGGCTGGAGCAGTACAGCGGTGCCGCGATGGGCCTGCGCGACGTCTGCCAGGGCCCGGTCGAGCTGCTCGTTGCCACCGGCCATCCGGGTCCCCTGCGCGACCTGCTTCTCCTCATCTACGCGCACCAGGACCGGCAGACCGGCGACTGGCCGCAGTGGTTCATGTTCGACCGATTCCGCGAGGTGCGGGCAAGCACCAGCCACGCCGACATCATCCACTGGCCGATCAAGGCGCTGTGCGACTACGTGGAGGCGACGGGCGACGTCTCGATTCTCGACGAGCAGGTCGCCTGGACGGACGGCGCGACCGGAGCCATCACGCCAGAGACGGACACGATCTTCGCCCATGCCGAGCAGCAGGTCGCGCGCATCGAGGACGACTGCATCCCCGGCACGGCGCTGCCGGTGTTCGGTGGCGGCGACTGGGAGGACACGCTCCAGCCCGCCGATCCTGCGATGGCCCATCGGATGGTCAGCAGCTGGACGGTCGAGCTTGCGTACCAGACCCTCGAGCGATACCGGGCCGTCTGCGACCGGGCGGGGCGCGACGCGATGGCGGCTCGGCTGGCCGGCATCTGCACGCGGATGCGATCCGACTTCAACCGCTACCTCGTCCCGGGTGGCGTCGTCGCCGGGCTCGCCCATTTCGGACCTGGCGGCGTCGAGTACTTCCTTCATCCGCGCGATGGGAAGACGGGCGTCGCCTACCGGCTGCTCCCGATGACGCGGGGAATGATCAGCGGGATGTTCACCGTCGCGCAGATGAGACGGCACGCCGGGCTGATCGAGCGCCACCTCGCATTCCCCGACGGCGTGCGGCTCATGAATCGCCCGATGGACTATCGAGGCGGACCGTCGCGCTACTTCAAGCGAGCGGAGAGCGCCGCCAGCTTCGGACGAGAGGTCGGGCTCCAGTACGTCCATGCCCACATCCGATACATCGAGGCGATGGCCAGGATCGGACGGCCCGAGGAGGCGTTCCGGGGCCTGCTCGCCGTCAGCCCGATCCGGCTCGATCTCGACGTCCCCGCTGCCCTCCCCCGGCAGGCGAACGCCTATTTCAGCAGCTCCGACGCCGCGTTCATGGATCGCCGGCAGGCGAGCCGCCAGTTCGGCCGAATCAGGACCGGGCGGGTGGGGGTCCGAGGCGGCTGGCGGGTCTATTCGAGCGGTCCGGGCATCTGGATCAACCAGCTGATCTCGAACGTGCTGGGCCTGAGAAACCACTACGACGACGTGGTGCTCGACCCGGTGCTTCCCGTTCGGGCCGACGGCCTGACGTTCGACTTCGCATTCGAGGGTCGGCACGTCCGGTACCTCTATCACGTCTCCGGCGACGGCTTCTCACCACGCGAGATCCTCGTCAACGGCCGGCCACTGCCCGGGGGCCGGTACGCGAGCAACCCCTATCGGCGGGGCGGCATGCTCATCTCGAAGCGCGTCTTCGGCGAGGCCCTCGATCGGGACGAGAACCTCGTCGAGATCTTCATCTGAGCCTCGCCTCGAGGCGGTCCTCCGCGCCGGGCCGCGACCGAAGGCACCGGGCGGCGGCTCAAGGCGCCGGGGCGGCGGCTCAGTATTGCCGGCTCTCGACGACGTCGACAATCCGCGCTCGCGGCGTGCCGCCCAACGCCGCTGCGGCCTGGGGCGACTTCCACAGCTCCTCGAGGCCCTGCCTGAACGCCTCAGCCGCACCGAGACTGTCGAACTCCAGGTCCACCCCGATGAACTTCGCGTCGTCGACCGGTCGGTAGACCTGGTAGCGCCGGACCCCGCCCGCGTCCCGGCGGGGCATCTCCCGGTCGAACGCCGCCTTCCAGGTCTCGAAGTCACGGATGGGATGTTCGATCTGCAGCACCGGCATGGCGTGGCTCCCCCCAGGGTTGTCGTGATGGTTGATACAGTTGTACTGTATCCATATTGTGATACTGTACTCACATGGCGGTTCCTGTCAAGCCGACTCGAACACCCGACTTTTCGCGGCGGCGCGCGCGTGCGCGGGCGACCCGGATGCGCGTGCTCGATGCCGCGCGGGCGCTCTTCGTCGCGCGGGGCTACGTGGCGACGACGATCGACGCGATTGCCGAGGCGGCGGACGTCTCATCAGAGACCATCTACTCGCGGTTCGGGAACAAGCGATCGCTGCTCTCCGCGCTCGTGGATGTCTCGATCGCCGGCGACATCGAGGCGACGCCGATCCTCGAGCGGGACTGGGTCCAGCAGATGAAGGACGAGCCGGACGCCCGTCGGCGCCTCCGGGTGCTGGCGCGCAATGGACGGTCGATCCTCGAGCGACGGGCCCAGGTGGACGAGGTGGTGCGGAGCGCGGCCGCGGCCGATCCGGAGATCGCCGCGCTCCGGGATCTCGGCAGGGACCAGCGCTTCGCGGGCCAGCGCGAGCTCCTGCGGATCGTCGTCGGTGCCACCGGGCTGCGGGACGGCCTGGACATGGAGACCGCGGCCGACATCCTGTACGCGATCGGCAGCCCCGAGACATATCGCCTCCTCGCCATCGACCGCGGATGGAGCCCCTCCCGGTTCGAGGCCTGGTATGCGGAGACGCTCGAACGCCTGCTCCTTCCGCCGGAAGATCACCCCGAACACGCCTAGGACCGCCAGGATCGGGACGGTGGTGGCCCCGCGGGCTCCCTTCCGCTACGCTCCGTCCGCCACATCGCTCCGGGAGCCCGACGTGATCTGCTCGAGCTGCGCAACGGACAACGAGGCGGACCGCAAGTTCTGCAAAGAGTGCGGCAGACGCCTGGCGACCGGCTGCCCGGCATGCGGCGCTGCGAACGCCGCGGACGCGAAGTTCTGCGGCGAATGTGGGGCGTCGATCGATGCCGGCGTGCGCGCCGCAGCCGCCGGCGAGTCCAGCACCGCGGCCGGCCGCGCGTCGGCGAGCCTGCCGCCGGACGCTCCCTCGGCCGAACGCCGGCTCGTCTCGATCGTATTCGCCGATCTGGTCGGCTTCACGACGCTCGCGGAGGGGCGTGACACCGAGGACACACGCGAGCTGCTGAGTCACTACTTCGAGCTCGCCACCGAGCTGATCACCCGCTACGGCGGCACGGTGGAGAAGTTCATCGGCGATGCGGTGATGGCCGTCTGGGGTGCACCGACGGCCCACGAGGACGACGCCGAGCGAGCGGTGCGGGCCGCCCTCGAGCTCGTTGACGCGGTCAGGTCGCTCGGGCCGTCGATCCGGGCCAGGGCAGGTGTCCTGACCGGTGAGGCCGCGATCACGCTGGGCGCCACGAACCAGGGGATGGTCGCCGGCGACCTCGTGAACACCGCCTCGCGACTCCAATCCGTGGCGGCTCCCGGGACGGTCCTCGTCGGCGAGGCGACGCAGCGAGCAACAAGCCTGGCGATCGCGTTCGAACCCGCGGGCGAGCAGATGCTCAAGGGGAAGGCGCTGCCCGTGCCGGCATGGCGCGCTCTGCGGGTCGTCGCGGAGCGGGGCGGGCGGAACCGGAGCGAGGGCCTCGAGGCTCCCTTCGTCGGCCGGCAGGAGGAGCTCCGCCAGCTCAAGGACCTGTTCCACGCCACGAGCCGCGAGAAGCGGGCGCGGCTGGTGTCGGTCGTGGGCCCGGCCGGCATCGGCAAGACGCGACTTGCCTGGGAGTTCACCAAGTACCTCGACGGGCTGGTCGAGAACGTGTGGTGGCACGACGGTCGCAGCCCCGCCTATGGGGAGGGCATCAGCTTCTGGGCACTCGGCGAGATGGTTCGCCAGCGTGCCGGCCTGCTCGAGACCGACGACGAGCAGACGACCCGGGCGAAGATCGGTGAGTGCCTGGCGACCCACATCCCGGACGCGGACGAGCGCCGCTGGATCGAGTCGGCTCTCTTCTCATTGCTCGGCCTGGGCGGGAGGGCAACCGGCTCGGAGCAGCTCTTCGGCGCGTGGCGCACCTTCTTCGAGCGCCTCGCAGCGACCGCCCCGGTCGTGATGGTCTTCGAGGACTTCCACTTCGCCGATTCGGGCCTGATCGACTTCGTCGACCACCTCCTCGAATGGAGCCGGAACGTCCCGATCTACGTCCTGACGCTCTCCCGACCCGAGCTGCTCGACCGGCGTCCCGATTGGGGGGTCGGCAAGCGGGCCTTCACCTCCCTGTACCTGGAGCCGCTGTCGCCAGCGGCAATGCGCGAGCTCCTCGCGGGACTCGTGCCGGGATTGCCCGAGCAGGCCGTTCGCGCCATCGTGGCTCGCGCCGGCGGTATCCCGCTCTACGCGGTCGAGACCGTCCGCATGCTTCTCGCCGAGGGACGGCTGACCCTCGAGGCGGGCGCGTATCGCCCTGTCGGCGATCTCACCAGCCTCGCGGTGCCGGAGACGCTCACGGCCCTGATCGCCAGCCGGCTCGACAACCTTGCACCCGAGGATCGGGCCCTGGTGTCCGACGCGGCGGTCCTCGGGCAGAGCTTCACGCTCGCCGGACTCTCGGCTGTCTCGGGGAGTGCCGCCGCCGAGCTGGAGCCACGGCTCCGGGCCCTCGTCCGGCGCGAGCTCCTGACGCTCGAGGCCGACCCGCGGAGCCCCGAGCGCGGCCAGTACGGGTTCGTCCAGGCGCTCATCCGCGAGGTTGCCTACAACACGCTCGCGAGGCGCGACCGGAAGGTCCGTCACCTCGCCGCCGCGCGCTTCTTCGAGGGTCTCGGCTCCGACGAGCTCGCGGGGGCGCTTGCCGGTCACTACCTCGCGGCCCACCGAAACGCGCCCGAAGGGGCCGAGTCCGATGCGATGGCCGCCCAGGCGAGGCTCGCGTTGCGGGCGGCCGCGGACCGAGCCGTGACGCTCGGGTCCCACGACCAGGCGATCAGCTTCTTCGAGCAGGCGCTCGACGTCGCGGCCGACGACGGCGAGCGGGCCGGGCTGCGGGAACGGGCTGGCGCCTCCGCATACCAGGCAGGCAGATACGAGGACGCCGAACGCAACCTTCGGGCAGCCCTCGACGCGCACCGGGACCGCGGAGATGAGGCCGGAGTCGTCCGGGCCACCACCCTCCTCGGACGAGCCTTGACAAACGGGGGCCACGCGGGTGATGCCGTTGCCCTCCTCGAGTCGGGGAGGCCGGGCGAGGAGCCGGCCCTCGATCCAGCCCTCGCGTCCTTCGATAGCGAGCTCGCTCGGGCCTATTTCATGAACGACCAGCCAGAGCAGGCCATCGAGGTCGCCGATCGCGCGCTGCGGGTCGCCGAGCAGGCCGGGCTGATCGCGGTGGTCGCGGACACCCTCGTGACGAAGGGGACCGTCCTCGTCGAGGTCGGCCGCTGGCACGAGGGATTGAGCCTGATCGAGGGAGGGCGACAGCTCGCCGAGACGAACGGCCTCGTCTGGACGGAGGTTCGCGCCCTCACGAACGCCTCCTCGGGGCTGGTCGTCCGGGACCCGAGGCGCGCCGTCGACCTGGCCGGACGCGGGATCGCGACGGCTCGGCGCATGGGCCTGCGCACGCTCTTCAGCTCGCTCTTCGTCAACGCTGGCACCGCGGCCCGACGGACCGGGGACTGGGATTGGGCCATCCGGGAGCTGGAGAGCGTCGACTACGACCAGCTCGAGCCGGCCGATCGGGCCGCCGTCCTCCTTCCCGTCGTGATGATCCGCGCAGCTCGCGGCTCAGCCGTCACCGAGGAACTTGCGCAGAGCGAGGCCGCCCTTGCCACGATCACGGACCAGCAGGCCGTCGCGCTCTCCGCGCTGGCGCGGGCGTTCGTCCTGTCGGTGTCGGGCCGGTACGACGACGCATCGGACGAGTGTTTCGTCTCCGCGAGGGCGAGCGGCGTCCTGAAGCTCTGGGCGCTGCCGCTCGCCGGGAGATACGCGATCCTTGCCCGCGATCCAACAAGGGCCCGCGAGGCCGTTCGCGAGCTCGAAGCCGTGGGCATCTCCGGACCCGCGCTCGCCGCCGACGTCGAGACGATCCGCGCGGGATGCGCGGCTCTCGACGGCGACACCCAGGCCGCGCTCGCGGCCTACCGCACGGCGATGGGCGCATGGCGCGATCTGGGTCTGGCCTGGGACGAAGCCCTCTGCGGGCTCGACATGGCGATCCTGCTCGACCCTGCCGATCCCGCGGTCCGGGCCGCGGCCGAGACGGCCCGCGAGATCCTCACGAAGCTCGGGGCGAAACCGTTCCTCGAGCAGCTCGAGGAGGCCGCGCGGAGAGTGCCGGCGCCTGCCGCACCGGGCCGGGCTCGCTCGCGGGATGCCTCGACCGTCTGAACGTAGGCGGGCGGCCGGGGCGCAGGCTACCGATCGCGACGCGCCGCCATCGCGAAGGGCAGGAACGAGCGGCCGAGCTTGGCGTTCCCCGGGCATTCGTGCGTCAATACGTCGAGGGCGTCACCTCGCCCGCGGGCACTCGCTCGTCGACTGAGGCGGTCCTTCGGTTGGCGGCGAGCTCTGCGCGGCCACCCTCCACCTGGACCAGGAGGCCGGCGTCGGGCCGGAAGCTGACCTGGATGTTGGCCACAGCGGGCCGCCCGCCGGCCCGGACATACCGCTCGAGCGACTCCCGCGCGACGTCACTGACCGTCACGCCTCTCGCATGGGCAATCGCCTGGAGCTGTCCGAGCAGTTCGCGATCAACGCGAAGCGAGAACTGGGTGACGCTGGGGCGCGCGCTCCCCGCAACCGTGGTCGCCCCTGCCCAGTCGTAGTCCTCGGCGACTCCAACGACGACGCGTTCGTCAGCCGACAGATGGTCGAATTTCTGCTTTCTGGGCGCTGGCATCTGATCCCTCACGCGGTGTCTAGGCGTCGCCTGACTTCGTATCCCACGCCGTGTACGCAACCCAGATTCCGGGGTCCGCGGTCCCCAACAATACCACCGTGATATCCCGTCCTCGATCCGTGCGGCCGATCATCAGGTACTGACCGGCGCGGTGCCGGCGATTGCGGACGAACGTTCGTTGGCCGTGCCACGCCTGGTCTGCCTCAACGATCGCGACGACGCGCCGGCCGGCGGCAGACTGATGCCCTTCGAAGTCCGGGTGGAAGAGCAGGTCGTCGAAGATCGGCACTACCCCGCCCCGTTCTTCTTGACGAGAGTATCCCACCGGGATACGCTCTGGTCAAACGTGATACGCGGAGCTGAGCGATGCATGACATGATGCCGGTCGATGGAACCACCGTCGACTTTCTCCTGACGGCGGACTTCGCCGAAGTGGTCCAGGGCAAGGTCTACATCATGGGGGCGGGCTGGGACAAGTTCGCGCCGCCGACCTACCCGGCCGTCATGCGGATCGGCCTCGCCGCAGGCATCAGGGTGCCGTACCTGGAGTCGAACGTTCCTCATCACCTGTCCGTGACGCTCCGCAGCGGCGACGGCGAGGACCTCTTCAAGATCGAGGGCGACCTCGAGACGGGGCGGCCTGCCGGGTCGCGTGGTGAGTCGGTGCTGGTCCCACTTGCGGTCAATGCCCAGGTGGAGGTTCGCGGCCCCCAGCTTATGGAGCTCGTTGCGGAGGTGGACGGCCGATCGACGAAGCGCATCAGCATTCGCGCGGTCGGCACTCCCTGACGGAGCGCATCTCGGTGATCATGACCTCGAACATGTCGCGCTCGACGGTGTTACGCGAAGCGGGTCGTCCGGCAGAACTGTACGACGAGGCCCTTATCGGCCGCGTACCAACGGCGGATTGACCGAGCGCGGCCCGCGCCGGGGTACGCGTCGATCGCGGGCGCGCGTTACCGGTCGCGACGGGCCGCCATCGCGAAGGGAAGGAAGTAGCGGTCGAGCGACTCGGCGGTCGAGCCATGCTCGTTGTCGCCCACCATGAAGTCGCAGACGACCTCGCGCGCCCGGGCGATCTCCTTCAGCCGGCCGCGCCAGCGGTCGTCGGCGAGGGTCAGGTCGAAGAGCTCCAGGGCTCGATCGAAGGCGCCGGCGAACCGCTGTTCATTCCCCTGTGCCTTGGCCCGGCTGGCGCGGCCCACCTCGCTGCCGATGTTCCCCATCTGCTCCATCAGCGTCAGCTCGAACCAGCGCCCGGCGGCGAGGTTGGCATGAAGCGGCTGGCTCACGACCGCACCAGGATGTCGACGATCTCGACGATCCGGCGACGAATGTCCGGATCCTCGACGGATCGTGACCGATTCCCCTGCCGGGGCCGCACGTTGATCATCGAGTCGAACTCGATCCAGCCGCTTGCCCCGTGCTGGTCGGGATAGAGGTTGATGCCCCACAGGTCGAAATGCGTCGACCCTTCGGTGAGTAGCAGCGCCTCTTCATCCGCGTGCAGGTCACCACCGATCGCCATGATCCCCTATCGGACATCGATCACGGACTTGACGAACTCGCCGAACAGACCCTCGGCCAGGGAGCCGAGGTGCTGGAGCGCAACCTGTGTCCGGACGATCTCGATCTCGGGCATTCCGTCGTTCTCCAGTGGTGCGGCCGAACGGAGGTCGCGTGGCTCAGGCGGGGTCACGTTCGAGGTTGAGGGCGAGGAGGGCGGCGAGGAGCGGCTCGCCGGCGAGGTCGTCGGGCCAGCCGTAGGCGGCCAGGACGGCGCGATCGAGTGCGGCGTGGATCTCGATCGTGTCGAGACCCGACACGACGAGGAGCGGTGGGTTCTCCAGCGCGTCGCGGTATCCCTGGAGCTGGAGGTAGGCAGCCCTCTTGTCCTTCTTCTTGCCCTTGTACTCGAAGGCGAAGAAGCCGCGCTTCCAGACGTCGGCGAACCCGTCGCCGCCCGCCAGCTTCCCTGCGCCCTTCTCGAACGCGTACCACGAGCCGGTCGGATCCGCCTGGGTCGGCCCCGGCTCGCCGAGCATGGCGCACAGGTCCAGGAAGTGGGACTGGGCCGAGGCGCGCTCGCCGGTCGTCACGCCGCGCATTTCGCGGCGAACTCGGTCGGGGTCATCGGTCGATCATATCGGCCTCCCGATCGCGCGTGGCCAGCCGCGGGCCCGCTGCCCGCGCCCCCGCCCGCGCCCCCGCCGGGATCGCCTTGCATCCAACGTACGATCGCGACGTCGCCGGGGATCAGGCGGCGCTCCGCACGTCACAATCGTTCGTCCGACGTACGAATTCGACCGACTCCCGGCAGATTCGGCCTCCGGATGCCATCCGTGGCTCGGTGCAGGCCGCCAGATCGGTCAGATGATGCATCCAGCGCACACGGACGCTGCGTTCGTGCGGCAGGCGCACAGATCTGACGCTCGATCGGCGGCATCGCGCGTGGCCAGCGCCGGTGTTGATCTCGGGTCAGCCGTTCATGCTCGCGATCTGGATCAAGTTCCGGCACGTGGCGTCGAAAACTGGCGTCGTGACCGGCACCATCGCCATGGGCGGCTGGGTGAAGATGGTTGCGGACGTCCCAACCGGCTATGACCTACAGAGCCCGCCTTGTGCGTCAAGGACGGTTGGTAAGTCCCCTGACCAAGACCGCAGTCTCGTCAACCCCTTGACAGCGAGCATCTAACAACTATCGTGATAACGCGATGGTTGATGAATCCCGCTACACGGCACCAGGACGGCTCACGGTGGCCGAGGCCGCCGAACGATTGTCCGTCACACAGGACCAGGTACGGCGACTCATCTCGTCCGGCGATCTGCCGGCGGATCGGGTCGGCAACAAGGCGTGGCTGATCTCCACGGAGGCCGTCGAGCGCCGCCTGGACCAGGCTCCGCGAGACGGTCGTCGCCTCACCCCGCCGAACGCGTGGGCAGCCCTGTTCCTGATCGGCGGCGAGCCGGCGCCCTGGCTGGACCAGCCGAACCGCTGGCGGATCAGTCGCTATCTCGCGACGCACCGACCGTCCGAGGACCGCTCGCGGTTCGCGTCCCGGGGCCGCCCGAAGGGGTTCCGGGCGCACCCATCGCTCCTCGCTTCCGTGCGCGACGACTCGTCGCTCATGCTGACGGGGACCTCCGGCGCGACGGAGCGGCGTCTCGGGCTTGTCGGCGGCGGAGGCGAGGTCGACGCGTACGTCTCGTCCGCCGACCTGGACGCGGTCATCGGGCGGAACCACATGCGGCGCTCGGACGACCCCAACGTGGTCCTGCGAGTAGTGGATTCGTTCACGACGCCGTGGCCGCCCTCAAGGGTCGCTCCGGCGTCAGCCATCGCGCTGGACCTGCTCGACAGCCCAGAGCCGCGAGCCAAGCAAGTCGGGGAAGCGGTGTTGCGGGGGATCGAGCGTGCCTACACTCAAGATCACGCCCATCAATGACGCCGAGACCGAGGTCTGGAGACTCGCGCGCGAGGTATCTGGACTGCTCCAGGGCCTGCCGTGGGTTCTGATCGGCGGCCTGATGGTCAGGATCATCGAGGCCGAGCACGGCGTCACGACCGACTGGACGACCAGTGACGTGGACACGGTGCTCGATATCCGCGCCCCTTTCTGCCAGAATCGGGTGAGACACCGTCCCTTCGAGAATAGGTGACACGGTACCAGGGCGGAGAGAGGAACCACCCGAGAGATGCTCGAACCAGTGGCGCCGCGCACGACGGTGCGCGATGCTGGCGCGGCCATG
>JBBQRX010000006.1:0-104700 GCA_038214375.1 Candidatus Limnocylindrales bacterium
TGGCCGAGGTCGCGATTCACCACCCGCAGGCCGACCTCGCGCCGATCGGCCGCGCGTTCGACTTCGCCGTCGAGGCCCACGGGGACCAGCGGCGGGCGACCGGCGAGGCGTACGTCACGCACCCGATCGCGGCCGCCCGGACGCTCGCGGAGATGGCGCTCGACCCGGCGTCCATCCAGGCCGCGCTCCTCCACGACGTGCCGGAGGACACGGACCAGTCGCTGACCGACATCGAGGAGCACTTCGGAGCGGAGGTCGCGCACCTCGTCGACGGCGTCACGAAGCTCTCAAAGTTCTCGACCCACTCCCACGAGGAGCAGCAGGCCGAGAACATCCGGAAGATGCTCCTCGCGTTGGCCCAGGACATCAGGGTCGTCCTGATCAAGCTGGCCGATCGGCTCCACAACATGCGGACGCTCTCCGGGCTGCCGGCGGACAAGCAGCTGCGCATCGCGCGCCAGACCATGGAGATCTATGCGCCGCTCGCGGAGCGGCTCGGCATCTGGCAGATCAAGTGGGAGCTCGAGGACCTCTCGTTCAAGCACCTCGACCCGGAGCGCTATCGCGAGCTGGCGGCCAACCTCGACACCCGTCGCGGCCACCGCGAGAGCTACATCGAGCGTGCCATCGCGGTGCTCCAGCCGGAGCTCGAGCGACACGGTATCGAGGGCGATCTCAACGGCCGCCCGAAGCACCTCTTCTCCATCTGGAAGAAGATGCAGCGCAAGTCGGCGGCGTTCGGCGAGATCTACGACGTCTACGCGATCCGTCTCCTCGTCGACGAGGTGCGCGACTGCTACGCGGCGCTCGGCGTCGTCCACAGCCTCTGGAAGCCGATCCCGGGCCAGTTCGACGACTACATCGCGGTCCCCAAGCCGAATGGCTACCAGAGCCTCCACACCGCCGTGATCGCGCTCGACGGCAAGCCCCTGGAGATTCAGATCCGGACGCACGCCATGCACTCCGTCAGCGAGGTGGGCATCGCGGCCCACTGGCGCTACAAGGAGGGCTCGAAGGCCGAGCGCGACTACGACGCGAAGCTCGCCTGGCTGCGCCAGCTGATGGACTGGCAGCGCGAGGTCAGCGACGCGACCGAGTTCGTCGAGGGGATCAAGCTCGACATCTTCCAGGACCAGGTCTTCGTCTTCACGCCGAAGGGCGACATCAAGGACCTGCCCGCGGGCGCGACGCCGCTCGACTTCGCATACCGGATCCACACCGACGTCGGGCACCGCACGATCGGCGCCAAGGTGAACAACCGGCTCGTCCCGCTCGACTACCGGCTCAAGAACGGGGACATCGTGGAGATCGTGACGACGAAGGCCGAGCACGGCCCGTCGCGCGACTGGCTCTCGATCGTCCGGACCTCGCACGCCCGCGAGAAGATCCGCCAATGGTTCAAGAAGAAGGATCGCGACGAGAACATCGTCCACGGGCGCGAGTCGCTCGAGCGGGAGCTGAAGCGCCTGGCCCGGACAACGATCGCGGCGGTCGGACACGACCGGCTCCTCGAGGCGGCCCGACCGTACGGGCACGACACCCTGGATGATTTCTACGCTGCGGTCGGCTACGGCGCGGTTTCGCCGCAGCAGGTCGTCATGCGGCTTGGCGTGGTCGACGACGCCCAGCTCACGCTGCCGTCCATCGCCCCGACGCCTGCCCGCGCCGGCGGTGTGCGCGTCAAGGGCGTCGGCGACCTCCTCGTCCGCTTTGCCAAGTGCTGCCACCCGATCCCCGGCGACCCGATCGTCGGCTTCATCACCCGCGGACGCGGCATCACGGTCCACCTGGGACGCTGCCCGACCGTGGTCAACGAGCGCGAGGCGGCCCGCCTGATCGACGTCGAGTGGGAGACCGCCCCGGCGCAGACCTACCCGATTGCGATCCGGGTCGAGGCCCACGACCGGACAGGGCTCCTCAACGACATCGCCGGCGCCGTCGCCGAGAGCAAGGTGAACATCGTCGCCGCGAACGTGGCCGTCAGCCAGGACCACACCGCAACCGTCATGGCCACGCTCCAGGTCGCGTCGGTCTCGCAGCTCGCCCGGGTGATGAGCCGGATCGAGCACGTGAAGGACGTCCTCTCGGTCCAGCGCGACCTCGGGTAGGGAAGGACCCCGAGACCCGGTCCCCGCGGGCTAGACTTGCCGCCATGCCGCCATCCCTCCGGGCCCCGCGGGGCACGCGCGACCTCCTGCCCGACGATCGAGCCGCCTTCGCGCGTCTCGAGCGGATCGCCCGCGACCTGGCCGTCCGTTACGGCTACCGCGAGATGGAGACCCCGCTCTTCGAGCAGTCGGCCGTCTTCGAGCGCGGGATCGGCGCCGTCACCGACGTCGTCGAGAAGGAGCTCTTCCGGGTGTCGCCGAGTCGCGGCGAGGAGCGGGAGGCATGGGCGCTCCGCCCGGAGGCGACCGCGGGCATCTGCCGCGCCTACGTCGAGCACGGGCTGCAGACCCTGCCGCAGCCGGTGCGGCTGAGCGTGACGGGGCCGATGTTCCGCTACGACCGGCCCCAGGCGGGCCGCTACCGCCAGTTCTGGCAATGGGACGTCGAGGCGATCGGCGACGCCGGTCCGGCGATCGACGCGGAGCTCGTGGAGCTGGGCTCGCGCTTCTACCGGGACGCTGGCCTGGCGGACGTGGAGATCCTCCTGAACTCGATCGGGGACGCGGCCTGTCGGCCGGCGTACCTCGCGGAGCTCACGGCGCACTACCGCGCGAACCAGGGTCAGCTCCCGGAGGTGGAACGGCGTCGTCTCGAGACGAACCCGCTCCGGCTCCTCGATTCGAAGGACCCGGCGATGGCCGAGATCAACGCCGACGCCCCGCGGATCACGGACCACCTCTGCCCTGCCTGCGCGGCGCACTTCGCGGCCGTGCGGACGCACCTCGACGCGATGGGCGTGGCGTATCGGTTGGAGCCCGGGCTGGTGCGCGGGCTGGACTACTACACGCGGACCGCGTTCGAGTTCTATCGGCGCGGAGCGGAGGGCCAGCAGCAGGCGCTCGGCGGCGGCGGACGATACGACGGCCTGATCGAGCTGATGGGCGGCAAGCCGACTCCCGGGATCGGGTTCGCGCTCGGGCTCGACCGGGTGATCCTGGCGCTTGCCGCCGACGGGGTGGGCAGGCCGGCCGCGGCGGCCCCCGTCGCCGTCGTCGTCGGCGCGGACCCGGCCGACACCCTGGGCCGGCTCCGGATCGCAACGGAGCTGCGCGGCGCCGGGCTGCCCGTCCGGGCCGACCTCGCGGTGCGCAAGCTCGGCCGGCAGCTGGAGGCCGCGGTCCGCGACGGCGCCCAGTTCGCGGTGATCCTCGGCGACGAGCTCGCCGCGGGCGAGATCCAGCTGCGCGACCTCGACGGCGGGTCGCAGAAAACCGTCGCCCTCGCCGACCTCCCGGCGCTCCTCGAGCGCAAGGTCCGGGCCTCGAAGGCGCCGTGATCGCGCGTGCCGACGCCGAGGCGCGCCCGGGCGGCGGCGGCTCACGCCGGATCACGATCGGCGTGGAGTCGACCCCGAAGCTGGTGTTCGCGTCCGCGCTCGAGTGGCCCGGCTGGTGCCGCGCGGGGCGCGACGTAGCGGCGGCCGTCGCCGCCCTCGCAGCGAGCGCCGACAGGTACGCCGCGGTCGCGCGCGAGGCGGGAATCCCGTTCGCGCGGGTCACGCCGGACGAGCTCGCGGTCGTGGAGCGCCGTCCGGGGACCCCGACGACCGCATTCGGTGCCCCGGACGTGGTCTTCATCCTGGATGGCCGCCCGACCAAGGTCGCGGACGGGGAGCGCCTCGCGGCGCTCGTGCGCGCTGCGTGGACGATCCTCGAGCGGGTCGTCGCGGTCGCGCCCGCCGAGCTCCGGAAGGGACCTCGCGGCGGTGGTCGCGACCGGGACGCGATCGTCGCGCACGTCGTCGCCGCGGAGAACGCCTACACGAGACGAATCGGCCTGCGCCTGCCCGACCCCGATCCGGGTGACACCGTCGCCGTTGCCGCGGTCCGTGACGCGATCGCGGCGGTCCTGGCACGTCCGACCGACGGCGGGCCGATCCCCGGCGGGCGCTGGCCCGCCCGGTACGCGACGCGCCGGATCGCGTGGCACGTCCTGGACCACGCCTGGGAGATCGAGGATCGAGCCGAGCCGGCCTGACGCGCTCGGCGAATCGGCGGTGAGCCCGGCGGATCGGCGGTGAGCCGGCCTGACGCTCGGCGGATCGGCGGTGTGCCACGCGGCCGGTAGTGGCCGCGGACCGGCTTCTGGATCGGCGGCGGTTGACGGGCAGGGGACAATCAGGGCATCCGGGCAGCCACCGAGGCCACTCGCGATCGGACCTGGGGGGCGCGATGATCGGCTATGGAACATTTCCGGCGAGCGTGATCCGCGCGCCATCACCGGCGGCGGCCTGCAACTGCGAGCACTGGGTCCACTGCGACCACGCCTGTCACGGCCGCCGCTGCGATCCGACCGAGAACACGTGCGATCTCGCCTTCGTCCCGGACGAGGGCGGGCTGACCCGCTGGGGCTGTGCGGAGTGCACGCCGGGCGAGGTCGCCCCGCACTACCTCGGCTGCGAGCTCATCGGCTGGAACGTTCCCGCCAGCGGGCCCGCATTCCGCTGATCGAGGCGCCCTGCTCTCCGGGTCGCGCCGCAGCGGAACCCGGCGGCAGTTGGCGGTACCGGATGCCGCCGAGCCGCGCCACGGCGACGCGACCGGCGGCGATATCGTCCCGTTCGGTCAGGCCCGGACGGTCTACGCCATCGGGCTGACGAGCTGGAAGTAGTTGTCGTCCGGATCGGAGAACGTCGCGATCAGGAACTCGCCCACCTCGTCCGGCCTGTACGGTTCCCGGACAACCGTCGCCCCGGCCGCCTTGAGCCGCTCGAAGTCGCCGTTCACGTCGGCGCTCTCGATGTTCAGGATGATCCTGCCGGGCTGCGCGTTGGCGCCCTTGACCTGGTCATGGGGCCCGACCAGGATCGAGCCGGTGCCGATCTGCCAGCCGGTGTACCCGCCTTCGTTCCAGCCGGGCGTGCCAAAGAGCTGCGTGTAATACGCCGCCAGGCGTTCGGGATTCTCGGACCCGATCAGGATGCCATTCAGGTTCACGCGGTCCCCCCTTCGATCACTCGTCGACACGCCGTCCCCGCCCGCGCGGGGCGCACCGCGCATTGTCCCTCGATCTCGCACATCCTGGACCGACGAGCCCGGCAGATGGGTCCATATCAGTCGTCCGCCATCCGTCGGCGCCGCGCTACGATTGGCGGCATGACGAATCTCGCGACGCCCTACCGAACCCACACCTGCGGCGCGCTTCGCGGGGATGACGCGGGCGCCGAGGTGCGCCTCGCCGGCTGGGTGCATCGGCGCCGCGATCTTGGCCAGCTGATCTTCCTCGACCTGCGCGATCGCCACGGGATCACCCAGGTCGTGATCGACGCGACCGAGGCGCCGGACGCTCACGCGGCCGCCACGCGCTGCCGCAGCGAGTTCGTGGTCACGGTCGCCGGGTCGGTCACGCGGCGGCTGCCCGGCTCGGAGAACGCGAAGCTTCCCACCGGCGCGATCGAGCTCCGTGCGCGTGAGCTGACGGTCCTGTCGGAGGCGAAGACGCCGCCCTTCTACATCAACGAGCCGGACGCGCCGGTCGACGAGTCCGTGCGTCTCCAGTATCGGTATCTCGACATCCGCAGGGAGCCGATGCTCCGACGGCTTCTCCTGCGGAGCCGGCTGGTCGAGGAGATCCGCCTCGTCCACCACGCAAACGGCTTCGTCGACATCGAGACGCCGATCCTCATCAAGAGCACGCCGGAGGGCGCGCGCGACTTCATCGTCCCGTCGCGCCTCCAGCCGGGCTCCGTCTATGCGCTCCCGCAAAGCCCCCAGCAGCTCAAGCAGCTGCTGATGGTCGCTGGGATGGACCGCTACTTCCAGATCGCGCGGTGCTTCCGCGACGAGGACCTGCGCGGCGATCGGCAGCCGGAGTTCACGCAGCTCGACCTCGAGATGAGCTTCGTCACCGAGGAGACGGTGATGGACTTCGTCGAGGCGATGGCGATCGACGTCTCCCGGGTCGTCACGCCCGAGCGCCCCCTTCAGCAGGTGCCGTTCCCGCGCTTCACCTACGCGGAGGCGCTGGAGCGGTTCGGCTCGGACAAGCCCGACCTCCGCTTCGGCATGGAGCTGGTCGACCTCGCGCCTGTGCTCGTCGACGAGGCCGGCGCCCCCGCCTCCGGGTTCCGCGTGTTCGACGAGACCCTGGCGGGCGGTGGGCGCGTCAAGGGGATCGCGGTTCCCGGCCTCGGGCACGCGAGCCGTGCCCGCATCGACGAGCTCACGGAATTGGCGAAGCGCTTCAGCGCGCGGGGACTCGTCACGCTGGCCGTCACGGCCGACGGCGTCCACGGGCCCGCCGTGAAGTTTCTCGGCGAGGAGCGCGCCACAGCGCTGGCGCTGGGTTGCGGCGCGACGAAGGGTGACCTGGTGCTGGTGGTGGCCGACCGGCCGCACGTCGTGGCCGACGTCCTCGGGCGTCTCCGGGCGGACCTCGGGGCGCGGCTCGGCCTTGCCGATCCGGCGGTCCTGGCCTACTGCTGGGTGAACCGCTTCCCGATGTACGAATGGGACGCCGAGCGGAACGGCTGGCATGCGACCCACAACCCGTTCTCTGGCGTGGTGCCGGAGGACGAGCCGCTCCTCGTCACCGCGTCCGGCGATCCGGAGCGCCCATCGCAGGACGACCCTGCCGGTCGCGCCCGGGCGATGCAGTACGACCTGGCGCTCAACGGCTGGGAGCTCGGCGGCGGGTCCGTCCGGATCCACCAGCGGGCGCTGCTCGAGCGGTCGTTCGCGCTCCAGGGCCACACGTTCGCCTCGATGCGCGAGAAGTTCGGGGGGATGCTGGATGCATTCGAGTACGGCGCTCCGCCCCATGGTGGGATCGCGATCGGAATCGACCGGTGGGCCGCCCTCCTGGCCGACCAGGCCACGATCCGCGAGGTGATGGCGTTCCCCAAGACGTCGTCGGGCGCCGACCTGATGCTCGATGCACCGTCCGCTCCGGACCCGGGCCAGTACGCCGAGCTGGGGCTTCGCTACGTGGGGCCAACCGACAGGGCCTGATGTCCGCCGCTTGTGCCCGGCGGGACAATAGACCGGGATCACGGAGCGCGGGATCACGCGTTGCAGGAGGACGCCATGGGCACGCAGTTCGTCGTGCAGCTCCAGAACCGGCCGGGCGCGCTCGCCACGTTCTCCCGGGCGCTCGCCGAGCGTGGCGTGAGCATCCGCGAGATCTCGGGGGGCGGTGCCGGGGAACACGGCTACGCCGTCCTGGCCACGGACGACGACGCGGCGACGCGTGCGGTGCTGCGCTCGTTCGGCTACCCGTTCGTCGAGGGCGAGGCGCTCCTCATCGAGATCGATGACCAGCCGGGCGGCTTCGCCGCGACCACCGAGAAGCTCGCCGCGGCCGGCGTGGACGTCCACGGGGTCCTGTTCCTCGGGCGGCGCGAGGGCGTCGTCGAGACGGCGTTCACCGTGGACGACGTCGGGCGCGCGCGGCGGGCGCTCGGCCTGGGCTGAACAGCAGTCAGTCGCGGGTCGTGGGCGGCGCGGGCGCTTCGTCCGGGCCAGAGGCGACCAGGGCGCCCCATTCGTGACGGTGGCCCGCCGGGGGTTGGGGCGGGCCTTCGAACATCGGCAGCGCGTCGCGGGGCGTGTCCAGGCCGAGCACGACGCCCGGATCGCCGAGCTCGATGAGCCGGGCCGGCGCGGCCCCGGCCAGGGCGTCCGCGATGGCAGGTGGCATCAGCTCCGGGGGGAGCGACCGAAGCGTCGCCAGCAGCCCGACCGGTACGAGGATCGGCCAGCCCGGCTCGCCCCGGAAGGCAGGCCGCAGGACGGTCCCGCGGTCTGCGCCGTGCGCCTCGATGAGCGAGGTGACGGTCTCCGCGTCGAGCCAGCCCATCCGGGCAGGCCACAGCAGCGCCGCGTGGGTCGCGTCCACCTCGCCGGCCGCGAGGTCGATCGCGCGCGCCATCTGGCCCGCCGGGCCCAGTGCCACGGGAGCCGGGGTACCGAGGACGGCTGCAGTGCCCGCGAGCGCCGTGGCAATCGCACCATCCGGGTCCGGGACGACCACGACGACCGGGAACGCGCCGCCGGCCCAGGCAAGATCGACCAGCCGGCGCACGTTCGGGGTGCCGTCCACGTCCCGCAGCGCGGACTCCGGGGAGGCGGCCAGGATGCATGCGGCGACGGTCACGCACGGGATGCTAGCAGGCCCGGGAGGGCGCACACCGCTGCTGTGCGACAATCGAGCGGCCCATGACCGACACGAGCCCTCGACCCCGCACGTCCGTTGCGACGGCCGCGCCGCCGGATGCACCATCCTCCGAGCGTGCCGTGCTCGCAATCCGCGCGGACGTCCGCAACGTCGCGATCGTCGCCCACGTCGACCATGGCAAGACCACGCTCGTCGACGCGCTGCTCCGCCAGACTGGCTCGTTCCGGGCCAACCAGGTCGTCGCCGAGCGCGTGATGGACTCGATGGACCTCGAGCGCGAGAAGGGGATCACGATCCTCGCGAAGCAGACGAACGTCGACTTCGACGGGATCCACATCAACATCGTGGACACTCCCGGCCACGCCGACTTCGGGGGCGAGGTGGAGCGCTCTCTGAACCTCGTCGACTCGGTGCTGCTGCTGGTGGACGCAGCCGAGGGGCCCCTGCCGCAGACGCGCTACGTCCTCCAGAAGGCGATGGCACGTCACCTGCCGGTGGTGGTTGCGGTGAACAAGATCGACCGCGGCGACGCGCGCCCCGTTGAGGTCCTCGACGACATCTACGAGCTCTTCATGGACCTCGGAGCAACTGCCGGCCAGATCGAGTTCCCGGTCGTCTACACGAACGCGAGGTCGGGGACGGCCACCCGGGCGCTCGCGGTCCCAGGCACAACCCTCCGGCCGCTGCTCGAGCTGCTCGTCTCCGTCACGCCGCCCCCGAGGTACGAGCCCGGCCACCCGCTGCAGCTCCTCGTGACGAACCTCTCCGCGAACGAGTATGTCGGCCGGATGGCCGTCGGCCGCGTCATGAACGGCACGATTCGCGTCGGCCAGCGGATCGTGGTCGTCCGCGAGGAGCCCGACGACCCGAGCGGCGTGGTCGAGCCCGGGCGGACCGTGACGATCTCCGGGACGGTGACAGCGCTCCAGACCGCCCGCGGGATCGAACGGGCCGACATCGAGGAGGCCGGACCGGGCGACATCGTCTCCGTGGCCGGGCTTCCCGAGGTGACCATCGGCGACACGCTCACCGACCCGGCCGATCCGCGCCCGCTACCGCGCCTGGAGGTGGACGAGCCCACGCTCCGGATGACGTTCGGCGTCAACACCTCGCCGCTCTCGGGGCGCGACGGAAAGTACCTCACCAGCCGCCAGCTGCGGGCGCGCCTGGAGAAGGAGATCCTGGGCAACGTCGCGATCCAGTTCTTCCCGACCGAATCGGCCGACACGTTCGAGGTCCGCGGCCGCGGCGAGCTCCAGCTTGCCGTCCTCGTCGAGCAGATGCGACGCGAGGGCTTCGAGCTCCAGGTGAGCCGCCCGGAGGTGATCCTGCGGACGGTGGGCGGGGCGCTCCAGGAGCCGTACGAGCGGATCACGCTCGACGTCCCGCCCGAGTACATCGGCACGATCCAGGCGGCGCTGGCGGGCCGGAAGGGCCGGCTCGAGCAGATGTCCACCGACGCCGACGGCCGTGTCCGCCTCGAATACGTCCTGCCGGTGCGCGGCCTCATCGGCTATCGCGGCCAGCTGATGACCGAGACCCGCGGGACGGCGCTCCTCCACCAGATCGGCGAGGGGTACGGGCCGTACGCGGGCGACGTGACGCACCGCACGAACGGCGTGCTCGTGGCGGACCGCCAGGGCACCTCGAACGCCTACGGCCTGTTCAACCTCCAGGAGCGTGCCGAGATGCTGATCGGCTCCGGGCAGGAGGTCTACGAGGGGATGGTCGTCGGCGAGAACGCCCGCTCCGGCGACATGGACGTGAACGTCACGAAAGAGAAGAAGCTCAGCAACATCCGGACCCACGCCCACGACGAGGCGCTGCGGCTGACTCCGCCGCGGCCGATGACCCTGGAGACGGCGATCGAGTTCATCGGCGAGGACGAGCTGGTCGAGGTGACGCCGAACCAGATCCGGCTGCGCAAACGGCTCCTCTCGTCGCACGACCGGCACCGGCAGGCCGGCGCGCGCGAAGACACGCGGTCGGCCGCCGAGCGCTGAGCGGCGGGTCTGCCCGCCGCGAACGCGCCGGGGACGGCGCCCTCCGGGGTTAGATCGGCAGGTCGCCCTCGTCCGGACCCGTGAACGGGTCGAGCGTCTCGGTGAAGAAGCGACCGTAGAAGTTCGTGAAGTGGGCGCCGTGGCGTCGCAGGACCGCGCGGATGGTTCGCCGCCGCGCCGGATCCGTCTCCCGGACCGCGATGACCGGGTGGCCGCGGCGGGCCTCCAGCTCGTAGCGCCGGAAGTCCGGCGCCTGGTCCATCTGGGTGAACTGGACGAGGCGATAGATGCGGGCCATCGGCCCATGGTGCTTCCCGCGGCCGTCGATCCGGAGCGCGGCGTCCTCGCCGACGAGGACCCGGATCGCATCGGGCGCGACGCCGTGCTCGAGCAGCTCGGATCGCGCTGCGTCCGCGCCGGCAGGGGAGGGGAGGATGCCCATCAGGTGATCGGTCGGATAGCCGAGCAGCCAGCCGGTCGGCCGGATCCCGGGCCCGGTCCCGCGCTCGGGCGGGAGCGAAGCAGACCCGGCGGTCGGTTCGGGCGGGAGCCGTCGGTCGGTCACCGCGACAGGATAGCCAGCGGGCCTCCGCGCCGCGCCGCCGTACAATCCCGCTCTGATGGCGATCTACTTGGACCACGCGGCGACCACGCCGCTCCGCCCCGAGGCGCTCGAGGCGATGCTGCCGTACCTCGGAGGCGCCTTCGGGAATCCCTCGTCGGCGCACTCGTTCGGGCGCGCTGCGCGCAACGGGCTCGACGAGGCGCATGAGCGGCTCGCCACTGCGCTGGGTGGGACGGCTCGCGAGATCGTGGTCACGTCCGGGGGCACGGAGGCGAACAACCTCGCGATCAAGGGCGCGGCCTGGGCCGGCAAGGCGCGCGGGCATCGCCTCGTCACGAGCGGGGTCGAACATCACGCAGTTGGCCACACGATGCGCCACCTCGAGAAGTTCGGCTTCGAGGTGGTCGAGGTTCCCGTGGACCGCCACGGCCGGGTGGACCCAGATGAGCTGGACGCGGCCGTCGACGAGCGGACGACTCTCGTCTCGGTGATGCTGGCCAACAACGAGGTCGGCACGCTCCAGCCGATCCGCGAGATCGCCGACCGGGTCCGGGCGCGACGAGGGATCCTTTTCCACGTCGACGCCGTCCAGGCAGCCTCCACGCTCGATCTCGACGTGGGTGAGCTGGGCGCCGACCTGGTGACGATCTCGGCCCACAAGTTCGAGGGTCCCAAGGGCGTCGGCGCGCTCTGGATCCGCCGCGGGACACAGCTCATTGCGCAGCTCCACGGAGGGAGCCAGGAGCGGCACCGGCGGGCGGGCACGGAGAATGTCGCCGGCGCGGTCGGGATGTCGGTCGCCTACGAGTGCGCCTGCGCTGATCGGCCGTCGACCGCGATCCGCCTGGGCGCGCTGCGGGCGCGGCTGGCGGCCGCCTGCCTGGCTGTCGACGGGGTCGAGATCACGGGGCATCCGACGGAGCGCCTCCCGGGCCTGCTGTCGCTCCTCGTCCGGGGCGCCGACGGCGTCGCGATCAGCGTCGCGCTCGACCTCGACGGGATCGCCGCGTCCACCGGGTCCGCGTGCGCCACGGGCTCGCCGGAGCCGTCGCACGTCCTGACCGCGATGGGCTACAGCGACCTGGAGGCGCGGGGCGCGCTCCGCTTCTCGCTGGGTCGCGCGACGACGGACGTGGAGGTTGCCGAGGCGTGCCTGGTCGTGCCGCGGGTGATCGCCGAGGTCCGCGACGGCTCCGTCGCGCAGGCCGCCGATCCGCTCGGTGTGCGGCTGGGAGCCTGAGCCGCGATGGCGCGCGTGCTCGTCGCGATGTCCGGCGGGGTCGACAGCTCGGTCGCCGCGGCGCTCCTGGCGGAGGCGGGCCACGAGGTCGTGGGCGTCTGGATGCGCGTGCACGATGGCGCCGACGCGTACTCGGAGCTCAAGAAGAGCTGCTGCTCGGCGGACGCGGCGGAGGACGCCCGACGCGTGGCGGCACAGCTCGCCGTCCCGTTCTACGTGCTGAACCTCGAGCGGGAGTTCGACGCGGGCGTGATCCAGCCGTTCCTTGCCGCGTACCTCGGCGGCGAGACGCCCAGCCCATGCGTGGACTGCAACAGCTACGTGAAGTTCGGGGCATTGCTCGGGCGCGCTCGGCGGCTCTACGGGTGCGACGCCGTGGCGACGGGCCACTACGCGCGGCGCGACACGGTGCGCGGCTCCGACGGCAAGCCCGTCCACCGGCTGCGACGCGGCGTGGACCGGGCGAAGGACCAGGCCTACTTTCTCTACGGGCTGCGGCAGGACCAGCTCGCGCACGCCTGGTTCCCCCTCGGGGGGCTGACCAAGCCGGAGGTCCGGGACCTCGCCCGCGAGCGCGGGCTGGCGACCGCCGAGAAGCCCGAGAGCATGGAGATCTGCTTCGTCCCGAGCGGGGACCCGCGCGACGCCCTCACCGCGCGGACCGGTTGGGCGCCGGCTCCCGGACCCGCGCTGGACGCGCGCGACGGCCGGGTCGTCGGGTCGCACGCGGGCGCCGCCGGGTTCACCGTGGGGCAGCGCCGCGGGCTCGGCATCGCGCTCGGCGAGCCCCGCTACGTGAGCCGGGTGGACCCCGTCGCGAACACGATCGTCCTCGCCCGCCGTGCCGATCTCGAGACGCGGCGCTTCACGATCGCCGACGTGACCTTCGTGGCGGGTCGGCCACCCGTGCCCGACGGCGCGCCATTCGCGGCCCGGGCGCAGGTCCGGCACCGCGCCGAGGCGGTGCTCGCCGAGGTTCGGCCGATGGCGGGAGGGCCCCTTCGATCCGCGGAGACCGGTCGCGCGGCCCGCTGGGTGGTCCAGACCGAGGACGCCGTGTGGGCCGCGGCGCCCGGCCAGGCCTGCGTCCTCTACGGCGCGGATGACCCGGACCTCGTGGTGGGCGGCGGGCGCATCGTGCGCGACGACGGGTAGGGCAGGGGACGTGCCGGAGATCGGGCCGTCGCTCGTGCTCGCAGTCCTGCTCGGGATCTTCTGGACCGCGGCGGCCGTGCTCGTCCGCGGCGAGGCGGGTGCCCGCCTGCCGTTCGTGGTCCTGCTCGCGATCACCGGCGCCTGGGCCGGGGATGCGGTGGGCGGTCGAATCGGCGGCCCATTCGATCTGCTCCGCATCGGCGACTTCCGGCTCCTGCCGGCGTCGCTCGGCGCGCTGGGCGGGATCGTCCTGGTGGTTGTTGTTTCCGTCCTGGGGCCCGCCCGCGCCGAGACCGGGCCGGGACCCGACCGGTGAGGCGCCTGCTCCCGGCGCGCCGCGCGATGCGTGGTTCGCACACCCGCGAGGACGACCGGCTGGCCGTCTTCGTCCGCGGTGCGACGGTCGGCGCGTTCGTGGGCGCGGCGATCGCCGGCTCGGCGACGTGGCAGCGCATTCGGCGGCGGCTCGCGGCAGGCCGAGCGGGTCGTACGGCCGACGAGGCGGCCGGGCTGGCGGGCGTCGCGGCCGGGTCGCCGGGATCCGGCCCTGCGGGACCGCCGCCGCGTGACGGCGGCCCGGGCCGGACGTAGCGGGCGACGGCCTCACCGGCCGCGTTGCCGGCGCCCCGCGGCACGGGTCGGGTTCGCCTCGCGGGGTTCGCTACCATAGGCCGGATGCCGAATCCGTCCGTGCCACGCGACCAGGAACCCCGAATGGTTCCGCTTCCCGCGGCCGAGGTCCGGCAACGCTTCCTCGATTTCTTCGCCGCGCGCGGCCACAGCGTGGTCCCGAGCGCCAGCCTCGTGCCGGCCGGCGACCAGACGCTCCTCTTCACGAACTCGGGGATGGTCCAGTTCAAGGAGGTCTTCACCGGCGCCGAGAAGCGCAGCTACACGCGCGCCGTGGACGTTCAGCGCTGCCTCCGGGTGGCCGGGAAGCACAACGATTTCGAAGAGGTTGGGCGCTCGCCGCGTCACCACACGCTCTTCGAGATGATGGGCAACTGGAGCTTCGGCGACTACTTCAAGCGCGAGGCCATCCACTGGGCCTGGGAGTTCCTCACCGGCGAGATGGGCATCCCGGCCGAGCGCCTGGCCGCCACGACGTACACCGACGACGAGGTGGCGTGGGCGATCTGGCGAGACGAGATCGGGCTGCCGGCGGAGCGGATGGCGCGCTGGGGGAACGTCGGGGCCGGCGACGACAAGAACTTCTGGCGGATGGCCGAGACCGGGCCGTGCGGTCCCTGCAGCGAGATCCACTTCGACCGCGGCCCGGAGCTCTCCGAGGGTCCCGAATGCATCCCCGACCACTCGGAGACCTGCCCGCGCTGGCTCGAGGTCTGGAACCTCGTGTTCATGGAGTACAACCAGCTGCCTGACGGTCCGCGCGAACCCCTGCCGTTCCCCAGCGTCGACACGGGCCTCGGCCTCGAGCGCCTGGCGGCCATCCTCCAGGGCGTCCTGTCCAACTACGACACCGACCTCTTCACGCCGATCCACGCGACCCTCCGGCGGCTCCTCGGGCACGACCCGGAGGCCTTCGAGGCCGAGCGTTTCAGCTACCAGGTGATCGCCGACCACAGCCGGGCGATGACGTTCCTGATCGCCGACGGGGTCCTGCCCGCGAACGAGGGCCGCGGCTACGTCCTGCGCCGCATCATCCGCCGCGCCGTCCGCCACGGCAGGCTCCTCGGGCGGCGCGAGCCGTTCCTCGTCGAGACCGCGGCGACGGTCATCGACGTGATGGGCGAGGCGTACCCGCTCCTGCGCGGTGAACGCGAGCGGATCCTCGCGGCGGTCGCGCGCGAGGAGGTCCAGTTCGCCCGGACGCTTGACGCGGGGACGGCCCAGCTCGAGGACGCGCTCATCCCCCTCGCGGGGGCCGAGCGCGTGATCGGCCGGCGGGCCGAGGACGTTGCGCCCGACGCGCCGGTCCTGGCGGGCGACTTCGCATTCCGGCTGCACGACACGTACGGCTTCCCGATCGACCTCACGATCGAGCTTGCCGCCGAGCACGGGGTGCGCGTGGACCGGGCCGGCTTCGAGGTCGCGCTCGCCGAGCAGCGGGAGCGAAGCCGGGGCGGCCGGAAGGCGGAGCTGGCCCGGCATGCCCAGCTCACCGCGCACTACGAGGAGATCCTGCGCCGGGCCGGCCCCACGGCGTTCGACGGCTACGAGACGACCTCGGCCGAGGGCCGCGTCCTGGCCATCCTTCGCGACGGCACCGCCTACGACGAGCTGACCGGCGCGGGCGAGGCGGAGGTGATCCTGGATCGCACGCCCTTCTACGCGGAGGGTGGCGGGCAGGTCGGCGACACCGGCGAGCTGCACGAGGGGGGTGGCGGCTCACCGCTCTTCGCCGTCGAGGAGACGTTCCGGCCGGCAGGTGCCCTCATCGTCCACCGCGGGAGGCTCCACGGGCGCCTCCGGGTCGGCGAGACCGTGAGCGCGGTCGTGGACGCGGAGCGCCGGGCCCGGACGATGCGCAACCACACCGGCACGCACCTCCTCCACCGGGCCCTGCGCAACGTGGCCGGCCCCGCGGCGCGCCAGGCCGGCTCGCTCGTCGCGCCCGACTACCTGCGATTCGACTACCCGATGGACCGCGCCCTCACGGACGAGGAGCGGCGTCGGATCGAGGACGAGGTTCGCCGGGTCATCCGCGAGGACCGGCCGGTCACGGTGACGCAGCTCCCGATGGCCGATGCGATCGACGCCGGCGCGGACGCGTTCTTCGACGAGAAGTACGGCGAGACGGTCCGGACGGTGCGCGTCGCGGATTACAGCTTCGAGCTGTGCGGCGGGACGCATTGCCGCGCCTCCGGCGAGATTGGCAGCTTCGTGATCACCGCGGACCGGAGCATCGGGTCGGGCATCCGCCGGATCGAGGCGCTGACCGGCGACGCGGCCGACGAGCACCTGCGCGCCCGCGCGGACCTCCTCGCGAGCGTCGCGGAGCGCCTCGGCGCGCAGACCATCGAGGCGGTGCCCGAGCGGCTCGCCGCGCTTGAGGCTGAGCTCCGCGAGGCGAAGCGGCGGCTGCGCGCAGGGGCCGGTGCCGGCGTCCCGAAGCCCGCCGAGCTCGCGGCGGCGGCGCGGGAGGTCGCCCCGGGGGTTCGCCTCATTGCGCAGGCCGGCCCGTGGGCATCGATCGACGAGCTCAAGGCGGCTGCCAAGGAGACGCGCGGCCTCCTCCCGTCGGGCGTGATCGTGCTCGGGCTCGACGCGGACGAGCCGCAGCTCTTCGTGGGCGTCTCGGACGATCTCGTCGCGCGCGGGATCGCGGCCGGCGACCTCGTGCGAGCCGCGATGGCGCACCTCGGCGGGAAGGGCGGCGGCCGGCCGGAGATGGCGCAGGGCCGGGGGTCCCGGCGCGACGGCCTGCCGGCCGCGCTGGAGGCGATCGGCGCGGCGCTCGCCGTGGTCGGCGGCTAGGCCGCCCGCCGATGGCCTTTCTGCGCCGGTTCTGGCAGCGCGACGGCGGCGCCGGTCTGGCCGCCTGCACCGCGCTCGACGTCGGGACCGAGTTCGCGAAGGCGCTCGTCTTCGAGATCGATGCCGACGGCCGCGGGACGGTGCGCGGGGTCGGACGCAAGCGCCAGGGCCTCGCCCACATGCAGTCGGGGACCGTGGCCGACATCGCGGCCGTCGTGGACAACTGCGGGGTCGCGCTCCAGGAGGCCGAGGAGATGGCTGGCTTCCGGCCCACCCAGGTGGTGATCGGGATCGCCGGGGAGCTCGTCAAGGGCTTCACCACCTCGCACAGCCAGGAGCGCCGGAAGCCGGATGTCCCGATCACGGACGCGGAGCTCCAGAAGCTGATCGACGGGGTCCAGCGCACGGCGCTCATCGAGGCGGAGCGGGCGATCACCTGGGAGACCGGCCTGCCGAATGTGGACGTGCGGCTGGTCCACGCGGCCGTGACCTCGGCGAGCATCGACGGCTACGCGGTCACCAACCCGGTCGGATTCCAGGGCCGCCACGTCCGGATCGGGATCTTCAACGCGTTCGCCCCGCTCGTCCACCTCGGCGCGCTCGAGAGCGTCGCGGCCCAGCTGGACCTGGAGCTGCTCGAGATCGTGGCCGAGCCGTACGCCGTGGCCCGCGTGCTCTCCTCGGAGCAGGTCCAGCAGGCGGGCGCCCTCTTCGTCGACATCGGCGGCGGCACCACCGACGTCGCGCTCGTCCGCGCCGGCGGGATCGAGGGGACCCGGATGTTCGCGCTCGCTGGGCGCGCCTTCACGAAGTCGATCGCGGACCGCCTCGACCTGCCGTTCCCGCGCGCGGAGGCGCTCAAGGTCGACTACGCGCGCGGGCTGGCCATGCCCGAGCACGACGCGATCGCGGAGATCGTCGGCGAGGACGTCGCGGTCTGGGCCGCCGGGGTGGAGCTCGTCCTCGACGAGCTGGCCGCGGGTGACCTGCTTCCCGGGCGGATCTACCTCTGCGGGGGCGGCTCGCGATTGCCCGAGACCGCGACTGCCCTGCGCGACCCGCGCTTCTGGAAGCGGCTGCCGTTCAGCCGGCCGCCCGAGGTCGTGGTCATGCAGCCGGCGATGGTCGAAGCGATCACGGACGCGACGAAGCTCCTGGTGGACCAGCAGGACGTCACGCCGCTGGGGCTCGCGTACCAGGCGATCGAGCTCCAGGCGGAGCAGGATGCGCTCGACGCCGCCCTGCGGCGGGTGCTGCGCGCCATGAAGCTGTAGCGTCGCGGCGATGGCCATCTTCTATCTCGACATCGACGACGAGATCACCTCCGCCGCCGCGCGGATCCGCGGGACGACGGATCTCGTCGTCGTGCTGGTCCTGCCGGCCGGGTCGCGTATCGCCACGAGCCGGATCAACTTCCGGCTCCTGGCCCGCGAGGCGCAGATGCGGAGCCGGCGGCTGTCGATCGTCGCGCCCGACGCGGCGGCACGGGCGCTCGCGGCGACCGCTGGGCTGCCGGTCTTCGCGTCCACGATGGAATGGGAGTCGTCGCTGCCGGACGAGATGGTCGGCGAGGCGTCCGTCGAGGAGTCTCCGGGGGGGGCGCCGGTCGCCGCTCCTGCCACGGCGAAGCCCGCCCGCAGGGCCGTCACGCCGCCGGTGGCGACCCCGCCGCACACCGCGCCCAGGACTCGGGGCGCGTCGCCCCCACCGTCCCCGGCTCCCGCGCCTCCCGCGCTCATCGGGCGTGCCGAATCGGGGACCGTCCCCGCGCCCCATGCCGGGCCCGCCAGGCCGGGGCCGACGACGGGGCTCGGTGCGGGGCGTGACCCCGGCCAGGCGCCGCGGAAGGGCCACCGCCGCCGGAACGCGCTGCTGGCGGGGTTGCTCGTGCTCGCCTTCGTCGGCGTGGCCGGCGGCGCCGCGGCGTACCTGCTCCTGCCGAGCGCGTCGATCGTGCTGACGGTCCGCCCGGCGCCGCTGCCGCCCGTCGACTTCGTCGTCACGGCGGACCCGGCTGCCACGGCCCCCGACCCGGCCGCCGGCGTGGTCCCGGCAACCCGCGTCGAGCTCCCGCTGACGGCGAGCGGAACCTTCAAGGCGTCGGGCAAGCGCATCGACGAGGCGCCGGCGGTCGGGAACGTGCGGTGGACGAACTGCGACCCGACGCGCTCCTACACGATCCCGCGGGGAACCCTCGTCCGGACCGGGGCCGGGGTCGCGTTTGGAATCGACGAGGCGGTCTTCCTGCCGGTCGCGATCCTCAACCCGCCCCAGATCAGCTGCCAGAACCGGACCGTGGGCGTGACCGCGGCCAAGCTCGGCCCAGCTGCGAACGTCGCCGCCGGGACGATCACCGTGATCCCGGGGCAGTACAACAGCGTCGTGATCTCGGTCCGGAACCCGGCTCCGACGGGCGGCGGAACCCATGACGAGTTCCCCAAGGTCACCCAGAAGGACGTCACCGCGGCGCTCACGGCGCTCGGGAAGCAGCTCGACGCGCTTCTCGTGACGGCAGCCGGGGCGCCGGCCGGCCTGCCGCCCGGGAACACCCCCTACCCGGAGACCGCCACGCGCAGCGCAGCCACCGCGACCGTGGATCCCGCCACGCTGGTGGGCCAGGAAGTCGCCACGTTCGACCTCGGCGCGACGTCGACGGGAACCGTCGTCACCGTGGACGACGCGCCGATCCTCTCGCTCGGCCAGGCCCGGATCGCGGCCGCGGTGCCGACCGGCCGCGACCTGGTGGCCAGCTCGGCGGTCGTGACGGTGGGGCTGGGCACCGTCGACGGACAGCGGGTCCGGTTCGGCGTGACGGCCCGCGCCGATGCCACACCGCGCATCGACGAGGCGGCGATCCGCGCGCAGCTGAAGGGCCGCTCGGCGCCGGAGGCCCAGGCGATGCTGGGCGCGTACGGCGATGTGACGGTGTCCCTCTGGCCGGGCTGGGCCACGACGATCCCCACGATCGACTCTCGAGTGGACCTGCAGGTGGAACGCCTCGCCGGCTCGTCGCCGGCCCCGGCTCCTTCAACGGCCCCGGGCGCCACGCCGGCGCCCACGCCGTCGGCGACGACGGCCCCGTGAACCGGCTCCTCGGGATCGACCTCGGCACGAAGCGGATCGGCCTGGCGATCGCCGAGCCCGACGCGCTCCGGGCTCGCCCGCTCTCGACGCTCGCTCGCGGCCGGTCGGTCGCCGCCGACGCGGAGGTGCTCTGGCGAGTCGTCGGCGCGAACGGGATCGGCGAGCTGGTCATCGGCCTGCCACTGGACATGCGGGGAGGCGAAGGCCCCGCAGCGGTCGCCGCGCGGCACTGGGCTGTCGCGATCGCGGAGGCAACCGGACTGCCCGTGACGCTGCGCGACGAACGACTCTCCAGCCACGTTGCGGAAGGCCGGGTCGGGCCGGCGAAGCGGGGTCCCTCGGGCGGGCCGCCCGGACCGGCGCGCCGCGCGGCGAACCGCGCGCGCATCGACCGCGAAGCGGCCCGCGTCATCCTCGAGGACGAGCTCGCGGCCCGGGAGATCGGCCTTCCCGGCGAGCGAATCCTGCCGGGCGATGCCGACGGCGTGCTCGAGGACGCGCTTCATCGGCCCACGCGAGGGGGAGCTTCCGCGGACTCGGGTACCCTTGGGGAGTCGCCGGAGGATGCCGGTGCCCACGCGCGCGGCCTGCCCCGGCTTCCCGGGACCTGGCCCGGCCCCCACGAGGAAGCCCCATGACGACCCGCGGCGGCGGCAGCCCGCGAGACGATCGCGGCCCAGCACCCGAACGCCCCGTGATGGCCCATCCGCTCCGCGAGCCGGTCGGGCGGCCCGGACGCTGGCGATCGGCGGCGGCGGCGGGGCGCCGTTCCGGCACCGTGACGGCGTCCGAGCTCGCGGGGCGACGTCGAGGCGGGCGAGGCTCCGGGTCGCTCCGGCTCGTGCTCTTCCTCCTGCTGGCGGCCGGGCTCGTGCTGGCCCTCGTCGTGACCGTCGGGCGCCCGATCGTCCGCGGCGTCGTGGTCGGGCTTGCGGGCGAGAACCCGAGCGCGCTCGGGATCGGGTTCGTGGCGGAGATGGTTCGGGAGGACATGGGCAGTGCCCTGACCGACCCTGCCGGGCCGGCGACGGCCGACGTCCCCTTCGTGGTCGAAGATGGCGACACTGCCGCGACGATCGCGGCACGCCTGGTGAGCGCGGGTGTCCTTCGGGATGCCCGGGCTTTCGTGCTCATCTCGCTGGAGCGGAACACGAGCACGAGCTACCGGGCGGGGGACTTCGTGCTCCGGCAGACGATGACTCCTGACCAGATCGCCTCCGCTCTCCTCGCGCCGCCGGCGCCGGACCTGCACATCGTCCTGTCGATCCGGACCGGGCTTCGCATCGAGCAGCTCGCGGCGCTCATCCAGGCGAAACCCGTGGACCGCGGCCTCGGGGCGCTGACGATGTCGGCTGCCGCATTCCTCGACCTGGTCCGCAACCCTCCCGCGTCGCTTCTCGCGGACTACCCGTGGGTGAAGATCCCGAAGGGCGGCTCCCTCGAGGGCTACCTGGCCGCGGGCGATTACCGGCTCCTGCCTGACGCGACGCCCGACGTCCTCGTGCGCCTGATGCTCGACCAGTTCCGTGCGGAGGTCGGGCCGGAGCGGATGAAGGTCGCCGCATCGCGAGGTCTCAGCTGGTACGAGGTTCTGAGCCTGGCGTCAATCGTGGAGCAGGAGGCTGCCGTCGATTCGGAGCGGCCCCTGATTGCGGGCGTCTACCAGGGCCGGATCGACAAGGGCATGCTGCTCAACGCCGACCCGACCGTCATCTACGGGAACGACACGCTCAAGCTCGCCAAGCTCCCGGTCACGGCCTGGCCGACGTACAGCTTCTGGGGGCTCATTGGGACTCCGCTCGCCGACCTCGCATTCCCGGCGTACCTCGCGGGCTTCCAGACATACCAGCACACGGGCCTCATTCCGGCGCCGATCTGCACGCCGACCGTCGCATCGATCGACGCGGCCCTGACCCCGACGACGAAGCCCGGCTACGTGTATTTCGTCGCGAAGCAGGACGGCAGCCGGACGCACGCCTTTGCGCGGACCGCCGCTGAGCACGAGGCCAACCTGAGGAAGTACGGGTACCTGCCGTGAGGCCGGGTCGCGTCCGGGGCCTGCCGGTCCCCGCCGACTTCGCCGCGCCGCCTGGCGCACGGCGGAAGCGTGCCTGGGACGAGGCCGACCGGGCCGCCCGACCAGCGCGGCTCGCGCGACTCCGGGCCCGCCTTGACGCGGCGGGCATCGACGCCTACTTCGGCCTGGGGCGCGAGGAGATCCGGTACCTGACCGGGGTCGCCCTCGGAGACGGCGAGGAGAAGGTCGCCGGCCACTCCGGGCGGTTCCTCGTCTCGGGGGACGCGCTGGTCGTGCTCGCCGACAGCCGCTACACGATCCAGGCGGGACGCGAGGCACCCGACGCACGCGTCGAGGCCGTCACGTACGACCTGCCCGCCCGCTGGGCCGAGCTGTGCGCGTCCATCGCCGCACGCCGCGTGGCCGTGCCCGCTGCCGACATGAGCCACGCGCTCTGGGGCGCGCTGGCGGCAGCCGCGCCGAACGTCGAGCTCGTCCCGGCCGAGGCGTGGGTCGACGACGATCGCGCCGTCAAGGAGCCGGCCGAGATCGAGCGAATCTCGGCGGCCTGTGCCGTCGCTGACCGCGCGCTGGCGGCGCTCCTGCCGGAGATCCGGCCGGGCGTCACCGAGGCCGCGCTCGCGTGGCGGCTGGAGGCGCTCATGCGCGAAGGCGGTGCAGAGGCGCTGGCGTTCGACGTCGCCGCGCTCGCCGGCCCGCAGGCGGCGCTGCCGCACGGCTCGCCGGGAGAGCGCCGGGTCCGTCGTGGGCAGGTCCTGCTCTTCGACTTCGGGGCGCAGGTGGCCGGCTACCGGAGCGACATGACCCGGACGCTCTTCGTCGGCGAGCCGCGGCTGCGCGACCTGGCGCTGTACGAGCTGGTGGCCCGTGCGCAGGCGGCCTCGATCGCGTACCTGGAGGCAGCACAGGCCGCCGGGATCGTTCCGAACGGCCGGGCCGCCGACGCCGCCGCGCGCGACGTCATCGCCGCCGGCGGCCACGCCACACATTTCGGGCATGGCACCGGGCACGGGATCGGCCTCGCGACGCACGAGGCGCCGTCGCTCTCGCGCGTGGCGTCGGAGGCGCCGCTGCCGAGCCCCAGCGTCTTCTCCGTGGAGCCCGGCGTCTACCTCGAGGGCCGCACGGGCGTGCGGATCGAGGACCTCGTGCTCTTCGACGCAGCGGCCGGGCTGGTCGAGCGTCTCACGCACTTCCCCCGCGAGGCGCTGGTCGTCGGGTGATCGGGGCCCGGCGTCACCGGGCGCCCTCGCCGCCGGCTTGAGCGCGGCGACGGCCCTGACCTCCCCGTCTGCTACGATCCGTCGCACCATCACGACCAGCTGCGCCGGCGCGCGCCCATCCCCGCCGGCCCCCGAGGGAACCCTCCATGATCTCCACCGGTGAGCTGCACAAGGGCGTCGTCATCGAGCTCGACGGCGACCTCTGGCAGATTCTCGACTACCACCACATCAAGATGGGCCGGGGCTCGGCCCAGGTCCGGATCAAGTTCAAGAACGTGAAGAAGGGCTCGATCGTCGAGAAGTCCTTCCAGGCCGGCGAGAAGTGGCCGCGTGCGCAGCTGGACCGGCGCCCGATCCAGTTCATGTACCGCGACGGCGACGCCTTCCACTTCATGGAGATGGAAACCTACGAGCAGTTCCACCTCAACGCGGACCAGCTCGAGGACGCCGTCAACTACATGAAGGACGGCATGACGCTAGACCGGATCAGCTACGACGGCGAGACGCTCGGGGTCGAGCTCCCGATCACGGTTGACCTCCTGGTCGTCGAGACGGACCCGGGCTTCGCCGGCGACACCGCGACCGGCGCGCGCAAGCCCGCGACGACCGAATCCGGCCTCATCGTGCAGGTCCCGCTCTTCGTGACCGAGGGCGACACGATCCGCGTCGACACGCGGACCGGCGAGTACCAGACCCGGCTGTAGCGGCCGCGACGCGCAGCCCGACCCGGCCCGACGCGGAAGCCGCGCGCGTGCCCGACCACGAGCCGCCCGACTGGGCGCTCCCGGCATGGGACGCGCTCGACATCGGGACCCGGCCGGCCGAACGTTCGCGCCCGGGCCGCCCAGCCGGGACGTTCGGGCTCCGGATCCTCGGTGTCACGGAGGTCACCCACGCGGTTCGCGATGCGCTCCGCGAGGATCCGCGGCTCACGGACCTGTGGGTCGAGGGCGAGGTGGGCCGCGTGACAGTCAGCTCCGCCGGCCACGCCTACTTCACGTTGCGCGACGAGAAGAGCCAGCTGGCCTGCGTCTTCTTCCGCGAGGATCGTCAGGCCAGCGCCTTCGAGCCGCAGTCGGGGATGCGGGTCATCGTCCACGGCCGGATCGCCGTCTTCGACGCGCAGGGCGTCTACCAGTGCTACGTGGCCGCCATCCAGCCGGCCGGCTTCGGCGACCTGGCGCTCCGCTTCGAGCAGACGAAGGCGCGCCTCGCGGCCGAGGGCCTCTTCGACGCGAAGCGAAAGCGGGGACTCCCTGGGCGGCCGATCACGGTCGCCGTGGTCACCAGCCTGTCCGGGGCGGTCATCCACGACATCCGGCGGGTGTTGGCGCGCCGCTGGCCGCTCGTTGGCGTCGTGGTGAGCGCCTGCCGGGTCCAGGGCGACGGGGCCGCGGAGACGATCGTGGCGGCCCTCGGCCGCCTGGCCCGCTACGACGCCGCGTGTCGCGCGGCCGGCCGGCCCGCGGACGCTCCCGCGCTCGTCATCGTCGCGCGTGGCGGCGGTTCGCTCGAGGACCTCTTCGCGTTCAACGACGAACGCGTCGTGCGCGCAATCGCCGCCCATCCCGTCCCGGTGGTGAGCGGCATCGGGCACGAGACGGACGTCACCCTGGCCGACTTTGCGGCCGACCTCCGGGCGCCCACCCCGTCCGCGGCCGCGGAGCTCGCGGTGCCCGACCGGGTCGATGTCGTGACCGCCCTCCGCGGGCGGCGCCGCAGGCTCGACGAGGCAGCGACGCGGACGCTGGCCGGTTCCTCGCGGCGTATCGCGGCCGAACGTCGCGCCCTCGAGGGGCTGCGACCGGCGACACGCCTGGCGGCAGCCCGGGAGCGGGCCGGGTACCTCCTGGACCGGGCGATGGCCGCGATGGGGGAGCGCATTGCCGTGGACCGCCGCGCGACCGAGCGCGCCGCGCGCGACCTTGGTCCGCTCGTCGGTGGACGCCTCCGTCGTGAACGCGGCCGGCTCGCAACGGCGTCCGCTGCGCTCGGCGCGCTGGGGCCCGAGGCGACCCTGGCCCGCGGCTACGCGATCGTCCGCCGGGCCGTGGATGGGGCAATCGTCCGCGATCCCGCCCAGTCACCGCCCGGGACGCGGCTCCGGCTGCGCGTGGCGCGCGGCGAGCTGGCGGCCCGCGCGGAGGCGGACGCGGATGGCTGACCTCGCCGTCTTCATCGCGCTGGTCGTGGTCATCGGGGCGGCCGGGATCGTCCTTGGTATGCTCGCGGCGCGGCGGCTGGGTGCCTGGGACGACCGGCGGGCCGCCGCGGATGCAGCCCCGGCGGGCGGAGGGGCCGGACAGGAACCCGGCGAGCACCCAGGCAGTGACGGAGGCGAGACCGGTGACTGACGCGCCCGCGGCGCTCGAGACGATGACCTTCGACGCGGCCCTCGCCGAGCTCGAGCGGACCGTCGCCGAGCTCGAGGCAGGCGGCCTCCCGCTCGAGCAGACGATCGCCCGGTACGAGCGCGGGGTCGCGCTCGAGCAGCGCTGCGAGCGGCTCCTCGCCGATGCCGAGCTGCGCGTCCGGCGGCTGGTCGAGGGCGCGCGCGGGGCGCTTGCCGTGGCCGATCTCCGGCTCGACGGGGACACCTCCGAGCCGCCACCGAGCGCCGTCACGGGTGCCGCGGAGTAGACTCCCGGGATCGCCCGGCGGGCACGACCGCGAGTCGTCGTCCGGGGCGGGCGCCATCCGGTACCGAGCCGCGTCCCCGCGGCGCACGAGCACGCCGAACCAAGGAGCCAGCGCGTGGCCATCCTCCCGACGCTCCACGGCCCGGGCGATCTTCGCGGCATGAGCGAGCCCCGGCTCGCGGAGCTTGCCGAGGAGATCCGCCGGGCGATCATCTCGACGGTCGCCACGACCGGGGGCCACCTGGGCTCCTCGCTCGGCGTGGTGGAGATCACGCTCGCCCTCCACCGGATCCTCGAGTCGCCGCGCGACCGGATCGTCTGGGACACCGGCCACCAGGCCTACCCGCACAAGCTGCTGACCGGCCGCTACGCGCGGTTCGGGACGCTTCGCCAGCTCGGCGGGATCGGCGGCTTCCCGCGTCGTAGCGAGTCGGACCACGATGTGTTCGACGGCGGGCATGCCGGCACGGGCCTCTCGATCGCGGCCGGACTGGCGACCGCGCGCGACGTCCGCCACGGCATGGAGCGCATCGCGGTGGTCGTCGGCGATGCGGCGCTCATGAGCGGGCTCTCGCTCGAAGCGCTCAACGATCTCGGCCATCGCCGCACGCCGGTCCTGATCGTCCTCAACGACAACGAGATGTCGATCAGCCCGTCGGTCGGGGCCCTCTCCAAGTACCTCTCGGAGATCAAGCTCTCGACCGCGTGGCAGCAGTCGAAGCGGGGCTACGACCAGTTCGTCGAGCGCGTGCCGATGGTCGGACCGACCGCCCTCGAGTTCAGCCGGCGCGTCCGCAAGTCGGTCGTCAGCTTCGCCCAGCCCGGCCAGCTCTTCGAGGATCTCGGGATCACGTACATCGGCGTGGTGCCGGGCCACGATCTGCGGACGCTCGAGCACACCTTCCGCAGCGCCCTTGCCCTCGACGCGCCGGTCCTGATCCACGTCCGGACCCAGAAGGGCCGCGGCTATCACCCGGCAGAGAAGGACCAGGTCGGCTTCCACGGGGCTGCGCTGCCGCCGATGACGGACTCCCCGGGTGCGCGCCGGGGCAGGCTCGCGAGCCCGTTCGGCGCCGGCGAGATCAGTGCCGTGTCGACAGGGGCGGGTGCACGCAACGGTAGCGCCATCCGCCCGGCGGCGGAGCAGGCCGCCCAGGTGAAGCGGCCCAACTACACCTATCACTTCGCGCAGGAGATCGTCGCCGCGGCGCGCGAGGATCGCCGGATCGTCGCGATCACGGCCGGCATGCCAACCGGGACCGGCCTCAACCGCTTCCAGGCGGAGTTCCCGGACCGGTTCATCGACGTCGGGATCGCGGAGCAGCACGCGGTCGCGCTCGCGACCGGGATCGCGCTCGGCGGTGGCCGGCCGGTCGTGGCGATCTACGCGACCTTCCTCCAGCGCGCCTTCGACCAGATCGTGCACGACGCGGCGCAGAACGATCAGCCGGTCCTGATCGGCGTGGATCGCGCGGGCCTCGTCGGCGAGGATGGGACGAGCCACCAGGGGATGTTCTCGTACCCGGCCCACCGCCAGATCCCGAACCTGGTGATCGCGGCCCCGAAGGACGAGCAGGAGCTCCGCTCGCTCGTCCGGACCGCGCTCGCGCAGGACCACCCGTTCGCGCTCAACTACCCGCGGGATGCCGGCTTCGGTGTGCCCGAGCGCACGCCCGAGCTCCTTCCCGTGGGTCGCGGCGAAGTCCTGCGGGAAGGGACCGACATCCTCCTGGTCGGGTTCGGGCCGATCGTCGCCCGTGGCCTCGACGTCGCCGACGCGCTCGCCGGCGATGGCTGGTCCGTGGGCGTGATCAACGCGCGCTTCCTCAAGCCGATCGATCGCCAGCTGATCCTCGACCAGGCCCGCGGGAAGCGCCTCGTGGTCACGCTCGAGGAGAGCACCGCGATCGGTGGCTTCGGCTCGGCGGTCCTCGAGGTGCTCGAGGAGGCACGGCTCGCCGATCCCGCATTTCGCGAGGTGGCCCTCCGGATCGTGGGCATCCCCGGCGATCGGTTCGTCGACCACGGGTCGGTCGGCGACCTGCGGCGGCTGATCCGCCTCGACAGCCCCGGGATCCTCGCCCAGGTCCGCGAGACGCTGGAGCTGCTCCGTGCCACGCCACCCGCGAAGCCCGGCCGACCGCGCCCGGCGACCGCGCCCGCCTGACGCCTCCGCCGCGCCCGGATGGGCCGCCGCGCCCGGATGCGCCGGAGTGCAGCGGTGCGTGGCATGATCGCCGCGTGAGCACCCCCGGCCGCGTGGACCGCCCGACCGCATCGGCCGGCTCGTCACGCGCGCGGCGCGGGACGAGCGCACCGCGCGTCCGGCTCGACCAGCTGCTCGTGGAGCGGGGGCTCGTCGAGACCCGCAGCCGCGCCCAGGCGCTCCTGCTCGCCGGCCGCGTGCGTGTCGGGGCTGGGGACGCCGCCCGGTTCGACCGCAAGCCCGGCGACCTGGTCGACGGCGCGATGGCGCTCGAGGTCGCGACGCCGATGGCGTACGTGTCGCGCGGCGGGGAGAAGCTCGCCGGCGCGCTCGACGCGTTCGGGGTGGACCCCGCCGGCCTCGTCTGTTTGGACGCGGGAGCCTCGACGGGCGGGTTCACCGACGTGCTGCTCCAGCGGGGCGCGGCCCGGGTCCATGCCGTGGACGTCGGGCGCGGCCAGCTCGCCACGGCCCTGGCGGGTGATCCGCGGGTGGTCGTCCACGACCGCGTGAACGCGCGGAACCTGGCGCCGGCCACGATCGGCGAGCCGGCGTCGCTCGCGGTCATCGACGTCTCGTTCATCTCGCTCGCGCTCGTGCTCGGGCCCGTGGCGGCCTGCCTCGAGCCCGGCAGTCGAATCGTCGCGCTCGTCAAGCCGCAGTTCGAGGCCGGCCGCGGGGAGGTTCCCGGCGGGGTCGTGCGGGATCCGGCCGTTCATCGCGCGGTCCTCGAGCGCATCCTCGCGATCGCCGGCGACCTCGGCCTGGTCCCCCTCGACGTCGCGCGCTCGCCGCTGCTCGGGCCGGCGGGCAACCGCGAGTTCTTCGCATACCTGGCCGTGCCGGACCCGACGGCCCCCGACGGCGTCGCAGCCACGCCACACCCAGAGCTCGCGGCCCGCGTTGCGGCGTGCACCGCCCCATGATCGAGATCCGGCGGATCGGCTTTGCCTACAACCCGACGAAGGAGGACGCGGTCGAGCTCTCGGCGCGCGCGAGCGGCTGGTGCGCCGTGCGCGGCATCGAGTCGTGGACGCTCGCCGCCGCGGACCACGAGGCCCTCGTGCAGGCGCTGCCGGGGACGCAGGTGCTGGTCGTCCTCGGGGGCGACGGGACGTTTCTCCGTGCCGCCCGGGCCGTCACGGAGGTCGATGTCCCGATCGTCGGCGTGAACCTGGGCAAGGTCGGATTCCTGTCCAAGGCCGAGGCCAACGAGCTCGAGCCCCTGCTGGAGAAGATCCGGACCGGCGCATACCGATTGGAGCCGCGGATGGCCCTGGGCGGCGCGATCCTCGGCGCCGCTGGCGAGGCGCCCAGACGGACCTTCGTCGCGCTCAACGACGTGGTGATCGCGCGCGGTTCGCTGGCCCGCGTGGTCCGGCTGGAGGTGGACATCGGGCCGTCGCACCTCGCCACGTACGTGGCCGACGGGCTCGTCGTCGCGAGCCCGACCGGCTCCACCGGGTACTCGTTCTCCGCGGGCGGCCCGATCCTCGACCCGCTGAGCCGCAACCTGGTCGTCTCGCCGATCGCGGCATACCTGTCGGCGATCCGCTCGGTCGTGGTGAGCCCCGATCACGTCGTCCGCTGCCGCGTCGTGGAGGCCCACGAAGCCCTCGTCTCGATCGACGGTCGCGAGGATGTCCGGCTCTCCGTGGGCGACGTGGTGACGGTGGCGGCGCTCCCGCGGCCCGTGCGATTCCTCGAGCCCGACGGCGCGCTCCCGTTCTGGGACCTCCTGCGCCAGAAGGCGCAGCTGCTTCCCTCCTGACGATGGCGGACACGCGCGGCCCCGCGCCTGCCGCCGGGCGCCTCCTCGAGCTCGCGGTGGCCGACCTCGCGCTGATCGAGCGCGTCCGGGTCACCTTCGCCGACGGATTCAACGTGCTCACCGGCGAAACCGGCGCGGGGAAGAGCCTCCTGATCGACGCGCTGGGCCTCGCGCTCGGGGCGCGGGCGGATCCCGGGCTCGTGCGCCACGGCGCGGACCTGGCCCGCGTGGAGGCCCTGTTCGACCGGCTGCCGGAGGCGCTCGTGTGCGTCCGCGAGGTCGGAGCGAACGGCCGCTCGGTCGCGCGCGTGGACGACGAGACGGTCACCGCCGGCCGGCTCGCGTCCGTGGCCGGGCCGCTCGTCGAGATCCACGGGCAGCGGGACCAGGGCCGCCTGCTCGACGAGCGCTGGCAACGCGAGCTGCTCGACGGCTACGGCGGACATGCGGCGGAGCGCGCAGCCGTTGGCGCTGCCGTGGCGGCCTGGCGCGACAACGAGGCGGCGCTGGCGGCCCTCGCGATCGACCCGCTCGAGCTCGATCGACGGATCGCCCTTCTCGAGCACGAGGTCGAGGAGATCACCGCCGCGCGGCTCATCCCCGGCGAGGCCGCCGCGATCCGGGCCCGTCTCGACGCGTCCCGCCACGGGGAGGCGATCGCACGGGGGTCGGCTGCGCTGGCCGGGCTGCTCGCGGGCGATGAGGCGGGACCGGAGGCATCCCCGGGCGTGCGTGAGCAGGCGGCGCGCGCCGCCGCCGAGGCCACGGCCCTCGCCCGACTCGACGCCCGCTACGGACCGCTCGTCGAGCGCTTGGCGGGCGCGGCCGCCGAGCTGGAGGATGTCGCATCGGAAGCCCGCCGCCTCGCGGAGGCGATCGACCACGACCCGGCCGCGCTCGCGGCGATGGAGGCGCGCCTGTCGGCGCTCTACGGCCTGGAGCGGCGCTACGGGACCGACGTGGACGGCCTCGCCGGTCGTGCGGAGCAGGCTGCCGCGGAAGTTGACCGCCTGCGCCATCTCGGCACCGAACGCGAGCGGCGCCGCGCCGACGGGGAGCGCCTCCTCGCCGACGTGGCCGCGGCCTGCGCCGCGCTGTCGACGCGCAGGGACCGGGCCGCGACGGAACTCGGCGTGGCGGTCGAGACCGCGGTCGCGGGGCTCGGCCTCCACGGAACGCGCATCCAGGTCGCGGTCGGGCGCCGGGTCGCTGTCGCGGACGAGCCTGCCATCGATCTGGGCGGAGATGCCGTCGCGTTCGATGCGACCGGCGCGGACGTCGTCGTCTTCCTGATCGCCCCGAACCCTGGCGAGCCCGCGCGCCCGCTGGCCAGGATCGCCTCGGGCGGGGAGCTGTCGCGGCTCGCCCTGGCGATCGAGGAGGTGCTCGCGGCCGCCGACGCGACCCCGACGCTCGTCTTCGACGAGATCGATGCCGGGATCGGGGGCCGCAGCGCGGACCCGGTTGCGCGCACGCTGTGGCTCCTCGGGCGCCGGCACCAGGTCCTGTGCGTGACCCACCTGCCCCAGATCGCCGCCCACGCCGACGCGCACTTCGGGATCCGGAAGGTCGAGCGCGGCGGCCGTACGGTGACGGAGGTGCGCCGGCTGACCGACGACGAGCGCGTCGAGGAGCTCGCGGCGATGATCGGTGGACCGACCGCCGGCGCGGCCGCCAGGGCTTCGGCGCGGGATCTCAGAGATCGCGCGGCCGCGTTCCGCGCCTCCCGGGTCGGACCGGCCGGCACGCGCCGGTGACCGCCGCGTCCCGGACCGGACGGCCACGCCGACCGCGGGTGATGCCGGCGGGAACCCCGCTCGACCTCGTCGCCGCGATCGAGGCGTTCCTGCTCCACCTGCAGGTCGAGCGCGGGCTCTCGCCGGCGACGCTCTCCGCGTACGGCGCCGACCTCCGCGACTTCGCGGGCGCCCCGGAAGCGCGGGGCGGCTGGGAGCGCTCCCCGGACCCCGCGGTCGCGTACCTCGGCAGGCTCGCGAGCACCGCCGGCCCGTCCGGCGTGCGGCTCCGGGCGACGAGCCGCCGGCGCCGGACGGCTGCGATCCGGTCCTTCTACCGTTTCGCGCTCGCAGAGGACCTGGCGCGGGTGGACGTGGCGGCCCATCTCGACCTGCCCCGCGAGCCGCGGCTCCTGCCGGACCCGCTCGGGGTCGATGAGGTGGCGCGACTGCTTGACGCGGCGGGGCCGTCAGGGCCGCCGGACGCCGAGCAGGATGGCGGCCCGATCCGGTCGCGCGCGCTCCTGGAGCTGCTCTACGCGGCGGGCCTCCGAGTGAGCGAGGCGACCGGGCTCGACGTCGACGACCTGGACCTGGAGGCCGCGACGGTGCGCGTGATCGGCAAGGGCGACAGGGAGCGACTTCTTCCCGTGGGCGAGGTCGCGGTCGACTGGCTGCGGCGGTACGAATCCGCCGTGCGCCCCGCCCTCCTCGCGCTGCACGCCGTGCCCGTCCGGCGTGGCGGACCGGTCTTCCTGGGCAGCCGCGGCCGACGGCTGACGCGCCAGCAGGCGTGGGACGCGGTGACCCGGGCGGCCGCCGCCGCGGGCCTGGCGGGCCGCGCGACGCCCCATACGCTCCGCCACTCGTTCGCCACGCACCTGCTCGAGGGCGGGGCCGACCTGCGCATCGTCCAGGAGCTGCTCGGACATGCGAGCATCAGCACGACACAGATCTACACGCATCTCACCGGCGAGCGTGTTCGGGAGGTGTACGCTCGGGCGCATCCGCGCGCCTGACGGCCGCGACGAAGGAGGAAGGATCGGATGGCGCGCTATACCGACTCGCTGCTCATGGACGGGGAGCACGTCCTGTACCGGACGCGCCAGCACCCGCTCGGCAGGATCATCGCCGCTCGGTGGGGAATCGTGATGGTCGGGATCGCGATCGCCGCGCTGGTCGCGATCGTGATCGGAAACCTGGGACAGCCAGCCCGTGACATCCTGGGCTGGATCACCGTCGCGCTGCTCGTGATCGGCGTCGTGGACATCGTCTGGGTCTATCTCCACTGGTGGGCCGAGGACAACGTCATCACGAACCGCCGCATCCTCAAGGTGGAGGGCCTTTTCAACAAGCGGGCCGCCGACAGCAGCCTGGAGAAGATCAACGACGCGATCCTCGAGCAGAGCGTCTTCGGGCGAATGTTCGACTGGGGCGATCTCAAGGTGCTGACGGCGGCCGAGGAGAACGCCGACGACTACCACATGCTCCACCACGCACCGTCCTTCAAGAAGACGATGCTGCTCGCCAAGCAGGACATCGAGGATGAGCTCGCCCGCCGGATCACGGCGCCGCTCGAGGCGCTGAATGCCCGCGAGTCCGAGCAGGACCGGAGGGAGGCCGAGGCCCGGGCGTCCGCGAGAACGGCACCCCCACCGCCAGTCGCCCCGCCGGCGCCGGTCCAGAAGACGGCCGAGGAGAAGCTCCGCGAGCTCGCGGCGCTTCGCGATGCGGGCCTGATCACGCCCGAGGACTTCGAGGCGAAAAAGACCACGATCCTCGCCACGATGTAGCCCCGCTCGCCCCGGCTACCATGTGCGGGACCCCCGTCCGCATTCGGAGTCCCCGTGCTCGGCCTGACCATCCAACCCGAAACGCTCGTCGCCGTGGCGATCTTCCTCCTCGTCGGCTTCCCGGTCCACGAGTTCAGCCACGCGCTCGTGGCGTACCGGCTCGGCGACGGGACGGCGAAGCTGTTCGGGCGCCTGACCTTGAACCCCCTTGTTCACCTCGATCCCGTGGGCTCGCTCGTGCTGGTCGCCTCGGCGCTCCTGGGCGGCTTCTTCATCGGCTGGGCGAAGCCGACGCCGGTGAACCCATCGATGCTCCGCGGCGGCCGGCGTGCCGAGGCCTGGGTGGCGGCCGCCGGGCCCGTCTCGAACCTCGCCATGGCCGCCATCGCCGGGCTCGCGTTCCGCGCCGTCGTCGCCCTGGACCTCGTGAATTCCGAAGCCATGTTGTTCGTGGTCAATGTCCTCGGCATCTTCGTGCTGATCAACGTCGCGTTGTTCATCTTCAACCTGATCCCGATCCCGCCGCTCGATGGCTCGAAGGTGCTCTTCTCGGTCATGAACCCGCGCACCGTCTGGCAGATCCGCCCGCGGCTGGAGCAGTACGGGTTCCTCATCCTCATCGTCGTCATGTTCGTCCCGGTCATCAATGGCGTCTCGATCGGGAGCAAGGTCATCAGCCCGTTGCTCAATGGGATCACCCGCCTCCTGGTGGGCGTCTAAGGCCCGCCAGCTCGGCCGTCATCTCGTCGCCCGGGTGGCGCCGGGGGAGCGGGCCGGGCTGGCCGGCTGGCTGACGCCCGCCCAGCTGGCGCTCTTCGACGGCATGCCGGCCGCCGACCGGCGCCACGGCCTCGACGTGCTGGGACGGCTGCGCGCGCTCGGCACCGAGGACCGCGACCTCCTCCTCGCCGGCCTCTTCCACGACGCCGGCAAGGGGACCTCTATCCGGCTCTGGCACCGCGTCGCGTGGTCGCTGGGCGAGCATCTCGGGTCCTGGGCGCACCGCCTCGCGGGCCGCCTGCCGGGCGGGCGGGACGCCATGGAGCGGCTGCGCGACCATGCCGACCGGTCGGCAACGCTGGCCCTCGCCGCGGGCTGCGCAGGACGTACCGCGGCCCTGATCCGGGGGGACTGGCAGCCCGCGGACGCCCCCGCCGCAGCGCTCCTCCACGCGGCAGATGAGGCGAGCTGAGCGATGCCGGCCGGTCCGATCGATCCCGGTGCCGCTTCTGCAGGGACGTCGGTCGCGTTCGGCGACCGACGACGCCCCGAGGACGCCACCGAGGTCCACCTGCCGGAGTGGGAGGGGCCGCTCGGGCTCCTGCTGTCGCTCGTGGAGGCGCGCCGGCTCGACGTCCTGAGCGTTCCGCTCGCCGCGCTTGCCGAAGCCTATCTCGATGCGCTCGCGACGCTCGACGGCGACCGCCTCGGCAGCATCTCCGCCTTCGTCGGGGTGGCGAGCCAGCTGATCCTGATCAAGAGTCGTGCACTCCTGCCGCGCCAGCCCGTGGCGGGCGTGGCGCTCGCCGACGATGGAGTCGACCCCGAGGCCGAGCTTCGGGCGCGCCTCCTGCTCTACCGCGCCTTCCGGGATGCGGGCGCCGCGCTCCAGTCGCGGGCGCTGACCGGTGCGCTCCTCGTCCGCCGCGAGCCGGGAGTCGCGGCCGCCGCCGGCCGGACGCACGGGGTCGCGCCGGAGGCTCCGCAGCTGGACGTGGCGCTCCTGGTCCGGGCGCTCGACCGACTTGCCGCAGTCGTTCCCGCGCCGCCGCCGCCACCCGAGATCGTGCCGCGGACCATGACGCTGGCCGAGCGCGCCCGGCTGATCCGGGCAGCCCTCGCGGAGGCGGGCCCGGTGGTGCTCCAGGAGCTCCTGGCCGGTGTCCACGACCGCGTCGTGATCGCGGTCACGTTTCTCGCCCTCCTCGAGCTCGTGAAGCGGCGCGAGGTGACGGTGGAGCAGGACCGGCCGTGGGGCCCCATCCTTGTGCGGTCGATCCCGGGGTCGATGGCGCCGGACGGGCAGGGGAGCGCGGCCGTGAACGGCGACGATACGTTCGACGAGATGCTGCAGGAGGGTGCATGAGCGACGGCGACGCGCTCGACCCCGGGCCCACGACCCGGGCGGGGGTCGCGCCCGACCCGGGGGACGTGGCCGATCGACGAGCGGCGGATCCCGCCGACGGCCCGTCGGGCGAGGCGCCTTTCCCGGACGGCCTGCCGGGCGACGCGCTCACCGACGCGCAGCTGGAGGCGCTCCTCTTCGTCGCGGAGCGACCGCTCTCCCGGCGCGAGCTCGGGGCGATCACCGGCGCGTCGCCCGAGACGATCGACGGGCGGTTGGGCGACCTGCAGGTGGCGCTCGCATCGCGCGGCCTGCGCGTCATCGTCGACGGGGAGCGGGTGGCCTTTGCGACCGCGCCGGAGGCCGGCCGGCTGATCGGCCGCTACATCGGCCGCGAGCCGACGCGCCTGTCCCCGGCGACGCTCGAGACGCTCGCGATCGTGGCGTATCGCCAGCCCGCGACGAAGAGCGCGATCGAGCGGATCCGCGGCGTCGACGCGGACTACGCGATCCGGAGCCTCGTCCATCGGCGTCTCGTCGTCGAGCTCGGGCGTTCCGACGCGCCGGGCCGGCCGATCCTGTACGGGACGGGCGTGGACTTCCTCGAGCGGTTCGGCCTCACGAGCCTCGACGACCTCCCGGTCGTGGACGCCGCGATCGCAGAGCGCCTGACGCTCCCGGATGCGGACGCCGCTGCCTCGCTCGACGGCGCGGCGGCCCCGGGAGGAACGCCGGCCGCCGGTGGCGAGACAGGCGCGGGGCAGCCCGCCGCTCGGCCGCGCTGATGCCGGAGGAGCGTGTCGGCAAGCTGCTGGCCGGGGCCGGCGTCGCGAGCCGCCGGGGTGCCGACGTCCTGATCGCGGCCGGGCGCGTGACGGTCGACGGTCGCGTGGTTGCCCTTGGGGAGAAGGTGAACCCTGCGGCAGCCGCGATCGCCGTGGACGGCCGCCCGGTCGACGTGGTCGCGGCGCTCGTCGCCCCGGCCGTGCACCTCGCCCTCCACAAGCCCGCCGGCGTCACCTCGACCGTGGCCGACCGGCATGCGGATCGGACCGTGCTGGAGCTCGTGCCGGCCCGGTTCGTGCCGCCAGGGGCCCGCCTCTACCCGGTCGGCCGCCTGGACCTCGACTCCGAGGGCCTCCTCATCCTGACCAACGACGGCGCCTGGACCGATCGCGTGCTCCACCCGCGCCACGGAGTCGAGCGCGAGTACGCGGTCGCGCTGGCGGTGCCGCTCGAGACGGAGCAGCGCCAGGCGCTCGCGGCGGGCATCGCGATGGAGGAGGGGACCGCCCGCCTGGGCGCGCTGCGGCCCGCGACGCGGACCGAGACCACCAGCCTGGCGCGGCTCCTCGACCCGCGGCCCGCCCCGGCGCTCACGTGGTACCGCGTCACGATCGGCCAGGGCTGGAAGCGGCAGCTTCGGCGGATGTTCGGGGCCGTCGGCGCCCCGGTGGCTCGCCTGGTCCGCGTGCGCGTCGGATCGCTGCGGCTCGACCTCGCCGCCGGCGCCGTCCGGCCGCTGACCGCCGCGGAGGTCCGACGACTCGGGGCATCCACGTATCGCCCAGACTCCGGGACCGGGGAGCGACGGGGGGAACCATGACGGACGCAGCTCGGGCCGCGACGCTCCGGCGCCTCCCCCCATCCGAGGGGCCGGCGGATCTGCTCATCACCGGCGCCTCCGTTCGAACCCTGGATCGGGACGGGACGGTGGCCGAGGCGCTGGCCGTCACGGACGGGAGGATCATCGCCGTCGGCGCCGCGGCGGCCTTGGGCCGGTTGATCGGCCCCCGGACGCGCGTGCTGGAGCTCCGCGGCGAGACCGTCCTGCCGGGCTTCCACGATGCCCACGTCCACCCGCCCACCGGCGGGCGACATCTGCTGCTGTGCAATCTCCACGACCTGCCGTGGGATCGCGAGGCGTACCTCGCCCGGATCCGGGAGTACGCCGATGCGCATCCGTCCGCGGCGTGGATCGTCGGTGGCGGCTGGGCCATGCCCGCGTTCCGCGGCGGCACGCCATCGCGCCGCGACCTCGATGCGATCGTCCCCGAGCGGCCCGTCTATCTCGAGAACCGGGACGCGCACGGCGGGTGGGCGAACTCCGCGGCCCTGGCGCTCGCCGGCGTCACGGCGACCACGCCGGACCCACCGGACGGCAGGATCGAGCGCGAGCCCGACGGCAGCCCCCAGGGAACGCTCCACGAAGGCGCAACGCGTCTCGTCGAGCGCCTCCTGCCCGCGGTCACGCAGGAGCAGTGGGAAGAGGCGCTTCGCCGCGCCCAGGCGTACCTGCACTCGTTCGGCATCACCGCGATCACGGACGCGTGGGTCACGCGGGAGCACGTGCCCGCCTACCGTGCCCTCGCCGAGCGCGGCGAGCTCACCCTCCGCACGAACCTCTCGCTCTGGTGGGACCGGGCCGGCGGCCTGGACCAGCTCGCCTGGTTCGAACGGGCTCGCCGCGACACCAACGTGGGGCGGCTCCGGGCGACCAGCGTGAAGCTCATGCTCGACGGCGTGCTCGAGAACGGGACCGGGGCGCTCCTCGAGCCGTACCTCGATCGCACCGGAGGCGCGACGGACAACCGGGGGATCGCGTTCATCGACGCCGACCGCCTCGCGGGCGAGATCGCCCCTGCGCTCGATCGCGCCGGGTTCGACCTCCACATGCACGCGATCGGCGACCGCGCGGTGCGGACCGGCCTCGACGCGGTCGCGGCGGTCCGGGCGGAGAACGGGCCGGCCGATCGCCGCCCGCACATCGCTCACCTCCAGGTGGTCCACCCGGACGACATCCCGCGCTTCGCCGCGCTGGGCGTGGCCGCGACGATCCAGCCGCTCTGGGCTGGCTGGGAAGCCCAGATGCGCGACCTCACCGTCCCGTTCCTCGGGCCGACGCGGACCGCCTGGCAGTACCCATTCGCGAGCCTCGCGCGCTCGGGAGCCCGCCTCGTCGGCGGCAGCGACTGGTCGGTCTCCACGCCGAACGTCGTCGCGGAGGTGGAGGTTGCCGTGAACCGGGTCGTGCCGGGCTCCCGGGGAGTCGAACCGCCGTTCCTGCCCGACGAGCGCATCGACCTCGAAGCGGCACTCCGCGCGTTCACGTCCGGCGGCGCATGGGTTCATCGCCTCGACGGCGTGGCCGGCTCTCTCGAGCCGGGCATGCTCGCGGACCTCGTCGTCCTCGATCGCGACCTTTTCGACCGGGGTGCGGGCGAGATCGGCGATGCGCGCGTCGTCCTGACCATGATCGAGGGCACGGCCGTCTTCACGGATCCGGCGCTCGCATGGTGACGGGTCGCGCTCCCGTGATCGCGCTCGACGGACCCGCGTCGTCCGGGAAGAGCTCCGTGGGTGCGGCGGTTGCGGCGGAGCTCGGGCTCCGCTTCTTCGACTCGGGGCTCCTCTACCGGGCGCTCGCGTTCGCGGCGCTCGACCATGGCGTCGACCCGGGCGACGGGCCCGCCGTCGCGGCGCTCGCACCGTCCATGTCCGTGGAGCCGGACGAGGACGGCAGGCTCGATCGCGTTCGCATCGACGGTCGTGACGTCGGCGCGGCTATCAGGTCGCCGGAGGTGGACCGGGTGGTCTCGGCCGTCGCCCGGGCACCGGAGGTCCGTGCCGCGCTGCTCATCCGCCAGCGCGCACTCGCGGCGGGCGGTGGGATCGTGGTGGCCGGCCGCGACATCGGGACCGTGGTGCTGCCGGGTGCCGACGTCAAGATCTGGCTCGACGCGAGCGCGGAGGAGCGCGCGGGCCGCCGCGCGCTGGAGCGCGGGATCGACCCCGCGAGCGCCGCGGGCCAGGCGATCCTCGATGAGATGCGCCACCGCGACCGGGCGGACGGGGGGCGGGCCATCGCCCCGGCGCGCCCCGCGGACGATGCGATCCATGTCCGGACCGACGGCAACACGCTGGACCAGACGATCGCGGCGGTCATTTCGGCGGTCGTTGCCGGCCTCGCGTCAGCTCCCGGGACCGGCGCGGAGGGCGACGAGCAGTGAGCCAGCCCCCGCACCGCACCCGCTCGGAGGCGGAAGTCGCCGCCTTCTCGCTGCCGCGCGACCGGCTGCCGTGGACGATTCGCGCCTCCAACCAGTTCGGGCGCGTGCTGATCGGCAGCTCGACCCGCGTCAGCGTCGGCGGGCGCGAGCACGTCCCGAAGCACGGCGCCCTGATCCTCGCCTCCAACCACGCCTCGAACGCGGATCCAGCCCTGGTCGCCAACTGGCTGACCTCCAGCCTGGGCCGACCGGTCCACTGGATGGCGAAGGCCGAAGCCCTCGAGTGGCCGATCGCCGGGCCGTTCATGCGGATGAACGGCGCCTTCGGGATTCGGCGCGGCGCCGCCGACACGGAGGCGTTCCGGCTCGCGAAGTCGGTCCTCGACGACGGCCGGGTCCTCGGGACCTTCCCGGAGGGGACCCGCAGCCCGACCGGCGCGCTCCAGGTCGCGAAGGAGGGCGTGACGCTCCTCGCGCTCCGGACTGGCGCCCCGATCCTCCCGATCGGGTGCATCGACACGGACCTGTTCTGGCCGCGCGGCCGGAAGATCTGGCGGATCGGCGGGCGGATCCGGATGCAGATCGGCGAACCCTTCGTGCTCGAGCGCCACACCGGCCCCGATGGCAGGAAGGAATCGCTGCAGGACGTGACGACCCGCCTGATGCTCCACATTGCGGCGCTGCTTCCGCCGCGCCAGCAGGGGTTCTACGGGCCGCTGCTCGCGCCTGACGGGCCGCTGATCGCGCCGGAGGGGTCGCCACCCGCGCCGGACGGGTCGCCACGCGGGGTTTTTGACGGCCCCATGCGATAATCCCGGCATGGGCATGGTGCACGAGGTGCGGATCGCGAAGCGGACCGGGTTCTGCTATGGCGTTCGCGAGGCCGTCGACAAGGCGAAGGAATCCGCCGATGCGGGCAAGCGCACCCAGACGCTCGGCCAGGTGGTCCACAACGAGGGCGTGATCGCGGAGCTCGGCGCGCGCGGCGTCGTGAGCATCGGCGAGCTCTCCGAGGCGGCGGCCGGCTCCACGGTCGTCATCCGGGCCCACGGCGTGACGCCGGCCGTCCGGTCCGCGGCCGCCGAGCGTGGCCTCGAGATGATCGACGGGACCTGCTCGTGGGTGATCGGCGAACAGCGCCAGCTCCAGGGCCTTGTCGCGGAGGGGTACACGATCGTGCTGCTGGGCACGCCGAACCACCCCGAGGTGGTGGGCCTGCTCGGCTTCGCGCCGGACGCGATCGTCGTGGACGACGAGTCGGACTGGGATCGCATTCCGCGCAAGAAGCGGATGGCGCTCATCACGCAATCCACCCAGCCACCCTGGAAGTTCGAGCGCCTGGCTGCCTTCATGGTCGGACGCGCCCACGAGCTCAAGATCATCAACAGCGTCTGCCCGGTGACGATCCGGCGGCAGGAGGACACGGTCGAGCTGGCGCGGGCCGTCGAGTTTATCGTGGTCGTCGGCGGGCGACAGTCGGCCAACACGCGCGAGCTCACCCGCCTGTGCGAGATCGTGGGAACGCCCGCGATCCAGGTCGAGCGGGCGACCGACCTCACCGACGCGTCCGTGTTCGGTACCGCCGGGATCGTCGGGGTGACCGGCGGGACATCGACGCCGATCGAGGACCTCGAGGCGGTCGCGGAGCGGATCCTCGCGCTGGCCGGGACGGCCGACGCCGCCGCGCATGCCCACGACCTCGCGGTCGCGGCGCTCGGTGCTGCCGCGACCCCTGCCGGACGTACGACCTCGCTGCCGAGCTTCGAGTTCGCGGCGGCTCGCTGAGCACGGGGTGGCATCGCTTCCCGTCGTCGCGCTGGTCGGACGCCCGAATGTCGGCAAGAGCACGCTCTTCAACCGGATCGTCGGCGACCCGCGCGCCGCGATCGTGGAGGATCGCGCCAGGACCACCCGTGACCGCCTGTATGCCGAGGCGGACTGGAACGGGCGCTCGTTCCTCGTCGTCGACACCGGGGGGCTGGAGACGACGCCCGGCAACGCCATCGAGGAGAAGGTCCAGGAGCAGGCGCGCCTCGCGATCGCCGAGGCCGACGTGATCGTCTTCCTTCTCGACACGACGACCGGCATCACGCCGTCCGACCAGGAGGCGGCCGAGATGCTGCGGCGGGCGTCGGCGCCCGTCATCCTCGCGCCGAACAAGGCCGACAACGCCAGGCGAGAGCTCGACGCGGTCGAGTTCTGGGCGCTCGGCTGGCCCGAGTCGTGGCCGATCTCGGCGGCCCACGGCCGGGGGGTGGCCGACCTGCTGGACGCGATCGTCGAGGCGCTGCCGCCCGAGAGTGCCGAGGAGCTGGGTCGGAAGACGCGCCTCGAGCGCCAGGACCTCGCGGCAGCGCACGTCGCGGACGCGCTGGCCGAGGGGATCGTCCCGTTCGACCAGGACACGGCCGGCGCCGACCTCTCCGCCGACGAGTTCGACCCCGACCACGTGCCGGGTCCCGTGACGATCGCGCTCGTCGGGCGGCCCAACGTCGGCAAGTCGAGCCTTCTCAACGCGCTGCTCGGCGAGGAGCGGATGATCGTCAGCGAGATCCCGGGCACGACCCGCGACGCGATCGACACGCGGATGGCGTTCGGCCAGGGCGAGATCGTGCTGGTCGACACGGCGGGGATCCGGCGTCGCGGGAAGGTCGCCTCCGGTCCGGACGCCGATCGCTACTCGACCCTGCGCGCCCTCAAGGCCGTCGATCGCGCCGACGTGGTCGTGCTCGTCGTGGACGCGGTGGACGGGCTGACGGCGCAGGACGCGCACGTCGCCGGGTACGCGGTGGACGCGGGCAAGGGGCTGGTTCTCGCGATCAACAAGTGGGACCTGGTCCAGGAGAAGACCGACAAGACGTTCGACCAGTACGTGACCTGGATCCAGCGCGACGCGCCGTTCCTGGACTTCGCGCCCGCGGTCTCGATCAGCGCGAAGACCGGGCAGCGGGTCGAGCGCGTGCTCGAGCTGGCCGTGGACGTCTGGGGTGAGCGTCGCAAGCGGATCGGCACGGGCGAGCTGAACCGTCTCCTGACCGATGCCGTCGCGCGCCAGGCGCCGCCGGCCGTCAAGAACCGCCGGCCGCGGCTCTATTACGCAACGCAGGCGGGGATCGAGCCGCCGACGTTCATCTTCTTCGCGAACGACGCCGCCTTGATCCACTTCTCCTATCGGCGCTACCTCGAGAACCGGATCCGCGACGTCCTCGGGTTCCACGGGGCGCCGATCAAGCTCGTCTTCCGCGATCGGGGCACGGAACGGCCTCGGCGCGCGCGACCTGCTGCCCGGGCACGAGCGAGCGCACGGCCGGGGACGCGCCGGCCGAACTGACGTTCGCGGAACGGCAGCGCGGGCAGAGCCGCGCGGGCGGGCGCCGCGCGGGGCCACTCGTCACATTCGTACGTCCGCCGCACGAAATCGGCTCGGGTGTACGTTCAACGCACGATTCCGACGTACGGTTCGCCTCGGCTGCCTCGGGGATGCCTCCCAGGGGCCCAATCGGCCTGGAATCGGTCGCGTTCGTGCAGTCAACGTACGTTCGTGGCACCTCGCCACGTCCCGGGCCCCACCGTTCGGTCGGATCGTTCATCTGCCGCAAGCCGCGTCGCGGTTCGGACCACGGGCGGCCCCAGTGAGGCGGCCCTGGGCCTCCGCGGACATCAGCCGGCGCGGCGGTTGGCGGACACGGCGTCTGCTATCCTCTCCGGGTCGGGGCGTGGCGCAGCTTGGTAGCGCACCTGAATGGGGTTCAGGAGGTCGAGCGTTCGAATCGCTCCGCCCCGACCATCGCCTGAACACGAGAATGGCCTCCGGTACGCCGCCGGGGGCCATTTGAATGGTCAGCCGTCCTCAGGCGACGGGCCCGACGTAGTAGATACCCTCCCAGCTGACGATGCCGTCGGGGGAGTTCGTGACCTCGAGGTTGGCGTGGAACGGTTCGCGCCCTACTGGACCGAGTACCGCGCCTTGGGGCTCAGGAAGCTGACCGCGTTCGTCGTCGTGGGGGCCGCATACGCCCGTACGTACCACTGTCCGCGAACCGTGAAGCGCCACACGAGGCGTGCCCTTCCGACCGAGTTGGCCGTGACGCTGCGCGTGTAGGCGGCGACCCAGCGGCTGCCCACCAGGCGCCAGATCTGGAACGTGACGGTTGCCCGTGGCACCGTCGGACCGACCGGTCGGACGGTGGCCGTGAAGGGCACCAGCGTGCCCGCCGCCACGCGCTTGACGCTTCCGCCGTTGGTCGGCTGCAGCACGATGACCTGCCGCGTCGTGACGCGCACGGGTGGGCTCGTCGCGGCGCCGAGATCGGGTTCGCCCGCGTAGAGGGCCTGGAACTGGGTCGTCACCGGCGGGGTGTACGCAGGGCTGACGGCGTGGCCCGTGGCGTCGGTCACGACCGTCGCGATGTCGGACCATTGCGTCTCGTTCGCCTGCATCCGCTGCAGCGTCAGGCTGCGGTTCGCGCCCGACGTGGCGCCCGATGTCGCGACCTGGACGTTCAGCGTCACCGACTGGCCCGCAACGACAAGGGTGGCGCTCGGCGTGACGCTGAGCTGGGGGGCCGGGACCGTGACGTTGAACGCCGCGGGGGTGCTGGTGCCGCCCCCCGGCGGCAGGTTGAGGACCGTCAGCGACCCCGTTCCGGGCGTGGCCGTCAGGGCGGCCGGCACGACCGCGGTGAGCTGCGTCGGCGAGACGAATGTCGTCGCGATCGGCGTCCCGTTCCACTGGGCCGTGGAGACTCCGGCGGCGAAGTCCCCTCCCTGGATCGAGACGCTCAGGTCGCCGCCACCCGCCGTGATCGTTGCCGGGGCGACCGCGGCGAGGACCGGCGGGGCGTTGGGCGGCGTGACCGGCGGCGCGACCGGTAGCAGCGGAAGGTAGTTGAATGTCATGCCGGTCAGGTCGCTCCCGTTGAACCGGTCGAGGTCAACGCACCCGGTGATGCCGGCGACCGCGCCGCAGTCGCTGTACTGCCAGAACGTCCAGCCGCGGCCGCTCCAGTCGTTGGCGGGAACCGTGGGGCTCGTGATGAACCAGTGGGCGATCCACAACACCGCGTAGCCCTGGTCGGCGAACATCGTCGTATCGCCCATGGAATTCGTCCAGAAGGTCGGGCTGGTGTAGATCATCGGCCGGACCCCGAGCTTCGCGTAGACCTCGTCCAACCACGCGCCCACCCATGCCTGCAGGGCTGCCGGCGACAACCCGCCGGTCCGCTCGACGTCGAGCGCGGGGACCAGGTCGCCGGGGAGGAGTGCGGCGGTCTGGACGAACCAGTCGGCCTGGAGGATCGCGTCGCCCGGCGCGGCCAGGGGAGCGGCGAAGTGATAGGCGGCCGTCGCGAGCCCGGCGGCCCGGGCACCGGCGTGATTGGTCGCGTAGGTCGGGTCGGCGTACGTCGAGCCCACGGTGGCCTGCATGACCGCGAAGCGTTTGCCCGCGCCAGGCACCTGCGCCCAGTCGATCGTGTTCTGGTAGTGGCTGACGTCGATCCCCTCGAGGTAGACCGCGGGCACCGGAGGGGGCAGGGTCGACGGCGCGAAGAGCCCGGTCGCCGCGTACGCCACGCTCACCCCGTAGAGCGTCGATACGCTCGTGCCGCCGACCGCGGTGATCGCATACCAGGTGCTCGCGGAGACGGCCGTGACGCAGGAGGTGGACCAGGAATCGCCCGAGACCGTGCCGGAGACGGTCACGATGGTGCCCGCCGTCATGGTGACGATCACCGACGAGGTGGACGTCGTCGATGGCGCTTTTCGAAGGAAGGCGTTACAGCTGGCGGCGTAATACGCGTCCACGGCGGCTGCTCCGCGCGGCGCGAAGGGAACGAGCGCCAGCGCGATGAGGATCGCGAGGACGGCCGGGAGGCATCGGCGACGCACGAACTGCATGTTCGATCTCCCCGTGCCCTGGTCCTGGACGGCGAACCCGCGACGCGAAGGCCGTCCCGGGCTGCGTGGCACGTGATCCCGGCACGATCGTGTTCCGGGGGCCCTCGGAGCCTGGGGTTCGGCGAGGGAGCCTCCCCGATGCTACCAGCCGCGCGCCGGCACGTCCCGGCGTACCGTTGCGCCCCCGAAGGCCCGCACGGTGGGCGAGATACCGCAATGCGCGGCGGCAGACCCCGCTATGGTTGACATGACGTCCCCCGGCGGCTCGACGCGGCCGGCCGGGGTCGTGCACGGACGGGAGACGGACGATGGGCGCGATGCAGACAGACGCCGGGCGCGGGCTCGCGGACGGCACGGCAGCGGGGCAGATCGGCCTCCTGCCGCCGACCGACATCCCGGCGCTGACCCGCTGGGTCGACGAGATCGCAACGCTCGCCGAGCCGGATGCCGTCCATTGGTGTGACGGCTCCGACGCGGAGTACGGCGCGCTCTGCGAGCGCCTGGTCGAGGCCGGGACGTTCACCCGGCTCGATCCGACCCTCCGGCCGAACAGCTTCCTGGCCCGATCGGATCCGAGCGACGTCGCCCGGGTCGAGGACCGCACCTTCATCTGCTCCCGCGACGCGGCCGACGCGGGCCCCACGAACAACTGGCGCGACCCGGACGAGATGCGGGCGACGCTGACCGACCTCTTCCGCGGCGCGATGCGCGGCCGGACGATGTACGTGATCCCGTTCTCGATGGGCCCCATCGGGTCGCCGATCAGCCGCCTCGGCGTCGAGATCACCGACTCGGCGTACGTCGTGGTCAACATGAAGATCATGACCCGGATGGGCTCCGCGGCGCTCGACGCGATCCGGGCCGCCGGCGACTTCGTGCCGTGCCTCCACTCCGTCGGGGCGCCGCTTGCCCCCGGCCAGGTGGACGTGGCGTGGCCCTGCGACGCGACGACGAAGTACATCGTCCACTTCCCCGAGACGCGCGAGATCTGGTCCTACGGGTCCGGCTATGGTGGCAACGCGCTGCTCGGGAAGAAGTGCTACGCGCTCCGGATCGCGTCGGTGATCGCGCGTGACGAGGGCTGGCTCGCCGAGCACATGCTGATCATCAAGGTGACCGCACCGGACGGGCGCAGCAAGTACGTGTCGGGCGCCTTCCCGTCGGCGTGCGGCAAGACGAACCTGGCGATGCTCGTCCCGACGCTTCCCGGCTGGCGGGTGGAGACGGTCGGCGACGACATCTGCTGGATGCGCTTCGGCGCGGACGGCCGCCTGTACGCGATCAACCCCGAGGCAGGCTTCTTCGGCGTCGCTCCCGGAACGAACACGAAGACGAACCCGAACGCGATCCGCTCGGTGGAGCGGAACTCCATCTTCACGAACACCGCCCTGACCGACGACGGCGACGTCTGGTGGGAGGGCCTCACCGAGACGCCGCCCGCTCACCTGGTCGACTGGACCGGCCGTGACTGGACGCCCGACGCGGGCCGCGTCGCCGCCCACCCGAACTCGCGCTTCACGGCGCCCGCGGGCCAGGACCCGGCGATCGCCCCCGAGTGGCAGGACCCGGCCGGCGTGCCGATCGACGCGATCATGTTCGGGGGGCGCCGGTCAACCGTCGTGCCGCTCGTTCGCGAGGCGTTCGACTGGACGCACGGCGTCTTCCTGGGCTCGATCATGAGCTCCGAGACGACCGCGGCGGCGATGGGCGAGGTCGGCAAGCTGCGCTTCGACCCGTTCGCGATGCTTCCGTTCTGCGGCTACAACATGGCCGACTACTGGGCCCACTGGCTGGAGGTCGGCGCCGCTTCGAGCCCGGAGCTGCTGCCGCGGATCTACTACGTGAACTGGTTCCGCCGCGACGCCGACGGGCGCTTCCTGTGGCCGGGCTTCGGCGAGAACAGCCGCGTCCTCGAGTGGATGTTCCGTCGTGGCGACGGCGAGGCCCGGGCGGTCGAGACCCCGATCGGGTTCGTCCCGGAGCCCGGGGACCTCGACACGACCGGACTGGAGATCACGCCGGGAGACCTTGCCGAGCTGTTGCGCGTGGACGGACCCGCCATCGTCGCCGAGCTGCCGCAGTTCGAGCAGCATTACGCGCGCTTCGGCGAGCGGCTCCCCGCCGCTCTGCGAACGGAGCTCGATCGGATGTCGGAGCGTCTCCGGGTGTGATCGGGCCGACCGGGCGCGCCGGCCTCCTCGCGAAGCTCGACGATCTCGACCCCGCCCAGCTCGGCGGGCTGGGCGACATGAGCCCGGAGCAGTTCCGGGCGGCCGCCCACGCCACCGTGGACCTGCTCGCTGACTACCTGGAGCATGTCGAGGACTTCGCGATCCTGCGGCCGATCGAGCCGGGCATGCTCCGCGACCAGCTGCCACCGGACCCGCCCGAGGGCCCTGAGCCGATCGGGGCGATCCTCGCCGACGTCGCCCGGCTGGTCGAGCCGAACGCCACGCACTGGCAGCACCCGGGCTTCCTCGCGTACTTCGCGACCACGGCCTCCGGTCCCGGGATCCTCGGCGAGTTCGTCACCGCGGTGCTGGGCCAGAACCCGATGCTCTGGCGGACCTCACCCGTGGGCACGGAGCTCGAGGAGGTGGTCGTCGGCTGGCTGCGGCGCGCGCTCGGCCTGCCCGACGCCTTCGACGGGCTGCTGACCGATACGGCCTCGACGTCGTCGCTCATCGCGATCGCCGCGGCGCGCGAGGCGGCCGGCCTGGACGTTTCGGCGCGCGGGCTCGCGGGGCGGCCGGAGATCGGGGCGCCCGTCGTCTACGCGTCGCAGGAGGCGCACAGCAGCATCGAGAAGGCGTGCATGACGCTCGGCCTGGGCCGGAGCGCCTGCCGTCGGATCGCGACCGACGACGCATATGCCATGCGGATCGATGCGCTCGAGGCGGCGCTCGCGGCGGACCGGGCCGCCGGGCGGACGCCCATCGCGATCGTGGCAACGATCGGCACGACCTCGTCCACGGCGGTGGACCCCGTCCCGGCGATCGCGGACCTCGCCGCTCGCGAGCGGCTCTGGCTGCACGTGGATGCGGCGTACGGGGGCGCCGTGGCGCTCCTGCCGGATCGGCGGGGGCTCTTTGCCGGGTGGGAGCGCGCCGATTCGATCGTGGTGAACCCCCACAAGTGGTTCTTCACACCGCTCGACGCGTCGCTCCTGTTGAGCCGTCGGATGCCCTCGCTCCGCGCCGCGTTCAGCCTGGTGCCGGAATACCTGCGCACGCTGGACCGTGCTCGGCCCGTCCACGACTACAACGAGTACCAACCGCAGCTCGGACGCCGGATGCGCGCGCTCAAGCTGTGGTTCCTGGTCCGCTACTTTGGGATCGAGGGGCTCCGCCGGCGGATCGACGCCCACTGCCGGCTGGCGGCTGAGCTTGCCGGGGAGATTGACGCCAACTCGGACTTCGAGCGCCTGGCGCCCGTGCCCTTCTCGACGGTCTGCCTCCGCTGGCGACCCGCGGAGCTGGCCGGCCGCGAGGACGAGCCGGAGGTCCGCGCGCGCCTGGATGCGGCGAACGAGCGGCTGATGGCAGTCGTCAACGCCTCGGGCGAGATCTTCCTCTCGCACACGCGGCTGCGGGACCGGTTCGCGATCCGCGTCGCGATCGGCAACCTCCGCACCGAGCCGCGCCACGTTGCGCGTGCCTGGGCGCTTCTCCAGTCCGAGGCCGCGCGGCTCGCCGGCTGACCGTCGCTCCGGCCGTGCATTCGCTGGCCGAAGCCTCCCGGGTTCGCGCCTCGGCGCTCAGTGCGCCGGAACGGCGAGCTTCGGAAAGGCCGTGTCGTAGTCGAACGTGTAGGTCGTGGCGCCCAGCGGGTCCGTGCGGCGCGCCGCCAGGATCCGGCCGCTCGCCGGGTCAAGGCGCACCCGGGCCGTGACGCGGCCGCCCAGGAAGGGTGAGACGCCGGTGTACGCCCACGTCAGCGTGCCGTCGGTCCCGCGCGTGATGGTCTCGGTGATCGATCCGTCGCTCGGGCTGCTCCCGCTCCACGAAACGGCCGGCTGGCCGATCCTGCGGAACCCGCTCGTGAGCGCCGAGGCGCCGCACTGCCAGGCGCCCGCGATCCGCGCGAAGCCGGACTGCTTGTCGTAGGCTGCGCCGCCGACGCAGATGAAGACGAGCTTCCCGTCAACGACCGTTGCCGATGCACCCGGCTCGAACCGCATCAGTCCGGGGTTCGGTCCCGCGATGGTCACCGCCACGTGCCTGGCTGCCGTCAGGCCGCGAGTGGCGGCCGTCCAGAATGTCTTCGGGGTCGTCGCGGCGCTCGGCCGCGGTGTCGCGACGCGAGGCGGAGACGCGCCCGGCGAGGCGTCGCCTTCGGACGCCCTGGGGCTCGCGGCAGCCGTGGGTCTCGGCGTCGGCGCGCCCGAGGGCGCGGCGCTCGGCGTCGCTCCGCATCCCACCGCGATCGCGGCGACGAGGAGCACGAACACGGCGCCGTGCAACTGATTCCGGGCGTGTGCGGCGGAGTGCACCATCGGGCGATCCAGCATCGGTCGATCCTACCGGTTCGCGCGGTAGACTCCCGCCAACCCTCCCACGCTCGCGCGCCGGCGATTCCGCGCCGCGCCATCCAAGGAGCCCGCATGGTCACCCAGGTCGCCCGCGACTACCCGATGTTCATCGACGGCGCTTCGGTCGAGGCCGCCGGCGGGGCGTGGCTGGAGGTCCGCAACCCGGCCACCGGCGCGCTCGTCGGGCGCGTTCCCGCGGGCAGCGAGGCGGACGTGGACAGGGCGGTCGCGGCGGCGCGCGGGGCGTTCCGCGACGGGCGGTGGAGCCGGCGCCACCTGCCCGAGCGGGCGGCGATCCTCGCGCGCCTGGCCGACCTGATCGAGGCCCACGCCGACGAGCTCGCGCTCCTCGAGACGCTCCAGACCGGCTCCGCCTACAAGCTCCGCCGCGACTCGGACCTGCCGTTCACGGTGGACAACCTGCGCTTCTTCGCCGGCGCGGTGCGGCACCTCGAGGGCAAGGCAGCCTACGAATACTCCGGCAGCCACACGAGCTTCGTCCGCCGCGAGCCGCTGGGCGTCGTGGGCCAGGTCAGCCCCTGGAACTACCCGCTCTGGATGGCCACCTGGAAGATCGGGCCCGCCCTCGCCGCGGGTAATTGCGTTGTCCTCAAGCCTGCCTCGTCCACGCCGCTGACCACGATCCGGCTCGCGGAGCTGGCCGCGGAGGCAGGGGTCCCCGCCGGCGTCCTGAATGTGATCACGGGCCGGGGCGACGTGGTCGGCGCCGCGCTCGCCGCGCACCCGGACGTGGACCTCGTCTCGTTGACCGGCGACTCCGAGACGGGGCGCCGGATCCAGGCGCTCGCCGCGGGCAACCTCAAGCGGACACACCTCGAGCTGGGCGGGAAGGCTCCCGTGATCGTCCATGCGGATGCCGACCTGGAGGCCGCGGCGCGCGGCGCAACCGCGGGAGCGCTCATCAACGGCGGCCAGGACTGCACGGCCGCGACGCGTGTTTACGTGGACCGGCGCGTGCTCGAGCCGTTCACCGCACGGCTCGTCGAGCTGTTCGCGTCGGTGCGCGTGGGCGACCCGCTGGATCCGGCGACGGACCTCGGGACGCTCATCAGCGGCGCGCAGGTCGCGCGCGTGGACGGCTTCGTGCAGCGGGCCGTTGCCGCGGGCGCACGCGTTCTCGTCGGCGGCACGCGGCCGGACGTGCCAGGCTTCCCGGACGGCGCCTTCTACCTGCCGACCGTGATCATCGGCGCGGCGCAGGACAGCGAGATCGTCCAGCAAGAGGTCTTCGGGCCGGTGCTCGTCGTGCTCCCGTTCGACACGGAGGAGGAGGCGCTCCGGCTGGCGAACGACACGCGCTACGGCCTCGCGAGCTCCGTCTGGACGAGCGACCTGCGGACCGCGATGCGGGCGACGATCGAGCTCAACTTCGGACACGTGCTCGTCAACGACCACCTGATGGTCACCAGCGAGATGCCGCACGGCGGCTTCCGCCAGTCGGGCTTCGGCAAGGACATGTCGATGTACTCGTTCGAGGAGTACACCCGAGTCAAGCACGTCATGATCGAGCTCACGGGCGAGGCCGAGAAGCCCTGGCACTACACGATCTTCGGGGAGAAGCGGGCCGAGTAGGGCCGATGTGAGCACGAAAACAGGCCCCTGGGGAGCGTCCCCGCCACGTGCCCGACCGCCATCCTGACTGCAGTTTGCTACCCCGATCAGACCACTCTGGCGTCGTCGAGGGCCGGCAGACGGCGTCGCAGCGCCTCGTCGATCCGCCCGCGCGCCGTTCGGGCTCGCAGCGGCGGATACGAGGCCAACGGTACCCTTTGCCCGGCCCCCGGCTCCGCACAGGGGCGCTCCGCTCGCCTCGAACGACGGGACGCTACTGGGCGTCCAGGGGTCGTGCCATTCGGCCCTCGACCTTGTTGGGTTCCGAGTGGATCGTACGGACATGAAGGACGAATGCCCCATGACCGAGGACTGCCCCGGCTACGACCGCGACCGACGGACGTGCCTCCTCCGTCCGGGCGACTGCGAGTTCAATCCCGCCGACGACGAGGCCGCCCTGACGTTCGAGAGTGCCGAGGCGCCGACGCCGGATGTTTTCGAAGAGGTCGTTTCGCGATAGGCCGGAGGATCTCCTCGTCAAGGCACATCCCGCGGGGAGCGAATGCCGCCGGGCGGAAAGTGCGGACGCCTCCGGCGTAGGCATCGCCTGGAACTTGTTCTGCCCAAGCGTGACCCGCCGCTGACCCTGGGGGTGCCGCGCATCCACGCATTCCGCGGGATCCCGATCGAGCACGTGACTGCGATACGGCTGGCCTCCAGGTCGCCGGGTGCCGGAGTCCTGCGACGCTACTCCGGGTACCCGACCGAGCTGCACGACATCACCCACTGACACCGGGCGGGCCGTTTGCCCGGGTGAGGAGCCGCATAACACCGGCCTTGTCGGGCCGAATGACCCTTGCAGGCGGGCGGATGGGCCCCTTCGCTATTCGAAGTGGGAGGCGTTGACACGCGGTCCTGACCGCAGCCACCGGAACCGTGCCAAGCCACCGGCGAGACCGAGACGCGGGGAAGAGAGGCGACGCAGATGCGAAGTCGATCACTCGCCATCGCCGTCGTGATGGCGTTGGCCGGCTGTGGCGGAGCGCCGCCGGCTGCGCGGGTGGACACGCCCGCGCCGTCCGTTCCTCGCGCAGCCCCGACCGCTCCCGCGCCGTCACCCACTCCGGTGCCGACTCCGACGCCATCGGTGACCGAGGAGCAACTGGCTGCCGTCTGTTCGGGAAGAGCAATCCCGTCGGCCGCGCCCTATGCCGGCAAGGTCCATCCCTTGGTCGTCATCGACGAGTGGCTGGGCCGCTATGTCGATTCGGTCTACGTCATCAACAAGAAGCTCGACGACGGCACCTGGTCGAGCTCGCAGATCCAGCTGGTCGTGTGTGTTCCGTTCGATCAGAAAGCCAGTGTGACCGTTGGCTCATGCGGCCGAAACTGGACCAGGAAGAGCGACGGGGTGGCCGGCGAGCTGCTCCTGCAGCGCTACAAGATGAAGGTCCGCGTGGTGCTCGCCAGAACGGGCAAGACTCTCCAGACGGAGGCGCTCTTCGGCTCCGTCCCGAGCTGCGGTGGGAAGTTCTCCTCCCTCAACCTGAGCGTCAAGCCGCCCTGGAAGGGATACGGCTCCAAGGTCACAGTTGCTCAGATCAACAAGTACGCCACGGCCGTGTCGAAGCAGGCGGTGAAGTAGCCCAGCCCCGGCGGGGGTTTGCGGCCGAGAGGTCGCGATAAGCTGGAGGATCGGCTCGTCAGGGCGAACATGCCGGGCAAAGCTCGCCATCTCCGCACCTCGCCCTCCGCTCACGCTTGGTCAGGTTCGAACGATGACCGCGGCACGATGTGGGACACGCGATTCGCGTTCGAGCGCGCCCTCACCATCCGGAAGATGACACGTCGGCGGCGCTCTCGGCCGGAGCTGGGGCGCCGGCGGCCTCGAACCGTACAATGGCGGCTCCACGCGCCACCCTGCCGGAGGACCCGCGCCCGTGCCGCCGATCACCGAGCTCACCCGGATCGAGCCCATCCACCTCGAGCGCCTGGCGCGCCAGGGCGTCTTCACGACCGGCCTCCTGCTCGAAGTCTCGGAGACCCCGACGCGGCGCCAGACGCTTGCCGACCAGGTGGACGCGTCCACGAATGACGTGCTGCGCTGGCGCGACGAGGCCCTCCTGCTGAACCTGGCCGGGTTCGGGTCGCCGGAGCATGACCTGTTCGCGTTCGCGGGCTACGAGGGGCTTGGCGCGGTGCTGAAGGTCGACCTCGAGGCCTTCGGCGCCGCAATCGCGCGGGCCGCGACCCGCCTGCAGGTGGTGCCGCCGACGGACCTTGTCGTCGAGACATGGTGGGAGCAGGCCCGGACGCTGCAGGACGAATGACGGCCGCCGTGGCAGTTCCAGCCAGTCCGCGTGCCCGGTGGTCGCGAGGTTCGCTCGTGATCGGGTCGGCCACGATGCTCACCCTGGTCGGCATCGCGATCGGGCTCTTCTTCAACCCCGTCTGGGTCTCGTTCGAGCAGGGTCGCACGCGCGCCGATCTCTGGACGGGCTTCACGCCCCAGGCGGTCCGGACCGTCACCGACTCCGTCCTCGGGGAGGTCTACCTGGGCCCGGGGACGTTCGCCCAGTCCGTGGACGGCGTGCCGGTCTTCAACGAGCGTGAGCGTGCCCACATGGCCAGCGTGCGCGGCGTCGTCGTCGCGTTCTTCGGGCTGGTGTTCCTTTCCGCGGCGATCCTCGTGGCGGGCCGGGTCCGGTCGCGCGGTGCGGCGTGGTACTGGCGTGCGGTCGCCCGGGGGTCCGCGGTTCTCGCTGTCGGCACGGTGGTCGTCGGTGTCGCGTTCGGGCTGGTTTTCGAGCAGGCGTTCACGCTGTTCCACGAGATCTTCTTCGCGCCCGGGACGTGGACGTTCGACCCCGCGAAGGACCGGCTGGTCCAGCTCTTCCCGGACGACTTCTGGACCGAGACCAGTGTCGCCATCGCGGTCGTCGGCCTGCTTCTCACGCTGGCGACGTGGGCATTCGCTCGCAGCCGCGCCAGGCGCGGCGGGGCCGCCTGAGGTGCTGCTGCGCGGGATCCCGGTGGCGCGACTGCTCGGCACGGAGATCCGTGTCCACATCTCGTGGACGCTCATCGCGGCCTTCGTGGTCGCCTCGCTCGGTGCGGTGGACCTGCCGGGGCGCTATCCGGGTTGGCCCACGGGGCTTGCATGGCTCGTGGCCGTGGCGACAGGGGTCGGCTTCTTCGGCGCCGTGCTGCTCCACGAGGTGGCCCACATCGCCGTCGGGCGCCGGGCGGCCGTGGCGCCGGAATCGGTGACGCTGCTCCTCTTCGGTGGCGTCCCCTCGGCCGAGCGCGGCGCGCGGTCTGCGGCCTGGGAGGCCGCGATCGCCATCGCCGGGCCGATCGCGAGCATCGCGGTCGGCGCCGCGTCGCTGAGCGCGGCGGGCGCCATCGCAGTCCCGTCGGTATCGAGCGTGCCTGCTCAGGCGCTCGGCGAGGTGCTCGCGGTGGTGGGGCTCCTGAGCCTGTTCGTCGGCCTGGTGAACCTGGCACCCGTCTTCCCGCTGGACGGCAGCCGCTTGCTCCGCGCCCTCGCCTGGCAGCTGACCGGGGAGGAGGGTCGCGGCACGCGCGTGGCGGGCGGGGTCGGCCGGCTCATCGGCATCGGGATGATGGGCGGCGGCGTGCTGCTCGCGGTCAGCGGGGAGCTCATCGACGGGTTCTTCCTCGGCATGCTCGGCTGGTTCGTCCGGGGCTCGAGCGGTGCCCAGGCCCGACAGGAGGTTCTCGAGGGCCTCATCGTGGACGCCACCGTGGGCGACGCGATGGAGCGCGATCTCCCGGTCGTCCCGCCGCAAGTCACGCTCGACACGTTCGCTGCGGTCCTGTCGGGCCCGGAGAGCGTCTCGATGGTCCGCGTCATGGCGGGTGGCCGCCTGGTCGGGCTGGTGGGGCCGCGCGAGCTCCGGCGCGTCAGACGCTCCGCGTGGCAGCGAACGCAGGCATCCGTTGCCATGGCGCCCGCCGACTCCGTTCCCGCGGCTGCTCCAGGCGACGGTCTGCGATCCGCCGTGGCTCGCCTCCAGGCGGCCGGCGTCGAGGGCCTGCCGGTGGTCGAGAACGAGGAGCTGGTCGGGATCCTCACCCGGCACGGGATCGGCCGGCTCGTCCACGAGCGATCGCGACAGGCGATCCCACCCCGATGAACGAGGCCCCGCGATGAACGAGCTCATGCCCATCGCGGTCGCCCGTGCGCAGGTGCTGGCGGCGATTCCGGCCGCGCTCCCCGCCGTGACCGTCGCGCTCGGCGATGCGCTCGGTCGCGTGCTGGCCACCGACGTTGCCGCCGCGACGGACCTCCCGCCGTGGGACAACTCGGCGATGGACGGGTATGCCATCCGCGCCGTCGACGTCGCCGGCGCGACCGAGACCGCACCGATCCTGCTGAGCGTGGCGGGCGAGGTTGCCGCGGGGAGCGCCTCGGAGACGGCCGTGGTCCCGGGCTCGGCCCTGCGCATCGCGACCGGCGCACCGATGCCGCCCGGCGCGGACGCGGTGGTCGCCGTGGAGCTGACGACGCCGCAGGAGGCGGACGGGTCCGCCGGGCCGCGCGGCCGCGACGCCACCGGACCGCTTCCCGCGCGGATCCTGGTCCACGAGGCGACACATCCCGTCCGGAACGTCCGGCTCCGCGCGAGCGACCTCCAGCTCGGGCGCCGGGTCCTCCCTGCCGGGCGGGCCGTGGGACCCGCGGAGCTGGCGATCATCGCCGCGGGCGGCGTCGCACGCGTGTCGGTCCACGCCCGGCCGCGGGTCGCGGTCCTCTCCACCGGCGACGAGCTCCGCGTCTCCGGCAGCGACCTCGGTGCGGCCGGGATCCCGGATTCGAACGGGCCGGCGCTCGTGGCGCTCTGCGCGGCCGCCGGCGCCGACGCGCGCCACGTGGGCATCGCCCCCGACCGCCTGGAACCCACGCTCGAGCTGCTTCGCGAGGCGCTCGTGGATGCCGACCTGGTGATCGCGAGCGGCGGCGTCTCCGTTGGCCCGTACGACGTGGTCCGCGGCGCGTTCGCCCGGGTCGGAACGGTGGACCTCTGGCGCGCGGCCATCCAGCCGGGCAAGCCGTTCGCGTTCGGGACCGCCCCGCGCCCGGGTGGTGAAGCGGGCCCGCCGGTGCTGCTGTTCGGGCTTCCCGGGAACCCCGTCTCGGTCTTCGTGACGTTCGAGGTGTTCGTCCGGCCCGCGCTGCGGCGTCTCGCCGGCCGCACCGACGAGGCGCTCCTGCGTCCCGTCGACGCAGGCGTGCTCGAGGAGCCGGTCACGAAGTCGATCGGCCGCCGGACCTTCCTGCGCGTGGCGGCGCTCCGCGACCCGGCCAGCGGGGCGCCGATCCGCGATTCCGTGGGCCGTGTGCGTGTCGCCCTGGCCGGGGGCCAGGAGAGCCACCAGCTCTCGGCGCTCGCGGCCGCCGATGCGCTCGCCGTCGTGCCAGAATCGGTCGCAGGCCTGCCGGCGGGCGCCGGGGTCGAGCTGTGGTGGCTCGATCGGCCCTGACGACACGTACGCGAGCCGGCGGCCCGGCACCGACCGGGCGGATCCCCGGCACGGAGGTGGCATGGACGAGCGATCGCAGCCCCGGGCGGATCGCCGCCGGCTGACCCACGTGGACCGCGCGGGTCGTCCGCGCATGGTGGACATCTCCGCCAAGCCGACCACCGTCCGCCGCGCGGTCGCCGAGGCGGAGGTCGTCTGCAGCCAGGAGACGCTCAGCCTCGTGATCGACGGGCGGGGACCGAAAGGCGACGTGCTGACCGTCGCCGAGATCGCGGGCGTCATGGGCGGCAAGCACACCGCCGACCTGATCCCGCTCTGCCACCCGCTGGCGCTGACCGACCTCCTGGTCTCGATCACGCCCGACCGGGCCGCCTCCGCGCTGCGCATCCGGGCCGAGGCGGCCACGGTGGGGCCGACCGGCGTGGAGATGGAAGCGCTCGTCGCGGCGAGCGTCGCGGCCCTGACCGTCTACGACATGGTCAAGGGCGTCGAGAAGGGCGTGGAGATCCGCCACGTCCGCCTCGTGAGCAAGGTCGGCGGGAAGTCGGGCGACTGGCGCCGCGAGGGGTCGGATCTTCCGCCGGCGCAGGCCGCTCCGCCGGCGGGCGCGCCAACCGGCGGGTTCGTCCCGGCCTCACCGGCGATGGTTCGACCGAAGGGTGTTCGCGGCCCGGCACGGGCCGGCGGGATCCGGCGGCCGGGTCGCCGGACCGGTCCCTGACCGATGCCAGCAGGACGCCGGACGGCATTCGTCCTGACCGTGAGCGACCGCGGCTCGACCGGCGATCGGGTCGACACGTCCGGGGACGGGCTCGCCGCGCGCCTGGCCGTCCTGGGCTTCGCGGTGGAACGCGAGATGGTTCCCGACGAGCGCCGGCGCATCGAGTCGATGCTCGTCGCGGCGGCATCGCGGCACGGGCTGATCCTCACGACCGGCGGAACCGGCCTGACGCCGCGCGACGTCACGCCCCAGGCAACGCTCGCGGTGATCGACTACCAGGTGCCGGGCTTCGCCGAGGCGATGCGGGCCGACGGCCGCGCGAAGACGCCCATGGCGATCCTCTCGCGAGCCGTGGTGGGCGTGCGCGGGCAGACGCTCATCGTCAACCTCCCCGGCAGCCCGCGCGCGGCGCTCGAGTCGCTCGCGGTGCTCGAGCCGGTCCTCGATCACGCGCTCGATACGCTGCGCGGCCCGCACGATCACGCGGGGTGGGGGAGCGACCCCGGCTGAGCGACCAGCGCCAACGAGCCCGGTTGATGCCACGAACGCGGTACATGCCCAGGCGCGGCTCCCGCGCGGCGGCCGGTGATAGGATCGCCGCGTGACGGCAGCCCACGCCCTTGGCCGGCTCACCGACGACCAGCGCGCGATTCGCGACGCGGTGCGGACGCTCGCCCGCGAGCGGGTGGCGCCGCGCGCGGCCGAGATCGACCGGACCGCCGAATTCCCCGAGGACCTTCGGGTCCTCCTCGCCGAGCAGGGCATCCTGGGCCTGCCCTTCCCCGAGCGGTTCGGCGGCCTGGGGGCCGACCTGCTGACCGTCTGCCTCGCGATCGAGGCGCTCTCGGCCGCCTGCGCGACGACCGGCCTGATCCTCGCGGTCCAGGAGCTCGGGTCGCTGCCCCTCCTGCTCGCCGGGACCGAGGAACAGCTCGCCCGGTTCGTGCCGGGGCTCGCTTCGGGAAGCGACCTGATCGCGTTTGCCCTGACCGAGGCGGATGCCGGTTCGGACGCGGCAGCCGTCCGCACCCGTGCGGTCCGCGACGGCGAGACCTACCTGCTGACGGGGGAGAAGCGCTTCATCAGCCAGGGGAGCGTGGCGAGCCTCGTGACCGTGTTCGCGGTGACGGACCCCGACGCCGACCGGTACGGCCGGATCTCCGCGTTCGTCCTCGAGACCGGCAGCCCGGGCTTCTCGGTCACCCGCCTGGAGCACAAGATGGGGATCCGCGGGTCGCCCACCGCGGAGCTTGCCTTCGACGAGGTGCGCGTGCCGGCCGCCAACCGGCTCGGGGCGGAGGGCGATGGGTTCCGCCTCGCGATGCGGACGCTCGACCGGTCACGCCCGGGAATCGCCGCGCAGGCCGTGGGGATCGCCCAGGGGGCGCTTGACGCGGCCGCCGCGTACGCGGGCCAGCGCCGCCAGTTCGGCAAGGCGATCGGCGAGTTCCAGCTCGTGCAGGGGATGCTCGCGGACATGGATGCCCGGACCGAGGCGGCGCGCCAGCTCCTCTATACGGCCTGCGAGGAGATCGAGCGCGGCGCGCCGGACGCCGGGAGGTGGTCCGCGCTGTGTAAACTCGTGGCGGGGGATGCGGCGATGGCCGTGACGACGGACGCGGTCCAGGTGCTCGGCGGCTATGGCTATCTCGAGGACTTCCCAGTGGAGCGGATGATGCGCGACGCGAAGATCACCCAGCTCTACGAAGGGACGCAGCAGATCCAGCGGCTGGTGATCGCCCGGGCGCTCCTCGCCAGCGAACGCTAGTCCCCACCGTTCGGGTCACGCAGGGAGATCCAGATCGTGCGGATCGTCGTGCTCCTGAAGCCGGTTCCCGACCCGGGCGAGGAGCGCCTCGGCGCCGATGGCCGGCTGGACCGCTCCGTCAGTCCCGTGATCAATGGCAACGACGAGTACGTCCTCGAGGCCGCGCTCAAGCTCGTGGAGGCCGGCGGCGGCGAGATCACGCTCCTCTCGATGGCTCCGGCCGGCGTCACCGATCCCATCCGCAAGGCGCTCGCGATGGGTGCGACGCGGGCCGTCCTCGTGAGCGACCCCGCCCTGGCGGGTGCGTGCACGTGGACCACGGTCCAGGTCCTCGCCGCCGCGTTGCGCACGCTCGAATTCGACCTGGTGGTCGCCGGGATCGACACCTCGGACGGCGGTGGCGGGGTGGTCGCGGCCGGTATCGCGACGCTCCTGGAGCTCCCGTATCTCTCGAATGCACGGCGGATCGAGCCGTTCGAAGGGGGCGTCCGCGTCGAGCGGCTGAGTCCCGCCGGCCACGACCTCCTGGAAGCCTCCCTGCCCGCGATCGTGTCCGGGACGCAGCTTCTCGGCGAGCCGCGCTACCCGTCGCTGCGCGGGATCATGGGCGCCCGGTCGAAGGAGATCGCGGTCCGCACCCTCGCGGATATCGGGCTCGCCGATCGTCCCGTGGGAGGTGCCCACGCCACGACCGCCATGCTCGACGCACGGCCGCCTGCGTCCCGGGGCTCGACGCGGGTCGTTCGCGACCTGGAGCCAGCCGCCGCAGCGGCGGCGATCGTGGACTTCCTCGTCGAGCGACGTGCCCTGTGATGGGCGGGATCTGGGTCGTCGGCGAGGTCGATGCGTCGGGCGCGCTCACGAAGCTTTCGGCGGAGGCGGCGACCGCTGCGCGCGCGCTCGGCGAGGCCGGGCACCTCGATGTCACCGGCCTCATCGTGGCCGCCGAGCCGGACCGGGCCGCCGCGAGCCTGGCCACGTTCCTGCCGGTCGTGCTGGCCGTGCGCGCGCCGGAGGCGATGGACTGCCCGGCCGCGGCGGTCGTCGCAGCACGGGTCGCCGCGCTGGCCGGCGCCGCGGAGCAGCCGCCCGCCTGGTTCGTGTTGGGCGCCTCGCCGGACGGCCGGGATCTCGCCGGCGTGCTCTCCGCGCTTCTCGAGATCGGCGTGCTCGTGGGCGCCACCGGCCTCGCCTGGGGCGACGCCGCGGACGGCGTGCCCGCCGGTCCCCGGGTGGAGATGCAGCCGTTCGGCGGGCGGCTCCTGACCACGAGCGGCTTCACGGGGGATCGCGGGATCATCCTGCTCCGTCCGAACATGGTCGCGGCGGAGCCGCTCGCCGCGCCCGGCCGCGTCGAAGAACGCTCGGTCGAGGCGGTCACCGACCCGCCCGCCGTTCGCGTCGTCGAGCGCGTCGCCGCCGAGGCCGCGGGGCCGAGCATCGAGGAGGCGCGCGTCATCGTGTCCGGCGGCCGCGGCGTGGGCGGGCCGGAAGGGTTCGCCGGCCTCCGCGAGCTTGCCGGGCTGCTTGGCGGAGCAGTCGGCGCCACTCGCGCCGCCGTCGACGCCGGCTGGATCGACTACGCCACGCAGATCGGCCAGACCGGCAAGACCGTGAAGCCCGCTATCTACCTCGCGTTCGGCGTCTCGGGCGCGATCCAGCACAAGGTCGGGATGCAGACGGCCGAGACGATCGTCGCGGTCAACCGCGACCCGGACGCCCCGATCGGCGAGTTTGCGGATCTCTTCCTGATCGCGGACCTCGCGACCGTCGTCCCGGCGCTCATCGCGGCCCTCCGCGCCCGGACCGGATAGCGGCGGCCCCGCGATGCCCGAGGCGATCCTCCTCGCCATCTCCCTTGTCCTGTTCGCGCTCCTGGCCGTGACCTTCGTGCTCGTCCTGCGACGCGCCGCCCAGGTAGTGGCCCAGACGCGCGAGCTCGATGGCTTTCGCGGGGCGACCGGCGACCTCGCGACCAGGATCGCGGCCAGCCTGAGCGGCGCGGCCGAGCGTATCGACGCGGTCCGCCGTGGGCAGGTCGCGCCGGATACGATCCTCGAGTCGCTCGAGGCGGCCCGCGACGGGATGGAGCGGTACCGGGTCGAGGCGGAGGCACTGGCCGCGCCTGCCGGGTACGACCCGCTTCGGGCGAGGCTGGTCGAGGAGCTGGATCGTGCGGCGCGCGCGTTCGACATGGTGGACCACGGGTGCGCAACGCTCTCCGCGGCGAGCGTCGGGCGGGCTCGTGGGGCCGAAGGGCAGACCGCGATCAAGCGAGGCTACCTCAACATCCTGCACGCCCGCGAGGCGATCATCGAGGTGGCGACCAACCTGCGTTCGGCGCGACCGTCGAAGAGCTCGCCGCGGTGGTTCACCGGCCGGTCGGGGGACTGAAGTCTCCGCCATTGCTCCCGGGTGGCCGCTATGTCGTGGTATCGTGCGCACGCACCACAAGATGTAGTGGTGGGGAGCGGAGGTGTGGCCGATGCACTGCCCGCAGTGCGAGTCGCGTGACTCGCGGGTGGTGGACTCGCGCGACCTCGATGACGCTGCGACGATCCGCCGACGGCGCGAGTGCCTGGCCTGCGGGGCGCGCTTCACGACCTACGAGCGGATCGAGGCCGCCAGGCTGATCGTGGTCAAACGCGACGGAGCCCGCCAGGAGTTCGATCGCGACAAGCTCGCCGCGGGGCTGCGCAAGGCGCTGACGCGACGGCCGGTCCCGGACTGGGCGGCGGATCGCGCCGCAGACGAGATCGAGGTGTTGCTTCGCGCCGGCGGAACGACCGAGGTCGACTCCGGACGGGTGGGGGAGCTCGCGATGGACAAGCTGCGGGCGCTGGACCACATCGCGTACATCCGCTTCGCCAGCGTCTACCAGAGCTTCGAGGACCTGGCCACGCTCAAGCGGGAGGTCGATTCGCTCTTCGCGCAGCGCGAGATCGACCCGGAGCTGGCGCGATGAGCGCCCGTCGGTGAGCGCCCGTCGATGAGCGTCCTCGCCGACCGCGACATCCGGGCCGAGCTGGAATCCGGCCGCGTGCGCATCGAGCCCTACGACCCGATCGACCTCCAGCCGAGCTCCGTGGACCTCCACCTCGACCGGAGCTTCCGGGTCTTCCGCAACAACCGCTACGCCTTCATCGACGTCCGCCAGTCGCAGCCGGACCTGACCGAGCTCCTGTCGATTCGGGACGACGAGCCGTTCATCCTCCACCCGGGCGAGTTCGTGCTGGGCCAGACCGTCGAATGGGTGGAGCTGCCGGACGACCTCGTCGCGAGGCTCGAGGGGAAAGCGCTCGCCCTCGACACGCCCGTCCCCACGCCGCTCGGCTGGCGGACGATGGGCGATCTCGAGCCCGGCGACGACGTTTTCGACGAACGTGGGGCTCCGACACGGGTGATCGCCGCAACACCCCCGATGTTGGGACGTCCATGTCGCGAGGTTCTGTTCTCAGATGGCACCCGCCTCGTCGCCGATGCTGCCCATCAGTGGCTGACGGTCGACAAGAACGGGCGTCGGTACGGGCGGTCCCGCGCAGCCATCCGCACGACCGACGAGATCGCCCGGACGCTCCACGTACGCGGCGAACGCAACCACCATGTGCCGCTGGCCGGCGCGGCCCAGTACCCGCCCCGACTGGGCCTTCCGATCGAGCCGTACACGCTCGGCGCATGGCTCGGTGACGGGACGAGCACGAAGGCGGAGATCACGTGCTGCGACACCGAGATCCTGGCCCAGATCAGCGGCGACGGTTACCAGGTCCGGAGGCTCAACTACGGCAACCATCTCTACCGAATCGGCGGGGAAGGACACACGCGTGACTCGGTGACCGGTCGATACAGCCGAAATGGGTCGATCTCGAGTCGTCTCCGCGCACTGGGGCTGCTTGGTAGCAAGGCCGTCCCGCGGCCATACCTCGAAGCCGGGATCGCCCAACGGATGGCCCTCCTCCAGGGCCTGATGGACACCGATGGGTTCGTCGACGACGTGGCTGGCCGTTGCGAGTTCACGAGCACGAAGGAGGGTCTCGCCGAGGCCGTCGTCGAGCTTGCAGCGGGCCTCGGGCTCCGACCAATCAAATCGGCCAGCAGGGCGATGCTGAATGGGGTTGACCACGGGCCGAAGTACCGGGTGAAGTTCACCCCGGATCGTCCGGTCTTCCGGATTCCCCGGAAGATCCTCCGCCAGAAGGCTGCGGACGCGCGCTTCCATCGCTTTCGGGCGATCGCCGACGTTCGAGAGGTGGCGTCGGTACCAGTGCGGTGTGTTCAGGTCGCGTCGCCGCGGGGCTTGTTCCTCGTGTCGCGTTCATTCATCCCGACGCACAACAGCTCGCTCGGCCGTCTCGGCCTGCTGATCCACTCGACGGCGGGCTACGTGGATCCGGGCTGGAAGGGCAACCTGACGCTCGAGCTCTCGAACGTCGCGAACCTGCCAATCGCGCTCTACCACGGCATGCGGATCGGCCAGATCAGCTTCTTCCGGATGTCGAGCCCGGTCGAGCGGCCGTACGGCAGCGCCGGGCTCGGGTCGAAATACCAGGGCCAGAGCGAGCCAACCGCGTCCGCCTTCCACCGCGACTTCGCGGCCGGTCGCCGGCGCGGCCCGGATCCGGCGGGCTGAGGGGCGTCGCGTGGCATTCAATGACGCGGTCCACTGGTCGACGGAGCTTGGCGCCGGGGTGCGTATCGCGCTCGTCCAGGCGGGCACGTTTCGGTCGGACGCCGGAGCGCTCTTCGGGCCGGTTCCGCGGGTCCTCTGGGGGAAGCTCGTGGCCGACGAGATCGATGCCGAGGGGCGCCTCCTCCAGGCGCTCAACTGCCTGCTGATCGAGACGCCGGCCGGTCGCGTCCTCGTGGAGACGGGGATTGGCGAACGGCTCGACGAGCGGGGCCGGACGTGGCGCGGCCTCGTCGGCGACCCGATCGTGCCGACGCTCGTGCAGGCCGGATTCGATCCGGCCAGCGTCAACATCGTGGCGATGAGCCACCTGCACTACGACCACGCTGGCGGGCTCTTGCGGGCGGACGGCACGCGCGCGTTCCCGCGTGCGCGCATCGTGGTTCAACGCGCCGAGTGGGAGATCGCTCTCGACGAGAACCCGCGGATCGTCGCATCGTACGACCAGCCCGAGCTGCGGCTCGTTCGGGAGTGGGGCAGCGCGGGCGCGGCCGACGGCGAGGTGGAGCTGCTGCCCGGCGTCTGGGCGGTGCCGACCGGCGGCCACACGGCCGGCCACCAGGCGATCGTGGTGCGGTCGCCGGACCGGACACTCGCATTCCTGGGTGACATCGCGATGCGGCCCTGGTCGGCCAATCCGCGCTGGATCCCGGCCTTCGATGACTTCCCGCTCGACTCCGTTGCACAGAAGGCGACGCTCTTCGCGCGCGCCGCCGAGGAGCGCTGGACGGTCGTCCTCTCGCACGAGCGCGAGCGGCCCGTCGGGCGCCTGGTGCCCGATCGGGATCGGTTCGCCTGGGAGCCGCTCGTCTAGATCTCACGGCGACGTCGTGGGTCGTCCCGTCGCGGGCGCGCCGCTCGCGGCGCCCGATGAGCCGGTTCCCGCCGGCGGAAGCCCCACGAGCGCCAGGTTGGCCGCGGCGATCCCGGTGTCCACGGGACCCTGGACGATCGCCCGGATGATCCCGTTTGCGTCGAGGAAGAGCTGGGTGGGAAGGCCGTAGACCCGGTAGCGCCGGAAGACGTCGCCGGCCAGGTCGGCCGCAACCGTGTACTCGAGGCCGTATTTCGCAGCATACGCGCGCACGTCGTCGACGGTCGACTCCTGGACGCTGACGGCGACGAGGGCCAGGCCGCGGGGCCGGTAGGCGGCGAAAACCTCGCGCAGGACCGGCGTCTCGGCCTGGCATGATGGGCACCAGCTCGCCCAGAAGCTGATCCAGACGGGATGGCCGCGAAGGTCGGCCAGACGTACCGGGGCGCCCGCCAGGTCCCGCAGCGGAGCCGTCGCCCCGTCGACGCCCAGGATCTCCAGCTCCGGGGCGCGGTCCCCGACACGCAGCCCCTCGACGGCGGGCCCGATCGCGAACTGCGTCGGCCGCGGAGCGACCCTCGGGGTCGGTGCCGATGCGAGCGGGGCGGTCGCCACGACCAGGATCGCGGCCACGATCACGATGGTCCCGAGTGCGGCGGCAAGCTGGCGGCCGGTGAACGGCCCGATCAGGCCGCGGCGCGGGTCGGGGGTCTCGGCTGGTGGAATCGCCACTTAGCTAAACGCCGGGTGCCAGGCGTGCGAGGAGCGTGAGCACGTCGAAGACCATCGCGAGGCCGATCGCGACCACAAGGAGCCCGCCGACCAGGCTGACCGCGCGCCCGTGGCGAACCAGTGGCCGGACGACCGCCGGGGCCCGGTCGTACAGGATCGCGAGCGCCACGAACGGGAGGCCGAGGCCCAGGCTGTACGCGAACAGGAGGAGGCCGCCCTGGAGCGTCTGCCCGGAGGACGCCGCGACTGTGAGGATGCTACCCAGGATGATCCCGATGCATGGCGTCCAGCCCACCGCGAAGACCACGCCAAGCCCGAACGAGGCGAGCCAGCCGCCGCGCCCGCCCACGAGCCTCCCGCCCAGCCGCTCGCCGAGGCCGGGCCCGCCGGTCCCGTCGAGTCCGGCACCGAACGAGGTCGTGCCGCTCGCCCGGGCAAGCTCGCCGGCGGCTCCTGCCTCGAGCGGGCGCCAGGTCCGCTGGAGGACGCGCTGGATCGCGGGCACGGTAAGGATCCCGGCGAGGTTCAGGCCCATGACGATGAGCACCAGGCCGCCGATCGTGCGAAGCGTCGGCAGCAGGTCGTAGAGCCCGCCGCCGATCAGCGAGGCGCTCACGCCCAGGGACGTGAAGACCGCCGCAAAGCCAAGCACGTACGCAAGCGAGTGGCGAACCGCCAGCCAGCGCGACGACCCTGCAGCGGCAGGCCCCTCCCCGCGAACGACCGCCACGACCGTCAGCTGCCCGATGTACGCCGGGACAAGCGGGAGCACGCATGGCGAGACGAAGCTGATGATGCCCGCCCCGAAGGCGAGCAGCAGCGTGAGGTCCGAGGCGGGCATCGCGTCAGCCGCCGGGGCCGGCCGGCGGCGGACCGGCGGCGACCCCTCCCTCGTCCAGCGCCGCCGCCAGGAACGCGCGGATCGGACCCGCCCGGATGGCGAGTGGGAGGCGGCGTCCGGCGAATTCGAGGACCGGGATCAACTCGATGAGCTCGCGCTCCACGGACGGGTCGTCCGCGATCCGACGCTCCACGAGGGCTGGCGTCCGGCCCCGGTTCGCCGCCCGCTCGGCGAGCAGCGCCGTCACGAGCGTCCGGGCGTCGTCGCACAGGTGGCACCCGTCGCCGCGCCACAGCACGAGATCGGGGAGGGGAGTGGGAGCCGCCGGGTCCATCGGGCGGCATTCTACGGCGCGGCCGTGCGTCGGGCCGCCGGGCGACGAACTCGCTGCTCGCGCCGAGGCGTCGTCCTGCCGTGAGGCTGCTGTACGATCGATGCCCACGCCCCCGTAGCTCAGTGGATAGAGCGAGGCCGTCCTAAGGCCTGCGTCGGCGGTTCGAGTCCGTCCGGGGGCGCTCCAGCAACGCAGCAGGCTCGAAGAAGGGCCGGGCAGGTGGCGTCCACTCGATGGACTCCGGCTCCACGCTCCGACCCTTTGCCTGGACCCTCTCGACCAGAAGCCGCACCAGCTCAGCGAGCTGGGGGCGGGTGGCTTTCTCGACGTTCGCGGCCATCGTCACCATCACATGGCGGTTGCGGTCGAATGCGACCAGCTTGTTCGGGTCGGACAGCATCGTCCGCGTCTCGGTCACCTGGCGGCGATACTCCTGCCCGGTCAGGTCCCCCCCATCCGAACAACTACGTGAGCCGCGTCAGACGAGTCTCCAGGCGGCGGCGCTTCGATCCGACGAGGTCGGCATCCGGCACGCTGAGCCGACGGGCCAGCTCCGCCCGCGCCTCGTCGATGGTCCTCGGTGGCAGCGTCATCGCCTGGACGGCCTCGATGACGAGACGCTCGGCATCACCAGCCGGAACCGAGGGTGCATGGCACCTGCGGCAAACGTAGTACCGCCACTCGTGGCCTCGCGCAACGCGGCAGGCCCCATGCATGGGGTGGCCGTTCTCGCACGAGATCACGCCCCTCAACAGGTGGAACTCGATGCGCTGCCACCGGACAGGCTTCGGGCGCTGTACCAGGCGGCACTCAACCGCCATTGGGACGTGTCCGCATAGGTGAGCCAGAACGCCGTATCGTCAGCCAGTTTTTCGGAGAATTGCGTGTCAGCTCGGTGTCGTCCTTCAGTAGGGCGGTCATGACGCCCATCGGACGAGTCGTACTGTGCGCCAGAATGCAGATGGGCAGATGATCGACTTCCTCTCCGTCGAACGATACGTCGCCGCCCTCTCCACGGAGAAGGAGCGTGGAGATGCCTTCGAGCGTGCCGTCGCCCACCTCCTCCGGCACGATCCCGAGTTCGGCATCCGGCGGGTCTGGGGTTGGAGCGACTGGCCGGGACGGGAGGCAGTGGGTGCCGCCGCCAGGGATCTGGGTATCGACCTCGTTGCCGAGGACGCGACGGGTCGTCTGGTCGGCGTCCAGGTCAAGTTCCGACTCGACCCCGACCGGCTCATCCGCTGGCAGGACGTTGCGACCGCAGTCGGTTACCGGCCTGGCCTCTTCTCCCGCCGCCTAATCGTCACGAACGCCTGGGACCGGGGACCGAACGCATACGAGGCCCTGGGGTCCCCCGGGGCCGCCAAGGAGCCGATCCAGTGGGTCCTCCGCGACGCCTTCCTCGCGAGCGAGATCGACTGGGCCGACGCCCTGACGCACGGACTGTCAGGCGAGGCGACCCCGGAGCGCCGTCCCCGGACCCCCCGACCGCACCAGGTGCTTGCTGTCGCCGACACGGTCGCGATCCTCCGCGAGAACCCTCGCGCCCAACTCGTCATGGCGTGCGGTTCGGGCAAGACGCTCGCGGCCCTGTGGATCGCCGAGGAGCGCAAGGACGAACGGGTCCTCGTCCTCGTGCCGTCCCTCCTTCTCCTCCGCCAGTTCCGCCGGGACTGGATCGAGTCGGCCACGCTCCCGTTCGTAGACCTCGTTGTTTGCTCGGACGAAACGACCGTCGGGCGCGACGAGGTCTGGGTCAGGACCGCCGACCTCGGTGTTGCGGTGACGACCGACGCATCGGAAGTCGCGGCGTTCCTGCGTGGCCACGGTCGCAGCGTCATCTTCGCGACGTACCAGTCGAGCGAGCGGATCGCAGACGCCCAGGCCGACCCTAGCATCCCGGCGTTCGATCTCGTCGTCTGCGACGAAGCGCACAAGCTCGCCGGGGTCCAGGCGTCGGGCGACGAACGGGAGCGCGACTTGAAGGTCGTCCTCGGTGCCGACCGCATTCGGGCCAGCCGACGGCTCTTCACGACCGCGACGCCCCGGATCTACGGGGCCGCGACGGAGAAACGGCTCGAACAGGGCGGAGCAGACATCGAGGTCGCCTCGATGGACGACCCGGCGGTCTTCGGCCCGGTCGCCCACCGCCTGACCTTCCGCTCGGCCGTCGAGCAGGGCATCCTCGTGGACGACGAACTCGTCGTCGTGGTCGTGACCGACGCGGAGATTGCCGACCTGATCGACCGCCGGGCGTTCGTCCGGGCCGAGGAGTTGACGACCGACGCCGAGTCGCTCGCCTTCCTCGTTGCTGTCCGCACGGCGATCTCTGAGCTGGATCTGCGGCGCTCGATCTCGTTCCACTCGTCCATCGCCCGTGCCCGAGCCTTCGCCCGCTGGCTGCCGGAGGTGAGCGCGGACCACCCCGTCCCGGCGACTGGCCACGTCTCGGGACTCATGCCGACCGGAGAGCGGAACCGGGTTGTCGAACGCCTCCGTGACCCGGGGGTCCCGACGGTCGTCACGAACGCCCGCTGCCTGACCGAAGGGATCGACATCCCGGCGCTCGATGCCGTGCTGTTCGTAGACCCACGAGGCAGCCATATCGACATTGTGCAGGCTGTCGGGCGTGCAATGCGGACCGACCCCGGCAAAGAGTGCGGGCGCGTGATCATCCCGGTCTTCTTGACGGAGGCCGAGGGAGTTGATCCGGAAGCGGCGGTGGAGTCGAGCGCCTTCAAGCCCGTGCTTGACGTACTCCGGGCGATGCGGGCGCACGATGAGGAGCTGTCCGTCGAAGCCACACGTCTGCGCGTCGAGCTCGGGCGACGGGGCGGGGGCTTTGTGGACTCCAGGTTTCTAGCCGACCACATCCGTGTCCTCGACGCGGCGTCAGCAGTGGATGTCGCTGCGTTCCGCCGCGCCATCCGCCTCCGCGCTGTCGAGCTCTCCGCTGACTCGTGGTCTTCCGGGATCGCCGCGCTTCAGGACTATGTCGCCCGCGAAGGCCACGCTCGTGTGCCACGGCCACGCGGCGAGGCTTCGGCACTTGCGACCTGGGTCAATCATCAGCGCGTCAGACACAGCGCCGGTCGTCTCGATCCGGCCCGGGTCGCCGAACTCGAGGGTTTGCCCGGCTGGACGTGGGACCCAGTCGCTGACGACTGGGTTTCTGGCGTGGCTGCCGTCCATGCTTTCGTCGCTCGCGAGGGCCACTCTCGTGTGCCCGCGAGGCATGTCGAGGGCGATCTCCGGCTTGGGACATGGATCTCAACGCAGCGTACCGGCCAGCACTCTGGTCGCCTCGATCCGACTCGTGCTGCTGAACTCGAGGCGTTCCCCGGCTGGACCTGGGACCCCAGAACGGATGACTGGGTCGCTGGCATGGCCGCCATGCGAGTCTTCGTCGCCCGCGAGGGCCATGCACGGGTGCCAGGGGACCACGTCGAGGGAGATCTGCGGCTCGGCTCGTTGCTCCATGAACGACGGGGCGACCGAAAGCGTGCTCGACGCGGCGACCGCATGAGGGGTCGTCTCGATCCGGCCATGGTCGCGGAACTCGAGGCTCTTCCCGGCTGGAGCTGGGACCCCCTCGCCGATGACTGGACTGCCGCCGTCGTTGCCCTCCGAGCCTTCGTCGCCCGCGAGGGCCACGCCCGGGTGCCGTATGGTTGGGTCGAGGGGGATCTCAGACTCGGGCAGTGGGTGGCTACGCGCCGCGCCGAGCACCGCGTCGGTCGTCTCGAACCGGCGCGTGCGGCGGAAGTCCAGGCCTTCCCAGGCTGGACGTGGGACCCCCTCTCCGACGACTGGGTTACGGCACTCGGTGCCCTACGCGCCTTCATTCTTCGAAAGGGTGACGCCCGGGTGCCGTATGGTTGGGTCGAGGAGGATCTGCGCCTTGGGCGATGGGTGATCAAGCGCCGCGCCGAGCACCGCGTCGGTCGTCTCGATCCCGACCGCGCTGCCGAACTCGAGGCGCTGACGGGCTGGGTTTGGGAGGTCCGCCCCCGCAGGCGAGCCGAGAAGAGAATGGGCAAAGGGACCTAGAGCCGGACGTAGTCCACGGCGTTGTCGTCGAGGGAGTCCTTCCGCTTCCAGTACCGCTCAGTCATCCTCGGGTCGGCGTGTCCAGCCGCCCTCTGCACGACGTGAAGCGGCGTTCCGCCTTCGAGGGCCAGCGTGACGAAGGTGGCCCGCAGGCCATGCGGGCCCAGCCGCTCGAGGCCAGCGGCCCGCAGCCGACGGACGACGACCTGATAGACCGCCCGGTCGGACAGCGGATGCCGACCGGGTATGTGTCCGCCCTTGCGAACCTCGACGAAGAGTGGATCATCGCCAACCAGCTCGAGGCCAGCCTCCGTCGCCGCAACGAGCCAGTCGTCGATCAGCCATTGGACGTCGGGGGGAACCTTGACCGTCCTCACCACGTTGCCCTTGCCGGTGATGGTCAGGACGTGGTGTCCCTGCCCGGACGCGACCCCGCCATCATGGGCGCCGTGGACGCCCTCGGCCCGTCGGGGCGGGAGCGTGGTGGCGGTCACGGGCGACGCCGCCCGCGCTGACCGTTGCCGCGACCCTCATATGCAACGGGGAGATCGTCCACACGACGCTAGGCGTCGGAGGCGGCCCTCATCGCGACCGGCGAGACGGCCCCGCCCTGCCGTCTTCCTGAGAGCGAAGGATCGGGGACGAGCGCCGTGCCTCGCGTGCATGCACCCGCCGCGAACGCAGGCATTCGACGCTCTCTCTATGAAGAAGGGCCGGCTGTCAAGCCGATTGGTGGATGGGTGACGGTTCCCCGTCCGGTTCGAGCTGTGCTCATCTCTCTATCGCCTCCTGCGGGGAGGACCAGGTTGGATCGGATGCTCCGGCGGCCCATCTCAGACGAGGGTCGTCAAGCGACCAGAGGGCGCGCGGGGGGCCTGCCGGGAGCGAACGGTTCGTTCTTCGTCAGCATGTGCCAGATCGCGGTGCTGATCTCGCGGGCGAGCTCGACCCGGGCGACCTTCGCTCCGCGCTGACGGCCGAGGCGCTGCTTGGTGCGCTCGTACCGCTCGCGGTAGGCGGGATGGCGGGCGGCGTGGGTGGCGGCCTCGATGAGCGCCCAGCGCAGGTACTTCGGGCCGTTCTTGGCGAGCGGACCGCGATCGTCCCGACGGCCCGACTGGCGGACGATCGGGCACAGCCCGGTGTACCCGGCGAGCTTCTTGGGACTGCTGAACCTCCCGATGTCGCCGACCTCGGCGGCGATCGTGTAGCCGAGCACCCAGGCGATCCCGGGCACGGTCATGAGGTGCGGGACGTACCGGTGGTCGGCACCGGCTGCCCGGAGCTCGCGTTCACAGGTCGCGATCTGGGCGTCGAGCTCGTCGACGAAGTGCAGGCTCCGCTCGAGCGTGGCCACCCAGGGCTCGGGAACGGCCAGGCTCGCGAGCAGCTCGCGTCCCTTCGTCCCGAAGAGGTCGGATACCGGGACCGGGTGGCCGAACGCGATGAGGGTGGCGTGGATCCGGTTCTTGAGCGCCGTCCGGTGGCGCACGAGGTGGAGCCGGAAGCGCGCCCGCTCGCGCTCGGCCCGCACCGACGGATCGGGCAGCCAGATGGCGGGCACGAGGTCGCGCCGCCCGAGCTCGGCGAGGACCCAGGCGTCGATCTTGTCGGTCTTGGCGGCCAGGGGTGCGAGGCCCTTGACCTTCACCGCGTCGGCGATCTCGACATCCCAGCCGTAGAGCTCGAGCTGGTCGTGGACGAAGCGGGCCCCGTTCATCGACTCGATCGTCGCGGTCACCTCCTGGCCATGCCTCGAGATCCGGGCGACGAGCTCGCGGAGCCCGAAGACCTCGGGCGTTGCCGCGGTCACCTCGACCGTCCGGCCTTCCTCGTCGAGGACGTGCACATCAAGCCTCTGGCGCGACAGGTCCAATCCGGCGTACAACATGCGTGGGCCTCCAAGGTGCTGGTTGCGATGACAACCCAACGTTGCCACCGCGGAGGCCCTTCTTCATGACATTCAGTCCCGTCGGGGTTCACGGTGGGGAACGGTCGAGACCACCCCGCCGTCCTGCGTGTATGGCCTCAGCTCACCCCGTTCCCGGCGACACTCCCTCGGCCTACGCGGAAGGGCCCGCTGGCACCGCGCCGAGCTGCCGCATCATCGCCAGTGCGTCGGTGACACCCCAGTGCTCGTGGGCGAGGCCATCATCGCCGGATCGGATGATGTCGACGAGCTGGACGCTGACGCGCTTGCCGGTCGGCGGCATGCCCATGAACGCACCCTGATGAGCCCCCGTGAGCCGCGCCCCACGACAACCTTGTCACTCGACGTCAGGACCTCTTCGGCGCCAAGGCGCAGGTCGATGATATCGCCGCCGCGACCGGGCTCTCGATCAGCGGGGTGCTCTCGGTGAGCGCGTCGGTGTCACCGAACAACGGGGTCATGCTGGTGGTGGCGAACGGTTCGGGCACCGCCGTATGCCCGGCGGTCGTGCCCCAGACCAAGGGAACCGTGATCCCGCAACCCGCCTGTCTGCCGATCTACCAGCCGTCGCCGAGCGTCTCGGTCACCGTCTCGTATCGCATGGCCTGATCTCGCGTCCGGGCCGACCTGAGAGGGACCCCCTAACGACGGCCCGGGGGTTACGTTAGTACTGGTGGCGGGAGGCGTCGACACGCGGTCCAGACTCTGGTCGCCCGGGACCGTGCCGAGCCAATGGCGAGACCGACCCGCATCGATCGGACTCCACTGGAGGCAACAATGTCGGTCAAGCGGCTGGGCGCGCTCGTCATGGCCTTAGGTCTGCTGGGGGCTATTCCGGCCACGGCCATCGCCTCAGGAAGCTCCTACTGGAACGTCGCTGGTACCTACGGCGTCAACGTTACGTACCTCGCCACCGCTTATCCGGAGACACTGGTCCTGACGCAGTCCGGAACGGGGACCATCACCGGGGCGTCGATCGGTGCGCCGTGCTCGCCGGCCTGCACGAACTTCACCATCACGAGCGGCTCAGTGGTCGGCGACACGATCACAATCGTGGCAACCAGTCCATTCACCCTCACCTTGACGGGCGTGATCGCCGCTGACGGGACCATGGCCGGTTCCTGGGCAGACGGCGCTGGTGGCCTGGGCCGGACGGGAACCTGGGCGACGACTTCCGGGGCCGCAACCTTCCTCGACGCCAGCACGCACGCGAAGACCGACCTCGTCCCGTACCCGAGCGGTATGGCCGTGGGCGCCGTCATCTTCAACAGCTCTGCGGGCGACCCGAACAACCTCGAGTTGACCGTGCAGCTCAAGAAGGTGTCGCCCAACACGACCTACGACGTCTACCTCTTCCTTGATGGGAATGGGAACGGGACCGGCACGGTCGTCGGGACCATCACAACGAATGCCGCCGGAAACGGCACTTTGCACGTCAATACCTATGTCACCCCGGGCATCCACACGGTCGCGGTCGACGTCACGCTCCACGGAAGTGGCAGCGACGTGTATGTCTCCCCCGGCCTCTACGGGCAGGATCTCTTCCTCTACTTCCGATAGAGGCCATCCGCGCCATTACCGAGAAGACCCCGGGCCGTGGCTCGGGGTCTTCCGTTGCTGATCGCCCTGGCATGGCCCGCCCCACGCCGCAGGCAGCCCGAGGACGACCTCTCGATAAGAGTGCCGCGACGAGACCTGATATGACCGGCGGCGGCGCTCGGGCTGATATAGCTTGGTGTCGGGACGACGAGAGTAGGGGAGGGTTGCCTCAGCCGACCTCGACGCCTCCTCAGCAACCGGACACCAGCGGGGAGTTGCCGGCCTCGGCCCCGCGGCCGCGCGCATCGGTGCCTGGACCGCGACGGAGAGCGCCCGACTCGTCTGAGCCAGGGACATTCATCCTGAACTTCCACCATGGTGCTGCTGCGCACCAAGAGGGCCTCTGGTGCATTTGAGGGTCGATTCGGGACGTACAATGCCGAGTCCAACGGCTCGGCCGCGTAGACGGCGCCACAGGATGATCGGAGGGCAGCGATGAAGCCAATCACGCGTCGACGCTTCCTCCAGTACGGAGTGGGAATCGGCACCGCACTCGCGGTGCCGGCGTGGGTGGGAACGCCGCTGGCGAGCGGGGCGAAGGGCGGCAAGCTGGCGAAGTACCTCGAACCGCTGCCGCTCCCCGGGGCCGGGATCGTCGTGGCTGCCCAAAGCGGCCCGAACCAGTATGCCTTCAGCCAGACCCAGATCACCCGCCGCCTGCACCCGGACCTGCCGGCGACCCCGATCTGGGCGTACGACGACGGCTCCGGGCTCGCGGGTCAGGCTGGGTCGTTCGGGATGGCGATCGTTGCCCAAAGCGGCACCCCGCTCGAGGTGAGCTACACCCATGACCTGCCGGAGACCTACCCAGCCTGGATCCCGGTCGATACGCGGCTGACGCCGCTCGGCACCCAGGTGCGCCTCATGACCCACCTGCACGGGGGCTTCGTGGCGGCCGCCAGCGATGGCAATCCGACAGTGACGCCAAACGGCTTCGGCCGGGGCGACACCCAGCGCGTCTTCTATCCCAACCAGTCGCCGCAGATGCCTGCGTCCATGCTCTGGTTCCACGACCATGGCCTGGGGACGACGCGCCTGAACGTGTTCGCCGGGTTGGCTGGCGCCTACATCCTGCGCGACCAGTACGACACCGGCACGGAACCCAACCCGGCGGGCATCCCCGGCGGTGCCTACGAGATCCCGCTCGTGATCCAGGACCGCCAGTTCAACCCCGACGGCACGTTCCGCTACCCAACCAGCGACATCGCCGGGGTCACTTGGGTCGGGGAGTACTTCGGCGACGTCATGCTGGTCAACGGCAAGGTCTGGCCGTACCTCGAGGTCGAACCGCGGATGTACCGCCTTCGGATCCTCAACGGCTGCAACGCGCGGATCCTGAGCCTCGACATCGGCGGAGTTGACTTCTGGCAGATCGGCGCGGAGGGCGGCCTGTTCGACATCCCGGTGCCGGTCAAGGAGCTGGTGCTGGCGCCGGCCGAACGGGCCGATGTGCTCGTCGATTTTCGCAAGTTTGCCGGCGCGAGGTTGGTGCTCAAGAACCACCGGCCGTCACGACCGGTCGTGACCCCGGCACCGTCGCTCGAGCAGGTGATGCAGATCCGGGTCGGAACGACGATCTCCCACCCTGGTCCGAGCTCGGTGCCCTCGAGCCTGCCTGGACGCGCTGCCGACCTGCACAATCCGGTCGCGACACGCTACATCACGCTCAACGAGATCGATGTCGACGAGTCGACGTGGTTCTTGAACCTCAACGGCCTGCACTTCGACGATGGGCCGATCACGGAAACTCCAAGGCTCGGCACGGTCGAGGACTGGGTCTACGTCAACCTCACTGCGGACACGCACCCCATGCACTCCACCTCGTCACCTTCCAGGTGGTCGGTCGCACCCCATTCGATGTGCAGGCCTATGAGGAGGCCACCGAGGGCCCGCATGGCGTCCCCGGCGGAATCGACCCGACCCACTTCGCGACGGGTCCGATGCTGCCGCCCGCTCCCGAAGAGCGCGGCTTCAAGGACACCGTCAAGGCGAACCCAGGCTATTTCACCACCATCCGGGCGAAGTTCGAGTTGCCGACTGGCGTAACGGCGCCGCAGACCTATGTGCACCACTGCCACATCGTCGAGCACGAGGACAACGACATGATGCGGCCCTTCACCGTCACGGTCTGATCCCTGCTCCCGCGGTCCGGGCGACCTCTGCGCTCCCGGGACGGAGGATCGTGGGCCGCCGACAACGTCAGCCGACCTGGAGGCCTGCCGAAGAGAATCGGACCCAACACCATCGGGGAGCTGCCGGCCCTCGGCCCCGCGGCCGCGGTGTGAGGACACCTCCTCGACGCCGATGGACGCTCCCGGCGTGTCGTGTCAGCTGGACTGGTCGTCCCGTCGGGTCATCACGAAGGCGGCAGTCAGTTGCTCCGGACGGGGCTCCGGGAGCCGCTCGATCTCGAAGGCGTCGCCAAAGAGCTCTACCTCCTCTCCGTGCTCGAGCACCGGGACCAGCCTGGACGGACCAGTGAGGCTGATTCGCGGCAGGTCGGAGCGAGCCGCATAGAAGGCGTACAGCACGAGGATCGAGCCCGGGCGGGCGAGCCGGATGATCGTCGACGCCATTGCCCGCCGGTCCATGGGCGCGAGATCGTCGAGCGTGCCGTAGTCGACGAGCAGGTCAAACGGGCCTTCGACGCCTGGCAGGCTCCGGGCGGTCAGGTCGCCCTGGACGAAGCGGAGCCGTTCGGACAGGCCGGCGGCAACCGACGCCCTTCGCGCCTTCTTGAGGGCCACCGGGGAGAAGTCGACGCCAACGACTTCGAAGCCGCTTTGAGCGAGGAAGATGGCGTTCGCTCCGGCTCCACAGCCGAGATCGATCGCCCGCCCGGGGGCGAGTCGCTCCGGCGTCAACCGGCCGGACCGGACGAGCTCGACGAGCTCCGAGCGAGCGCCGATCTCCCACGGCGCCCGCCAGCGGTACATGAGGTCGTAGAACCAGACCGGCGGCATCAGGCATGACGTCCGTCGGTCGTCGTCCAGCGAGCAGTCCCTTGCCGCACACTGTCCCTGATGCTCCGTCCGTCACCCGCGCCCAGGCCCGCGCAGGCCGTCAGAGTGTGGTGAGCTGGCTCCCGTTTCACCGTGCGCTCATGCCCGGCATCCAGGGCCGCCGTTACGAGCTGTTCCACCTTGCAGCTCTCCTGTTCCGCACGCACGGCTATCGCGGTGCCACGATCAAGGCGTTGGCCCACGCCTGCCACATGAGCCCGGCGGCGATCTACCACTATCTTCCCTCCAAGGCCGCGTTCGCAACCGTCATCGTCGCCGGCCCGACGACCGGGCTCGCTGCTGATCCGACCTCGGTCCGTGCCACAACCATCGATCTGCTCCGGCTCCATCTCGTCCGGGTTGGCGTCGACGCCGCCCACTTCGACGAGGCGATGACCCGAGGGTGAGGCCGGCGAGCGGCGGCCGCAACGGGCCTGGGCCGCATGGCCACCCGAATCGAATGAATCGCCCGTCGGATTCGAGAGCGCGACGACGACGGTCTCCGCCAGATCGAACCCGGCCCGCACCGACGCTCTGACTCCCGTTCCCTCGACGACCGTGCGGTTCGTCACGAGCCTGATCTTTCTCTTGGCGGCGGTTCGAGTCCGTCCGGGGGCGCCATACCCACGCAGCTTCCTGAAGAACGGGCGTCGCCGCGGGACCGGCGGGAAGCGGCGTCGGCGGTAGCATTCGCCACGTGGACGAAACCGTCGCCATCGTTCCCACGGATCCGTCGCTTGTCGACGCCGCGGCCGTCGCGGCCGGGCTCGGCGTCGAGCCGATGAGAGGGTTGTCGGCCGTCGAGGCGGCGGCCCGGCTGGCGCAGGACGGGCCGAACGAGCTGCGCGCGAAGCCGCCCGTCCCGATATGGCGCAAGATCCTGGCCCAGTTCCAGGACCCCCTCGTCTATCTGCTCCTCGTGGCGATCGTGATCTCGCTGGTCGCCTGGATCGTCGAAGGCGCCCACGGCGCACCCGTCGACGTGATCGTGATCGCGGCCATCGTGATCGCCAACGCCGCGCTGGGGTTCATCCAGGAGAACCAGGCCGAGGACGCGGTCGCGGCGCTCGCGGTTATGACCGCGGCCAACTCGACGGTGCTGCGCGACGCTGTCCTTGCGACGGTGCCGTCATCCGGGCTGGTGCGGGGCGACATCCTCGTCCTCTCCGAGGGGGACTCGATCGGGGCGGATGCCCGCCTGGTGACGGCGACCGGCCTCAAGGTTCAGGAGTCGTCGCTGACCGGCGAGTCCGATGCCACCCTGAAGGATCCGGCCACGCTCGAGGCGCAGGCGCCCATCGGCGATCGCTTCGACATGGTGTTCAAGGGCACGGCCGTCGTCCAGGGGGTCGGCCGGGCCGTGGTGACCGGGACCGGCATGCGGACCGAGATGGGCGCCATCGCGCACATGCTCGACGAGACCGAGGCCGTCGATTCGCCGCTGCAGAAGGAGATCGCCTCGGTCTCGCGGGCCCTCGGCTTCATCGTGATCGGGATCGCCGTCGTGGTCATGGTCGCCATCGCCGTGCTCAACGGCGTGGACTCGCCGGCCGACTTCGTGGCAATCCTGCTCCTGGGCGTGTCGCTGGCCGTGGCGGCCGTGCCCGAAGGCCTGCCCGCGATCCTGTCCCTGGTGCTGGCCATCGGCGTCCGGAGGCTGGCCCAGCGCAACGCCGTCATGAAGAGTCTGCACTCGGTCGAGACGCTGGGCTCCGCGTCGGTGATCTGCTCCGACAAGACGGGCACGCTCACCCGGAACGAGATGACCCTGCGCACCGTGTTGACCGCCTCCGGCGAGGTCGAGCTCACGGGGACCGGCTATCGGCCGGAGGGCGAGGCCTTCCTGAGTGGCGGCGCGGAGGACGCCATCCTGTTCGAGGCGCGGCGCGTCCTCGTCGGCGGGGTCCTGGCGAACAACGCCCAGCTCGCCGAGATCGACGGCAAATGGCGGATCCAGGGCGATCCCACCGAAGCCGCCTTCCTGGTCGCCCAGCACAAGCTCGAGGGCACCGTCAATCGCGTCGCCCGGTACGAGCGACAGGCCGAAATTCCGTTCACGTCCGAGCGGAGGATGATGTCCGTCCTCGCGGAGGACTCGCGCGGGGAGACGACCCGGCTGTTCACCAAGGGCGCCCCCGACATCCTGCTCGCTCGCTGCAAGGCGACCCAGGTGGGAACGGAGGTCGTCGCGATGGACGAGGCCCTGCGAGTCGCTGCGCTGGCCGACGTCGAGCGCCTCTCGGAGCGGGGCTACCGGACGCTCGGCGTCGCGTTCCGCTCGATCGACGTCAACGACCGCGAGATGACCGGGGATCTGGACGAGTCCGCCGAGCGCGACCTTGTCTACCTCGGTCTCGTCGGCATCATCGACCCGCCGCGCGCTGAGGCGGCCGTGGCGGTCAGCGAGGCGCATCACGCCGGCATCCGCACCATCATGATCACCGGCGACCATCCCGTGACGGCCCGCCGGATCGCGTCGGACCTCGGCATCGTCGGCCCGGACGCCCGGGCCGTCACCGGCGCTGAGCTCGACCGGCTCAGCGACGAGGAATTCCGAGCCACCGCCCGCGAGGTGTCGGTCTTCGCCCGCGTCGCCCCCGCGCACAAGCTGCGCATCGTCGATGCCCTGCAGGACGACCACCACGTCGTGGCCATGACCGGCGACGGCGTCAACGACGCCCCGGCGCTCAAGAAGGCCGACATCGGCGTGGCCATGGGCATCACCGGCACCGAGGTCACCAAGGAAGCCGCAACCATGATCCTGGCCGACGACAACTACGCCACGATCGTGGTCGCCGTCCACCAGGGCCGGGTGATCTTCGACAACATCAAGAAGTTCCTGCGGTACCTGCTGTCGTCCAACATGGGCGAGGTCGCCACAGTCTTCTTCGGCGTCGTGTTCGCCGGATTCCTCGGCCTGTCCGCCGCCAGCGAGGGCGGCGAGCTGGTCGTACCGCTCCTGGCGACCCAGATCCTGTGGATCAACCTCGTGACCGACTCAGGCCCGGCGCTGGCGATGGGCGTCGACCCGGAGATCGACGACGTCATGGCCCGGCCGCCGCGCCGCCCCGAGGACCGGATCCTGGATCGCGCGATGTGGATCCGGATCATGTTCATCGGCCTCGTGATGGGCGCGGTGACGCTGTTGACGATCGACATGTTCCTGCCCGGCGGCGCCATCGCGGGCTCGGACTCGCTCGTGGTCGCCCGCACGGCCGGTTTCACGACCCTGGTCTTCGCGCAGCTGTTCAACGCGCTGAACTCGCGCTCCGAGAACACCAGCGCGTTCCGCGGCCTGTTCAGCAACAGGTGGCTGTGGGGCGCCCTGGGGCTGGGGGCCGTCCTGCAGGTGCTCGTCGTCGAAGTTCCGCTCCTGCAGGAGGCCTTCGGCACCGCCTCGCTCGATCCCTTCCACTGGGCGGCGGTGATCGGGATGGCCTCGATCGTCCTGTGGGCGGAGGAGCTTGCCAAGTGGGGTCGTCGCCGCCTTGCCCCCGCGGCGACGCGCCCGGAAGCCGCTGCGATCGGGTAGGGTGCCCGCGCGCCGAACAGGCGCGTGGGCACCCGACTTCGAGATACCAGAGCAGAAGGGTCGGGGACGAGCGCGACCGGGCTACTTCCTGATGTACATCATCACCGGCGGGATCATGCCAGCTCGCTCCGCCGCTGCCGTCAGCTCCGGAGACATGGAGCCCTGAGCTGCGGAAGGCTTCCACGTCGGGGACATCCCATGTGCTGGCGACCTGGTTGCTCCCATCCATGGCGACGTAGCTGGATCCGTCGGACGCGCGAGCGGGTCGCCGGTAAGCGGCAGGATCGCCCCGGGCCGCGATGTTCTTCTGGCGGGAACCGAACCGCAGTGGACGATCCGGAGTGACAGATGGCCGAGGAAGGGCCGCAGGTCCTCGGGCTCGAGCTGCGAGATGTGGGCAAGGACGAGGACCTCGAGCCCGGGCGCATCGGCAACGGGCCGGAGATCCCGTGACCCTTCATGGTGTCGATGTGGAACCACCGGAGCGCCGGGCTCTCGCGGAACGACGGCAGCAACGCGGTCGAGCTGGTCGATTCGAGGATGAGCCAGCGCAGGTGTGGCATCCGCGCCAGCGGCGCGAGATCGTGCGGCACGCGGAGCCGGTACAGCTCGGTCAGTTCGAGTCGGCCGATCTCCGGGTGCAGCTCCAGCGAGCGCACGGTGCCGAGGCCGATGTGAAGGCGCTCAAGGCGTTCGAACCGGCGGAGCAGATCTGTTCGATGGATCCGATCCCGAGCTGCCGCAGGCTCGTGAACCGGCTGGTCGTGTCGATGTCGGTCGAGGTCCCGCTGATGCCCTGACCCGAAGCGGTATCTGCCCGAACCTGTAATGATCCGCGCCCGGGCCGCAATGTCGGCCGGACGGACAGGCGCCCTGCTGGTGCCGGAGGAATCGATGCAGCCTTCCCTGGCTCGGAATGTCCACCGCCGCGGCGTCGCACCGGTGATCGCGTTGTGCGCCTCGCTTCTCGTGGCGGCATGCTCAGGCGCCGCCTCGCCCGGTGCGTCCGCGCCATCCGCTCCGGCCGCGACCGTGGCACCCGCTGGCCAGGCCTCGAGCGCGCCGGCGGGCGGTGCTGGCGCGTCGTCGGGCTGCCCAGGCAACGCGTTGATCCACTTCTGCGGACACGCCGCGATAAGCGGTGGCGTTGTCGCGGAGGCGGACGTCACCGCGAGCTGGCCGGCGTTCGGGATCAAGGACTGCGCGGGCTGGCTGGAATGTAACAGCGACGATCGGACCATGGTCTACCTGCCCAGTCCCGATTACTCCGCCGCGTTCACCATCTCCGCCGCCATTCAACACTACAAGGGTCCCGGGACGTACGACGTCAAGGACCTCGTGGGCAAATTCGGGCCTTTCCAGGTGGAGGTCGGGGCGAACGGCTGGACCCCCGGGAGCGCGACGACCGGCTCCATGACGGTCAAGGCCGACGGCTCCGGGACCGTTCAGGCCAAGGGCCTTGAGCCCGTGGGCGACGTCAACACGATCCAGAAGCCGGTCGACGTCACCGAGTCGTGGACCTGCGTGAACTGACCGGGGATATGCGGCCTCCCTGGGCGACGAGGCCGCGGCCCTGCCGGATCGCGGCCCCGCCTCCGGCGTCAATGGCCCGAACCGTAGGAGCTCTACGAGCTCCGAGCGAGCGCCGATCTCCCACGGCGCCCGCCGGCGGTACGTGAGGTCGTAGAGCCAGACTGGCGGCATCAGGCACGACGTCCGTCGGCCGTCGTCCAGCTAGAAGACCCTTGCCGCAGACCGTGCTTGATGCTCCGTCCGTCACCCACGCCCTTAACTCCTCGAAGCGGTCGCGCCGGGTCTCGTGCTGGACGCATGGTTCGGAATGATCGTCCACGGCGCACTCGGCTCCCGTCGCGACTGGTGGCTCAGGTGGCACCCGCGTCATGACGAGCCCGTATTGACACGCAGTCACCGGAGGTCCACCTTTGAGCGCGGATGGCTACGTATCGTCGCCGTTGATCCGGTGCGGCGCCCATCTGGTCCAAGGCCAAGGGCCCATCGAGGCGATGCGTGGAGACCGGCGATCGCGGCGCAAGAAGGTCAGTGGCAGTCCCAGCGACCCGCGGGAGTGCGGCCTCGAAGGCGACCAGGGCACGAGTCGCTCCGCGCGACGCAGGAGCGAACGGCACCGGCGGAGTAAAGGCGCCAAAGCCGCGACCGAGTGAGGAAAGCCAGGAATCCTCGGCTCAGAACCGAGGCCTGCATCGAAGCCGCCCTCGACGCGATGGTCCGCCCGACCGCGCCGCCAGTCCCGGTCCCAGGCGGCCGGTAATGGCTCGTCCGACCAAGCGACGGGGCGCCATCCTCGTCGTTGACGATGACGCGGCCGTTCGCGCGCTCATCGGGACGCACCTCCGCCGGCAAGGCTTCGAGGTTCGCGAAGCGACGGACGGCGAGCTGGCCCTGGGCATGATCGAAGAGGAGGCCTTCGCCCTCGTCATCCTCGACATGAACATGCCCGGAATGTCCGGTGCCGATGTCGTGCGGCGGCTCCGGGAGCACCTCGAAACGGAGGCCCTCCCGGTCCTGATCCTGACCGGCAAGAGCGACAAGTACCCGCTTGTCGAAAGTCTGGCGATCGGCGCGGACGGCTACCTCACGAAGCCGATCCGTCTCGACGAGCTCACGGCCCTCGTTCGGGCGCGGTTGCGGATCGACCGCGCCTCGGCCCAAAAAGCCCTCCGCGAAAATGAGGGGTTCTACCGGACGCTCGTCGAAGGGTCCGCCGATGGCATCCTGGTCTCGGACGCGAGCGGCCGCTACGTCGAGGCGAACGCGGCCATCTACCGGATGCTCGGCTACTCGCGCGACGAGATCCTCGCGAGGTACTCGCCAAACCTGAGCGCAACCGACGATCCGCTGACTCCTGCCGACATGGACGAGCGGCTGGCGGAGACGCAGGCCGGAACCGGCCTCCTCGTCGAGCGGCGGTACCGGCGCAAGGATGGAACCAGCCTGCCGGCCGAGGTCAGCTACACGGTCCTCCCCGACGGCCGCCTGCAGCGCACCATCCGCGACATCACCGTGCGCCTCGCGGCCGACGCCGAACAGGCTCGCCTCACCGCGAGCCTCCGCGAAAGCGAGCGAACGCTTCGCGAGAGCGAACGCAACCTCGCGGAAGCACAACGAATCGCCCATGTAGGCAGCTGGGAGCGTGACCTCGGGACAGGGGCGGTCCGATGGTCAGAGGAGACGCGCCTGATCCTCGGCCTGGAGCCGGGCAGGACCCAGGGGACGATCGACGACTTCCTCGCCTTCGTGCATCCCGACGATCGAGACCGGGCAGCCGCGAGCCAATCGGACCTCCACGCCTCGTGGACGCCGACCGAGCGGGAGTACCGGATCATTCGGCCGGATCGTTCGACCCGTCACCTTCGCGAACGTGCAGAGGTCATCCGAGACGCCGCGGGAACCCCGCTTCGGTATGTCGGCTCGACCCAGGATGTGACCGACGAGGTCGCGGCCGAGGCAGAACGGGCGAGCCTTGTCACAGCCCTGCGGACGTCCGAGGCACAGTTGCGGACCGCCCTCGACACGATGGTCGACGGCGTGGCCATCCACCGCGCGATCCGCGACGATCAGGGCCGGATCATCGACTTCGTGATCGACTACGCGAACACGGCGGTCGTCGCGACGAGAGCCATCGCTGGCAGCCTGCGGGTGGGTCGCACGCTCCTCGAGCTGTTCCCCGCCGACCGCACCAACGGGCTCTTCGACGCCTACGTCAGCGTGGTCGAGACGGGAGCCCCCTTCGAAACCGACGACTTCCCGTATGTCGAGCCCGACGCGGCCAGCGGCGTCTCCGAGCAGGTGCTCGACCTGCGGGCGGCGAGGCTTGGCGATGGACTGATCATCGTGGTGCGCGACGTCACGTCGCGCCATCGCGCCGAGTTCGAGATGCGGCGCCTGGCCCATGCGATCGAGCAATCGGCGGACGCCGTCATGATCACCGACGGCGATGCCCGAATCGAGTACGTCAACTCGGCGTTCGAGCAGGTCAGCGGCTACACCCGCAACGAGGTCCTGGGTCAGAACCCACGCATCGTCAAGAGCGGCATCCAGGGACCCGCCTTCTACGCGGCGATGTGGGCTGCCCTCTCGGGCGGCCAGTCGTTCGTCGCCGAGCTGACGAACCGCCGCAAGGACGGCAGCCTCTACCAGGAGGAGGCCGTGATCTCTCCGATCCGCGACAACGGCGGCAAGATCACGAGCTACGTCGCGGTCAGCCGTGATGTCACCCGCGAACGCGCCCGCGAGGCCGAGCAGGAGCGGCGCGCCCGCGAGCGGGCGATCATCGGCGGGACGTTGGCCGCAATCCGGCCAGGGGCGACGGCCGAGGCGACGGCCGAGCTGATCTGTCGACAGGTGGCCAGCATGACCGAGGTCGCCTCGGCCGCTATCCACTACTTCGCCATCGATCGGCGGGCGACGCCCCTGGCGATGGTGCGGGCTGACGGCGGGCCCGTCCCGATGCTTTCGCTCCCGGCCCGGCGAAGCGAGACCCTGCGCCAGCGGGCTGCCGAGGGTCCGTGGGTCGAGGCGTGGGCTGATCGGCCCGGGACTCGGAACCAGCGGATGATGCACGGCCTCGGCCTCTCGGCGATCGCCCGGGTTCCGATCAACCACGACGGACAGCTCATCGGGATCCTCGCCGCGACCTCGGCCGCATCCGATGCGATCGCGGGGTTGACCGAGCACCTGCCCGCCCTCCTCGAGTTCGCGGGGATCGCCGGTGCGCTCGTCGGTGCGCGTGTCATCGACCTGACGGAGGGCGGCCGGCTCCGGGCTCGCGTGGAGCGGATCATCGCGTCCTGCGCGTTCTCGCCGGTCTTCCAGCCCATCGTGGACATCACCAGCGGCGAGCACGTCGGATATGAGGCGCTCACCCGATTCTCGGAGGGCATTCGCCCGGACCTCGTCTTCGCCGACGCGAGTGCTGCTGGGGTCGGCCTGGAGCTCGAGGCGGCGACCCTCGCGGCTTCGGTGGAAGCCTCTGCTGGGTTGCCGGGCGGCGCCTGGCTCAGTCTCAACGTCTCGCCGCACCTCGTGGTCGCCGGCGATCTCCTCGCCCGGCTCCTCGGGGGTGCGCACCGACCCGTCGTGCTGGAGGTGACCGAGCACACGCCGGTCGGCAGCTACCCGGAGCTACGTGCGGCTCTCACCCGCCTCGGATTGGGTGTCCGCGTGGCCGTCGACGATGCCGGCACAGGGGTGGCCAACTTCAGCCACATCGTCGAACTTCGGCCTGCGTTCGTGAAGCTCGACATCAGCCTCGTTCGTGGCGTCGACTCGGATCTCACCTGTCAGGCCCTTATCGTCGGACTGCAGCACTTTGCCCGGGAGTCTTCGAGCGAGGTGATTGCCGAAGGGGTCGAAACGGCGGAGGAGCTGGCCGCCCTGCGAACGTTGGGTGTCCGGTTGGTGCAGGGATACCTCCTCGGGCGGCCGGAGCCGGTGATCCTCGCCGCGGCGCCCACCGTGGTGGTCTGACCAGGAGCTGGATCGAGCGGGGCGCATCGACTCGCCTCCCGGCCAGGAGACCGTGGACGTCCGCCAGTGGGGTGCCGACGAGCCGGCCGATCGCGTTGCGGGATCGCGCCATCCGCCGCCGCCCGGCACGCGAAGTACCGATGAACCCCGTGGACAAGGAGCCCGACCCGATGACTTCTCTCACCGCCGACGCGGGCAGCGTCGCGACCGAACGCAGCGAAGGGACGGCCATTCCAGCCGCCAGGAGCCGTTCGCTCCGGCGCTGGAACCGGGGCCTGACATTCGCGCACGGCCTGCAGTTCGTGGCGATGATCGCGATCTCCGCGACCACCGTCCGGTTCGAGCCGGTCGTGCCGACCATCCGGCCGATCATCGAGAATGGGAAGTTCACCGGCGTCGAGCCGTCGAGCGTGGTTCTGTTCTCCGTGCCGCTCGTGTTCGTGATCGCCTCGTTCTTCCTCATGAGCGCGATCGCCCACGCGTCCGCAGGCTGGTTCCTGCGCGGTCGCTACGAGGGGTTCCTGGCGCGTGGGATGAACCCGCTGCGCTGGGTCGAGTACGCGTTCTCATCGACGGTGATGATCGTGGCGATCGCCTATCTGAGCTACATCACCGACTTCCCCGCGCTGGTCGCAATCGCGGGTGCCAACGTGGCCATGATCCTCTTCGGCTGGAGCATGGAGGCCGCCAACGAGGGGCGCCTGATGAAGGGCGAGCCCATCGACTGGAAGCACTTCATCTTCGGGTGCATCGCGGGCGCCGTCCCGTGGATCGCGATCTTCTCGATCCTGTGGGCCTATTCCGCGCAGGACGGGCTCTCGGCGGACGCCGGCATCCCTGCCTTCGTCTACGTGATCATCGGCAGCCTGTTCGTGGCATTCAACATCTTCGCGATCACGATGGTCCTTCAATACCGGAAGGTCGGCCGCTGGAGCGACTACCTGTACGGCGAGAAGACCTACATGGTCCTGAGCCTGGTCGCGAAGTCGCTCCTCGCCTGGCAGGTCTGGTCCGGCACGCTGCGCCCATCCTGACCGAGGCCCTGCCCTTGGTGGAGCCCTCGAGGGCGGTGATCATGAGTGATACGAACGAGATCGGCACCTGGCACTACGGGCTCATTGCGCGGTGGTGGGCCGAGTTCAACTTGCCGGAGCCCGCAGAGGCCGCCTACTACGAGGCGGCGATCCGCCGGTTTGGCGAGCCGGCGCTCGACCTGGGATGCGGGACGGGCAGAATCCTCGTGCCCATGCTGGCAGCGGGACTCGATGTCGATGGCGTCGATGTCTCGCCCGACATGATCGCCTACGCGAGGAGCCGGTCGCTGCAGGCCGGATTCACACCTGCCCTCGCCGCCCAGCCGCTGCACGAGCTCGACCTGCCGCGAACCTACCGGACCATCTACGTCTGCGGCGTCTTCGGGCTCGGGGGCCGGCGCGACAACGACCGCGAGGGCCTGCGGCGGGCGTACCGGCACCTGGCGCCGGGCGGTGCCCTGGTCCTCTGGCACGAGCTGCCGTGGGCCGGTCAGGACGAGCAGGGATGGGCGCGGTGGCTGCCAGGACGTCGCGTCGGGATCCCGCGAGCGTGGCCGGCCGAGGGCGACCGACGGCGTGCCGCCGATGGCGACGAGATCGAGCTCGTCAGCCGCCTGGTCTCGTTCGATCCCCTGGCCCAACGGCAGGAGCTCGAGATCCGGGCTCGCCTCTGGCGCGCCGGTGAGCTCGTGCGGGAAGAGACCCACAACCTCAGCGAGAACCTGTACTTCGCGCAGGAGCTGCTGCTGCTCCTCGACGAGGCGGGGTTTCGAGACGTCACGGTCCAAGCGGCCTATACCGATCGACCGGCCACGGCCGAGGACGAGACCGTGGTGATCGTGGCGCGGCGCTGATCGCCGATCCGCGCGCCGCCCCGGACCGCGCCCGCGCGCCGGACGTCCGCGCCGATGGCACAATCGACCCCATGACCTGCTGCGCACCGGGAGGCTCCCCGTTCGACCGCCAGTTCGATCCTCGTCACGCCGCCCGCCACCTGCGCGCGTACCGGCGCAACGGGGCCGTCGGCCTGACCCGGGCGCTGGTCGAGGCACTCGCAGGCGACGGGATCCGTGGCCAGACCGTGCTGGAGATCGGCGGCGGCGTCGGGGCAGTGCACCATGACCTCCTGCGGGCGGGCGCCGCGACCGCCGTCGACGTGGACGCATCACGGGCGTACGTCGCCGTCGCGCGGGAAGAAGCCGTGCGCCAGGGCCACGCCGACCGCGTCCGCTACGTGATCGGCGACCTCGTCGCCGTCGCTGACGATCTCGAGCCGGCCGACGTCGTCGCGCTGGACCGGGTCGTGTGCTGCTACTGGGACATGGCAGCACTCGTCAGTCGATCGGCATCCCTCGCGCGCCACCGGTACGGGCTCGTCTACCCGCGCGATACGTGGCTCGGCCGGGTTGGCGTCGCGCTTCTGAATGCCCAGCTGCGCCTGTCGCGTTCCCCGTTTCGCGTGTATGCCCACCGGACGGCGGAGGTCGAAGCGATCCTCGCGGCCAACGGCCTCGTCGAGCGCCTCCACCGCACCACGCGTGTCTGGCAGCTGGCGGTCTATGAGCGGCCCGCACCGTGAGACGGCGCCCCACCTGATCGGGTGAGACTCCTCGTCGCCTTGCGACAGGGGCGCGAGCTCATCGTGGTCAGCGGTGCCCGGCGGTGTACCGTGGGCGGCTCCGGCGGGTGCGATCTGCCACCGGTCGTGGGCGGTTTCATGCAGGGGGTTGTCTTGAAGCGTGTCGTCGTGATCGTCGGCCTGGCTGCGGCCATGCTTGTCGCGGGCTGTGGCGGGTCCGGCTCGGGCAGCCCGGCGGCGACCGGGCAGGCGTCGGCGACACCTGCAGCGTCGGCATCCACGGGCTCGTCGGCCGACCTCTCGACCCAGTTCGGCGGCGACGTCTGCACGGCGCTCACCAGGGCGGAGATCGAAGCCGCGACCTATCCCCAGGGTTCGGCGACCTTCGCGAGCACGGACACCCAGAAGGACGCGACGACTGGCAAGCCCGTCGTGTGCCAGTACCTCGTCACCTTCGATGGGAAGCCGTCGATCGTCGGCGCCGCCGTCTCCCTGATGGACGACACGGAGTTCGGGACGCGCGCCGAAACCTCGCTCATCGCGCCGCCCGAGCCGCTCCCAGGGATCGGCACCGAGGCATACGTCGTGCTCCCGGCGCCGGGCCTGATCGAAGTCTGGGTCACCGGCGCACACGGCCATTTCAAGATCGGCGCGCAGGCGAGGGAGACGGCCATCGCGTTCGCCACCCTCGCTGCCGGGCGCGACTGAGGACGTTGACCGACGGTCCAGCCCAGCGCCGCGCCGACCTGTACGATTCGCGGGTGGATCGGGGTCCATCGGACTACGCACTGCTCGACTTTGGCGCCGGCCGCCGGCTCGACCGATTCGGTGGCGTGGTCCTTGATCGCCCGGCGCCGGGTGTTGCCAACGTCGCACAGCTCGACCCGGGGGCGTGGAGGTCCGCTGCGGCGCGGTTCGGTCGTGCCGCCGGCGCCCACGATCTCGCCGGTTGGGACACGCCCGATGCCATGCCGTCCGCGTGGGAGGTCGCGATCGACGGCCTGCGCCTCGAGCTTCGTCCGACGCCGGCCGGCCAGGTGGGCCTCTTCCCGGACCACATCGAAGCTGCGGCATGGGCGGCCGCGCGCAGCCTGGAGCTCGGGGCCCGGCTCGGCAGGCCGCTCGACGTTCTCAATCTCTTCGCGCACACCGGGCTCACGACGCTCGCGCTCGCTCGTGCCGGCGCCCGTGTCACGCACGTGGACGCGTCGCGGCCCGCGGTCGCGTGGGCCCGACGGAACGCGACCCTCGCGCGCCTCGACGAGGCGCCCGTACGATGGATCATCGAGGACGCTCGCACCTTCGTCGCCCGCGAGACGCGCCGGGGCCGCCGCTACGACGCGGTGGTGCTCGATCCGCCGACGTACGGGCATCCGCCCGGTGGGGGTCCTGCCTGGCACCTCGAGACGGACCTCGCCGAGCTGCTCTCGGGCTGTGCGGCGCTGACCGACGCAGCGCCCGGGCTCTTCCTCCTGACCGCGCACACCGCCGGGCTCGACCCCGCGGAGCTGCGTGCCCGAGTCGCCGGCGCGTTCGGCGCGGGGCTCGCGAGCCGCGCCGAGGTTGTCGCGCTCGGCGCGCGCCGTCCCGATGGCCGGCAGCTGCCGGCGGGCTTCGCGATCCGGTGGACCACGTGACGCACGATCGCGCCGAGCGGCCGACACTCACGAGCGCCGCGAACCCACGCCTTCGCGCCGCCGCGGCGCTGCGAGACCGGCGTGCCCGGGTTCGAAGCGGCCTGCTCCTCGTGGACGGCGCCCGCGAGGTGGCTCGCGCGCTCGACGGCGGGGTGACGCTCGTGGAGGCGTTCGTGGCTGCGGGGGCACTCGCGGACCCGGAGGTCGGCCTGGTCGCCGCGCGCGCAGCCGCGCTCGGCGTCCCGCTCGTGCCGGTCGCTTCGAAGCTGCTCGGCCTCCTGGCGTACGGGGAGCGCGCGAGCGGGATCGTCGCCGTCGCCATGGCCCCGGACACCTCGCTCGAGGCCATGCACGTCCCGGCCCTGGCACCCCTCGTCGGGATCGTGGAGGACCTGGAGAAGCCAGGTAACCTGGGCGCAGTCTGCCGAAGCGCGGACGGTGCGGGGCTCGACGCGTTGATCGCGGCCGGCAGCGGGAACGGTTCGGTTGGCTCGGTCGATCCCTGGAACCCCAACGCCGTGCGGGCATCGCTCGGGACGGTCTTCACCCTGCCGCTCGGGGTCGCGACCACCGCCGAGACCGTTGCCTGGTTGCGCGGGCGTGGCCTCCGGATCGTCGCGGCGCGCGTGGACGGGAGCGTGCCCTATACGGAGGTAGACCTGGCCGGTCCGGTCGCCCTCGTCCTCGGGAGCGAGGCCCACGGGCTGACGGCCGCATGGTCGGGCAGCGACGTGACCGCCGTCCGGTTGCCCATGCGGGGCCGTGCCGACTCGCTGAACGTGGCGGCCGTCGGGGCCATCCTGTTCTACGAGGCGCGTCGCCAGCGTGACGCGCGACCGTGACCGGCCCTGGCGGCGGCGGGCCGGGCCGCGGGTGGGCGCGAAATCGGCGCGGGGGTCCCCGTAACGAATGGGCCCCGCGATTCGTTAGTCGAACAGAGGCTTCTCGCGACGAACATCGTTCCCCCGGCGATGCCTGACGCGAAGGCCTCTCTTGCTGCCCGCCGACCGGGCCTCCCGTGGTCGGACCTATACTCGGCGCCATGATTTCCCCCTGCCGACGGACACGTCGGGTCGGCTCGCCCGGGCGCAGCGTGGTCGTCGGGATCGCGGCACTGGTGGCGCTTGCCGGCCTCGTGCAGGCGGTCCCCGGCGACGGCGTCCGCGGCGCCGAGCGGGAGACGCGGATCGCGATGTCGGCCCCCACGACGATCGATCCCGCAGCGGCCGGCGACGCGGGGAGCGCGGCCGTGATCGCGCAGCTCTTCGAGGGGCTCACGGCGATCGACGGCAGTCTCGCGCCGCGCCCGGCGCTCGCCGCCGGCTGGACCTTCAGGGATGGCAACCGGACCGTCGACTTCACGTTGCGCGACGGGCTCGCGTTCTCGGACGGGACGCCGATCACCGCGGACGACGTGGTCCGGAGCTGGCTTCGGGTGCTCGACCCCGCGGCCCCATCACCGCTGGCTGCACTCCTCTACGACGTGGTCGGCGCGCGCGCCTACGCGACCGGAAGCGCAACGGACCCGACGGCCATTGGCCTGCACGCCGATGGCCGGGTCTTCGAGGTGCGCCTGACACGGCCGGCGGGCGACTTCCCGGCGATTGCCGCCAGCCCGACGCTCGCGGTCGTCCCCCCCGGCGTCGGGCGGGGCGGCGCCGGGCTTGCACCCGGGACCGGCTTCGTGGCGTCGGGTGCCTACCTGCTCGCGGGGCGCACCGCGACGGAGCTCCAGCTTGCCGCGAACGCGCGCTACTGGGCAGGCTCGCCTGCGCTCTCGCGGGTCACGCTCGTGACGGACCTGGGCGGGAAGTCGCCGGTGGACGTCTTCGGCGCCAGGAACCTGGACTGGACGTCGATCGGGTCGGAGGACGCCTCGTGGATCGGCTTCGAAAAGACCCTTGGTCCGCAGCTGCGCTCGTCGGCAGACCTCGCGGTGACCTACTTCGGGTTCGATACGCGCAGGCCGCCGTTCAACGATGCGCGCGTCCGGCGCGCCTTCGCGCAGGCCGTCGACTGGCGCCGCGTCGTGCAACTTGCGGACGGCAACGAGGCGCTGTCGGCGACCGGGATGGTCCCGCCGGGCATCCCCGGCCGGAGCGGGGCCGACTTCCTGCCGACATTCGACCCGGCGGGCGCGAAGCGGCTCCTCGCCGACGCGGGCTATCCGGACCCGGCCGCCTTCCCGGTGATCACGCTCGTCGACGCCGGGACCGGGTACGACGCCGGCATCCTCGACCAGCTCCGGGCGAACCTGGGGATCACGGTGCGGTACGAGGCGCGCGAGTTCACGGACTTCTTCACCCGTCTGGGTGGAACCGATGGGCCGCAGCTCTGGGCGCTCGGATGGGTCGCCGACTACCCCTCGCCGGACGACTTCCTCGGGATCCTGCTCGGCGGCGGCCAGCCGAACAACTACGGCGGCTGGACGTCGGCCGCGTTCGACGCGGCGATCGCCCGCGCGGGAGGGAGCCAGGACGCGGCGACCATTCGTGCGGCCTACGACGAGGCCGAGGCGATCGTCCGGGACGAGGTGCCCGTGGTGCCAGCCTCGTACGGGACCAGCTATGCGCTGAGCCGGACCGGGTTGCTGGGCGCCCAGACGAACGGCCTGGGGATCCTGCGGATCGCCGGGATGGCATGGGCGCCGGGGACCCCATGATGCGACCACACGCGAAACGCGTGCTCCCGGCGCTGCTGGCCGCGCTCGGCATGGCGCTCGGGCTTGCCGCGCCCGGGGTGCGGGCCGCGGACATCTCCTTCGACACGCCGACCGCCACCGCCGTCTACGGCACGGGCGTCACGTTCGTGCAGCCCGTCACGGTGGGTGGGACGATCCGCCGGACGGAGCTCCTGATCACGTTCCCGACCGCGCTCGGGCCGCTCGTCCACGAGATCCCGGCACCGTCGGGCAGCGGCGCGCTCACCCTCCGCGGAGGCCTGTCGGACGCGACCGACGGCCACCTGGTGCCGAATACGCCGCTGGTGGCGCGCTGGCGCATCACCCTGGCGACGGGCGACGCGGTCGAGGGGCCGTCGGTGACCGTCCGCTATGCGGACACCCGCTTCGCATGGCGCACGCTGACCGGGACGCTGGTCCGGCTGCACTGGTACGAGGGCTCGGACGCGTTCGCCAGGCGCGCGCTCGCGGTGGGGGAGAAGGGGGTGCAGCAGGCCGCCGACCTGCTGGGCGTCACGGAGACGGACCCCATCGACTTCTTCGTCTATGCGGCGCAGGCGCCCTTCTACGATGCGCTGGGGCCGGGCACCCGCGAGAACGTCGGGGGCGAGGCGCACGCCGACATCCGCACCCTCTTCGCCCTCATCGAGCCGAGCGCCGTCAACGACCCGTGGGTGGATGTGGTGATCCCCCACGAGCTGACCCACCTGGTCTTCGACACGGCCGTGCACAACCCGTATCACCTTCCGCCGCGCTGGCTCAACGAGGGGCTCGCGGTCTATCTCTCCGAGGGATACACGACGACCTGGCGCGCGGCCGTCGAGGGGGCGATCGGCGGCACGCTCCTCTCGCTCGCTGCGCTCGACGGGCAGTTCCCGACGACAGCAGACGGGTTCCTCCTCGCGTACGGCGAGAGCGTGTCGGCCGTGGATTACTTCGTCCGGACGTACGGCAAGGCACGCCTCGTCTCGCTGATCCGATCGTACGGCGCCGGCCGCACGGATGACGAGGCGTTCAAGGCGGCCATCGACCTGGATGTGCCGGGATTCGAGGCGGCCTGGCTGGCGGCCCTCGGTGCGACCGCGCCCCACCGGTATGGCCCGCAGCCGGCGCCGACCGGGCCCGTGCCGCCCGGCTGGAGCGGCGCCGTTGCCTCCATCCCACCGGACACGGCGTCACCCCCGCCGGCGTCCGGTCCGGCGTCGCCCGACGTCAACGGCTCGGGTGCGGCGGCTTCCCCGGGGGCGTCCCCGGCCGCCGCCGGGGGCGGCACGAACGGCGGGGGCGGGGCACCCGGCGGGCCGATCCTGCTCGCGATCGCGGCAGCCGGGCTCGCGGTTGGCGGATCGCTGGGATATTTGCGGCGCCGGCGCAGGCCGCGTTCCGGGGTCGGGAGCGAACCGCCGGCGCCCCGTCCGGTCGAGCCCGAGCCGGATCTCCCTGCGACCGACCCATGAGCAGCGTCGCCGCCCGGATGCGGTCGATCCCCACCTGGGAGATCACGCTCTTCCTCGCGCTCGTCTCGCTCGGGTTCCTGGTCGCGGCCCAGCTCCGGTCCGAGACGCCACGTGTCCGGTATACCTCCCAGGAGCGCGCGCCACTCATCGAGACCGCGCTCGACCTGCAGACGCGCCAGAAGGCGCTGCAGGCGCAGATTCTCGACCTCCGCAGCCGGATCACGACGGCCGAGGTCGCGACGCAGGGCAGCGGCGCGCTCGCCACGCAGCTCAACGCCGCGCTCTTCCAGGCGCGGCTCTCCGCGGGCCTGACCGCGCTCGAGGGCAACGGCCTCGTCGTCCAGCTCGAGGATGCCCCGCAGATCTCCCAGACAGCCGGGAGCGCGGACCTCCTCGTCACCGGACGGGACGTGCGGACCGTTGTCGAGGAGCTCTGGTTGGCAGGCGCGGAGGCCGTCGCCGTCAACGACGAGCGCGTCGTCTCGACCACCTCGATCCTCGACATCGGCGGGTCCCTTCTCGTGAACTCCGCCTACGTCGCCCCGCCCTACCAGGTCAAGGCGGTCGGTCCGGCCGATCTCTACACTCGGCTGGCAGCGTCCGCGAGCTGGGTGGACTACGTCGCAACGCGCGCCGGGCAAAACGGCGTGCGGATTGCGATCGCGCAGCCGGCCAGCCTGATCATCCCCGCGTATGCCGGGTCGGTGACCATCCGGTACGCCCAGCCGCCGGCCACGCCGGCACCCTCGGCGAAGCCGTAGATGCGAAGCCGGCGCAGCCAGATCGCACTTGCCGCGGTCGCCCTCGTCCTCGGGTTCCTGGTCGTCACCCAGGTCCGGAGCCAGGCGGGAGGGACCGGCCTCGAGGACCGCTCGGCGCAGGACCTGACGCTGCTCGTGGCGAACCTCAACACGCGCAACGACCAGCTCCGGGGCGAGGTCGCGGACCTCGGTCGCCAGCTCGACTCCATCGTCGCGGCGCAGGCGCGCGGCGACACGTCGGCGGGTCAGCTCCGCGCAGATCTCGTCCGGGTGCGGACCTGGTCGGGCGTGGACGCGGCCGTCGGCCAGGGCGTGCGTATCGTCCTTCGCGGGCCGGCCACGGCGAACGTCCTCGAGGATCTGGTCAACGAGCTACGGAACTCGGGCGCCGAGGCCATCTCCGTGGGTGGCGTCCGCGTCGTCCCGGGGACGATCGCCGGCGGCGTGCCCGGCGCGCTGTCCGTCGAGGATTCGCTGCTTCCCGACCCGCTGGAGGTCGTCGCGATCGGCAACTCGGCCACGATGACGGGGACCCTCACCCGCGCCGGCGGGCTGGTGGCACAGGAGATGGCCACCAACCCCGGCCTCGGCATCGAGGTCACCCCGGCCGACCGGCTCCGCGTGCCCGCGACCGCGCGCGATCTGGCGCCGCGGACCGCGAAGCCACGCCTGTGAGACCGCCATGGGGGAGTGCGGCCGACGGTGTGCGGCAGCGCCCGACGTCCGGGCGCCCCAGGCCGGGTGAGTGCTACCCTCGGCGCCGATGAACGGAACCCGAACCGCATGACCGCGCCCGTCCCGTTCCGCCTGCGGGACCGAATCGAGCTGCGACGCCCGCACCCGTGCGGCGGGCGGGCCTGGGAGGTGGACCGCGTTGGAGCGGACCTCGGGCTGCGCTGCGTCACCTGCGGCCGCGGCGTGCGGCTCGAGCGCCGCCAGGTCGAACGGCGGCTCGTCGCCTTCATCACCCGCGGCGCGGAGGACGGGGCAGCGTGATCGAGCCTCGGGGCAGCTCCGAGGCGCCCGCCTCGGCGCTCGCTGTCTTTCAGAACCGGCCATTCCTGATCCTGTGGCTTTCGCAGGTCGCGACCCAGGTTGGCGGCAACATGGTCCTGTACGGCCTGACCGTCCTGATCTTCACCGCGTCGGGGTCGAACAGCTTCGTGTCGATCCTCCTGATCAGCTTCCTGGCGCCCGCCGTCATCTTCGGCGCGCTCGCCGGCGTCTACGTGGACCGTTTCGACCGCCGCCTGGTGCTTGTCGCGACGAGTCTCGTCCGGGCGATCCTCTTCTTCCTGCTCGCGTTCGTGGGCGCGAACGTCGGCGTGATCCTCCTGCTCAACCTGGTCGTCTCCATCGCGACGACGTTCTTCGCCCCTGCCGAGCTCAGCGTGATCCCACTCGTGGTGCCGCGCAGCCAGCTGACGGCGGCAAACGGGATCTTCACGCTGACGCTGAACGCGGCGTTTGCGCTCGGGTACACGCTGCTCGGCCCGCTCGTGGTGACGATCGCCGGCCCGACCCTCCTGATCGGCGTCGTGGCCGTCCTCTACCTCGCCTCGGCGGTGCTGTGCTGGTCGCTTGCGCCCGCACCACCATTGCCGCTGCCAACCGGCCACGACACCCTCCACGACGCCGGCGCGGCGGTCGGCTCGGTCTTCGGGCAGTTTCGGGAGGGGATCGCCTACGTCCGTGCCAACCGCACGGTGGCCTGGGCGCTGACCTACCTGGGCATGGCGGCATCGATCGTCGGCGTCCTCGGCGCACTCGGACCGGGCTTCGCCGTCCACGTCCTGAACCTGGCCTCGAAGGACTTCGTGGTCGTGGTCCTCCCGCTCGGGTTGGGGGTCGTCGCGGGGGTCCTCCTCGTCAACGCGATCCGCACCGTCATCCCGCGCCGCCGGACGATCGAGATCGGGCTGGTCACGCTCGGGGTCTGCCTGGTCCTGATCACGATCGCGAACCCGATCAGCCAGCTGCTTCTGCGCGTGAACGCGGCCCAGCCCGTCGTGGACGTATCGGCGCTCGTCTCGGTGCTCTCGGTCGTCGTGGCCATCGCCTTCGTGGCCGGAATCGCCTATGCGTCGGTCGCGATCCCGGCGCAGACGGAGCTGCAGGAGGTGATCCCCGAGGACGTCCGTGGCCGCGTCTTCGGGATCCTCAACACGCTGGTCTCGGTCGCGAGCTTCCTGCCGATCATCATCGTCGGCCCCGTCTCGGACGCATTCGGCCCGGGGCCCGTCCTGCTGGCCGCGGCTGGCATGGTTGGGCTGAGCGGTGTCGGCTCCATCCTGCTTCGCGACCAACGGGAGCGGCCTGCCGGGCCCGGCACCGACGATGAGGCCGGCATCCCCGGCCCGTCGCCGGACGAGCCGTGACCGCGCGAGCCGGGATCGCACGCGCGGTCAGCCGCGCCCGCGCGCCGCTCCCGCGAGTCGCCGTCATCTTCACGGGCGGCACGATCAGCATGACCGTCGACTCCGGCGCGGGCGGAGCGGTCCCGACGCTTGCGGGCACGGACCTGCTTGCCCTGGCCGCGGGCGTCGAGGAGATCGCCGAGATCGTCGCAATCGACCGCGGTCGAACCCCCGCCAGTCACTTCTCGTTTGCCGACGTCCTCGCAATCGGCGGCGCGATCCACGCGGCCCTCGCGGACCCCGTCGTGGCGGGGATCGTCGTGGTCCAGGGGACCGACACGCTCGAGGAGACGGCGTTTGCGTGGGACCTCTGCCACCGTGATCCACGCCCGGTCATCGTGACTGGGGCGATGCGCAACGCGAGCGAGCCCGGCTGGGACGGCCCGGCCAATCTCCGCGCTGCCATCCGGATCGCCGGTCACCCTTCGGCCCGGGGTGCGGGCGTGCTGGTCGTGCTGGCGGGACGGGTGATCGCGGCGGACGACGTCGCGAAACGTCACAGCACCGCGCTCGATGCCTTCGCGAGCCGCGCCGGTCAACCGCTCGGGCGGGTGGGGGAGCGGCGGGTCTCTCTCCGAACCCGGGGACGACGACGCCGGGTCCAGCCGGTGCCCGCCGCAGCCGGCGGCCCCATCGAGATCGTCATCGCCGCCCTCGAGACCGATGGCCGGGCGCTGGATCGGGCGGTGGCAGGTGGGGCGCGAGGCGCGGTGGTCGCAGCGACCGGCTCCGGCAACACCCACCCCGACCTCCTGCGCGCCGCAATCGACGCCATGGCAGGCGGCGTTCCGGTCGCGCTCGCGAGCCGGACGGGCGCCGGTTCGGTGGGTCCGTTCTACGCGTTTCCGGGCGGAGGCACCACCTGGCAGCGAGCGGGCCTCCTGCTGGCGGGCTCGCTGACGCCGGTCCAGGCCCGAGTGGCGCTCGCGCTGGGCCTCGGCACTGGACTCGGGATCGAGGGACTGCGGGCGCTCCTTGCCGACCCGGCTTGATGGGCCCCACGCGGCAGGTCCGGCGCGCTATCCTCGCCCGAGTCTCAGCCCACGGAGGACTCACGTGACCAGCAGCATGACCCCGGCGAAGCGCGAGCTGAACCACCGCCTCGAGACGATCAGCTGGGGCCTCTTCCTGATCATGCTCGGCGGCTTCGCCCTTCTCCCGTCGGTGGCGGAGGGGACCTGGCTGATCGGCGCGGGCGCGATCATGCTCGGCCTCAACGCGGTGCGACTGGTCCTCGGTATCCGGACCAGCGGGTTCACGATGATCCTCGGGACCGTTGCGCTCCTGGCGGGCATCGGGAGCGTCTACGGCGTCCACGTCCCGGTCGGGCCGCTCCTCGTCATCCTGATCGGCCTCGCCATCATCGTCCGCGCTCTCGACCGCGCCCGCTGACGCGGGCGGTCCGCCCTCCCTCAGCGGGCCCGCGGAAGCTCGATCCGGATCCTGGCGTCGATCACGACCGCGCCCTGCTCGAGCACGACGAGCGGGCTGCAGTCCATCTCGACCATCTCCGGGTGGGCCTCCACCATCGCGCTGACGCGCAGGAGCGTCTCCTCGAGCGCGGCCACGTCGACTCGCGGCGCGCCGCGGTAGCCGTCGAGGAGCGGGAACGTCGCGAGCGACCGGACCATCTCGCCGGCGTCCCGGTCGGTGAGCGGCGTGATCCGCACCGCGACATCGCGGAGCAGCTCGACCTCGGCACCGCCCGCGCCGCAGGCGATGACCGGCCCGAAGAGCCGGTCGTGGACGACGCCGACGAGCATCTCCACGCCGCCGAGGATCATCTGCTGGACGAGGAAGCGCTCGACCGGGTGGCCGCTGGCTTCCAGGGCGGCGGACATCACCCGCGCGGCCGCCTCGACCGCCGCGGCTCCGTCGAGGGCGAGCACCACGGCCCGTGCCTCCGCCTTGTGGACGATCCCGGTGGCGACCGCCTTGAGGGCGACCGGGCCGCCGATCTCATCCGCGGCCCGCCCCGCGTCCTCGGCGGTCTCCACGAGACGCCACGGCGCGGTCGGGATCCCATAGCACGCGAGCAGATGCGCGACCTCGTCCGGCCGGAGCCAGCGCGAGCGGCCGTTCTCGGTCGGCGCCGCGGTGGACGATCCCGCGAGCGTCCCGCCCGCGGCCGGCTCGCCCGGGTCGATCGTCGCCATCGCCGCCGCAAGGGCGGCTGCGGCCTGGTCCTCGCGGAGGTCGTCGTAGTGGGGCACGCTCCCGAGCGGCGCGGCCCGCCATTCGGCATAGCGGACGGCATGCGCCAGGGCGCGCGCGGCCTCCTCCGGGTAGCTGTAGGCAGGGACCTTGACCGCGCCGTCGCGCAGGGCGCGCGGCCCTCCCTCGGCCGACATGAACACGGTGAGGACGGGGACGGGCCGCGGAAGCTCGAGCACGGCATCGCGGATGGCGGCCGCGACGTCCTCGGTCTTCGTGACGAGCGGGGGGACGAACAGGACGATGATCGCGTCCACTCCCTCGCAGGCCGCGAGGATGCCGATGGCCCGGCGGAACGAGTCCGGCGTCCCCTCGATCGTGTCCACGGGATTGCCGAGGGCCGCCTCGGGCGGCAGGAACGCCGCGAGGGCAGCCTGGACCTCAACCGGCAGGGACGGCACGATCAGGCCGCTTGCGTCGCACGCGTCGGCGGCCAGGATCCCGGGCCCGCCGCCGTTCGTGAGGATGGCGACCCGCCGCCCGGTGGGCAGCGGCTGGTTCGCGAGGAGGGAGGCGACATCGAAGAACTCGCCGAGCGTGTCGGTGCGCACGACGCCAGCCTGGTGGAAGAGGGCATCGACCGTGACATCCGACGCACCAATGAGGGCACCCGTGTGGGACGACGTGGCGCGGGCACCCGCCGCGGACCGACCGCTCTTCACCGCGATGATCGGCTTGGTGCGGCCGACGCGGCGGGCGATGCGGGCGAACTTTCGCGGGTTGCCGACCGATTCGAGGTACAGGGCGAGCACTGCGCTCGCCGGATCGTCCTCCCAGTACTGCAGGAAGTCGTTGCCCGAGAGGTCGGCCTTGTTGCCGATCGAGATGAAGCTCGAGAGACCGAGCCCCAGCCGGTTGGCGTGCTCGATGATCGCGAGGCCCAGCGCGCCGCTCTGGGAAAGGAAGCCGACGTTGCCGCTGATGGGTGCGGTCGGGGAGAACGTCGCGTTCATGCTGACCGACGGAGCGAGGTTGATGACGCCCATGCAGTTGGGCCCCACCAGGCGCATGCCAGCCTGGCGGCAGACGGCCAGCAGCTCCCGCTGCCGCGCCACGCCCTCCCCGCCGATCTCCGCGAACCCCGGCGAGACCACCACGACCGTCTTCACGCCCTTGGCCGCGCACGCCCGGGCGATCTCAACCGCCGAGGTCGCGGGGACCACGAGCACCGCGAGGTCCACGGGGCCCGGGATCTCGCCGACCCCGCGGTAGGCCGCCACGGACTGCACGACGTCGGCGTTCGGGTTGACGGGGTAGACCGGCCCCGTGAAGCCGCCGCTCAGGAGGTTGTGGAAGAGCTCCCCGCCGATCGTCCCGCGGCGTCGGGAGGCCCCGATCACCGCCACGGACGTGGGGTAGAGCAGGCCGTGGACCGCCGCGGCAGCCGCGATCTGCTCGCGGCGCTCGAACCGCTCGCGCGCAGGGCCCGTGAGCGCGGTCGGGAACTCGACGAGGACGGCTCCCGGCTCCGCGCGCAGCCGCGTCGGGAAGCCGCTCTCGTGGAAAACCCGGAGCATCCGGCCGTTCTCGGCCAGGACGTCCGCGGAGAACGTGGAGATGCCAGCCTCCTGCGCCCGCTCCGCGAGCTCCTCGAGCAGCAGCGTGGCGATGCCGCGGCCCTGCAACTCGTCCGCGACGATGAACGCGACCTCCGCCGAATCCGGCCCGATCCTGTCGTAGCTGGCGTGCGCGATGATCCGGTCGGCGATCCCGGTCTGGGCCACCAGCGAGTAGTCCGTCGCCTCGGCGGGAGCGGCCCACCGGTGGGCCTGGCCCTCGAGGTCCGACACGAGGCCGGCGAAGCGCATGCGGCGCGACTCGGGGGCGAGCGCCCGGAGGAACGCCAGGAGCGCGGGCTCGTCCTCGGGGCGCGCCGGGCGAATCCGGATCGCCGACCCGTCCCGGAGGATGGTGTCGCGCGCTCGGTCCCGTGAAGTGGCGGTGCTCATGGTGTTGCCTGCCATTCTCGGGCAGCGCGACCCGTCCCGCTATAGTCTCGTGACACCGATCTCGAGCCGGCCCAGGCGATCGATCCGGCACCGCGCAGCCCGCCAGAAGGAGCGAAGCCGAGCGCCCGTGCACGATGCGACCGCGGAACGCGCCCAGCCCCTCGTGGTCTACGGCGCAGCGTCCCTCCACTACGACTTCGGGAGCCATCACCCGCTGACGCCACGCCGGTTCGGTCCCGGGATCGACCTCCTGCGTGCGCTCGGCGCCGACCGTTTCCTCGCGCCGGCGGCGGCCCCGGACGCCGCGCTCGAGCGCGTCCATCACCCGGCCTACATCGCGACGGTGCGGATGCTGTCCGACTACCCGGATGTGGACCCGCAGGCAGGCTTCGAGTCCTGGGGCGACGATCCGCCCTTCTACGGCATGCACGAGGCGGCGGCCACGGTCGCCGGCGGCTCGATCGAGGCGATGGAGCGGATCCTCGCCGGCGACGAGCTGCACGCCTTCCACCCCGGCGGCGGCCTCCACCATGCGATGCCCGGTCGGGCCAGCGGCTTCTGCATCTACAACGACGTGGCGCTCGCCGTCGGGCGCGCCCGGGACGCGGGGCACCGCGTGCTCTACGCCGATCTCGACGTGCACCACGGTGACGGCGTGGAGGCGATCTTCTGGGACGACCCGGAGGTCATGACCGTCTCGTTCCACGAAACGGGCAGCTCCCTCTTCCCGGGGACCGGCTTCGTGGACGACCGGGGCGGCCCACGGGCGCGCGGGACCGCCGTCAACGTGCCGCTCGAGCCCGCCACCGGCGATGCATCCTGGCTCGGCGCGGTCGAGATGCTGCTCCCGGCGCTCACCGCCGCGTATCGGCCAACCATGCTCGTGACGCAGCACGGCTGCGACACCCATCTCCTGGACCCGCTCGCGCATCTGCAGCTGAGCACCGCTGCGATGTCGCGGGCCGCACGGCTGCTCGACGGCCTCGCCCACGAGCATGCGGAGGGACGCTGGCTGGCGACCGGCGGCGGGGGCTACGACGTCTACCGCGTCGTCCCGCGGGCCTGGGCGCTCGTCTGGCTCGCGCAGGCGCACCGCGACGTCCCGCTCGCGACGCCTTCCACGTGGCGCTCCCAGTGGGCGGCGGAGGCCGCGGAGCACCGACAGGCCCTGCCGCCGACGACATTCATCGACCCACCGGAGGTCATCGCCCGCGAGCCGCACCAGGTTGCCGAGGCCAATCTCGACGCCGCGCGGAGAGCGCTCGCGGGCTCGCTGCACGGACTCGCGGAACGGGACAGTGCCTGAGGCCGTGACCGGGCATGCCATGCACGCGTGCGCATACCTTGACGGGCCGACGGGAGTGGCTAGTCTGTCGGCGTCACCTGTCCTTCTGCGCGCATCGCACGGCGTGCCGACCACGCGCCGAGACCTCGAACACGAAGCCCTGATGTCGGAGGCGATTGCATGAGCACGACCCAGCCCGAGATCGAGGCCCTGTTCTCCGAGCAGCGGGAGTTCGCGCCGCCGCCCGAGTTCGCCGCGCAGGCCAATGCCGGCAACGACCTCTACGAGCGGGCCGACCGGGATTTCGAGGCGTTCTGGGCGGCCGAGGCTAACGCACGGATCAGCTGGTCCCGACCCTGGGACACGGTCCTCGAGTGGGAGCTCCCGTACGCGAAATGGTTCATGGGCGGGCAGCTCAACGCCGCCTACAACTGCGTCGACCGCCACGTGGAGAACGGGATCGGATCGAAGGTCGCCTATTACTGGGAGGGCGAGCCGGGGGACACCCGGACCTTGACGTATGCCGACCTCCAGCGCGAGGTGAACCGCTGCGCCAACGCACTCAAGGCGCTCGGGGTGAAGACGGGCGATCGCGTCGGCATCTACATGCCGATGATCCCGGAATTGCCCATCGCGATGCTCGCCTGCGCGAAGATCGGCGCGCCGCATGTCGTGGTATTCGGCGGCTTCAGCTCGGACGCGCTCGAAGGCCGGATGATCGACGCGGAGGCCGTGGCCCTGATCACCGCCGACGGCGGCTGGCGCAACGGCAAGGTCCTCGACTTGAAGTCGGCGGCCGATGTCGCGGTGGGCAATGCGACCACGATCAGGAACGTCATCGTCGTCCGGCGGACCGCGCACGAGGTCCCGATGACCGAGGGCCGCGACCACTGGTGGCACGAGCTCGTCGAGGGCCAGTCGGACCAGTGCGAACCGGTGCCCGTCGATTCCGAGCACCTGCTCTACCTGCTCCACACCTCCGGCACGACCGCCAAGCCGAAGGGAATCATGCACACGACCGGCGGCTACCTCGCCGGGGTGAGCACGACCCACGACTACGTCTTCGACATCAAGCCGGACGACGTGTACTGGTGCGCCGCCGACATCGGCTGGGTCACCGGGCACTCGTACATCGTGTACGGGCCGTTGGCGAACGGGACGACCGGCGTGCTCTACGAGGGTGCGCCCCAGTTCCCGGAGCCCGACCGCTGGTGGTCGATCATCGAGAAGTACAAGGTCTCGATCCTCTACTGCGCGCCGACCGCCATCCGGGCGTTCATGAAGCACGGGGATTCCTGGCCGGGCAAGCACGACCTCGGGTCGTTGCGCCTGCTCGGGACGGTCGGCGAGCCGATCAACCCCGAGGCCTGGCTCTGGTACCGGCGCGCCATCGGCGGGGACCGCTGCCCGGTGG
>JBBQRX010000007.1:0-93768 GCA_038214375.1 Candidatus Limnocylindrales bacterium
CAGGAGTGTCCCCCCGAGTGGTGGGATTTGAGCGAGGCTCCTGACGCCGGCTGAGCCGGACGGCCAGGGGCCACCGGTGTGATCCTCAGCGTGTTCCGACCAAGGTTCACGACGAGGAGACAATCCGATGGCCCTCTCACAGTCTGCCCTGTCCGGCCTGCTCGACGCCGTGCGCGCGGGCGACGGCACCGACGTCCTGCGCGACGCCATGGCGCTCGTGCTCCAGGAGCTGATCGAGCTCGAGGCGACCCAGGTGATCGGTGCCTCCCGGTACGAGCGCACGGACGAGCGCACCACCCACCGCAACGGCAGCCGGACCCGGCTGCTCTCCACCAAGGCCGGCGACGTCGAGCTCCACGTCCCCAAGCTCCGCGAGGGCTCGTTCCTGCCGAGCCTGCTCGAGCCGCGCCGCCGGATCGACCAGGCCCTGTGGGCGGTCGTCATGGAAGCGTACGTCCACGGGGTGTCCACCCGCAAGGTCGACGACCTCGTCCGCGCCCTCGGCATCGACGCCGGGATCAGCAAGAGCGAGGTCAGCCGGATCTGCGCCGGGCTCGACTCGGTCGTCGCCGCCTTCCGCGAGCGGCGGCTTGACCACACCCGGTTCCCCTACATCTTCCTCGACGCGACGGTGCGCCACGAGGCGCCATTCGACCGAGTGGGATGGAAGGGCCCACCGCCGGGCTGTCGCAGCAGTCCGGTGAAGCTGGAGGCAGCCTGACCCTGGAGACGCAGGTGAGGGCGGGAGCAGCCTCGACAACGACGGGACGGGTCGGCACTGCCAGACGATCCGGGTCCGGCAAGCAAGACGGAACGGTGCAAGTCGGTCTGAACCAGTGGTGGAACCCCCTCAAGCGAGAGACACCGGCTCGAACCTGGCGGATCTGGGCCGGGCAGCAGTCGAACGACCGTCGAAGTTGCCGGCGGTCGGCGTCGGTGGGCGTTTGAGCCGTCCGTCGGCGAGCCACGGAGAAGGCCTGCGGCGTATCCGTGGCCATGGTTGCAGGGGAAAAGCTGGGCACCACCCCCGTCGATCGGTCGTGAGGTGAACGTGGGAACCAGCCCGAAGCGGACCTCCCCGGCGACGTCGTTGGTCGTCGGCGGGCAGGCCCGTCGTCGGCCCAGTGCTTCGGGTTGGGGCGGTGTCCGCGCAGTAGTCGGAGGCCGGGAAAGCCGGCCACAGGGCGAAGGCGGACAGCGATCTCGCAGGGTTGGCGAGTGCAGGGCAGGAGGTCGTCGGTGAACACCGGCGCATCGTGGCCGACGCCGTCAGAGGCCGAGGCACGGGTACTGCGGATGCAGGCCAAGCTGCACCGGTGGGCAACCGACGATCACGCTCGTCGGTTCGTCGACCTCTTCAACCTTGTTCTTGACCCGGCGTTCCTGCAGGTTGCATGGCGCCGGGTGCGGGGCAACCGGGGCGCGCGCTCGGCAGGGATCGACGGCCAGACGGCCAGCTCGATCGAAGCCGGACGCGGCGAGGAAACGTTCCTCGCCGAGCTGCGGGCGGACCTTCGGGCCCGCACGTTCCGTCCGGTGCCGGTACGCGAACGGATGATTCCCAAGTCCGGCGGCAAGCGCCGCCGGCTGGGCATCCCGACCGTCCGGGACCGGGTGGTACAGGCCGCGCTCAAGCTCGTGCTGGAGCCGATCTTCGAGGCGGACTTCGCGCCGTGCTCGTACGGCTTCCGGCCCGGGCGACGGACCCAGGACGCGATCGCCGAGATCCACTATCTCGCCTCCCGCTCGTACGAGTGGGTGCTCGATGCGGACATCTCGGCCTGCTTCGACGAGATCGACCACCGGGCCCTCTTGGGCCGGGTGCGAGCCCGGATCGGAGACAGGCGCGTCACGGGGCTGGTCAACGCGTTCCTGCGAGCCGGCATCCTCGGCGAGGATGGCGTCGAGCGGGATACGGCCACCGGCACCCCGCAGGGCGGCATCCTCTCCCCGCTGCTCGCCAACATCGCCCTCTCGGTCCTCGACGAGCACTTCGTCGCGGCCTGGGCGGCGATGGGGGCGCACTCGGGCGCTCGCCAACAGCGGCGGCGCAGGGGTCTGGCCACGTATCGGCTCGTCCGCTATGCGGACGACTTCGTCGTGCTCGTGGCCGGCACCCGCGCCCATGCCGAGGCGCTGCGCGACGAGGTCGTGGCGGTGCTTGCCCCGATGGGCCTGCGCCTCTCGGAGACCAAGACGAGGATCGCCCACATCGACGAGGGCTTCGACTTCCTCGGCTTCCGGATCCGGCGCCAGAGGAAGCCGGGCACCGGCCAGCGGTTCGTGTACACCTATCCCGCCAAGGCTGCCCTCGCGACGGTCAAGGCCAAGGTGCGGGCGCTGACCCAAGGGGCGACGGACCTCTCGCTCGCCATCCTCCTGCACCGGCTCAACCCGGTGCTCCGAGGCTGGACCGCCTACTTCCGGCACGGGGTGTCGAAGGCGACCTTCAGCTACCTGCGCGCCTTCGTCTGGCGCCGGGTGGTCTGCTGGCTTCGCCACAAGCACCGCCGGGCCAACTGGAAGCAGCTCCGCCGGCGCTCCCTTCCGGGGTGGTGGCCGACGGAGGGCGAGGTGAGCCTGTTCAACCCGGGTGGGGTGGCGGTCACTCGCTACCGCTACCGGGGCGGACGGATCCCCTCGCCGTGGGACGCGTGGGCGGCAGGATCGACGGTGACTGCATCGGCGTGAGGTCGTGGAGAGCCGGATGCGTGGCAACGCGCACGTCCGGTTCGGAGGGCGGACCGGGGAGACGGAGCGGCCGGAAGGTCGCCACCGCGCCTCGGTCCGACCCTACTACGTCAAGGCCCACGACGGGGCGAGCGTCGTCTCCAAGGCGATCGTCATCGCCACCGGGGTGACGCAGGGCGGCGACCGCGAGGTCCTCGGGCTCGCCGTCGGGGACAGCGAGGACGGCGCCTTCTGGACGGCCTTCCTGCGCAGCCTGCGGGCACGGGGACTCGCCGGGGTGCGCCTCGTGATCAGCGACGCGCATCAGGGCCTCCGGGCAGCGATCACGGCGGTCTTCCTCGGCGCCGCGTGGCAGCGCTGCCGGGTCCACTTCCTGCGCAATGTCCTCGCCCGCATCCCCAAGGGGCGCGCAGAGATGGTGCTCGCCCTCATCCGCACGATCTGGGCCCAGCCCGATCCCGTCGCGGTTCGCGAGCAGCTCGACGCGGTCGCGGACAAGCTCGCCCCGGGGTTCCCGGTCGTCTCCGCCATGCTCCGGGAGGCCCGCGAGGACGTCACGGCGTTCGCGGCCTTCCCGCTCGCTCACTGGAAGAAGATCTGGAGCACGAACCCGCTCGAGCGGGTGAACAAGGAGATCAAGCGCCGGAGCGACGTGGTGGGCATCTTCCCCAACGAGGCCGCGGTCACGAGGCTCGCCGGGGCGGTCCTGCTCGAGGTCCACGACGAGTGGGCGATCGCCGAGCGCCGCTACCTCGCCGAGGGCTCGATGGCGCTCCTTGACCGCGTCCCCGATGATGGGCTTACCAAGGAGGTGGATGGAGCGAAGAGCCTGCTGCTGGCGTCCTGACCGACGCCGCCGACACCGTCGCTGCGGATCACGACGGATCACTCAAAGTCCACCACTCCACGGGACACGGCCCCGGGCCGCCGCACTCAAACGCCCACGATCTTCCGCGCCGCCGCACTCAACCGGCCACGATCGCACGCTTCGGGCGCGCGCCCGAGCCCCGGGCCGCGTTCGGCGCGCGCCCTCCCACGCCGACCCCAGGGCCGCGAGCGGCGCGGCCCCTACCCCCGGGCCGCGTTCGGCGCGCGCCATCACCCACGCCCGAGCCCCGGGCCGCGAGCGGTGCGGGCTCTACCCCCGGGCCGCGAGCGCCGCCACCAGACTGGCCTCGGTGGGGGTGCTCCCGAGCCCCAGCCGCGCCCCGACGCGGGCGGCAAGCGGCGGCTCGAGGTACGTGGACGCGAGGACGCCCCAGCTCGACTCGCCGAACACGTCGGCCGGCGTCCCGTCGAGCACGACCTGCCCGGCGCGCATCACCACCACGCGCCGGAACGTCTCGGCCACGAACCGCATGTCGTGGCTGATGGTGATGACCGTCCGGCCATCCGCCGCGAGCGCGGCGACGATCGACCTCACCCGCGCGACCCCACGCAGGTCCTGGCCGGTCGTCGGCTCGTCGAGGACGACGATGGGCGTGCGCATCGCGAGGACGGACGCGATCGCGAGGAGCTTCCGGCGCGAGTAGCCCAGGTCGTACGGGTTCTCGTCCGCCGCGCCACCCAGCCCGACGACCTCCAGCGCCTCCCGCACGCGCCGGTCCAGCTCGGCGCCGTGCAGCCCGAGGTTCCGCGGCCCGAACGCCACCTCCGTCCGCACCCTGCCCGCGAAGATCTGGCGGTCCGGGTCCTGGAACGCGATCCCGACCACCGCGGCGAGCTCGGCAACGTGGCGTCGCCCGACTCCGGAGCCATCGAGCAGGATACGCCCTTGCGTTGGTCGCAGAAGCCCGTTGAGATGACGGACCAACGTGGACTTCCCGCTCCCGTTCTGGCCGACGATCCCGAGCGTCTCGCCGGGCGCCACCCCCAGGTCGACGCCGCTGAGCGCCCGGACGCCGCCCGGATACGTGAAGCTGACCCCCTGGATCTCGATCGGGATCACCGGTCGAGCTCCGCGAGAACCCGGTCTGCTTCGTCCGGCGGCCGTAGGCCCGCGCCGGTGAGTGCCGAGCGGACTCGCACGCGAGGTGGCGGTTCCACGCCGAGCTCCACGAGTGCAGGGTCCGCCAGCACCTCGGCAGACGACCCCTCGCGGACGAGCCGGCCCGCGTCGATCACGATCACGCGATCCGCGAGCTGGTCGAGCAGGGCCGTCTTGTGCTCGACGACGAGGATCGCGGTCCGGTTCTCGCGGGCGAGGCGCCGCAGGGCTTCCCCAACCAGCCGGGTCCCCTGCGGGTCGAGCTGGCTCGTCGGCTCGTCGAGAATGAGGATGTCCGGACCGAGCGCGAGGATGGCGGCGAGCGCCACGAGCTGCACCTGGCCGCCGGATAATCGGTCCGGGTCACGATCGGCCAGCCCTGCGATCCCGAGCGCTTCGAGACTCGACTCGACCCGCTCGATCACGGTCGCGAGCGGCAGGCCGAGGTTGCGCGGGCCGAATGCCAACTCTTCGAAGACCGTCGACGCGGTTCCCGAGAGCTGAGCCTGCGGATTCTGGAAAAGGATCCCGCAGCGTTGAGCCAGCTCGTGCGGTCGCATCCCGATCGTCGCCCGGCCGTCGATGGTGATGGATCCGCTGATCCGACCCCCGACGACGACGGGCGCCAGGCCTGACGCGACCAGGCAGAGCGTGCTCTTGCCCGACTCGTTCGGGCCGACGACGCCGAGGACCGACCCTGCCGGAAGCTCGAGATCGATGCCGGTAAGCGCGTCGCGATGCGCCCCGGCGTAGCGGTAGGTCACCGCCGACAGGCGAAGCGTCACGGCAGCCCGATCACGGAAGCGGGAAGCGGCCGGCGATCGACGCCATGACGGTCGCGATCGAGCCGATCCCGACGAGCCAGCGAACGGCTCGTTGCGTGCCGCTGTCGGGCAGCACCCGCATGACCGTGCGCCGAACCGGGGCCGAGAACGCGCGCGCCTCCAGCGCGACGGTCCGTTCCTCCACCTCCGCGAGCGCCCCGAACACCATCGGGCCCGCGAGGGGCACGATCCCCCGAAGCCGCCGCCGGACCGACCCTTCCGTGTCCAGGCCGCGCGCGCGCTGGGCCTCGACGATCTCGACCGCGCGCGACCCCATCGCCGGGATCGTCCGGATCGCCGAGCCGATCACGAACGTGAGTCGTCGGCCGGTTCCGCGGTGCTCCAGGTCGGCCAGGAAGTCGTCGGTCGCCGTGGTGAGGCTGAAGACGGCGACGCTGAGCGCGAAGGCAACCACCCGCAGCGTGGCCTGCAGCGCAACGGTCACGCCCGTGCCCGTCGCGGCGAACGGTCCGACCGTGAAGATCACGTCGGACGCTCCCGGGTAGAGGAACGCATTGATGAGCAGGATCGAGGCGACGATCGGGATCGTGCCGAGCACGAACCGTCGCAGCGAGCGCGTGACCCCGGCCGCGACCGCGATGACGGCGGTCACCGCCAGCACGCCGAGCGGCCCCGTCCAGCCGCGAACGCCGAATGCCACGAGCGCGCTCGAGAGCGCGATGACGAACTTCGTGTACGGGTTCAGCGCGCGATATGGCCCGGTCGGGATGCGCAGGACGTATGCCGGGAGCCTCCGGGCCGCCCGCTCCGGGTCGGTGACCGACGGATCCCCGAGCTCGTCAGACCGCACGGTTCCTGACGAGGCGCTCGCCAAGCGGGAACCGGGCAAGGAGCCTCCCCGAGAGCCCACCTAGCACGATGAACACGACAAAGCTCGTGATGGTCTTGTCGATCGGATCGCTGAACAGGCCCTGGCCGAGCGACGCGTGGAACACATCCGAACCGCCCTGCCGCAGGGCCGCGACCAGCAGGTCCGTTCCGCCGCCCGTCACGCCCCCGAACGCGATCGCGGAAATCGGTGCCGACACGAACGCGGCGACGATACCGGTCACGACGCCCGCGACGGCGACCCACAGGCCGGCCAGATCGCGCCGGATATAGATGAAGCCGCCCACGACGACCGCGACGACCGCCGCGATGACGACCGCGGCGGTGTAGACCCAGTCGGGATAGCCGCCGATGTTCGGGTCCGTGTAGGCGGGGTTGTTGAGGATCGGGATGACGACCACGACGACGATCACCGCCGCCGCAATGGCGGCCAGGACCAGCTGCGTCCCGGAGGCCGGCCTGGACCTGTAGACCGCCAGCTGGCCCCAGACGCCCGCGAGGAACCCGATGACGCCGGCCGTGATCGCGAACGGACCGATCGTTCCGCCGCCGATCACCGGTGCGTACTGCCAGATCAGGTTCGACAGGATCCCCGTCAACGCCCCGGCAATGGGCCCGGCGAGGACGCCCACGAGGATCGTCCCGATTGAATCGAGGTAGATGGGCAGCTTGAGGATCGTCTGGACGGTGTAGCCGAGCACGATGTTGATCGCGATGGCGATCGGGATCAACACGATCACCCGCGTGCTGAACTGCCGTGACAGCCATGCCATGGTGCTCGGACCTCCTCAGCCGGTTCCCACGCCCTCGTCGCCTGGGCGTGCGCGTCGCGCGGGCGAACAACGTGACGCAGTGTCCCACGCCGGACGTCCCTCACGCCACGCGTCCGTGCCGGGCGCTTTGCGTCGCTCACGTGCCACGCGCCGGAACGCACGCCGCGACCGCCGTGCTGCCCTCAGCCCACCAGTCTGGCCAGCCCGCCGACCCGCTCGATGAACCGCTCGAAGAACGCGGCAGCGTCGCCTTCGACCGCAACGTCCAGGGTCGGGGGCCGGCCCCGGACACGCCGCCAGTCCGTGACCGTTTCGCCGGTCGTCAGCGTCCCGCCGATCTCCACGTCGACGAAGAGCGCCTCGGTCCGGACCAGGGCCGGTTCCAGCGCCGCGGCCACGGCGAACGGGTCGTGGACGAACGCGCCGTAGAAGCCGTCGTAGCGGGAATGGAACTCCATGTAGAAGCGCAGCGCATCGTCGATGAATCGGAGGACTCGGTTCGTTGCAGCGGTCGCGCCGGCCCGGGCGGCCAGTGCCGCGAGGTGCCCCGGCAGGAGCTTCGCGCGCTCCGTCACGTCGAGCCCCAGCGCGAGCGGGAGCGCCGGCAGGCCGGCCGCCCGCCGGGCCGCGGCCACCTCCGGCCGCCCGAACGCGGCGATGCACACCTTCGCGGCTTCCGGGTCCACGGAGACGTTCCACTCGGTGGTGGGCGCCGAGTTGCCGGGCGAGCGGTAGCTTCCGCCCATGAACACCCAGTGCCGCAGGAGCGTCGGCAGGGCCGGCTCGCGGAGGACAGCGAGGGCGAGGTTCGTCATGGGTCCCAGGGTCACGAGCGTGAGCTCGCCCGGGCGGCGCCGCGCCTCCTCGACGATGAGGTCCGGCCCGAAGCGGACCGACAGGGGACGGCTGGCAGGAGGGAGGACTGCGTAGCCGAGCCCGCGCGGCCCATGCGTCTCGGGCGTCGTCACCAGGTCGCGAACGAGCGGCATCTCGCGCCCCAGCGCCACCTCGACGTCGTTGCGGCCGGCCAGCTCCAGCACCGCGCGCGTGTTCTCGGCGACCTGGCTCGCGTCCACGTTCCCGCCGACGCATGTCACGGCCACGATCTCCGCGTCCGGCGAGGCGCACGCGTAGAGGAGCGCCAGGCTGTCGTCGATCCCCGTGTCCACGTCGAGGAGCAGCGGAGTCCGAGGGGAGGGGCGGTCGATCACCCGCCGATCGTAGCGCGGGTCGAGCATCGGGCGCCGTCCCGGTCCGCGGGTTGTGATTCGCCCCGGGCGCGCAGGGCGACGACGGTCTTCACATCGCGGGAATCAGCGAGCCGACCGGCCCGGGGCGTCCGGGCGACCCAGCCGGTCGGCTCGCGTCGGGAGCAGGCGAGCGATTCCTGGGTCAGGCGTGGGCAGCCATGTGCCCGGACTGTGTCTTGGTGACGACGCGCGGGAACATGATCGTGACGTTGAACCAGCCGAGAAACGCGCCCAGCAGGCCGGCGAGGATGGCAGGGATGCCGGTGACGATCGGCACGATGAGGGAGTCGACGTTCAGTCCGCCGTACGTGAAGTAGATGCCGACGAAGAAGGTCGCCAGGCCCATCGAGATGCCGTTGAAGAACGGCAGCGTGCCCGCGCCACCCGTGACCGGCATGAACTTCATGGCGTAGATCAGGACGCAGAAAGCGACCAGGAACGCGATGGCGATCGAAAGGTCGCCTGCCGTCACCAGCTTGACGTCACCGAGCGCGGTCTTGCCGAACGCGACCATGACGATGAGCACCAGCACGGCGCCGATGACGCCGAGGATGTAGGACGGGACCATGATCTTGAGCCCCGCGGGCTTGCCGCCGAGGACGAAGTACTCAGCCCACACGATGAACGCGGCCCACAGCGGGACGTTCCACGTGCCGAGCCACAACCCGAAGGGCAGGCTCACGACGACCGTGATCGCCACCGCCAGCCAGAGCGGGATCGTGTTCCTGGTCTCAGTCTCCACGCCAACCTCCGAACCCATTCCAGACCCGCCGGACCCGGTTGCACTGCCGGGCGGCCACATGAGGTCGCGGCCGGACGGCCGGCCGCCGACAAAGCCTCGGCTGGGGCGCAGATCTCGAACAAGGGCCGTTCGGCACTATCCCATCAATAATCGATGATTGATGGCATTACCACGACAGGGGTATCCTTGGGGCCTGAGTTTGCGCGCCCTGGGACGGCAGACGATTGCGCCCCTTCGAGGGCGGACAACGAGGACCCACGCATGACGTTGACGATGGTCGAGAGCCCGCTGCTGCGGATGGCCCAGACCACCCCCACCCAGTACTGGAACGACTCCTGCGCGGTCGAGGAGCTCACCTACGCGGTCGAGCGCGGCGCGACCGGGGCCACCTCGAACCCGAGCATCGTGCTCGAGGTGATGAAGCAGGAGAGCGCCGTCTGGACCCCCCGCGTGCGCGAGCTGGCGGAGTCGAACCCGACCTGGAGCGAGGTCGAGCTGACCTGGGCGATCATCGAGGAGATGGCCGTCCGCGGCGCGGCAATCCTGCACCCGGTCTTTGTGCGCTCGGGTGGGCGGAATGGCCGCCTCTCGCTCCAGACCAACCCCGCCAATCATCCCGATGCCGCCCGGATGGTCGAGCAGGCGGTCCGCTTCGCGGGCCTCGCCCCGAACATGCAGGTCAAGTTCCCGGCCACCGCCGCAGGGATCGTCGCGATCGAGGAGGCGACCTTCCGCGGGGTCAGCATCAACGCCACGGTCAGCTTCACGGTGCCCCAGGCGCTTGCCGCGGCAGAAGCCGTCGAACGCGGCCTCGCCCGGCGCGCGGCGGCTGGCGGCGAGACGGCATCGATGACCCCGGTCGTCACGATCATGGTCGGCCGGCTCGACGACTGGATGAAGGTCGTGATCGAGCGCGACGGCCTTGCGGTCCACCCCGATGCGCCGAACTGGGCCGGGATCGCGGCCTTCAAGCGCGCCTACGGCCTCTTCCGGGAGCGCGGCTACCGGAGCCGCCTTCTCGCCGCGGCCTACCGCCACCGGCTCCACTGGACCGAGCTCGTGGGGGGCGACGTGAGCCTGACCCTGCCCCACGCCTGGCAGGTCCGCTTCAACGCGAGCGGGATCGAGCCCACGCCGCGGATGGACGTGCCGGTCGACCCCGGCCTCGTCGCGGAGCTCCTCGAGCGAATCCCGGACTTTGCCCGGGCGTACGAACCCGACGGGATGAAGCCCGCGGAATTTGCCTCGTACGGAGCCTCCGCCCGGACGTTGCGGGCGTTCGTCAAGTCCTACCACGACCTCCAGGCTGCGATCCGGGACCTGGTCCTCCCGGACCCGGACATCCGGCACGCCTGAACGATCAATCCACCGAGCGCACCCAGGGAGGCACCTTCATGACCACCGAGATCGCGCAGCCAGCGACGTTGCCCATCCTGTCCCACTGGATCGATGGACGGCCCGTCGAGGTCCTTCCCGAGCAGACGGGGCCGGTCTACAACCCGGCCACCGGCCGCGTGATCGGCCGCGTTCCCCGTGGCGGCGCCGCGGAGGTCGACACGGCGGTCGCGGCCGCGAAGGCGGCCTTCCCGGCCTGGCGCGACATGCCGCTGATTGCGCGCAGCCAGGTCTTCTTCGCGTTCCGCGAGCTGATGTGGAAGCACCGGGAGGAGATGGCCGCGCTCATCACGCGCGACCACGGCAAGACGTTCCCCGACGCGTTCGCGGAGGTCACCCGCGGCATCGAGACGGTCGAGTTCGCCTGCGGCCTCCCGGTCCACCTCGCCGGCGTGAACACCCCGAACGTCGCCACGAACGTGGACGCGTTCACACTCCGCGGGCCGCTCGGCGTCACCGCCGCGATCACCCCGTTCAACTTCCCGGCGATGGTCCCGCTGTGGATCTACCCGATCGCGCTCATGTGCGGCAACACCCTGATCCTCAAGCCGTCGTCCCACACCCCCGGCGCGACCCAGCTCCAGGCCGAGCTGTGGAAAGAGGCGGGGCTGCCCGACGGCGTCTTCAACGTCGTCTACGGCGGCCGCGAGGCCGTGACCGCGATCGTCGAGCACCCCGACGTCAAGGCGATCCAGTTCGTCGGCTCGACCGCCGTCGGCCGCTATGTGTATGAGACCGGCACGCGTCTCGGCAAGCGGGTCGGGGCGTACACGAGCGCCAAGAACGCGATGCTCGTCCTGCCCGACGCCGACATGGAGCTGACCGCCGACGCCGCGGTCGCCGCGGGCTACGGCTCCGCCGGCGAGCGCTGCATGGCCCAGACGCTGGTGATCGCGGTCGGCGACACCGCCGAGCGCCTGCGCCCGCTGATGCTCGAGCGGATCGCGAACCTGCGGGTCGGCCCGGGCATGGAGCCCGGGATGGACATGGGCCCCATCTACTCCGCCGAGCACCGCGAGTCGGTCCTGCGCTGGATCGACCGCGGCGAGGCCGAGGGTGCCGAGCTCGTGGTGGACGGCCGCCCGTTCCATCATCCGGCCAATCCCGACGGGTACTTCCTCGGCGCCACGCTCTTCGACCACGTCACCCCGGCCATGGACATCTACCGCGAGGAGATCTTCGGCCCCGTCCTCGGCATCGTCCGGGCGGCCACCTTCGACGAGGCGCTCCGCCTGATCAACGACCACGCGTATGCGAACGGGACCGCCATCTTCACGACCGACGGCGGGGCAGCCCGGCGCTTCAAGCTCGAGGTCGACGTCCCGATGATCGGGGTCAACGTCCCGATCCCGGTTCCGGCCGGCTACCTCAGCTTCGGCGGATCGCGGGCATCCGCCTTCGGCGACCTGGCGATGCGCGGCGAGGACGGCGTCCGCTTCTTCACCCAGCAGAAGATGGTCACCGAGCGCTGGCCCGAGCCGGGCCGCCGCGGGTCCCTCTCCCTGGTCTTCCCCGGGAACTCGTAACCCGATCCATCCCGGAAGTCGCCTCGGGGCCGTCCGGTTCGCTCCCGCGTTCCGGACGTGCCCGTGTGCTCGCCGCGGGCGTTGACGGGAGCGTCGCTGGTTCCTACAATCGATAATCGATGAAAGACTCGGGAGTGGCGGGCACCGGCGATCCAGCTGAGGTGACGGGATGATCAGGCGGGTAGCGCGATCGGAGGCGGAGATCGTGCCGCTCCCCGGGCGCGACTGGCACTCCTACTTCGGGCCGTGGAACAGCCCGGCGCTGAACGTCTCGCTGGGCGTCTCCGTCTACCCGCCCGGCTCGAAGCCGGCCGGCCACGTGCACCCCGGCGAGGAGGAGACGATCTACTGCGCCGCCGGGCGTGGCCGGATCGTGACCCCGGACGAGACCGCCGAGGTGGAGCCAGGCGTCGTCGTGCTGGTCTCCCCGGGCACCTTCCACGCCACCGAGGCCGACGGGCCCGACGATCTCGAGCTGGTCTGCTTCTTCACCCCGCCCGTGGTCTCCGGCTCGTACGAGAAGAAGGCCGGCTCGTGAGCGCGGCCGCGCCCCTCGCCGCGGTCGACGCGGCCGAGATCGCCCGACTCGACGAGGTTGCGCGGCAGATCCGGATTGCCATCGTGCGGACCGTGAACCATGCCCGGGCGGGCCACCTCGGCGGCCCGCTCTCGGCCGCCGACCTGCTGGCCGCGCTCTACTTCCACGTCCTGCGCATCCGCCCCGACGAGCCGGCCTGGCGGGACCGCGACCGCTTCATCCTCTCCAAGGGTCACTCGTCGGTCGGCCTCTACGCGGCGCTGGCCCTTCGCGGGTATTTCCCCGTCGAGGAGCTCGCGACGTTCGACGCGGCCAACTCGCGGCTCCAGGGCCACCCGGACATGACCCGCCTGCCCGGCCTGGACATGTCGAGCGGCTCGCTCGGCATGGGGATTTCGGCGGGCGTCGGGATGGCGCTCGGGGCGCGGCTGACGGGGCTCGACGTCCGCACGTACGTGATGCTCGGCGACGGCGAGTGCCAGGAGGGCGAGGTCTGGGAGGCAGCCATGACGGCCGCCCGCTACGGCCTCGACAGCCTCGTCGCGATCGTCGACCACAACCGGCTCCAGCAGTACGGCTGGCCGGGCGACGGGCCCGACGGTCGCATGCCGCCCGAGGTCCCGGGCGAGCTCGTGGCGAAGTGGTCGGCCTTCGGCTGGCGCGTCCTCGAGGTGGACGGCCACGCGATGGAGGCAATCCTGCAGGCCCTCGAGGAGGCGGCCCAGGGTGACGGGCGACCGACGGTCGTGATCGCCCACACCATCAAGGGTAAGGGCGTCTCGTTCATGGAGGGTCATTACTTCTGGCATACCCGGGCGATCACGCCCGACGAGCTCGCGACGGCGATGGCCGACCTCGGCGAGCCGGTCGCCGCGACCGACGGAGACGCACGATGACGCTGCCGATGGGACGGCCGATGCGCGAGATCTTCGGCGAGACCGTCGCCGACCTCGCGAACGACGACCCGCGGATCGTCATGCTCGACGGCGACGTCGGGAGCTCGACCCGGGCCGACATCTTCGAGAAGGCCCACCCGGATCGCTATCTCCAGATGGGGATCGCCGAGCAGAACATGCTCGGCGTCGCCGCCGGGATGGCCACCATGGGCCTGGTCCCCTTCATCAGCACGTTCGTCTCGTTCGCGGTCGTCCGGCCGCTCGACCAGATCCGCGTGCTGATCGCCCAGACCGGCCTCAACGTGAAGATCACGCCGGGATACGCGGGCCTGTTCACCGGCCAGACGGGGATGAGCCACATCATCGTGGACGACATGTCGATCATGCGAGCGATGCCGGGCATGGTCACGGTCTCTCCGGCCGACGACGTGGAGGCCGCCGCTGCGCTCCGCTGGGCCGCAGCGTACCAGGGGCCGTGCTACGTCCGCCTCGTGCGCGACGCGACGCAGCGGCTCTTCGATGACTCGTACCGGTTCGAGCTCGGGAAGGCCGTCGTGGTCCGCGAGGGGAGCGGCGTCACGCTCATCAGCACCGGATCCCAGACGCCGCGCGTGGTGGACGCCGCCGACCTGCTGGCCGCCGACGGGATCGACGCCCACGTGCTCCACGTCCCGACCCTCAAGCCGATCGACGTCGCCGCGATCGTTGCCGCGGCCGAGCGGACCGGGCGCGTCATCACGGTGGAGGAGCACTCCGTGATCGGCGGGCTGGGTGGCGCCGTGGCGGAGGTGCTCTCCGAGCATCGCCCCACGCGGGTCCAGCGCATCGGGCTCCAGGATGTCTACGTCGAATCGGGCACGAACGACGACCTGCTCGACATCTACGGCCTCTCGGCGACCCGGGTGGCGGAGCAGGTCAGGACGCTGGTCGGCGCGCGCGGCTGATCGCCGCCCGTCGGGAACCTGGTCGGCGCGCGCGGCTGATTGACGAGCGTCAGGCCGTGCGGAGGGCCGGCTCGCCGGTCGGCCGAGGCGACTCGCCCACGCCCGGCACATCCTCGGGCCACTCCTCCCGGAGTCGGGCGCCGACGACCGTGAAATGCTGCCGCAGCGCCTGGACCACGAGATCGACATCGCGCCGCCGAAGCGCATCGAGGATCGGCAGGTGCAGGTCGGCCGTCCACTGGACGTCGGAGCCGGGAACCACCAGGGTGATGTAGGTCCGCGACAACGGCTCGAGCGCGCGCCACACGCGCTCCAGCGTCGCGTTGTGGGCCGCCTGGACGAGCCGCGCATGGAAGCCGGCGTCGGCGATCGCGAGCGCGTGCCGGTCGCCCGCGCCGGCAGCCCGTTGCATCTCGTCGCCGAGCTCGACCAGCTCCGCGAGGTCGGCCTCGGTCAGCTGGGGGACCGCGAGGCGCGCTCCCAGCGACTCCAGCTCGGACCGGACGACGTACGCCTCGACGAGCTCGTTGGTCGACGGGTGCCGGACGCGAGCGCCGCGGAACGGCGAGATCTCGACGAGCCCGAGCGCCTCCAGGCCGCGTAGCGCCTCGCGGACCGGCGCCTGGCTCGTCCCGAGCTCACGCGCGACCCGCGTCTCCACGATCCGCGAGTTCGGGGGGTAGCGTCCCGCGATGATCGCCTCGAGCAGTCGATCCTTCACCTGGTCGGCCAGGACGGTCCGCGAGATGGCGCGGTCGTCGTGCGCTCCGGCGTCGGCCACTGGTGCTCCTCGAGACTCGATCCGATCGGGCGGCACCCGACTGGCGCCCGCTCCGCGGAGTCTACGCCGCCCGATCAGCCTTGACGGGGTCCCGGGGCGTGATATCCTCAACAATCGATTATCGACAATCGAGGTCGCTCCCCAGTGGCGTCCTGTCGGGGTCATCGTGATGGCCGACGCGCTCCACTCTCATCCTTCCAGTCGCAGGAGGTGTCGCATGGCCAGTGTGGTGTTGCTCGGCACGCTCGACACGAAAGGACCCGAATACTCGTTCCTTCGCGATCGGGTGCTCGAAGCCGGCTGCGAGGTGATCCTCGTCGACGCCGGAGTCCTCAGCGACCCGTCACCCGGCGACATCGGGCCGACCGAGGTTGCCGCCGCGGCCGGCGAGGACCGGGCGGCACTTGCGGCCGCGCGGGACCGCGGGCCGGCAATGGCGGCCATGACGCGCGGCGCGACCGAGATCGTCCGCCGGCTCCACGCGCAGGGTCGCCTCGACGGCATCCTGGGCCTCGGCGGCTCGGGTGGCTCGTCGCTCATCTCCGCGGCCATGCAGGCACTTCCGGTCGGGGTGCCGAAGCTGCTCGTCTCCACCATGGCGTCGGGTGACACGCGGCCGTATGTCGGGACCGCGGACATCGCGATGATGTACTCGGTGGTGGACATCGCCGGGATCAACGGCATCTCGGAGAAGATCCTGTCCAACGCGGCCGCCGGGATCGCCGGCATGGCCCTCGCGTCCGCGTCGTTCACGTCAGGGATCGCGGCGAAGCCCCTGATCGGCGCGACGATGTTCGGGGTGACAACACCCTGCGTGACCGCCGCCCGCGAGCTTCTCGAGGAGCGCGGATACGAGGTCCTGGTCTTCCATGCCACCGGCTCCGGCGGCCGTTCGATGGAGGCCCTCATGAAGGCGGGCTTCATCACCGGCTCGCTGGACATCACGACGACCGAGCTCGCGGACGAGCTCGTGGGCGGCGTCCTGTCCGCCGGCCCCGACCGACTGGAGATGGCCGGCTCCCTCGGCATCCCGCAGGTGGTCTCGCTGGGTGCCCTCGACATGGTCAACTTCGGGCCGAAGGAGACGGTTCCCGCGAAGTTCGCGGACCGCAATCTGTATGTCCACAACGCGACGGTGACGCTGATGCGCACGACCGAGGAGGAGTGCGCCGAGCTCGGCCGGACGATCGCCCGGAAGCTCAATGCCGCGACCGGTCCGCTGACCGTGTTCATCCCGCTCGGCGGGGTCTCGATGATCGATGTGCCGGGCGCCCCGTTCTTCGATGCCGCGGCCGACGCAGCGCTGATCCGCGAGCTGAAGGCCGGTCTCCGGCCCGACGTCGAGGTGGTCGAGATGGCCGCCTCGATCAACGACCCGGCATTCTCGCGCGCGATGGCCGAGCGCATGGATGCGCTCTACCAGGCCTGGTCCGCACCGAAGCTGGTCACCACAGGAGGACGCGCATGAACGGGCAGGTAGCGCTGGCGCGGCTGCGCCGAACGATCGCCGAGGGTGGCGTGATCATGGGCGCGGGCGCCGGGACGGGCCTCTCGGCGAAGTGCGCCGAGGCCGGCGGAGCCGACCTGATCATCATCTACAACTCGGGCCGCTACCGGATGGCCGGTCGTGGCTCGCTCGCAGGCTGCATGCCCTATGGCGACGCGAACGCGATCGTCGTGGAGATGGCCGGCGAAGTGCTCCCGATCGTGCGCGAGACGCCGGTCCTGGCCGGGGTCTGCGGAACGGATCCGTTCCGCCTGATGCCGGTCTTCCTCGAGGAGATCAAGCGGATCGGCTTCTCCGGGGTCCAGAACTTCCCGACGGTCGGGCTGTGCGACGGCCAGTTCCGCCAGAACCTCGAGGAGACCGGGATGGGCTTCGGGCTCGAGGTGGAGATGATCCGGGCGGCCCACGAGGCCGGTCTCCTCTGCACGCCCTACGTCTTCGACACGGACCAGGCCCGGGCCATGGCCGAGGCCGGCGCCGACGTCGTCGTCGCCCACATGGGCCTGACCACCAAAGGGCAGATCGGCGCCACCACGGCCCTGACCCTCGAGGCCGCGGCGGTCCGGGTCCAGGAGATCCGCAACGCGGCCGTCGCGATCAAGCCCGACATCATCGTGCTCTGCCACGGCGGCCCGATCGCGGAGCCCGACGATGCGCAGTACGTCATCGACCACACGACGGGCGTCGCCGGCTTCTTCGGCGCGTCGAGCATGGAGCGGCTTCCGACGGAGGTGGCGATCACGGAGAACATGAAGCGCTTCAAGCGGATCACCCGACCGATGGCGGTCGCCGGCTGACGAGGTCGCCCGGGGCGGCGACAGACCCCGCAGGAGGAGTCGAACACAGTGGCACTCAAGGAAGAAGTCCTGGGCCAGTTCCTCGGGGACGAGAAGTTCCCGGTGACGTGGACGTCGGACACCGAGAAGCTGCTCTTCTGGGTCTACGACGACCTGCATTGCCCGCACCCGCTGAGCCCGATGTACGAGGACATCGGCGGCTGGTGGCTGTCGTGTGACCACATGTTCCGCCGATTCGGCACGCCGTTCGCGACGGACTGGATCTACAAGAACGTCAACGGCTACCTGTACACGGCGGCAATCCCGGCCGAGGCCGGCCTGAAGGTCGACACGCAGGAGTACAACTACTCGACCAGCCCGGTCGTGCCGGAGGATCCCGACTACGCGGCGAAGATCGGGACGTACCTCGGCGCCGTCCTGCCGACCTACGGCCTCGAGTTCGTGGACTGGTGGCGCGACCGCCTGGTCCCCGAGATGGACCGCAACTTCGCGTACCTCGAGGGGATGCTCGACAAGCAGGATGAGCTGAACCTCATGCAGCTTGCCTGCCTCTTCGAGGACGCGATCGACGTCCACGATCGCCACTGGAAGATCCACTGGATGCTCAACTTCGCCCAACTGTCCGCGACGCTCAACCTGCGGGCAGTCATGGAGAAGACGCACGGCGCAATCAACGAGCAGCTCCTGGGGCGCCTCCAGAACTCCGCGAAGGACCGCAACTGGGATTCGATCGAAGCACTCTGGAAGATGAAGGAGGAGGCGAAGTCCGACCCGGATCTCGCCGCCATCTTCAAGGCCGATACGGCCGGCGAGATCATCGTTGCGCTCAAGGCGAGCGAGCGCGGACGGCGCTTCATCGAGGAGCGCGTCGCACCCTACCAGAAGGAGTACGGCTGGCACGCCGTCTGGAGCCACGAGTTCATCTTCCCGAACGTGGTCGAAGTCATGGAGCCGGTCATCGAGCTCGTCCGCGGCTACATCGAGACCAACTACGACTACCCGAAGACGATCGCCGTCCTCGCCGCCGACATCAAGGCCGCGGCGACCGAGATCCTCAAAGGCCTCGAGGGCGAGGCGCTCGAGGAGATGCGGGCGGCCAACGAGATCAACCTGCGGATGGCCCCGCTCACGCCGGACCACCACTTCTACATCGACCAGGGCGCCAACGCCCACGTCCGCCAGGTCCTCCTCGCGATCGGCCGCAAGCTCGTCGCGACGGGCGCACTCGACGCACCCGACGACGTCGTCTACTTCCGGTACAACGAGCTGCGCGTCTTCATGGGCAACCCGGCCGGCATGGATGGCCGGGCGATCGTGGCGACGGCAAAGGCCGCCCGCGAGAAGGCCTACACGTTCCGGCCGAAGGAATGGGTCGGGACCGTCACGGCGACACAGCTGGCGTTCCCGTACCTGAACCTCTGGGGCTTCCCGGACAAGTTCTATCGCAAGGAGTCCACCGTCGCCGGTCAGATCAACGGGATCGGCGGCTCTCCGGGCGTCGTCGAAGGAATTGCTCGGGTCGTCCTGCACGAGGACCAGTTCGACGACGTCCGCGCGGGCGACATCCTCGTCTGCCAGATGACGAACCCGGCCTGGGTCGTCCTCTTCACCAAGATCGTCGGTCTCGTGACCGACGCGGGCGGGACCGTCTCCCACCCGGCCGTCCTCTCCCGCGAGTTCGGCATCCCGGCGGTCGTCGGGACGTCCGTGGCCACCGAGCAGATCAAGAACGGCGACCGAGTCCGCATCAACGGCACCACGGGCCTCGTCGAGATCCTGAGCACGGCGCCAGCCCGCACGCTCGTCGGCGTTGGGTCCTGACCCGGCCACATGTCCCACGGCGCCGCGATCTCGCGCAGCGTCCTGAGCGATCAGGTCAAGGATCGTCTGCTCCGGGCGATCCTTGACGGTCGCTACCCGCCGGGCGCCCGGATCGTCGAGACCCGGGTGGCCCGGGAGCTCGGAACGAGCCAGGCGCCCGTCCGGGAGGCGTTGCGCGACCTCGAGGCGCTCGGGGTCGTGGAATCCACCGCCTTCCGGGGAGCCCGCGTCCGCCGCCCGTCGGCGGACGAGCTCCTCGAAGGCTTCACCATCCGGGCCGAGCTCGAGTCGCTCGGCGCGCGCCTGGCGATCGACCATCTGACCGACGAGGACCTGTGCGTCCTTGCCGGGTATGTCGACGAGATGCGACGGGCGGCCGATGACGGGGACCTCCACGCGGAGGCCACTGCCGACGCCGCCTTCCACGGCCGGATCGTCGAGCTCGCCGGGAACGCCACCCTGGAGCGGGTCTGGAGGACGCTCGAGCCCTTCTCCCGCACCTACATCACGATGGTCGTCCCGGGGGTCGACCGGCGTCGCATCGCGGAGCTGCACACCCCGGTCCTCGCCGCACTTCGCCTCCGGGATCCGATCGCGGTAGACGCGGTCATCCACGAGCATTTCGCCGAGACCGCCGCGATGCTGGCCCGCCTGTGGTCGACCGATGGCTCGGCGGCGCGAGACGGCTCGGCGGCGACCAGCAGCCCCCCGACGAGCGACGATCCCCGGCTGGGAACGCGTGCTGGGCAGCCGATCCCCGCAACGACCCACGAAAGGACGAGATGAGCGACCAGCTGCGACTGTCGGAGGAGATGTCGGCCGGCGCCGCCCGCCTGCGGGTGGACGTGTACGGCGGCGAGCCGCGCGAGCACGTCCTCGACGACCTCACCTTCCTCAACTACCGGCTGGCCGACGTCCGCATCTCGCCGGAGGCGACCCTGCCCGGGCCCGACATCATCTGGCAGCAGGACGGCGAGAAGGCGATCCGGTACGACGGCCGGGTGATGCACTTCACGGGCCCGTGGCCGGCGGGGCCCATCCAGAAGGTCGTGGTCGCCATGCTCGCGCTCCGGATGGAGGCAGTCGGGCTGCACCCCTCCCACAGCGCCGCCGTGCACTACCGCGGCAGGACGCTGCTCTTCCTCGGCGGCGAGTCCAACCACGGCAAGAGCATGGGACTCATCGAGGCCGGAGCTCGTGGCGCGCTCCAGGTCGCGTCCGAGACCACGATCATCGACGAGGACGGCAGAGCCGCAGCCGGCTCCGTGGACACGTTCCTCGTGAAGCGCACCGAAGGGACGGAGCGGTCCGACAAGGCCGCGCCGAACAAGGGCGTGGAGAAGTTCTGGGGAGCCATGCCGTCCTGGGGCATGTACGAGGGCACGCCGAACATCGACCTCGTGATCGTCCCGGCGATCGATGGCAACTTCGACCCGGCCACCAACGAGCTCATCCCGTTCGAGCGCGAGTTCCAGTTCCTGCACTCCCTGCAGAACTACTTCCTCACCAACGAGCTGCTGGCCCCCGGCCACGTGATGCCGATGGTGGACAACGACGCCCTCCGCGCGAAGCGGGCGGATTTCGTGAGCCGCTTCTGTGAGCGTCCCTTCTACTTCATCCGGGCAGCCACCCCGCAGGTGCTCCTGGACGAAGTCGACGAAATCCTGTAGGCAGAGGCGCCGGGATCATGCACACGTTCTCCTACGCACGGCCGGAGGCGCTGGCCGAGGCGGAGGCCATCCTCGCGACACACGGGCCGGATGCCCGCGTCCTTGCCGGGGGCACCGATCTCGTCATCCGGCTGCGCGATGGCACGGCCCGGCCGGGCATCGTGGTCGACATCAAGCGGATCCCCGAGCTGCGTCCCTCGATCCGGGAGGAGGCCGGCGTCCTCGTGATCAGCGCCGGAACGGTCATGACCGACATCGCTGCCGACGAGCGCGTGCGCCGCTGGTTCCCGGCTTTGGCGGAGGGGGCGGCGGTGGTCGGATCCGTCCAGATCAGGAACCGGGCCACGCTTGCTGGCAACGTGTGCAACGCCTCGCCCGCCGCCGACACGGCCCCCGCGCTCCTCGTGTACGGCGCCCGGGTGGTCGCCCAGGGGCAGGGCGGGACCCGACGCATCCCGATCGACGCGTTCTTCGTGCGGTCCGGCGTCACGACGCTCGCCCGCGGTGAGCTCGTCACGGCGATCGAGCTGAGGCTTCCGGCCGGCCCGATGGGCGCGGTCCACGTCCGGCGGACCCGCCGGCGCGGGCACGACCTCGCCTCGGTGACACTCTGCTGCGGCGTGGACGGGTCCGGCGTCACGCGGCTTGCGTACGGCAGCGTTGGGCCGCGGCCCGTGCTTTTCGTCGATGAGAGCGGCGTGCTCGCCGACCCGGCCGCCCCGGACGAGGCCAGGGCTCCCATCTTCGAGCGGATGTTCGCCGACGCCAGCCCGTCCCCGCGCTCCCTGCGGGCGAGCCCCGAATACCGCCTGGCAATGCTCCGCGTCCTGGGGACGCGGGCGCTGCGGACCGCGATCGAACGGCTGGCCCTCGCATGAGCACCCGGGTCGAGCCGATCGCGATCGAGATGACGGTCAACGGGCGGTTACGGGCGCTCGAGGTGGCCCCCCACCACACGCTGCTCGACATGCTGCGCGACGACCTGGGACTGACCGGCGCGAAGGAGTGCTGCCTGGTCGGCGAGTGCGGGGCGTGCACGGTGATCGTCGACGGGCGCACGGTCGACTCCTGCCTGGTGCTCGCCGTCGAGGCCGATGGCGCGGCGATCACGACCGTCGAGGGCCTCGCGGCGGACGGCGTTCTGAGCCCGCTCCAGCAGGCATTCCTCGACAGGGGAGCCGTGCAGTGTGGCTTCTGCATCCCCGGTCAGCTCGTCGCCGCCCAGGCGCTCCTCGCGGGCAACCCGCACCCATCCGTGGCGGAGATCCAGGAGGGCCTGGCGGGCAACCTGTGCCGCTGCGGCTGCTACGGGCAGATCACCGACGCGGTCCTCGCGACCGCCGAGGCGGACGTGCGATGAGCACGCATCGGATCGGCGACTCTCCCAACCGCGTCGGCGGAGTCGGCCGGGTGACCGGCAGCCAGCAGTACGCGGCGGACATCCGGCTTGCGGACGTCCTCGAGGCCAGGCTCGTCACGCTCGACTGCGCGCGGGCCCGGATCATCTCGATCGATACGATGGCCGCCGAGCTGGTCCCGGGCGTGCGCCTCGTCATGACTGCAGCCGACCTGCCGCAGCCGGTGCCGCGCTTCGGTCCGCAGTTTGCGGATCGCCCGGTCATCGCGGTCGGCGAGACGAAGTACCACGGCGAGCCGGTCGCGATCGTCGCCGCCGACTCGAAGGATGCGGCGGAGGAGGCCGCGGGTCTCGTCCGGGTCGAGTACGAGGAGCTGCCCGCGGTCTTCACGCTGGCGGCGGCGCTCGACCCGGCCGCCCCGCTGGTCCAGGACCCGGCGCTTCGCCGCAACGACCGGCTCGCATCCACGAACGTCCTCCGCGAGCACCCCATCGGCTGGGGCGACGTGGACGCCGCGACGGCAGACGTTGTCGTCGAGAACACGTACACCTTCCCGATGGTCACCCATTTCGCGATCGAGCCGCACACATTCATGGCCGCGCCCGACGGCGACGGGATCGCCGTCTGGAGCACGATCCAGCACCCCAACTGGCTCCAGAAGGTGATCGCGAACATCCTCGGGCTCCCCCTTTCGAAGGTGCGCGTCCTCGCGCCGGATCCCGGGGGTGGGTTTGGCGGCAAGCAGCACGCCAAGCTCGAGCCGCTCGTCGCGTTCGCGGCCCTGCGGGCCGGGCGCCCCGTGCGTCTCGTCCTGACCCTCGAGCAGACGTTCCAGGCGGTGCGCCGGGCGTCGTGCGAGGTCCGCGTCCGGACCGGGGTCAACCGCGACGGCGGGCTGGTCTTCGAGGACATCGAGGCCGACTACCTCATCGGCGCCTACGCGGACATCGCGGACCGCGTCGTCGGCAAGGGCAGCTACCCGGCCGCCGGCCCGTACAACGTTCCGGCCGTTCGGATCATGGCCCGCAGCGTGCTGTCCCACACGGTGCCGTCCACCGCCTTCCGCGGCTTCGGCAACCCGCAGGTCAACTGGGCAGTGGAGTCGAACCTCGACGATGCGGCGCGCGCGATCGGGATGGATCGCCTCGCGATCCGCCTGCGCAATCTCGCGAGAAAGGGCGACGCGTTCATCCCGTTCGACACGCCGGCCGACGGCGACTGGGAGCAGACCGTCCGACGGGCGGCGGAGCTCATCGGCTGGGATGCGCCGCTGCCGCCCGGGCACGGGCGGGGGATCGCCATCGGGATCAAGTCCGGCCCCACCACGGGCCTCTCGTATTCGACCGTCCGGCTCCTCGGCGACGGGAGCGTGATCGTCTTCGCCGGCACGTCGGACATGGGCCAGGGCGCCCGGACGGTCTTCGCGCAGATCGCGGCCCAGGAGCTCGGCGCGCCGCTCGACTGGGTCACGGTCGTCATGGGCGACACGGCGATCGTCCCGTACGACCAGCAGACATCGGCGAGCCGCTCCACGGTCCTGATGGGCAACTCGGTGCTGCAGGCGTGCCGCTCGATCCAGGCGCAGCTGCGCGCGATGGCCGCCCGTCTTCACGGCCTCGACGCGTCGCAGGTGAGCGTGGACAGCGGAGTCGTCCAACTCCCCGGCCGCGAGCTCTCCGTGCTCGAGGTGCTCGAGCCGGGCCTCGGCCCTCTCGGTGGCGAGCTGACCGGCAACGGCGAGGTCCGCAAGGATGCCGAGCCCGATCACCCGCTCAGCGGCAGCGCGGCGTTCTTCGAGTTCAACTGCACGGCCGTCGAGGCGGCGGTGGACGAGGAGACGGGCGACATCGTCATCGCGAAGCACGTGACGGTCTCCGACGTGGGGAAGGCTCTCAACCCGCTCCAGGTGGCGATGCAGGACGAGGGTGCCGCCATCCAGGGCCTGGGCCATACGCTCATGGAGCAGTACGTCTTCGACGAGACGGGCCGAATCCGCAATCTGGGCGCGATCGACTACCGGATCCCGACCAGCATGGACCTGCCGCTCGAGCTGCGCAGCGCCATCGTCGAGAACGAGGACGGCCCCGGGCCGTACGGCTCGAAGGGGATGAGCGAGGGCGCGCTGCTGTGCGTGGCGTCCGCCGTCGGGGCGGCCGTCCGGGATGCCACCGGGGTCGCGATCCGGGACCTGCCGCTGACGCCGGAACGGGTCTGGCGCGCCCTCCGCGATCGGCCGACGCCATGAGCCACGAGGAGGGCGCGGGAATGGCCAGGCCGTCCGGGATCGGACCGATCGGCGAGCTGCCGCCCGCACAGGTCGTGAAGGCCGCGAGCCTCGTCCGCGACGGCCGAATGGTCTCGCTCGCGGCGGTGCGCTACCCCGGCATGCCCCTCTTCCCCGGGCACCCGCCGTTCCAGGTGCTCAACTACCGGACCCCGCGCGGGATTCGCGTGACCGGCGCGAAACCGTGGGGGCCGGTCAACGACGCGGGCCTCGGCTACATGGCCGAGTACGTGATGGCGACCTCGCACTCCGGCGCGCACATGGACGCGCTCGCTCACATGACCGTGGGCGACGACATGCACTGGTACGGCGGCGGGAACGCGGACGAGCACCTGACGGATTTCGGCCCGACGCACCTCGACGCGTCGCAGATGCCCCCGTTCTTCACCCGGGGCGTCCTGCTGGACGTTGCCGGGCACCGCGGGGTCGACTGCCTCCCCGAGGGCTCGCCGATCAATGCCGACGAGATGGAAGCGGTCTGCCTCGCGCAGGGCGTGTCCGTGGGGCCGTGGGACGTCGTCCTGGTCCGGACCGGCTACATGGGCCTCTGGCCCGACGTCGAGCGGATGGCCGCCCACAAGACCGCCGGGCCGGATCTCTCGGCGGCCCGCTGGCTGCTGGAGCGCGGCGTCGTCGCGACCGGCAGCGACACGGAGACCTACGAGGTCCAGCCGACTCCCGACCCGGGACCTACCGGCAACCCCCAGCCGGTCCACACGCTGCTGCTCATCCAGAACGCCATCTACCTCATGGAGAGCCTCGACCTCGAGGAGCTGGCGCGCGTGCGCGCCTACGAGTTCCTCTTCGTCGCCCTCCCCGTCAAGATCCGCGGCGCCACCGGGTCGATGGTCGATCCCGTCGCCGTCCTCTGAAGGAGCTCGTCAGCGTGCCCGCGACCATGGAGGCGCTCGTCGTTCTCGAGCCGAACCGGCTCGAGATCCAGGAAGTTCCCGTCCCGACGGCCGGCCCGAACGAGGTTCTGGCCCGCGTGCGCGCCGTCTCCATCTGCGGGACCGATGCGCACATCCTGCGCGGCGACTACCCGGGCTTCTGGCCCCCCGCGTTCCCGTTCATCCCGGGCCACGAGTGGGCCGGCGAGATCGCCGCGCTCGGGCCCGGCGCGGAGCTGTTCGGATGGGCGGTCGGCGACCGCGTCGCGGGCACCTCGCACGACGCGTGCGGCGTCTGCCAGAAGTGCGTCGAGGGCCGCTACAACCTGTGCGAGAACTATGGGCGGCCGGGACTCCACAAGCAGTACGGCCACAGCGTCCAGGGCGCCGACGCGACGTACGTCGTGCAGGGCGTCAAGACGATCTTCCCGCTCCCCGACGCGATCTCGTTCGACGAGGGCGCCGTCATCGACCCGGCCTCCATCGCCCTCCACGTCGCGAATCGCGGCAATATCGCTCCCGGCGACACGGTCGCGATCACGGGCGCCGGCGCCATCGGGCTGCTCGGCGGGGACGCGGCACGCATCCGGGGAGCCGGTCGCGTCATCCTCGTCGGCCGCGGAGGTCGCCTTCTGAAGGCGGCGGCGATGGGCTTCGAGACCGTGGACACGTCCGCCGGCGATCCGGTCCCCATAGTGCGCGAGATGACCGGGGGCCTCGGCGTCGACGTCGTCCTCGAGTGCGCCGGTGTTCCCGTCGCCGTGCAGTGGGCGCTCGGCATGCTTCGGCGCGGCGGCCGGTGTGCCGCCGTCGGGATCCCGACCGAGGGCGTCGAGATCGCCATGCAGCGGCTGGTCCTCGATGAGCTGGAGCTGGTCGGGTCCCGTGCCTCCGCGGGCGAGATGCGGCGCGTGATGCCGCTCGTCGAGCAGGGCCGGATGCGGGTTCGCGAGGTCATGACCCATCGCTTCGCGCTCGCCGACTATGCGCAGGCGATCGCCACCTTCAACGACCCGACGAGCGGCGCGATCAAGATCATCGTCGCGCCGTGACCTGCGCCCGTGCCGCGCGGAGCGGCCGGTCGGCTCGGCGCCCCAGGAGAGCCCCGTGACCTACGTCTTCGACTTCGACCACCGCCACGACCTGCCGTTCGACGAGGTCAAGCGACTCGTGGGCGGCAAGGCCGCGAGCCTCGCGGTGATGGCGGTCGACCTCGGCCTGCCGGTTCCACCGGCCTTCACGATCACGACGACGGCCTGCAACGAGTACCTGGCGAACGGCTGGCCGGACGGGCTGGACGCCGATCTTCGCGAGCACATGGCGCGGATCGAGCGGCTCGTCGGCCGGCGCTTCGGCGGCCCGGAGGATCCGCTCCTGGTCAGCGTCCGGTCCGGCGCGCCGGTCTCGATGCCGGGCATGATGGACACGATCCTCAACCTGGGGCTGAACGGCGGGACGACCGGCGGGCTCGCGGCCGCGTCGGGCAGCGAGGCATTCGCGGCGAACTGCCGCGCGAGGTTCGAGGCGACGTTCCGCGACATCGTGGGCGTCGACGACGTGCCCGAGGATCCGTGGGCCCAGCTGCGGGCAGCGATCGAGGCCGTCTTCCGCTCCTGGAACAGCGACCGGGCCCGCACGTACCGCGAGCGGGAGGGGATCGCCGACGACCTGGGCACGGCGGTGACCGTGCAGGCGATGGTCTTCGGCAACCGCAGCGTCGACTCCGGGACGGGCGTCCTGTTCACGCGGAACCCGGCCACCGGCGAACCCGCCCTCTACGGCGACGTCCTGTTCAACGCCCAGGGCGAGGACGTCGTGGCCGGGACGCACCGGACCGAGCCGATCGCCATCCTCGACGAGCGCATGCCCGCTGTCGGGCGCGAGCTCCACGAGTACGCGCTCCGTCTCGAGCGCCACCACCGGGACCTGTGTGATATCGAGTTCACGATCGAGCACGGCAGGCTCTGGATGCTGCAGTGCCGTGTCGGCAAGCGAAGCCCGCAGGCCGCGCTCCGGATCGCGGTCGACATGGCCCGCGACGCGGACTTCCCCCTGGAGCGGGTGGAGGCCGTGCGCAGGGTCGCCGGTCTCCTTGCGAGCCCACCGATGATCGCGACCGCGCGGGCCGGCAACGAACCCGTCCTCGCGACGGGCCTGCCGGCGTCGCCGGGAATCGCCTGCGGCGAGATCGCGACCACGCCCGATGCCGCGATCGCCGTCGCCGAGGCCGGCCGGCGGGCGATCCTCGTCCGTGCCGAGACGTCCCCGGACGACGTCCATGGGATGGCCCGGTCGGCCGGGATCCTCACCTCCTGCGGCGGCCTTGCGAGCCACGCCGCGGTCGTTGCGCGCGGCTGGGGAATCCCCGCGGTGGTGGGTGCAGCCGCGGTCCACGTCTCGGGCGACGGCGTCACGATCGGCGGGCGAACGTTCCGCGCGGGCGACACGATCTCGATCGACGGGGCTACCGGCGAGATCTTCGCCGGGGCGATCGCCGGAGCACGGGTGGTCGTCCCCGAGGTGGCGACGCTGCTGGCGTGGGCGGCCGAGCTCGGGATCCCGATCGGGGACGCCGATGCGCCCGCCGGTGCCGCCCCGGGCGCGGCTGCCCCGGGCGCGGCTGCCACGGCCGGACCGCCGGCGTCATCCGGCGGCGCGGCGCCGGCAACCGCAGATGATGTCCTGCGCGCGCTGATCGTGAAGGGCTACGCACTGCCCGAGAGCCTGGCGACGGCGCTCTCATCGACCGCCGCGGAGATGGCGGCTGCGCTGGACTGCCTCGTCGCCGACGGCCTCGCCGAGAAGGCCGCCGGCTCGTTTCGGCTCACGGTCGGCGGGAAGGCCGCCGGACGGGAGCGGATCGCGGCCGACACCGAGCGCTGGGGAGTCGCCAATGCGGCGGCCGCGCTCGATGCGTTCGTGATCCTCGACACGCGCATGAAGCAGACCGCCACTGCGTGGCAGATGCGCGAGGTGGACGGCACCGCGACGTTCAACGATCACGCGGATGCGGCCTACGACGCGAAGGTGCTCCGAGACCTCGACTCGCTGCACGCGGACGCGTCCGCGTGGCTCCGCCCGTTGGTGCCGCACCTCCCCCGGCTCGCGTCGTACGTCGAGCGCCTGGACCGCGCAGCGGCCGCGGCTCGGGGCGGGGACGGCCGCTTCGTCGCGTCACCCCGTGTCGACAGCTACCACGGCGCCTGGTTCGAGCTGCACGAGGACTTGATCCTGCTCGCGGGCCGCAGCCGGGCCGACGAGGTCGCCGCCGGGCGCGCCTGAACGTTCGCCCCGGCCCGCGTCAGCGCTGCGCGGGGACGCGCGTCAGCGCGGCGGGACGGCCCGGGCCGGGAACGTCGTCGTGGTCGGCGCGGTCAGCCTGTCGTAGAGCGTCCCGGCGTTGAGCGACTGGATGTACCCCATCATGTAGTCTTGCCCGACGTCGACGGGATATCGCTCGGCGAAGGTAACGCCCGCCACGGTCTCCTCGCGCGACCAGCCCTTCGCGATCGCGACCGCCACGGCCGTCTTCCATTCGAGGAGCATGGCGCGCTGCGTGTACAGGTACTCCTTCGTCGTCACCGGGCCATGGCCGGGAATGACGCGGTCGACGTCGAGGGCGCGAATCCGGTCGAGCGCCGCCACCCACTGGTCCACGTCGGAGGTCATCAGCCACGTGGCGCAATCGGAGAAGATCGTGTCGCCGGTGAAGACCGCGCGCTCCTCGGGAACGAAGACCGCGACCTGGCCCGGCGTGTGCCCCGGCGTGTGCAGCAGGTGGAAGGTGTGGTCGCCGAGCTTGAGCGTCAGGTCGCCCGTGAAGACCAGCGTGCCCTTGTTCGGATCGGCGTAATACGTGTCCCGATCGGGCGTGATCGCAGCGCCGTCCGGGTCGTCGGTCGGGATCGCCTCGAGCGCGTAGGCGTACGGGTCGAGCTCGGGAGTGACCACCATGAAGTTGTCGTAGACACCCTGGTGCTCCACGACGGTGCCGGCGCCCTTGAACCAGTAGTTGCCGAAGATGTGGTCGACGTGGTGCTCGGTGTTGATCAGGTAGCGGATCGGCCCGTGCGCCTCGGCGAGCCTCCGCATCTCCACGGCCTTCGTCGGGAGCTGCGGGGTGTCGATCACCACGACACCGGCCGAGGTGGTCACGAAGCTCGGGTTGCAGCCGCGCAGCTTCGTCGTCGTGTAGACGTTCGGGGTGACGTTCTCCATCATCGGGGTCTGGCTCCTCAGGCGAGCGAATGCTGGACGGCGGGGGCCGTGTTTCGGCTACTGGGTCGCGGTGAGCCCGCCGTCGATCCCGAGGACCTGGCCGGTCACGAACGCCGAGGCATCCGAGCAGAAGAAGATGGCCGGTCCGACGAGGTCGCCCGTTCCGCCGACGCGGCCCAGCGGGATCCGGGCGACGATTCCGGCCTTGAACGCCGGGTCGTCGAGGAGCATCGCCACCTGCGGCGTGTCGACGAAGGTCGGGGAGATTGCGTTCACGTTGATGCCGTGCTTCGCCCATTCGGTCGCCCACTGGCGCGTGAGCGAGCTGATGGCGCCCTTCGCGGCGACGTACGCGGAGTAGCCGGCGTTGATCCCGAGGCTGGCGCGCACCGAGGAGATGTTGAGGACCCGGCCGCCGTGGCCGCCGGCGATCATCGCCCGGACCGCGGCCTGCGTGGCGAGCAGCGTGCTCCGGACGTTGAGCTCGTAGATCCAGTCCCATGCGTCCCGCGGATACTCCTGGGCTTCGAAGAGGACCTTGCCGGCGCCGCCACCCACGCAGTTGACGATGATGTCCAGGCGGCCGAACGTCGCGACGGTCGCCGCGACCATCCGCTCGCATTCGGATTCCACGAGGACGTCGGCACCGATGGCGAGACACTCGCCGCCGGCGGCGCGGATGCGTTCCGCAGATGCGTCGGCGAGCTCCTGGGTCCGGTCCACGACCGTCACCCGGGCGCCAGCGCCCGCGAGCGCGGCGGCCATGGCGCTGCCGATTGCACCCCCGCCTCCCGGCACGATGGCGACGCGCCCTTCGAGGCTGAAGGCGTCGAGATAGGTCATGGTTCTCCTTCCGGCCGGGCCGTGCCGTCTGCGCGCGTCCGGCCGTGTCGCGGTTCATCACCGGCCGAGGAGCGGGATCGTGGCGCGATCGACGACTATGATCGATTATCGAGCATATGGGCCGATCTCGCACGACGTCCCGCGAGGCGACCGCACGCGTAGCGGCAGGCGGGAATTGCCGCCCGCGCGGCCGGGGACCGCACACCACGGCTGCGGCGCGCGGGACCGCACACCGCGGCTTCGGCGCGCGGCATCGCCGCCGGGCATCGCCGCGGCTTCGGCGCGCGGGACCGCACACCGTCGCGTCGGCGCGGCGGACCGCACGCCGCGGCTTCGGGGTACCGTTCGGTGATGACCCCCCCCGCTGACCGAACCACTCGGAGCATCCGCACCGCCAGGCTCCTCGCGGTCGGCAGCGAGCTGACCACCGGCGAGACGCGCGATACGAACGGCGGCGAGCTTGCCCGCGCGCTGGCCGGAGCGGGCGTGGATGTGCGCCAGATCGTGGCCCTGCCCGACGACCTCACCGCGGTCACGGCTGCGTTTCAGGACGCGCTCGCGACCGTCGACCTGGTCGTCTCGACCGGCGGCCTGGGCCCGACTCCGGATGACCTCACCCGGGAGGCACTCGGCGCCGCGGTCGGCGAGGTGCCCGTCATCGACCCCGTGCTGGAGCGGTGGCTTCGCCGCCTGTTCGCGAAACGCGGCGTGCGGCTCGCGGAGGTCAACCTGAAGCAGGCCTGGCGGATCCCGTCCGCGAGGGCGATCCACAACCCGAACGGAACGGCCCCCGGCTGGTGGGTCGACCGGCCGGACGGGCGGGTCGCGGTCCTCCTGCCCGGCCCGCCGCGCGAGATGCGGGCGATGTGGTCGGACTGGGTTCTGCCGCGCCTCCGCGAACGCGGCCTGGGCGACGGTCGCGTGGTGCGCACGCTCCGCACGTACGGCATCGGCGAATCGCAGGTCGCCGAGCTGCTGGGCGACGAGATGCTCCGGCGGGCGAACCCGGTCGTCGCGACCTACGCGCGCGCGGACTGGCTCGACGTCCGGGTCAGCGCCGTGGACGAGCAGGCCGGCGGCGGGACCTCGGCAGGGACCGCCGATCGGGTTCCGGTCCGCACGGCCGATGCGATCCTCGAGGAGACCCTCGCAGGACTCCGGGCGACCCTCGCGGATCACGTCCGGGCCGAGGGCGAGACGACGTGGGCGGACCTCGTCGGCGCGGCAGCGGACGATGCCGGGGTGCGCCTTGCCATCGTCGAGGCGGGCACCGGCGGCGCACTCGGCGCGATGCTCGCGGACATCCCCGCGCTGGAGCGAGCGACGTCTGCGGGGCCGCGTGTCGCCCCGGACCCGTCCGACTGGCCGGTCGAGGAGGCTGCGGCCGAGTCGGCGCGGGGCGCCGGGGTCGCGGTCGGCATCGCCCTGGTCGCCCGGACGGCCCCCGGGGAGGGGACACGCCTCCGGGTCGCCGTCGTCGTCGCCGGCGCCGGCGTCTCGCGCGTGCTCGAGCTCCGACTGTTTCAGCACGGAGCGCACGGGCGCCTGCGGGCCGCTGTGGCCGCCGCCGCGTTCGCGATCGAGATCCTGGGGACGCTCGAGCCGGCGGCGCCTGGGCGCTGAGGGTCGTCTCTCGCGTCAGGGCGGCCGGTCACGTCCGGGCTGGGCCGCCGTTCGCCCGGCTCGTCTGTCCCCTACGGCATCTCCGGGGGGTGCATTCCCTCCGTCGGCTCCGGGCGGCGCCACGATGCCGCGATCGCGACGGCGAGGATCGAGACCACGATGACGAGCGAGGGGATCGGGTCGATCTTGATCCCAAGGTTGACAACGGTCAATTTCACGCCGACGAACACGAGGATCACCGCGAGTCCCAGCTTGAGGTAGCGGAAGCGGTTCTTCAGGTCGGCGAGGAGGAAGTAGAGAGCCCGCAGGCCCAGGATCGCGAACGCGTTCGACGTGTAAACGATGAACGGGTCGCGGGTGACCGCGAAGATCGCCGGGATCGAGTCGACCGCGAAGATCAGGTCGGTGACCTCGACCGAGATCAGCACCAGCAGGAGCGGCGTCGCCAGGCGCTTCGCCTTGACCCTGGTGAAGAACCGCTGGCCGTCGTAGGCGTCGGTGAACGGGAGGCTGCGTCGAGCGAAGCGCACGATCGGGTTCTGGCTGGGGTCCTTCTCCGGCTTGCCGTGGGAAAGGCCCATCCGGATGCCGGTCAGGATCAGGAACGCCCCGAAGACGTAGAGGATCCACTGGTACGCTTCGATGAGCGCGGCGCCGGCCACGATCATCACGAGCCGCATCGCGAGCGCGCCGACGACGCCCCAGAAGAGCACCCGGTGCTGGTACTGCGCCGGCACCGCGAACGCCCCGAAGATCAGGGTGAAGACGAAGACATTGTCGACCGAGAGGCTCTTCTCGATCAGGTAGCCGGTGAAGTACTCGACGCCCCTGGTCGAGCCGAGCCAGGCGAAGATGAGCACGCCGAAGGCGACGCCGAGGCTGATCCAGAAGGCGCTGAAGATCGCCGCCTCCCGGACCTGCACGACGTGCGCCTTTCGATGGAACACGAACAGGTCCAGGAAGAGCAGGAACGCGATGAGGGCCAGGAAGGCGAGCCAGTAGATCGGCTCGATCGTCGGGGTCATGGGGCTGATCGGGTCTGCCATGAGGAGGCGGCACATCTCCGGGTCGGAGAGGCGTCCTGCCTCCCACGTGGTCTCACCACCAGTTCGGAGATGCTACCAGCCTGGATTGGGAGCCGGCCCGTGCACGGCCGGCTCCGCGCATGAGCGCCCGTTCGCGGAGGGGATCGCTGTGCCGGAGCATGCGGCCCGACCGTACACTCGGGCGATGAGGGCCACCGGCCGCACCGCCGCATCCGACGCCGCGATCGCGCGCATGGTTGACGCCGGCCCGTCCTCTGCGCCCCAGGTCGTGCCCCTTGCCCCCGGCGCCACGATCGGTGTGCTCGGCGGCGGGCAGCTTGGCCGCATGCTCGGGTTCGCGGCTCGCGCGATGGGCTACCGGATCGTGGTCCTGGACCCGGACACCGCGTGCCCAGCGGCCGGGATCGCCGACCGGGTGGTGGTCGGTGCCCACGACGACACAGCTGCAGCGATGGAGCTTGCCCGGCTCGCCGACGTGGTCACCTACGAGCTCGAGCACGTCGACGCCGCCGTGGTCGCCTTGATCGGTGCGCGCGTCCCTGTCCGACCAGGGCTCGTCGCCCTCCGGGTCGCCCAGGATCGTCTTGCCGAGCGTCGCTTCCTCGCGGGGCTCGGGCTGCCGACCGCGCCCTGGCGCGAGGTGTCCGACGAGGCGTCGCTGCACGGCGCGGCCGGCGAGCTCGGGTTCCCGCTGCGGCTCAAGGCCGCGTTCGGTGGGTACGACGGGCGGAGCCAGGTCCGGGTCGCGGAGCCGGGCGACCTGCAGGCCTCGCTGGCCCGTCTCGGTCGGCCACCGGGCACACCGCTGCTGCTCGAGGCGGAGCTGGACTTCGCGATGGAGCTCTCGGTCGTGGTCACAAGGGCGCTCGACGGCGCCGTGGCCGCGTACCCCATCAGCCAGAACCGGCACGACGCCGGGATCCTGGTCGAATCGGTCGTGCCCGCGGACGTCCCGCCTGAGGTCGTCGCGTCTGCGCAGGCGCTTGGCGCCCGCATCGCCGAGTCGCTCGAGGCGGTCGGCGTGATCACCGCGGAGCTCTTCCTCCTGCGAGACGGCACACTCGCCGTCAACGAGCTGGCCCCGCGCGTGCACAACAGCGGACACTGGACCATCGAGGGAGCCCGGACCAGCCAGTTCGAGCAGCACGTCCGGGCAATCTGCGGGCTTCCGCTCGGCGACCCGACGGCGACCGGGCCGACCGCCATGGTCAACCTGCTGGGGACGGGGGAGCCGCGGGATGCGCGTCTCACCGGGGTCGCGGACGCCCTCGCCGACCCGCTCGCCCACCTCCACGTCTACGCCAAGCGGACGGTCTTCGAGCGCCGGAAGATGGGCCACCTGACCGTGGCCGGAGCCGCGACGGCCGGCGAGGCGCTCGCGCGCGCCCGCACGGCCATCGCACGCCTCGAATGGACATGACCGGGCAGGACGCGCTCCTGGCGTGTCCGGGGTGCGGCGCGCTCGTGCCCGACACCGCGGGGCCGACCCATGCGTACATCGGTGCGAGCCCGGGCTGCTGGGCCACATGGGGAGAGCTCCAGGCACGCTCGTTCGCCAGCCCCGCCATCGCCGCGGTCCAGCCACTCGCCGTGGACGTGTATGCCGTCCAGCATCCCGGCCTCCCCGAGCGCCGCGCGATCCAGTCCGTCTGGGTCCACCTGGTGAGCCTGTGCCTCATCCTCGAGCACGGGCGGTCGCCCGCGGACGGGATCCGGGCGAAGCAGCAGCTCCTGGCCGGCACCCGGACATTCGCCAGGCTGGAGCCGTGCCCTCCCGCCTACGCGATGACTGTGCTCCATATCGTCGCCCTCACCGATCCGGTAGCCGTCCCGGAAGCGATACGTCGGTGGGCCCACGTCACCTGGGAGGCATGGCGCGAGCATCATGTCGCGGTCCGCGCTCGCGCGGCGACCCTGATCGGGGGCTGAAGCGCGGTCGAGATGCGGGAGTTCCCACGGGACCCTGCGATGGGGCAGAATCCGCGCCACGCACGACCGCTCACCGAGCCCGGCCCAGACCGCCTGAGGAGACCCGTCCCGATGCCACGTCAGCCCCACCCCGTCACCGTCATCCCGGGCGACGGGGTCGGCCCGGAGGTGGTCCGGTCCGCGCAGCGGATCATCGCGGCGGCCGGCGTCGCGATCGACTGGGAGTCGGCCGAGGCCGGCGCCGAGGTCTTCAAGCGCGGCGACACCTCGGGCGTGCCGCAGGCGACCCGCGATTCCATCGCGCGCACCCATGTCGTCCTCAAGGGACCACTCGAGACGCCCGTCGGCTTCGGCGAGAAGAGCGCGAACGTCACCCTTCGGAAGCTGTTCGAAACGTACGCGAACGTCCGACCGGCGCACGAGCTGCCAGGCGTGCCCACCCGGTACGCGGGCGAAGGCGTGGACATGATCATCGTCCGCGAGAACGTCGAGGACCTGTACGCCGGAATCGAGCACATGCAGACGCCCGACGTCGCGCAGTGTCTCAAGGTGATCAGCCGCAAGGGCAGCGAGAAGATCATTCGCTACGCGTTCGAGCTCGCCCGCCGCGAGGGGCGCCGCAAGGTCACCTGCGCCACCAAGGCGAACATCATGAAGCTGACCGAGGGCCTCTTCAAACGGGTCTTCGAGGAGGTCTCCGCCGAATACCCGGAGATCGTCGCCGAGCATCTCATCATCGACAACGTGGCCCACCAGATGGCGAAGAACCCGGCCCAGTTCGACGTCGTGGTGACCACGAATCTCAACGGCGACATCATCAGCGACCTCGCGTCCGGGCTCGTCGGCGGCCTCGGCTTCGCGCCGTCGGGCAATTACGGCGACGGCGTCGCGATCTTCGAGGCGGTCCACGGCTCGGCGCCGAAGTACGCCGGGAAGGACGTCATCAACCCCACCGCCCTGATCCTCAGCTCGCTGATGATGCTGCGCCACCTCGACGAGACCGATGCGGCCGAGCGCATCGAGGACGCTGTCCTCGTCACGCTCGAGGAGGGCCGGTCCGTCACCCAGGACCTCGCCCGCCAGACGGGGAGTGACGTGGAGCAGGCCGCGTCCACGACCGGGTTCACCGACGCGATCATCGCGAACCTCGACCGCCAGCCGACCACCGTGCCGCCCCGTCGCGGATCCGAGCGACCGTCGGGCCAGGCAAGGCCGCGACCCCACTGGTCATACGGGGAGGCCGTGAGCGCGGCGGTTCCGCGCCGCACCGTCGGGGTGGACCTGTTCCTCGAGACGTGGGAGCCGGCCGAGGTCGCCGGCCCGATCCTCGAGTCGCTCGCAGGCGACGCCCTGACCCTCCAGATGATCTCCAGCCGCGGCACGATGGTCTACCCTTCGACGGGGCTGGCCCCGGATACCGTGGGCCTCCTCCGGGCGCGCTTCGTCTCCCGGGAGGAGGGCGCTGCGGCACCCGACGCCGAGATCCTCGCGCTCCAGGGAAGGGTGGCCGAGCGGTTCACCTGGACCCACGTGGAGAAGCTCAACGTCTTCGCCGGTGCGCCGGGCTTTACGAAGGCCCAGGGTCAGTAAGCAGTGACTGACGGGGCGGCGGTCGACCGATCCGCGACACCGGTCGTCGGGATCGTGGGGGGGAGCCGCAGCGACTTCCCGATCCTCGAGCGGGCGAAGGCGCTCCTCGACCAGCTCGGCGTCCCCTCCGAGCTGCGCGTCGTCTCCGCTCACCGGACGCCGGACCATCTCTTCCGCTACGCGGAAACGGCGGCAGGGCGGGGGATCAGGGTGATCGTCGCGGGAGCCGGGGGCGCCGCGCACCTGCCGGGGATGTTGGCCGCCAAGACGCAGCTCCCGGTGATCGGCGTGCCGATTCCGACGGAGCATCTCGGTGGCCTCGACTCGCTGCTTTCGATCGTCCAGATGCCCAGGGGGATTCCCGTCGCCACGGTCGGCATCGGGAACGCGGAGAACGGGGCGCTGCTGGCGGCGGCGATCCTGGCGCTCTCCGACGCAGCACTCGCGGAGCGACTGGCCGCGTATCGATCTGCGCAGACGGCGGACGTGGTCGGGGACGAGAGCAACGCCGAGGCTCTGCCGTGATCGGGGACGGGGCCTGACGGCCGTGGACGATCCCCGCGTCGAGGCCGGCATGCCGGCCCTGGATCGGCAGGCGGCGCGCGTGCCTCCCGGGCCGTCGCCGCGCAGCGTGCCGGAAGCGCGTCCCACGCCGCTCCAGAAGCACTACGTCCTGCTCTCCGCCCCCGCGCTGATCCTGGGTACCGTGGCGATCACCGCGCTCGAGATGGGCGCGGCGCCTGGCAGCCCGCTCGTCAAGCTGTGCGTCGTGGTGGCGGCCCCGCTCCTCGCGATCGCGAATGCGGACGCGATCGTCCGGATCTGGCGCTCGGCCTGGGCCTGGATGCCCGTGGACGCCACGAAAGGTCGCTTCCGGCTCGCCTGGGTCGCGGTCGGCGTGATCCTCTACGCGATCCTGCTGGCGGCCTCGTGGCTGGTGGTGGCCGCATGAGTCACGGCACTCGCAAGCCGCCGAACCCGGTTGGCCTTTCCGACCTTCGCTCGACCGACGAGGCGAGCCTCTCGCCACGGACGCTCGACACGGGCGCCGGGCGCGGTGTCCCGGCGTGGCTCGCGGCCACGCTCAACAACTGCTCGCGGTGCGGTGCCGCGCTGCGCCTCGGGATGCTGCCCGGGGAAGACCGGGAGCGCCTCGCGTGCGACGCATGCGGCTACATCGCCTACGTGAACCCGCGCCTCGTGGTCACCTGCCTGCCGATCACCGACGCGGGCGAGGTGATGCTCCTGCGCCGCGGGATCGAGCCGGGTCGCGGCCTGTGGGCCCAGCCGGGCGGCTTCATGGAGGTCGATGAGACCGTCGAGGCCGGCGCCGTCCGCGAGACGCTCGAGGAGACGGGCCTCCTGGTCGAGCCGGGCCGGATCGTGGGCCTCTACACGCGGCCGGAGGCGGCCATCGTCGTCATCGCATTCGAGGCGCGCATCGTGGGCGGGGCGGTTGCGGAGACCCCCGAGGCGCTCGAGGTCCGGCCGTTCCGCCCGGAGGCCATCCCCTGGCCGCAGATCGCGTTCCGGACGAGCGAATGGGCGCTCCGCGACTGGTTGCTTCGGGTCCGGCCCGACCTGGAACGTGGCGCCCGTTGAAACGCGGCGCCCGGTGAGCGGACCGGCCGAGCGCGAGGGCTCCGGAGCCACCCGGCTTCCCGTCACGGGATCCCCGAGAGCCCTCGACGCAGAGGGGGTCGTCTTCCTCGGGCCCGGCGCGCTCGAGATCGCCCCGTACCGCGTTGACCCGCCCGGGACCGGCGAGGTTCGCGTACGGATGGCGGCTTCCGGCGTCTGCCACTCCGACCTCCACGTCCTCGACGGGCACTGGTCGCGGCCGTCTCCGATGGTCATGGGTCACGAGGGAGCGGGCTGGGTCGAGGCCATCGGGCCCGACCAGGCGGTCAGCTCGGGAGTCGTGGCGCCCTCTCCGGGCACGCCACGCGGCCCGCGCATCGGTGACCTCGTCGTGCTCGCGTGGACGGCGCCATGCGGCCGGTGCGCGTCCTGTCTGCGCAACGAAAACTGGCTCTGCCTCACCCCCGTCGGCTCGGGCCACCGGCGCGCCGCCGCCGACGTCCGGATCCGCCGCCCGGACGGCACGGCCCTGGGTGCGTACTCGGGGATCGGGACCCTCGGGTCGGTCCAGGTCGTCGCCGCGGACGCCGCGATTCCCGTGGACCCGCGCACCGATCCGGCCATCGCGGCGCTGATCGGCTGCGCGATCACCACCGGCATCGGGGCGGTGACCCGGACCGCGCGCGTGCAGCCGGGCGATACGGTCGCCGTGGTCGGGCTCGGCGGCGTCGGGCTCGCCGCGGTGCTTGGAGCACGGCTGGCCGGCGCGCGTCGCATCGTCGCGATCGACCGCCTTCCCGCGAAGCTTGACCGGGCCATCGAGATGGGCGCCACCGACGCCGTGGTCGCCGCGGCGAACCCGTCGGCAACGGCGGCGGCCCTCGACGCCGCTCTCTCCGACCGCGCCGGCATCGATGAGACCGGCCGCAACGGCGGGGAGGCCGGCAACCCACGAGGCGTGGACCACACGTTCGACGCATCCGGGACGATCGCTGGCGTCGAGACGGCGCTGGCGATCGTGCGGCCCGGCGGCTCGGTCGTCCTCGTGGGGATGCCGCCGCAGGCCGCCCGGGTCGGGCTCGACGTGTACGCGTTCGTCGAATCCGGCGCACGAATCCTGGCGAGCAACTACGGGTCGGCGGTCCCGGCCGACATCTTCACGGAGATCGCGCTCCTCGCGGTCGGTGGCTCTTTGCCGCTGGGGCGTCTCATCGAGGAGAGGATCGGCCTCGGCGACGTGCCCTCCGCGTTCGATGCGCTCCGGCGGGGCGAGGGCGCACGCCGGGTCGTGGTCTTCCCCCGGTCCTGACCGGGCACGGCGTTTGGCGGTCCGGGGCTGCGCCGGTGTCTCGCCGCCCGCGAGACCGCGGCCGCCCGGGCAGCCGGCTCAGTAGATCAGCGCCGCGCCTGGGGGGATGTTCAGGGAGAACGCGCTGTCCGGGATCGAGGCGTCCGGGCTCAGCTCCGTGGCGGTGACCAGGCGACTGGGGACCGCCCCGAACCGCTCCTCGAGGCGTGCCACCAGCCCGGTCTCTCGATCGACCGCGAGCGACAGGCGGTGGTCGGGCCGGTCGCCGGCCATCTCGATCGCGCGCGGGTGGAGCGACTCGACGAGGATTGCCTCCCGGCCGGCGATCAGCTCGGAGCCCGTGACCCGGCAGACACCCGTGGCGAGGACGTTCTGGCACAGGCCGGCGGGGTGGACGAACGTGTCCACGAGCGAGTTCGCGGGCAGGCCGGTCCGGGGGTGGTAGGCCCGCGACGACCCGGGGAGGTCGCGGCCGTCCAGCCCGGCGACCCGGGCCCGCCAACTCCGCGTGCTTCCGAGCCGATGACCGGCCCGATAGGTCCGGATCTCCTCACCGTCCGAGAGCCAGACGTCGTGATTTGCCGGCGTGCCGTCCTCCGGGCGGATCGTGGTCACGCGCGCGTGCCCCGGGTGTCGGAGCAGCAGCTCGTGCAGCCGGACAAGCTCGCCCGTTGCTACCCAGGTCCGTTCCTCGAGGCGGAGCCGGAGCGTCTCGAACCGCAGCTCCGCGTCGCGCATGAAGGCGAAGAGCGTCTCGAGGTCCGGCAGTCCGGCGGCGAGCTGCGCGATCTCCGGGCGGCGCTCCCCGTCGACAGCCAGGGTGAGGCCGGCGGCGGCGGACCAGCGGGCGGGCGTGGACATGCGCGGCATTCTAGCGCGCGGATCCGCGCGGCCGGCGCCTCGGTGCAGGACGGAACCCGCCCGATGGCCCGGCATCGCACGCGTAGACTCTGCGACCATGAAGCCCGGCATGCGGTGAGCTCGCCCGCACCCGCAGGATCGCCAGCCGCCGCGAGCACGCACGTCTCGGCCAACGGCCTCGCGGTCGAGTTTCACGTCGAGGGAAGCGGCGCGCCGCTCGTGCTCCTCCACGGCGCTTCATCGGCGGGGCGCGACGACTTCGCGGCGCAGCTCCCGGGCTTTGCCCGCTCGTTCCGCTGCTACCTGCCCGACGCGCGCGGGCACGCCGGCACCCGGTGGGATCCGGCCGCGGGGCTGCGCTACGACGACCTGGTCGTGGACCTGGACGCATTCGCGGACGCCTGCGACCTCGGGACGTTTCACCTCATCGGGTTCTCGATGGGCGCGGCCACGGCGCTGCTGTACGCGATCCGGCGTCCGGATCGCCTCCGGACCCTGGTCCTGGTGGGGACCTCGCCGGAGCTCGAGCCGCGCACGCGCGTGATCCGGCACCTGGCCGACGTGGCGCGGATCGAGGCGCAGGACCCGGCCTGGGCGGCCGCGCTCGCCCGCCGACACGACCCGGTCCAGGGTGCCGGCGCCTGGCGGCGCCTGATGCCCGCGATCGTCGCGATGGCCGAGCACCAGCCGGCGGTGTCCGCCGCGGACCTGCGGCGTGCCGAGGTGCCGGCGCTGGTAGTGGTCGGGGACCGGGATCCATTCGTCCCCGTTCCGCAGGCCTGGCAGCTCGCCCGGCAGCTCCCCGACGCTCGGCTGGCCGTGATCCCGGGCGCGGGTCACGAGGCGATGGCAAACCAGCCGGGTATCTTCAACGAGGCATGTGCCTCGTTCTGGCGATCGACCGCGACCGTCGCGCACCGACCGGGCACGAAAAGGAGCGAGACGTGACCGAGCAGCCAGCGCCGACCCGCCACCCGGGCACCGAGCTCGTCGAGGTCGGTGTTCCCGCGCGCCGGCCCGCCGTGCCAGAAGGGACCGGCGTTGCCCTTGGTGGGGTCGCGCTCGTCACGCTCCATCGCCCCCGCGCTCTCAACGCCCTGAGCTTTGCGCTGCTGACGGACCTCGCGCGGATCGTCGAGGCGCTCGACGCCGACCCGGAGGTTCGTGCGATCGTGATCACGGGTACGGGGACGCGTGCCTTCGCCGCCGGCGCGGACGTCGGCGAGCTGGCGGAGCAGACACCCGACTCGCTCGCAGCATCGGAGGGGTTCCGGGGCTGGGACCGGGTTGCCGCTGTCGCCACTCCCACGATCGCCGCGGTCCGCGGTTTTGCGCTCGGGGGCGGCTGCGAGCTGGCGATGGCCTGCGACCTGATCGTCGCGGGGAGCGATGCGATCTTCGGCCAGCCGGAGATCAAGCTCGGGATCATTCCCGGGGGCGGTGGCACGCAGCGGCTCGCCCGCGCGATCGGCGCTGGGCGTGCCATGGAGCTGATCCTGACGGGCCGGCAGGTTCGCGCCGACGAGGCGGCCCGCCTGGGTCTCGTGACACGGGTCGTGCCGGCCGAAGAGACGCTTGTCGCGGCTCTCGACCTGGCCGTGGAGATCGCCGCCCTGCCGGCGGGCGCGGTGCGCGCCGCGAAGGCCGCGGTGCGGGCGGTCGCCGAGCTGCCGCTGACGGGCGGCATCCAGCTCGAACGAACACTCTTCCGCGAGCGCTTCGGCACGCCCGACCAGGTCGAAGGCATGCGGGCATTCCTCGAAAAGCGGCCTCCCCGGTGGGCAGGTCGGCCGACATCGTCCGATGACACCGAGGGGCGAGCGCGATGAGGCGCTTTCGCCGCGACGCCAGCGAGCCGTCCGAGGCCGTCCCGGGCACATCGCTCGATGGCGGGCGCGGGTCGGCCGTCGGCCCGGAGAAGGGGCCCGACGGCGGGCCACCGCTGGCCGGCGTCTCGTACGCCCCCGAGCACGACTGGTCGGCCGCGGCCCCCATCCTCTACCCGGTCCTGCGGCCGGCGGGCACGCTCGGCAGGTTCCTCGACACGCTCACTTCGCCGATGAGCGCGGCGGGGGACACCGAGCCGGTGATCGACTCGGGCCCGGCGGACCTCGTGGTCGCCTACGCGATCTCGGCGGCCGGGTTCGACGTCCTCGCAAGCGGCGACCACCTCGCCGCATGGGGTGTCGGGCCGGCGACGCTCCGCGAGGCGGCCTTGGCGAACCTCGCAGCCTGGTCGGCCGGAGCCCCCTGGTCCGAGGAGATCGACGGACGGCGCCGGCTCCTTTCGTCCGATACCGGGGACGGCTGGGACGCGGCCCGCATCCTTCTCCCGGAGGCGATGGCGTACCTCGGCTCGGCCCTCGGCGCGGGCGGCTCCCGCGTGCTCGTCGGGCTGCCGGCACGGCACCTGTTGCTCGCGGGGGCGCTCGCACCGGACGACACGGAATTCGGCTCGCTGTTCGCCGATTTCGTGCGGGATTACGCGGAGGACTCCGACGAGGCGATCGACGTCCGCGTCTTCGAGCTCATCGCGGGTCGCCTCAGCCCGTTTTCGACCGGCCCGCGCCCGACCTGAAGCAGCGCCCGGGCGGGCTCGCCAGCACGCCGCGGGACAGCAGCAGGTCGTTCCTCAGCGGAACGCCGCGCGGCCGCAGCAGGTCGTTCCTCAGCGGAACGCCGCGAGCGCCCGTTCGAAGGCCGCGAGCGTTCGCGGCGAGAAGAGGACGAACGTCACCCGCTCCAGCGGAGCCCCTGCGCGCAGCGACTCCGCGACCGTGGCGATCGCGATCCGTGCCGCGTCGTCGAGCGGATACCCGTACACGCCGGCGCTGATCGCGGGGAGCGTCAACGTCCGGGCGCCGAGCTCGGCCGCGATGCTCAGCACCGATCGGTAGGCGCCGGCGAGCTGCGCGGGCTCGCCGTGGTCGCCGCCGCGCCAGACGGGGCCCACGGCGTGGATCACCCAGCGGGCGGGGAGCGCCCCCGCGCCGGTCGCGACGGCGGTCCCGGCCGGGGTTCCGTACGAGTGGCGCGTCCGCAACTCGGCCATGATCTCGGGGCCGCCCGCGCGATGGATCGCCCCGTCCACGCCGCCCCCGCCGGCGAGCGCCGCATTCGCCGCGTTGCCGATCGCGTCGGACGCGATCGTCGTGATGTCGCCCTCGACGAGGACGAGAAGCCCGCCGCCGAACTGCTGCTCCATCTCGCCTCCGCCGGATCGTGGCCGAATTGGTGGACCGTGTCTCGCCGGATCGCCCGCGGACCGCCGCGGATCGCCGCGGACCGAACCGTGGACCTCCGCGGACCGCCGCAGACCGGGCCGCAGGCCGTGCCGTCGATGCCGGACCGCGCCATTCTGCGCCTCTCGGCGGTCGAATCTTCCGCCGGCTCGCGATCCCGCCTATCCTGCACCCCCCGGGCGCTTGCCCGGTCCGGCGGCAGCTGTGCCGCCACGCCGCGATTGCACCCGGGAGAGAGGTTTCATGCGCCGTCATCTGCTCACTCCGCTCGCCGCTTCGGCGGTCCTCGCAATCATGGTGGCCGCCTGTGGCGGATCTGCAACCGCAGCCCCGAGCGCCGCGGCCCCGTCCGTCGCAGCCCCGTCTGCCGCGGCGTCGGTCGAGCCCTCGCCGTCGCCCGAGCCGTCGCCCGAGCCGAGCGCGACCCCGGCCGCCAGCGCGGCAGCCGACGCAAGCGGGGCCCTCCCGAGCATCGCGCTGCCCTCGTTCAACGCCGACAAGGACCTGGAGGCGATCCTCCCCACCGCGTTCGGCGGCGTCACGCTCCAGAAGTTCAGCATGAAGGGCGCCCAGTTCCTCGGCCAGAGCTCGAACTCCGATCTCGAGAAGGCCGTCACCTCGCTCGGCCTGACCACCGCCGACGTGAGCGTGGCGATCGCCGCCGACCCCACCGGCAAGATGACGACTTCGTTCGCGGCAATCCGCTTCGCCGGCGCCGAGAGCGGCAAGCTGCTCCAGGTCTTCCAGGCGGCCTCACAGGCTTCCGGCGACTTCCTGGGCTCGGTCAGCGTCGGCGGCAAGGACGTGATCAAGACGAAGGACAGCACGGGTGGCTTCAGCTACTTCTACGTGCGCAACGACATTGTTCTCGGCGTGACCGCCAAGGACGACGCCAGCGCCGCGACCGCGCTCGCCGTCCTCCCCTGAGCCGCCCGACCCGGGTCGGGGCGGGCCTACAATCGGGTCATGCCACGTGACCTTGCCCGCCCCCTCCGGGACGCCTGGATCGTCGACGCCGTCCGGACGCCCATCGGGCGCTACGGCGGAGCGCTGGCCTCCGTGCGCCCCGACGACCTGGCTGCGCTCGTCATCCGCGCGAGCGTGGACCGGACGGGCGTCGACCCCGCGAGCATCGAGGATGTCATCCTGGGCTGCGCCAACCAGGCCGGCGAGGACAATCGCAACGTGGCGCGCATGGCGCTGCTGGTCGCGGGGCTCCCGGTGGAGACCGCGGGCCTGACCGTCAACCGCCTGTGTGGCTCCGGCCTGCAGGCGATCAACTCCGCGGCCCACGCCATCGCCGTCGGGGATGGCGATCTCTTCATCGCCGGCGGCGTGGAATCCATGAGCCGAGCCCCGTACGTGATGCTGAAACCCGAGTCCGCCTTCGAGCGCGGCACTCACGACCTCGTGGACTCGACGCTCGGCTGGCGCTTCGTGAACCCGCGCCTCCACGCGACCTACCCGGCGATCAGCCTCGGCGAGACGGCGGAGTGCGTGGCGGACGACTGGTCGGTCTCGCGCGAGCGCCAGGACGCGTTCGCGTTGGCCAGCCAGCAGCGCGCCGCGGCAGCCATCGCCGCGGGCCGGTTCGACGGGCAGCTGGTCCCGGTGACGATCCCGCAGCGGAAGGGCGACGCGATCGTCGTCGCGCGCGACGAGCACCCGCGTGCCGACACCACGGCCGAGGCGCTCGCGCGGCTGCGGCCGGCATTCCGGGAAGGCGGCAGCGTCACGGCCGGTAACGCGTCAGGGATCAACGACGGGGCGTCCGCGCTCCTGCTTGTCGGGGCGGAGCGCGGACGGTCGCTCGGTCTCCGTCCCCTCGCCCGCATCGTCGCCACCGCAGTCGCCGGCGTGGATCCGCGGGTTATGGGCATCGGCCCGGTGCCGGCGGTGCGCAAGGTGCTCGAGCGAGCGGGCCTGACCGTCGCCGACATCGACCTCGTCGAGCTCAACGAGGCCTTCGCGTCGCAGTCCGTCGCGTGCATCGACGAGCTCGGACTCGATCCAGCCCGCGTCAATGTCAACGGCGGCGCGATCGCGCTCGGCCACCCGCTGGGCGCGTCGGGCGCACGGCTGGTCACGATGCTCGTCCACGAGCTGGTCCGGACAGGCGGCCGCTACGGGCTCGCTGCGATGTGCATCGGCGTCGGCCAGGGGATCGCGACCGTCGTGGAGCGTATCGATGCCTGACGGCGAGGAGATCGCGCAGCCGGACCCGCTGCCGATCGCCGTCGCGCAGGGCTCTCGCGGGCAGCGTGTCGCGGGCGTGGCCGGGCGATTCCGGATGGCCTCGATGGTCGCCGCCCACGCAGCTCTCGCCCCGATCTACCGCGCCTACACGTCCCGGCTCCGCGCGGTGGTGCTGGCCCGGCCGGTGCCGGAGCACGTCGCGCTGATCATGGATGGCAACCGCCGCTGGGCCCGCCAGGCCGGGAGCGGAACGGGAGCCGGGCACCGCCACGGCGCGAACAAGGCGATCGAGCTGCTCGACTGGTGCAGCGATCTCGGGATCCGCGAGGTCACCCTGTGGGCGCTCTCGCTGGAGAACCTCGACCGGGCGCCCGAAGAGGTCGAGCTGATCACCGAGATCGCCCGCCAGACGCTCACGGCGCTCTCCGAGCGCGACAAGGTCAAGCGGCTGCAGATGAGCCTCCGGGTGATCGGCCGGCGAGAGCTCCTCCCCGACCGGCTCCGCGAGGCCGCCGAGCGCGGCGAGGCCGAGACGAAGGGCCGGCCCGGGCTTCGCGTCACGCTCGCGCTGGGCTACTCGGGGCGCGACGAGCTGGTCGAGGCAGCGCGGAGCACGATCCGGACGCTGGTGGCGGAGGGCGTCACGCCCGAGGGCCTCCCGGACGCGCTCACCGCCGAGCAGCTGGAGGCGCATCTCTACACGCGCGGGTCGAGCGATCCGGACCTCATCATCCGCACGTCGGGCGAGGTCCGGCTCTCCGGCTTCCTGCCGTGGCAGAGCGCCTACAGCGAGTTCTACTTCTGCGAGGCGTACTGGCCGGCCTTCCGCGAGCTCGACTTCCTGCGCGCCATCCGGACCTACCAGCTACGCGGGCGCCGGTTCGGTCGCTGACGGGCGCGTGCAGGATCGGCCGCGGAATCGACCCCGATGGGCTGCGTCTCGCACGTGCCCGACGCGCCTCCGGCGCCGGCTCCACCTCCGGTGCTGCTGATTTCCGCGCCGTGCTTGTCGAAAATCGCGGAAACGCCTAGGCTTTCCGTGCCGGTTTCTCCGCACCCCCTTCGTCCCAAGGAGGACGCTTCCGAATGATCGACAGCGGCTCGACCATCCTCAGCCTCAGTGACGTCGCCGCGGGCAAGCTCCGCGAGATCACCTCTGGCGAGGCCAACCCGAATGTCGGGCTTCGCGTCTACGTGTACTCGGGCGGCTGCTCCGGCTTCCGATACGGGATGATGATCGAGGACGCCCCGACCGCCGAGGACCAGGTCCTCGAGTCGCAGGGCATCAAGGTCTACGTCGACACGAAGAGCCTCGACCTGCTCACCGGCTCGCAGATCGACTACGTGGACACGCTGATGGGCGCCGGTTTCACGGTCAACAACCCGAACGCGGTCGCCGCCTGCGGCTGCGGCTCGTCGTTCCGGACCGCCGAGTCCGAGGGTGCCCCGGGGGCCTGCCACCACTGATCGTTCGCCCGGACCCGAGCCGGGTCCGCGTGCCGGGTCCGAGCCGGGGGCCGCGTGCGACGTAGGCGGCCTGGCATAGCCGGGCCGGTGTGCACCGGGTGGGCACTGCGACCGCCGGCGATCCGGCCGGGGTCGGTTCTGCGTCGCGGGTGATACCACGCGACCGCCGATCGGTCGCTTCGCTCACCCAGTGAACGATCCCATCGCCAACGGGGGTCCCGCCGGTCGCAGTGCGCAAGCTGTGCACGAGCCTTGGCAGGCGAGGCCCGCCGGCGCTGGCAGCCCGCGCCCCCAGGATCCCACAGGGACCCGGAGCCCAGACACCGCAGCCCGAGCGCCCTTGACGCTCCGTTCCTGCGCCCGTAGGGTCGCGCTCGAACGCACGTGCGCCGCCGGCGCCCGACGTCGGAGCCCGAGGTCCAGGTGAGCTTCCTGCAGAAGGCGAAGGGGAAGGCGTCCGAGGTGGCGCGGGAGGCGGCCGACGCCTCGACCCGCGCGGCGGGAGCCGTCTCGGCACGGGCCCACGATCCCGAGACGCACGAGAAGCTCAAGGGCGGGCTCGCGACTGCTGGCAGGACCGCCGCCGATGCGACGGCCAGAGCCGCGGACGCGTCGGCGAAGGCGGCCGGTGCAGCGGTCGCCAGGGCCCAGGACCCGGCGACCCAGGCGCGGGTGAAGAGCGGCATTGCCTCCGCTGGCCGCGGCGCCCGGACGATGGTCGAGCGGATCGACCCGGGGATCCTGGCCGAGGTCGTGATCAAGGCGACCGCCCTTCAGGAACGCGCGAACGCTCGCCTCCGTGCGAAGGGCTCGATCTACCGAATCGGCGAGATCCAGGTGACGGCCTCGTTGCCACCCGGCATCTCGTTCTCGATCGAGCGGATCGGCGACGCCGATCATGACGCGGCACCCGGCGTTCGCAGGCTGAGCTCCACCGATCTCCTCGCGGCTGAACGGGCAGCAGGCGCCGACGGCATCGTCTCGCTCGACATGCACGAGCAGGCGGCGATCGTCGAGGGGCTCGACGACGCGGAGGCATCGATGCACGCCACGGTCGAGGTCCTCGAGGGCGCCACGCCGACCGCGCCGGAAAGTTGACGCGCCTCGGTCCCCGGATGGACCCGCGTGGATCGACACGTTGTTCGCCCGCGGCTTCCTCGCCGGTCGCGGTGCTACTGCTCCGCGCACGCGTGATAGACTGGTCGTAGACCAGTCGGAGGCGAGATGCGGCGCGTCGGTTCATACGAGGCCAAGACCCACCTTCCGCGTCTCCTCGATGAGGTGTCGCGCGGGGAGATCATCACGATCACGAAGCATGGGGTTCCCGTCGCGGTGCTCTCCCCACCGGTCGAGAGCGGGATGGCCGGGGTGCCCGAGGTGGCCGCCGGGTTGCGCGCCTTCAGGAATGGGCATTCCCTTGGGGGCCTGCCGATCCGGGAACTGATCGACGAGGGCCGACGCTGATGTTCGTGGTCGATGCGTCGGTCACGCTTGCCTGGTGCTTCGAGGACGAGGCGAGCGGTGACGGGGACGCGGTCCTGGCTCGCCTCGAACGCGAGTCTGCGGTCGCGCCGGCGCACTGGCCCCTCGAGGTCGCCAACGCGCTGCGCACAGCCGAACGGCGCGGCCGTCTCGACGGGACCGATCTACCCCGGCTGCGGGCGCTCCTCGGCGCGCTCCCGATCGAGATTGCGCCGCTCGAGCTGTCGACGGCGATCGGCGGCGTCCTGGAGGCCGCCCGAACGTACGAACTCAGCGCCTACGACGCCGCGTACCTCCACCTCGCAGCCGTGCGGGCGCTGCCGCTGGCCACCGTGGATGCTCGCCTGCGGGCCGCGTGCACTCGAGCCGGCGTCGAAGTGCTCGGTTGATCTGTCGGCGCGCCGGTCGCTGATCGTTCGGGGCGACCCTCAGCGCGCCTCGAAGGAGCGTTTCGAGAGGCCGTAGAAGTAGCCTTCGATGGTGAAGTCGGGCGAATCGTCGGGCTTCGCGACCGCACCGAGCGTCACGAAGATCGGCGCGAAATGCTCGACGGTCGGGTGCGCATAGGGCATGCCGGGCGCCTTCTCGCGGAACGCGAAGAGCGTGTCGAGATCGCCCCGGTTGAGCGCCTCGGTCGCCCACTGGTCGAAGTCGATCGACCACTGCGGCGCGCCCGGCTTGCCCAGGAAGTAGTCGTGGACGAACGGAAGGCCATGGGTCAGGAACCCGCTGCCCACGATCAGGACGCCCTCGTCTCGCAGCGGCGCGAGGCGTCGCCCGACCTCGAAGAGGTGGCGTGGGTCGAGGTCCGGCATCGACATCTGGAGGACCGGGATGTCAGCTCCCGGGTACATCGCCTTGAGGGGCACCCAGGCGCCGTGATCGAGCCCGCGCGTCTCGCGATCCAGGACAGGCTCGCTTGCGGGCATAAGCGCCTTCACCCGTGCGGCAAGGTCCGGCGCGCCGGGCGCGTCGTACGTCATCCGGTAGTAGTGCTCGGGGAAGCCATAGAAGTCGTACACCAGCGGCGCCCGATGCGTGGCGCTCAGCGCGATCGGCGCGGTCTGCCAGTGGGCGCTGACGATGAGGATGGCGCTCGGCCGGGGGAGCGCTGCGCCCCATGCCCCGAGCTCGCCCATCCACTCCTCGTCCTCGAGAAGCGGCGGGGCGCCGTGGCCAAGGTAGATCGCCGGCATGGGTCGAGCTGCGGCTGTGCCGGATGCGGTGACGGCGGTCCGCCCGGTCGCAGGATCGCCCGCTGCCGAGTTCGTCGGATCCTGGCTGGGTTGCATGCAGGCCATTCTGGACTCGACCGCTCTGCGGTGCGCCGGCCGGCGCACCCACGTCGCTCGCTCGTCACGCGTTCGTCTCCCCGGGCAGAGGGACGCCGGACCTGGTCGAACGCGCGGGGTGGCGCTTCGCGGGCGGGTCGAAGTCGAGCCGGACGAGCAGGCGCGGGAGCCCGGCGCTCAGGCACCAGCAGCCGCGATCCCCGTCGTCACCCAGCAACGCATCACGTCCGGCCAGCGATCCGGGGTCGCCAGATGGACGTCGATGGCAGGCGCGCGTCTCACAAAAACCGCTCGCGTCAGGCGTCAGGCCAGAGATCCGTGCTCAGGTACTTGAGCCCGGAGTCCGCAAGGACGACCGCCACCGTGCCGCCGACGTGGGCTTCCCCGAGAAGCCGAAGGGCAGCAGCGACCACCGCGCCCGATGAGAACCCAGCGAAGATGCCCTCCTCGTGCGCCAGTCGTCGTGCGACATCGATCGCCTCGGCATCGCTCACGGCGAGGTAGCCATCGACGGCGATCCCGTCAAGGAGGGGCAGGTCGGTCATCGAGTATCCACCGCCCTGGATCCGGTGGTTCGCGTTCACGACCGGCTCCCCAGCAAGCACGGCCGCGTCGCGCGGCTCAACGATGTAACCGGCGATTGCTGCGCGACGCCGCTTCAGGGTGCCGGCGATCCCTGCGTACGTCCCGCCCGTGCCCAGGAATTCACAGAAGGCATCGATCTCGCCGTTCGTCTGTGACCAGAGCTCAGAGGCGGTCTGCTCGTGGGCGCGCGCGGCCGACGGATTGGCGAACTGGTCTGCCCGAAACGCGTGTAGCTCGTCCGTCAGCTCCTGCGCACGGAGCTTGACGAGTGCGAGGTCGGCGCCGCTCACCTGCCCGCCGATGGAACCCTCGGCCTGCGGTACGAGCACCACCTTCGCGCCCAGGGCCCGCATCATTCGAGCGCGCTCCCGGCTGTTGCCCTCCGACATGACAGCCACGAACGGATGACCGCGGACGGCGCAGACGATGGCGAGACCAGTGCCCGTGTTCCCGCTCGTCAGCTCGACGACGGTCTGGCCGGGTCGAAGCCGGCCGGTCCCGATTGCGTCGTCCACGATCTGGCGTGCGATGCGGTCCTTCTTGGAGAACCCCGGGTTCAGGTACTCGAGCTTGGCGACGATCCGGCCTGAGAGAGACCCGGTGAGTCGAGCGAGCTCGACGGCCGGCGTCTCGCCGATCGCGTCCACGACCGACGGGAGAACGCTCTGGCTCCGCATTCGCAGCCTGCCTATTGCCCGGTCCCGTTCATGGTCGAGCCCTCCGCCGAGTCGAGATCCTCACGCGTGATCGCCGCACGTGAAGTCTCCATGGAATGCGGGAGTTTCGTACAGGGAACCGCGGCCGGTGGTGTCCCGAAAGGCCCGCAGGAGCTTGTGCGCCCTCACGCCGGATCGGTCGCGCGAAATCGGCCCACAGCGGCATCCTATTCGCTGAAACGCTCTTCCTTCCACGGATCGGCGTCGTTGTTGTAGCCGTAGCGCTCCCAGAAGCCGCGGATGTCGTGGTCCAGGAACTCCAGGCCGCGGATCCACTTGGCGCTCTTCCAGAAGTAGCGCTTCGGCACCACGAGGCGCAGCGGGTAGCCGTGCTCGGGGTCGAGCGGCTTGCCCTCGTAGCGGTCCGCGAGGAGGACGTCCGCGTCGTCGAGGATCTCGAGCGGCATGTTGGTGGTGTAGCCCTGCTCGCAGTGCGCGAGCACGTGCGTCGCCTCGGGCCGGACCTGGGCGAGCTCCAGGATGGTTCGGATCGGCACGCCCTCCCAGGATGTGTCGAGCTTCGACCAGCGCGTCACGCAGTGGATGTCGGCGGTGACCTCCGAGCGCGGCAGCGCCTGGAACTGCTCCCAGGTGAACGTGAGCGGCGCACCGACCAGCCCATAGACGCGGAGATCCCAGGTCGCGAGGTCCGCCTTCGGGACGCTGCCGTAGTGGAGGACGGGGAACTTCTCGGTCAGGTATTGCCCCGGCGGGATTCGCTCGGCGGTCCCAGGATCCTGTCCGCGCGCGCCAAAGAGTCGGTCGAACATGGGGTTCTCCGTGTGGGTTGTGGCATTCTCGCCGATCGTCGGGGCGCGGTCCATCGTGGCCCTGACCGAATCGTCCACGCGGGCCCGCAAGTCGTTACGCTTCGCGCATGCAGGAGCAGGATCGGCCGCCCGGGGATGCCGCCGCTCGCGAGGCGATGGCCGGCCACCGGATCGTGATCGTGATGCCCGCCTACAACGCGGCCCGGACACTGAGACGGACGTACGCCGACATCCCCCATGACCTGGTCGAGCGGATCATCCTCGTCGACGACGTCAGTCGCGACGAGACGGTCGACATCGCGAAGCAGCTTGGCCTGGACGTGATCGTCCACCGCCAGAACCGGGGCTACGGCGGCAACCAGAAGACCTGCTACGACGCGGCCCTGGAGCTGGGTGCCGAGGTCGTGATCATGCTGCACCCCGACTACCAGTACGACGCGACCCGGATCCCCGCGCTCGTCGAGCCGATCCTGCGCGGAGACGCGGACCTCATGCTGGGCAGTCGCTTCCTGGGCGATCCGCGGGGGGGCGGGATGCCGACCTGGAAGTTCATCTCGAACCGATTCCTGACGGCCCTCGAGAACTTTGCGTTCGGCCTGCGGCTCTCCGAGTACCACACCGGCTTCCGGGCCTACTCACGGCGCCTGCTCGAGACGATCCCGTATCACCGCAACTCCGACGACTTCGTGTTCGACCAGGAGCTGGTCGCCCAGGTCGTCGCGGCGGGCGGGTTCCGGATCGGCGAGATCGCGGTCCCGACGCGCTACTTCGAGGAGGCGAGTTCTGTCGGCGTCAGGCGCAGCGTGGTCTACGGGCTGTCAACGCTCCGGGTCGTCGCCCGGTTCGTGCTCCACCGTGTCCGCGTTCGGCCTTCCCCGAAGCTGACGCCGCGCGCGCCGCGCGACTGAACCGACCCGGCGAACCAGGAGTCGCGGGCGCATGCGCCGATCGCTGATTCGCGGCGGGATAGGGATCGCGATCTCGGTCGTGGCGCTGTCGCTGGTCGTCCGCCAGATGGACGCGGCCGCCGTCGGGCGGGTGCTCGGGAACGCCACCCCCGCGTGGGTGCTCGCCGTCGCTCTGTTCATCGCCATCGACGTGGCGTGCCGGACGGTCCGCTGGCAGGGCCTCTTGGCCCCCATCCAGCCCGTCCGGTTCGTGCCCGTGCTCGGCTATCTCCTCGTCGGCTACCTCGCCAACAACGTCCTGCCGGCCCGCCTTAGCGAGCTTGTGCGAAGCCACTACCTGGGCGACCGCGAGGGGATGAGCCGCGCCACGACGCTCGGCACGATCGTCGTCGAACGCGTCGTGGACACGGCGGTCCTCGTGGCGATCGCGTCGGCGGCGATCCTCCTGCTCCACGTCCGGGGCATCGTGGCGAGCGCCGTGCTGGTGGGCGTCGGCCTGACCGGCCTGCTCGTGGTGGCTCTCGCGGTCGCGCTCGTGGCGCATCGCCTGCCCTTCGCCGACCGGGCCGTCGCGGCTGTCGGGCGATGGCCCACCGTGATCCGCCTCGCCGGCCGGCTCCGCGGCGGGCTTGCGGTTGCCGGGCGGCCCTCGACCGTGGCGGTCGCGGTCGCCTGGAGCGTTGTCGCCTGGAGCGCCACCGTCATCGCGTTTGCGGCCGCGGGCCAGGCCGTGGGCGTGGAGCTGACCTGGGGACAGGCCGCCCTCCTGGCCGCCGGCGTCTCGCTCGCGACCGCGATCCCTGCGGGACCCGGCTATCTCGGCACGTTCGAGCTGGCCGCGGTCCAGGTCGCGGCCGTCTTCGGCGTCGGCGCGGACCCCGCGGTCGCGCTGGCCGTCCTGGTCCACGTGGTCATCCTCGTCCTGACGTCGCTGGGCGGTGCCGTCGCGTTGCTTCGCCTCGGATGGCGCCGGAGGCCGGCCGGGCAAGGGTCCGCCGGGTCAGGGTCGGCCGCCGAACGGCCCGCCGTCCGGTAGGGCGGGATCGCCGACCGGAGTGCCGGCCGGCCGGCGCAGAATCGCCGAGCCCGCCGTTGCCGGCGGGCTCGGACGTTCAACCGGCAGGGCCGGACCGCTACTTGAGGAGGCCCGCCGACTGCAGCCAGGCTTTCGCCACGACGGCGATGTCCTTCTTGTCGACGGTGATCTGCTTGCCCAGATCGGTCAGGGCGGGCGTGTCCATCTTCGCGGACACGTCGTTGAGGATCTTCTCGAACGAGGTCTTGTCCACCTTGGCGAGGAGATCGTTCCGCACGAGCGGGGCGATGTTGTCGGCCGGCTGCGTCTGCTTGTCGTCCGCGAGCAGGACGAAACCGTTGACGGCGATGTCGGGCTGGGTCGAGCAGAGCTCGGCGACGTCGATCGTCTTGTTGAGGAGCGCCTGGGCCATCGGCGTGTCGCAGGCGGCCAGCGGGGTGATGTTCTTCGGGTCGAGCCCGTAGGCTGACTTGAGGGCGGCAGCGCAGACGGCGTTCGTCTTGCAGTCGGTCGCGAGGCCCCACTTCAGCTTGTCCTGGACCGCGGTGGTGTCGCTCAGCTTCGCGAGGTTGTACTGGGTCGCGGTCTCCTTGCGGACCACGAACGCGTTCTGGTCTGCGGCCGGCGAATAGGCCAGCACGGTGATCCCGCCGCCCTTGGACGCCAGGGCGGCCTGGAGGGCCGTCGCGTTTGCGGCTGCGTCGCCGGTCTGCTTGCCCGGCTCGTAGAACGCGAGCCCGCTCCCGATGTACTCCGGCTTGAGGTCGATCTGGCCGCTTTCGAGCGCGGGGGCGGAGACCTTGCGGGCCCCGATCCCGATTCCCGTTCGATCGACCGTGTAGCCGCCGGCCTCCAGGGCCTGCGCGTAGATCTCCGCCATCACCTTGGCTTCATAGAAGCCATCGGATCCGATCTTGACGGTCGGTTTCGGGCCCGTGCTTGCTGCCGGGCCAGCTGAAGCTGGACCTGCCGAACCCTGAGAAGGATTGCTGCTGCCCCCACCCGTCGAGCAGGCGCTCAAAAGCACCATTGCCGACGCCCCGAGGGCGAGCGCGCGGGTGAACCGCATGGGTCGCCTCCTTGCTGTGCCCCGTGTCCGCCTGGCAGGCTGCATCGGGTGATGCGGATGATATCGGCCGTTGCCCGACCGCCTTCATTTCCGTCTCAGCAGTCGGCCTGTCGTTACACCGGCAACTGCGGCTGTGGCGCGATCACCGCGGCTGGTCCCTTCCGGCGGTCGCGCAGCCCCGGCGACCGGGCGAGGCGTTCGAGCAGCCCCACCGCGACCTCGGTGGCGATCGCGAGTCCCGCGACCAGAACGACCCCGCCGAAGACCTGGCCGTCATCGTTCTGCGCGATCCCGTCGACGAGGAAGCGTCCCAGGCCGCCGCTCCCGAAGATCGCGCCAAGGGTGGCCGTCGCGACGATCTGGACGGCTGCGGACCGAACCCCGCCCAGCACGACGGGCAGGGCCACCGGCAGCTCGATCCGGGCGAGGATCTGGCGCTCGCGCATGCCCATCCCGCGCCCGGCCTCGACGAGGTCGCGGTCCACCTCGGCGATGCCCGTGTAGGCGTTCACGAGGATCGGCGGGATTGCGAGCACGACCATGGCCACGAGCGTCGGCAGGACCGTCCCGCCGAGCACCGGGTCCACGAGCACCGTGACCGGGATGGCGATCGCGATGACCGCGAGTGACGGCAGGGAGCGCCCGAGGTTCGCCACGCCCGCGGCCGCGGCGGCTCCCCGCCCGGTGTGGCCGATCGCGAGGCCCGCCGGCAGCGCGAGCAGCAGCGCGATCCCGAGCGAGATGCTCGCGATCAGCACGTGCTCGAGCAGCCGGTTCGGGATCCCGCTCTGGCCGGCCCACTGGGCCGGATTCGTCAGCCACGCCGCGGTTTCCGTCACGAGGTTCACGAGGCTGCCTCCGTCGCCCGCACCCGGGTCCACGGGGTGATGCGGCGCTGCAACCGCACGAAGAGAAGGTCCGCGGCGAGCGCAAGGACGATCGAGGGGACCGCCCCGGCATACATCTCGGTCAGGAAGTTTCCCCGGTGGTAGCCGTCGAGGATGAAGTAGCCCAGCCCCCCGTAGGCATCGCTGATGGTGCCGGTGATCGTGACGAGGCCGATCGTCGAGACCGTCGCAAGCCGGAGGCCGGCCACGATCAGCGGGAGCGCGAGCGGCAGCTCCACGCGCCAGAGGCGCTGGCGGCGGGAGTGGCCCATGCCGTCCGCGGCTTCGACCACGTCGACCGGGACGGCGTCGAGCCCTGCCACGATGTTCCGGACCAGGATCACGAGCGTGTACAGGACGAGGGGAACCTCGGCCGTCACGACGGAGAAGCCGGTGAGCGAGATGAGGGCGGCGAAGAGCGCCAGGCTCGGGATCGTGAAGAGGATCCCGGAGAGTGCGCTGATCGGCGGGTAGAGGACGCGATAGCGGGCCGCAGCGAGCGCGAGGACGAACGAGATCGCGAACCCGATCGCGACGCCGAGCACGGCCAGGTAGACGTGCTGCAACGTGCGATAGGCGATCGCGTCGAGGTGGCCGGCAAGCCAGCTCCAGTCGATCATCGGGCGCGCCGCCCGCGGGTCATCCGGCGCTCGGCCGGCCGCTCACGAGCCGGCGCCCGGTGGGGATGCCGCGGACGTCCCGGCGGCGGACATCCCGGCGGCGGATGTCGCGCCAGCGGACGCGCCGGAGGCGATGACCTCGGGATCGGCGCTTGGGCGGAGCGCGGCCGCGATCGCCTCCACGGTGAGCACCCCTCGGAGGCGGCCCGTCCGGTCCACGACGATCCCCGTCTGTACGTCCGCGTCGAGCATCATCGAGAGCGCGTCCTTCAGCGTGGTCCGGCGGTCGAGCAGCGGCGACATCGGCGTGGCGAGCGACGCCCCGAGCGAGCCCGCGGCAGGGATGTGACCCTGGCTCACCCAGCCGATCGGGCGGTCCGACCCGTCGAGCAGGAGCAGGTACGGGAACGGGTCCGCGAGCGTGCGGGCCCGCGCGTCCCCTGCCGGGTCGCCGACGTGGGCAGTCACCACCGGCTGGAGCGCGATCTCGCTCACGCGCGTCAGCGAGAGGCGCTTGAGGCCGCGATCGGCTCCGACGAAGTCGGCCACGAACTCCGACGCCGGGGCGGCCAGGATCTCGGCGGGCGGGGCGAACTGCTCCAGGTGCCCGCCGACCTGCATGACCGCGACGAGGTCGCCCATCTTGATCGCCTCGTCGATGTCGTGGGTGACGAAGAGGATCGTCTTGGCAAGCTCCGCCTGCAGGCGCAGGAACTCGTTCTGGAGCCGCTCGCGGACGATCGGGTCCACGGCGCCGAAGGGCTCGTCCATGAGCATGAGCGGCGGGTCCGCTGCGAGCGCGCGGGCAACGCCCACTCGCTGGCGCTCGCCGCCGGACAGCTGGGCGGGATAGCGGTCGCGGTAGAGCGCCGGGTCGAGGCCGACGAGCGCCAGCAGCTCCTCGGCCCGCTCCCGCTGGCGGGCCGCCGGCCACCCGAGGAGGCGCGGCACGACAGCGACGTTGGCCCCGATCGTCTGGTGCGGGAAGAGGCCAACCTGCTGGATGACGTAGCCGATCTCGCGCCGGAGCTCGGTGGCATCCCGGCCGGCGATGTCGGCGCCGTCGATCAGGATCCGACCGCTCGTCGGCTCGATCAGCCGGTTGACCATCTTGAGGCTGGTGGTCTTGCCGCAGCCCGATGGGCCGACCAGCACGCAGATCTTGCCGGCCGGGACGGTGAGCGACAGGTCATTCACCGCACCCGGCGCGCCGCGGCCGGCCCGTGCGGTCGCATAGCTCTTGGAGACGTGCTCGTACTCGACGATCGCGGCCCGGCGGGCGGCAGGCTCCAGCATCCGCGGGCCTCAGGGGCGGCCGGCGTCGACGAGCGGCTTCACCTCGCCGATCAGCCGCTCCAGCGTCTCGACGTCGTACGGCGCCGGGACCTCCACGATGACCGTCGAAAAGCCGGCGTCGACGTATTCGCGCAGCCGCGCGGCGATCGCCGCCGGCGGGCCGAGAAGCGGGCGCGACGGCTCGAGCGAGTTCTCGAGCGGAGTCCGGTTGTGCTCCATCCACGCGGCCCAGGCATCGCGGGCTGCCGCCTCCGTGTCGCGGATCGAGATCCACAGGTTGGCGGTCCGCTCCACCTCACGCTCGTCCCGCCCGACGCTCGCGCAATGGGCGCGGAGCACGCCGTCGAGCTCGCGAACCTCGTCCGGCGTTCCGAAACCATTCCACATGTCGGCGTACTTCGCGATCGTCCGGAGGGTCTTGGTGCGGCCGTTGCCGCCGATCAGGATCGGGAGGTGCCCCTGCACCGGGAGCGGCGAGTGGCGAAGCTCCCGGAAGTCGTAGTGGCCGCCCTCCGGGGACGTGACCGTTCCTCCGTCGAGGAGGGTGCGAATCGCAACGACCGATTCGTCGAGCCAGTCGAGCCGCTGCCCGGGGCCGGTTCCGAACGGAATCCCATGAGCCGTGTGCTCGGGTTCCATCCAGGCCCCGCCGATGCCGAGGATCGCGCGGCCTCCGGAGACGTGATCGAGCGTCGCAACCTGCTTCGCCACGAGCCCCGGGTTGCGAAACGTGTTCGCGCCGACCATCAGGCCCAGCCGGACGCGCTCGGTCGCCATCGCCCACGCCGGGAGCATGCCCGGACCTTCGAAGATGGGCTGGTGCGGGTCGCCGAAGATGGCGTAGAGATGATCCCAGGTCCAGAGCGATTCGTAGCCGAGCGCATCGACACGGCGCGCGGCGGCGAGGACCTCCGGCCAGGTGGCGGCCTGGCTCCAGAGGTTGATCCCGAGGCGAAGGTCGGTCATTTCGGCGACTCCTGGTGCGTGGTCCGTGGCGGGGTCCGTGGCCCGGTCGGTGGCCCGGTCGGTGGCCCGGTCGGTGGCAGGGCCGCGATCGAGCCGGACGGGATTCGAGTCACGCGTTGGCCAGCTCGCGGCCGATCGCGCGGAGGATGAAACGCGCGGCCTCGGCGGATTTGCCGCCGAGACGCTCGCCGGCATCCGCGTCCGCGTCGAGCGCGGACGCGAGGTCGTGCAGCATGGCGTCGAGCGCCGGCGTGCGCTGCAGGACGCCGGCCGCGAAGGCAGCCTCCAGCCCGGCGGCGGCGGCGCGGGCGTTCTCGACGGCGTGGCCCTTCGCGGCGACCTGGTCTGCGAACGTGGCCCGGGCCGCATCCGCAGCTGCCCCGGTGCTCCCCATCAGCCGACCGGCTCCGCCGCCGACGCGAGCCCGAGGGCGCGTTCGCGCGTCACCCGCCACTCCTCCTCGAGGATGCTCATCTGGATCTCGTCCCAGAAGCGCCCGCCCCGCCAGATCGCCTCGCGCGACCGCCCCTCCACTGTGAAGCCCACCCGTCGATAGGCGCGGATTGCTCGCTCGTTGTATTCGAAGACCGCGAGCGAGACGCGGTGCAGCCCGAGGACCCCGAAGGCGTGCTCGAGCATGAGCGCGGTCGCCTCCGAGCCGTAGCCGTGGCCCCAGCAATCCGGCTCGCCGATCGTGATGTGGAAGAGCGCCGAGCCGTTGTCCCCGTCGAGCTGGCTGAACGCGCACGTGCCGATCAGCCGGTCCGACTCTGCGACGTGGATCGCGAGGGCCAGGGAGCCGACGCCGGCGACCCGCGCCTCGAAGAACCGCTCGACCTCGTCGGCCCGCATCGGGCCCTCCTGGTAGCGGGTCAGTCGGGCGACCTCGGGGTCCCCGTACCAGCGCTTGAAGGCCGGCAGGTTGCGCGCCGTGTGCTGGCGCAGCACGACCGTTCGGCCGGGAATCGCGGCGGGAAACCAGGTCCGGGCTCGCATGCCTGCGAGCGTATACCATCCCGCGCATGCGCCGATGGAGCCAGGTGGCCGCGCGGATTGGCGCGACGACGCGGACGTCCGAGAAAACCCGCCTCCTGGCCGACTACCTGCGGGAGGTCGAGCCCGACTCGCTGCGCGACGCGGTGATCTTCTTCACCGGGCGCGCGTTCCCTGAGTCCGACGCCCGCGTTGCCGGCCTGGGCTGGGCGACGATCGCCGACGCCGTCGCGCGGGTCGCGGGCGTGGATCGTGCGGCGCTCGGGGCCGCCTACGACCGGGATTCCGACCTGGGCCTCGCCGTCGGCGACGTCCTCGCGGCGCACGACCACGCCGGGAACGAGCCCGCGCCGCACGGGCCCGCGGCGCACGAGCCCGCGGCGCACGAGCCCGCGGGTACGTCCCGGCTCCCTCCGGCGGGCATCGCCGACACGGCCGGGCCTGCCGCCTCGCCGAGCATCCCGGAGGTCGCGGCCGCGTTCGCGGCCATCGTGGAGGCGCCGGGCCCGGCCGCGAAGTCGGCCGCGTTCGAGGCACTCCTCCGACGCTGCGATTCGCTGAGTGCCACATACGTGGTCAAGATTCTCGCCGGCGAGCTCCGAATCGGGCTCCGCGACGGGCTCCTCCAGGCGGCGATCGCGCAGGCATTCGGGCGGCCGGCGTCGGCCGTCGCCACCGCGGCGATGCTGACCGGCGACATCGGGGAGACCGCCGTGCTGGCCCGGGAGGACCGTCTCGGCTCGACACGGCTGCGCATGTTCCGGCCGGTCCGCTTCATGCTCGCATCGCCGGCGGAGGACGCGGCGGAGATCATGACCCGCCTCGGGCCGGTGGTCTGGACCGAGGACAAGTACGACGGGATCCGGGTCCAGCTGCACCGGCGCGGCCCGGACGCCCGGCTCTACAGCAGGGACCTCAACGACATGAGCGGGCAGTTCCCGGAGGTGGTCGCGTCGGCCGCCCGACTCGACTGGGATGGGGTCCTCGACGGCGAGCTCCTCGCGTACCGGGACGGCGTGGTCATGCCGTTCCTCGCGCTCCAACGGCGTCTCGGCCGCAAGGAGCCGTCCGCCCAGCTGCGGGACGAGGTCCCCGTCGCGTATGTCGCCTTCGACGCGCTGGCGCTGGGTCCCCGTGGCGGCGAGGTCGAACCGCTGATCGGGCGGCCCCTGGCCGAGCGACGGACGCGCCTCGAGGGGCTGGGCCTGGACGCGGCGGAGCCCGGTCACTTCGCGCTCTCGCGACTCGTCCAGGTCGGCTCGGCCGACGAGCTCGAGGCGGTCTTCGCAGCCGCGCGCGAGCGTCGGAACGAGGGCCTGATGGTGAAGGACCCGACCAGCGTCTATGCGCCCGGCCGGCGCGGCTTCGGCTGGCTGAAGATGAAGAAGGCGCTCGCCACGCTCGATTGCGTCGTGGTGGGCGTCGAGGGCGGCCATGGCAAGCGGCACGGCGTTCTCTCGGACTACACGTTCGCCGTCCGCGACGACGCGACAGGAGCGCTCGTCACGATCGGCAAGGCTTACAGCGGTCTCACGGACGCGGAGATCGCGGAACGCACCACCTGGTTCGAGGAGCACACCCTGGCTCATCACGGGCGCTACCGGGAGGTCGAGCCGAGGGTGGTCGTGGAGATTGCGTTCGACGTGATCATGCGGAGCGCCCGCCACCGGTCGGGCTTCGCGCTCCGGTTCCCGCGGATCGCCCGCCTGCGTCCGGACAAGTCGGCCGCCGACTGCGACACCCTCGCGACCGTCGAAGCGCTGTGGCGCGAGCTGCAGCACGGTGCCGAACACCTCGTGACACTCGGGGCGCGGCGGCCCGGCGCTCGCTCGGGGGCCTGAGCGGCGGCTCCGGGCGTGGCGGGTCGCAGCCCGGGATGGGGTTCCGCGGCTCCGGCATTGTCCGTACACTTGCGGCATGGCATTCGAGGCGGCGTTCCGGACGATTCCCATGACGCTCTACACCGAGCAGTTCGTGGTCCGCGGCACGGTCCAGACCCGCCAGCACCGGGTGACGGACATCCTCAATGAGGCGGACCAGCGATTCCTCGTCCTCGAGGAGGTCTCCCTCGAGGAGTTCGGCTCCAAGGAGCTCCCGACGCGCGCCGATTACGCGCAGGTGAACCTCGGTTCGATCCTCTTCGCGGTCTCGCTCCAGGCGGTCGAGCCGATCCGGGAGTTGCGCACAATGAAGGTCTCGGAACGTGCGCTCGTCTCCATCCCCCCGTTCCGCGTCATCGGGAACGTCCACCTCCTGTCGGAGCGAAGCCTGCGCGACTCCCTCGCGGAGCTGCAGGCCCCGTTCGTGCCGGTGACGGATGCCGTGTTCTGGTCGGATCGCCTCGGCGAGGCCCGCCAGAGCGCGGCGATGGTCGCGGTCAACCAGGCGCGCGCGCAGATCCTGGCCCCCTATCGCGAGGTCAACCCCTGGGCTGACCTGGGTGGCGCCAAGCCAGGATTGCCGACCCGCCTGCCCGGCGTGCCCGACGATCACGGACCCCGTCAGCCGGGCTCGTTCTAGCGGTCGATCTCCAGCGGTCGACTTCCAGCGGTCGATCTCTAGCGGTCGACCGGCAGGTCCAGGCGGCCGCCCCAGTCGGCCCAGCCTCCGTCGTAGACTGCGACGTCGTCGTGGCCCATGAGCGCGAGGGCGAAGGCGAGCTTGGCCGCAGAAACGCCCGACGCGTCGTAGCAGACCACGCGGCGCCCCGCGGCCACCCCGGCGCGATCGATCAGGGCGCGCAGCGTCCCGCCGTCGACAAAGCGTCCCGAGCCCGGCTCCGTGGTCAGCGCCACGGGCAGATTGACGGCGCCCGGCACGTGGCCCAGGCGGCGACCGTTGCCCTCGAACCCCCGGTACTCCGCGGGCGCGCGCGCGTCGAGGATGACGGCGCCGGCCGACCCGACCAGTGACCGCAGGTCGCTCGTCGTCAGTCGGCTCCGCAGCTGGGCCCGTGGCGTGAACGCGGCGGGATCCGGCTGGTGGGCGGCATGGCTGATCGGCCGGCCGGAGGCGATCCAGGCGCCGTAGCCCCCGTCGAGGATGCGAACCGACTCGAGGCCGTACACGCGCAGGCTCCACCACGTCCGGGCCGCGTACAGGCTGGCCGTGTCGTCGTAGACCACGACGGTGCTGCCGTTGGCGATCCCGGCGCCGGCGACGGCCGCGGCGACCTGGTCGGGGGGAGCCAGGAGGAGCAGCGTGTCGTTGTCCTCGGGATCCACGAACGCGGCCCGCCAGTCGAGATACGTCGCGTTCGGGACGTGCCCAGCCGCGAACGCGAGCCGTCCAGTGCCGTCCGGCCGCCACCGGACGTCGAGAATCCGGACCTCGGGCCGGCCGAGATTCTCGGCCAGCCAGTCGGGAGAGGCGAGGAGCTCGGGTCGAGCATGGGCGCCGGGCATCGCCGCCTATCATACGGACCCGATGACGCATCCGACCGAGCCCCGGGCCGGCTCCGACCGCGACGGCGAGAAGCTCGCCGCGATCCGCGCCGCGCTGCCGGCCACGCGCGCCGGGATCTACCTCGACGCCGGCACGTTCGGGCCGATCCCCGCCGAGAGCGCTGCGGCGACACGCCAGGCCGAGGAGCGGGAGCTTGCGCTCGGCCGCGCCAGCCTCCACGCCCACGAGGAGCTCGCGGACCGGATGGCCGAGACGCGCGGGGCGCTTGCCGCGGTCCTGGGGACCGACATGGACCAGGTGGCCGTGACCCACTCCACGACCGAGGGGATCGGGCTGGCCGTGGGGATGCTGGGCTGGCGGCCGGGCGATCGTGCGGTCACCACGAGCGAGGAGCACGCGGGCCTGCTGGGGCCGTTGGCGGCCGTCGGCGACCGGCTCGGGGTTGAGGTGCGTGTCGCGGAGATCGGCAACGGCGGCGACGACGAACGAACGGTCGATGCGATCGATCGGGAGCTGGCCGGCGGGCGCGTTCGGCTCGTCGCCCTCTCCCACGTCCTCTGGACGACCGGGGCCGTCCTCCCCGTCGCCGAGATCGTGCGGCGAGCCCACGCCCACGGCGCGGTCGTGCTGATCGACGGCGCGCAGGCGTGCGGGGCGATCCCGCTGCGCGTCGACGACCTGGGTGCCGAGTTCTACGCGGTTCCCGGCCAGAAGTGGCTGCTCGGCCCCGCGGGCACGGGCGCGCTGGTCGTTCGTCGGGACGTCGCGGCCGCGGCGGTGCCGCCGGCGCGCGGTGCGTTCAGCGTCGCCACGTCGGATGGCGTCGGCCGCGACGACCTGTGGCCGGATGCGCGCCGCTTCGAGGTCGCCGGTTTCCACGGCCCATCGCTGGTCGGCCTCGCGCGCAGCGCCGGGTGGCTCGCGATGTATGTCGGCCTGCCGTGGGCGCAGGCGCGGGCGAGTCGACTCGCGCACGCCGCGGCGGTTCACCTCGAAGACACGCCCGGCGTGGCGCTGGTCACGCCCCCGGACCGGATGGCGACGCTCGTCACGTTCCGGCTTCCCGGCTGGCCCGCGGGCCGCGTCGCGGAGGAGCTCGGGCGGCGGGTGTTCGCGAGCGTCCGAACGATCCCCGCCCTCGACGCCGTCCGCCTCTCGGTGGGTTTCTTCACCACCGAGGAGGAGCTGGCGCGCGTCCTTGGTGCCGTTGCCGAGCTTGCCCGGCATACCCCTGAATCGCTGCCGCCGCGCCCCGCCATCGAGTTCCTCGGCCAGTCGTCCCCGTGAGCAGGCCGGATCCCCGACCGGTCCCGCAGCGATCCTGGCTCGAGATCCGCTGGCGCCAGGCTCGAAATGCTCCCCCGCCCGTCTTTCGCGCCGTCCTCAGCAGCGTCGCAGTCGCAGCCGTGCTGGGCGGGCTCTATCTCGCGTACGACCTGGCGCTGGCCGGCGGAGCCCGCCTGCCGGGCGGAGACCTGCGGACCCTTGCAGGCGTCCTTTTCGTGGTCGCCGTAACGGCCCTGGGGGCGTGGATCACGTATCTGGTCGTTCCGCAGCCGGGGAGGCCGGGCGTTCGAAGCCGGTGGAGCGCGGCGCTCGGGTTCTTCGCCGCCCTGCCGATCGCCTACCTCGCCCTCGTCGTCCTGTTCCAGGTGATCAAGCCGCTGGTCCGCGGGTAGCCCGCGGGCCGGTTCGGGACGACCCTATCGGTGCGCGGTCGCACCGGCTTGTGCTGCCGACCCCGCAAATTGGTACTGGTACCTTCGGCGGTGCGTGCGGTACCCTCGTCCGGCATTCATCTCGCGGTGCGCGGCGGTATCGTCGGCCCCGCCCATCTGACACATTCAGGAATTTCACGTGGCCGTCCAGCAAGATCCATACGTCGCGCTCCCATCCCTCTACGGCGCGCCGGCATACTCGCGTCCGCCGCGCCCGCCGGTCGAGATCGAGCGTCCGCTGAGCCCCGACGATCTCCCGCTCACCACCGAGCAGACCGACGAGGAGCGCCGGATCGCGGATGCGCTGCTCGCCTCGGGCAGGCTCCATGCGGTCGGTGCGGATGCCGGGTACCGGTTGCCGGGCGGCCGCGACCCGGGCTACCAGGTCGCCGGCGTCCACGCGAGCGGCCCCGTTTCCGGGCTCTTTCCGCGCCGCCTCAGCCTCCGCGTCCTCGCCGATCGGATCCGCACCCGCGGCTGACCCCGGGTCCGGCGGCGTCCCGCGGTCCCGGCATGACCCGCTGGCGCGCACTGCGCCCCGTTATCTCGACATGCAGCCTCCTTCCCGTCATCATCCCCAGGGATGAGCACGCCGACGATCCGGATCGGACAGGCCGCGGAGCTGCTCGGCGTGGGCGTGGAGACGCTCCGGCGCTGGGAGCTCGAGGGCCGGCTCCTCACGACTCGCACCGAGGGGGGCCAGCGGCGGGTGCCGATCGCCGAGGTGACCCGGCTGCTGGCTGAGCGGCGCCGAACGACCCCCGACCGGCCGATCGTCGCCCAGTCGGCGCGCAATCGATTCGCGGGCATCGTGACCCGGATCGAGCGCGACGGCGTCGCCGCCGTGGTCGAGATCGTGGCCGGGCCGCACCGGCTCGTGAGCCTGATGACCGCCGAGGCGGTCGAGGAGCTCCGGCTCGCGGTCGGCGACGAGGCGATCGGCGTCGTGAAGGCCACGAACGTGATCGTCGAGGTGCCCCGCTGAGCCGGTTCGGGCCGGGCACCATCCGTCGCGGGGTGACAGGTGCGGGCGCCGTGTACGTGCTCGCCGCGCTCCTCGTTGCCGGCTGCGGGCATCCAACGGGCACGAAGACGCTCACCGTTCTCGCGGCAGCCTCGCTCCGCGACGCGTTCCGGGCCGCCGGGACGGCCTACACCGCGGCGCACCCGGACACGGCCGTGACATTCTCGTTCGACGCGTCCAGCGCGCTTCGTGCCCAGGTCGAGCAGGGAGCGCCCGCCGACGTCTTTGCCAGCGCCGACACCACCAACCCCGAGCACCTGGTGCAGGCTGGCATGACGGTCGGCGCGGCCGTGCCGTTCGCGGGGAATCGTCTCGCGCTCATCGTGCCGGCCGCGAACCCGGGCCGGATCACAACGCCCGCGGACCTGGCCCGCCCCGGCATCTCGCTGCTCACCGCGAGCCCGAGCGTGCCGATCGCTCGATACACGCTGCAGGTCGTTGCGAACCTCGCCGGGGAGCCCGGAGCGCCGATCGGGTTCGCGGCCGCCGTCGAGCGGAACGTCGCCAGCCGCGAGGACAACGCGGCCGCCGTGGTCGCGAAGGTCGGACTCGGCGAGGCAGATGCGGCGTTCGTGTACGCGACCGACGCCCGCGCCGCCGGGGCAGCGGTCCGCACGATCGCGTTCCCCGACCGCGACAACGTCACCGCGACATACGCCGCCGTGGTTGCCCGGCAGTCCCAGGATCCCGCCGCCGCGGCTGCATTCGTCGCGTGGCTGGCGGGGGCGGAAGGCCGGGCGATCCTGGGTCGTTTCGCGTTCGAGCCGCCGCCGTGACGCTCTTTGAGGGGCTGCGGCAGCGCCGCGACCCGCTTCCGGGTGGCGCGCTCCCGAGCGTCGTGGCTGCCGGCTGGGTCCTGTTCCTCGGGCTCCCGATCGCCGCGCTGCTCCTCCGCGCAGCGGCCATCGGGCGCGTGGACGACGCGTCGTCCGGCCGCGTGGTGCTCGATGCGCTCGTGCTGAGCCTGGTCACGACCGCCGCGAGCCTCGCGCTCGCCGTTGCCTTCGGGCTGCCCGTCGCGTGGCTGCTCGCGCGCCGGCCGCCCCGCGGCGCGGTGCTCCTCGAGACCCTGATCGACCTGCCGATCGTGCTGCCGCCTTCGGTCGCCGGCCTGGCGTTGCTGCTCGTGTTCGGGCGGCAGGGCGTCCTCGGCGGGCCGCTAGCGGCTGCCGGCCTGAGCGTGCCGTTCACCACCATGGCGGTGATCGTCGCCCAGACGTTCGTGGCAGCGCCGTTCTTCATCCGCTCCGCTCGCGCCGGCCTTCGCAGCGTTCACCGGGACCTGGAGGACGCCGCTCGGGTCGACGGCGCCGGGGAGATGGCCGTCGCGATGTCCGTGACGCTGCCGCTGGCGGCACCCGCGCTTGCGGCCGGGCTCGTGATGGCCTGGGCACGGGCGCTCGGAGAGTTCGGGGCGACGATCATGTTCGCCGGCAACCTCGAGGGCCGGACCCAGACGTTGCCGCTCCTGGTCTACTCGGAGTTCCAGGCGAGCTCGGACGCGGCGGTCGTGGCGGCATCGATCCTGGTCGTGGCCGCCCTCGGCGTCCTCCTGGGCGTGCGTCTCGCACGGCGCGGCAGCGTCACGGATCTCGGCGCGGCGGGCTGAGGCGCGAATGCATGGCCCATCCCGGCGAGGGCGGTGTACGCTCGTCCCGCCCGATGGGGGAGTAGCTCAACGGTCAGAGCACCCGCCTTATACGCGGTTCGTTGGAGGTTCGAATCCTCCCTCCCCTACCAGCCGCCGCCGGTCTCGGCACCCGGTGGCCCGACGCGCGACTCCCGACGGGACGCGAAGACGCACGTCCCGAGCGGACGTCAGGAGAGCGAAGGGGCGGAGACCCGGCGCGGCCGTGGCCCCGGCGCCGCGCGGACGGTCGAAAAGCGACGCAGGCGGAGCGCATTCGAGACAACCGTCACGGATGACAGCGCCATCGATGCCGCCGCGAAGATCGGGTCGAGCAGGAGCCCGGTGAACGGGTACAGCACACCCATCGCGATCGGGATCAGCAGGACGTTGTAGGCGAACGCCCAGAACAGGTTCTGGCGGATGTTGCGCATCGTCGCCCGCGAGAGCGAGATCGCCGTGACGAGGCCGCGCAGGTCGCCCGACATGAGGGTGACGCCGGCCGACTCCATGGCGACGTCGGTTCCCGTGCCCATCGCGATCCCGACGTCGGCGGACGCCAGGGCCGGGGCGTCGTTGACGCCGTCGCCGACCATTGCGACGACGGTACCCTCGGCCTGCAGCGCCTTCACGGCGGCGGCCTTGCCGTCGGGCCGGACGTCCGCGAGCACGCGGTCGATGCCAGCCGAGCGGGCAATCGCCTCGGCGGTCCTTCGGTTATCGCCGGTCAGCATCGTCACGACGATCCCGAGCCGCCGCAGCTCGGCCATCGCCTCGACGGACCCGGCCTTGAGCGTGTCGGCGATGGCGATGACGGCTGCTGCCCGCCCATCGATCGCGGCGAAGACCGGGGTCTTGCCGTCGGCCGCGAGCGCGTCCGCGCTCGCGACGAGCGCCGAGACGTCGATCCCTTCGGCCTCGAGGTATCCCGGGCGACCGACGACGACGCGGCGTCCGCCGACCATGGCCGCGACGCCGCCGCCCGCGGTGGCCAGGAAGCCGGTGGCCGCGGGCACGTCGAGGGCCCGGGTCGTGGTGGCCTCGCGCACGATGGCGTCGGCGAGGGGATGCTCGGACCCGCGCTCAGCGGCCGCCACGAAAGCAAGAAGCTCATTCTCGACCGGCGCGCCAGGTGCGCGGACCACATCGGTCACCCGCGGCTTCCCCTCGGTCAGCGTGCCCGTCTTGTCGAGGACGATGGCCTTGACCGAGCCGAGGCGCTCGAGCGCCTCGGCGTTGCGGAACAGGATGCCGGCCTCGGCGCCCTTGCCCGTCCCGACCATGATCGAGGTCGGAGTGGCCAGGCCGAGCGCGCAGGGGCAGGCGATGATCAGGACCGCGACGGTGTTGAGCAGCGCGAGGTTGAACGCGGGCGCAGGGCCGAACGCGAACCAGGCAACGAACGTGAGCGCTGCAAGGCCGAGCACCGCGGGCACGAAGTAGCTCGTGACGAGATCCGCGAGACGCTGTATCGGTGCCCGGGAGCCCTGCGCCTCGGAGACGAGCCGGATGATCCGCGCGAGCACGGTGTCCGCGCCCACGCGCGTGGCGCGGAAGGTGAGGGTGCCCGTGGTGTTGAGGGTGGCGCCGACCACGAGATCGTCGGCACGCTTGGCGACGGGCAGGCTCTCGCCCGTGATCATGCTCTCGTCCACGCCCGAGACGCCGTCGGTCACGACGCCGTCGACGGCGATGGTCTCGCCCGGGCGAACCCGCACGATGTCGCCGACACGAACGTCGCTGATCGCGACGTCGAGCTCCGCGCCGTCCCTGAGGACGCGCGCCGTCCGGGGCGCGAGGCCGATCAGGCGCCGGATGGCGTCCGACGTGTGGCTGCGGGCGCGCGCTTCGAGGAACCGGCCGAGCAGGATCAGCGTGATGATCGCTGCCGCAGTGTCGAAGTAGAGCGGCAGGGCGGCGTCGTCCATGCCGAGCCCCGCAGCGCGGAAGAACGAAGGGACCAGGATCGTGGCCACGCTGTAGCCGTACGCGGCCGTCGTGCCCACGGCAATCAGCGTGTTCATGTCCGTCGCGCGGTGCCGGAGGGCCTTGATGGCGCCCGTGTAGAAGGGCCATCCCGCCCAGAACTGCACAGGCGTCGCGAAGGCGAGCTGGAAGAGCGGGTCCGACAGCAAGGCCGGCAGCCACGGCGCGACCGTCATCCGCGCGAGGCCGCCGAGCAGCGGAAGCGTCAGCACGGCCGCGATGAGGAGGCGGCGGCGCAGGGCGGCAACATGTCGGGCGGTTGCCTCGTCACGCTCCGTGCGCGCCTCTGCGGCCTCGGCGACGTCGATCTCGTGGTCGGCCGATGCCGCCTGCTCCACCCGCGCGACGTAGCCCGCGGCATCGACCGCCGCGACGAGGTCCGCCACGGTCACCGACGCGGGGTCGTACCGGATGGTGGCGGACTCAGACGCGAGGTTGACGTTCGCCTCGGCGACGCCCTCGACCTTGTTGAGGAAGCGCGTGATCCGGTTGACGCAGGAGGCACAGGTCATCCCCTCGACAGGGAACGAGACGACCTCGATGTGGGTGGCGGCGACGGTGGTCATGGTCATCTCCGGGTGCTCGGCCCAAGGGCCGCGAGTCTGGACGTGGGAACGACGACAGCGCGATCGGGCATGCGCTCAGCCGCCGGTTCCGGTCCTGCCGGTCGGTGCTGCGGGTCGGTCGACGACCGTGATGGAGCCGCCGTACATCCCCATCGCACACGAGTAGTTGATCACCCCGGCGTTCAACGGGGGCAGGTCGATGGTGTTGGCACCCTTGTGGAGTCGCCGCACCGTCATGCCGAGACCCGGCACCACCAGGCTCGCCGCGCACGAGGCGGTGCTGCTCGACTGGATCGTCCAGCGCGTTGGGACTCCGGCATAGATGGACACGTTCCCGGGCCTGTAGCCGCCCACGTCCTGGTACGTCGTCAGCGTCTGGATGCCGTCGGCGATGCTCCCGGACGGAGGGGCCGCCGCGGCGACCGGCGAGACACCGATCGGGAGGCTGAAGCCCGAGAGACGAAGGCCGGCCGACCCATTCACGATCGCGAAGCCGACCACCACGACGCCCACGAGGCGCATCAGCGTCGGCCGCCATGCGCTCGGGACCACCACCGGGAGCCCGGCGAGAGCCAGGAGGCCAGGGGCAGTGCCAAGCGCGAAGACGGCAAGGGTGGCGCCGGCGAGCCATGGCGAGCCGGTCGAGAGGGCGTAGATCTGGACGGCCTGGGTGAAGCCGCAAGGCAGGAAGAACGACGCCGCGCCGAGCCCGGCCGCGCGCGCATCCGAGTAGCTCCCGACCGCGCCATCCGTGAGGCCGAGGCGGCGTCCGAGTCCCATCGGCAGGGTCGGCGACCAGGTGGCGATCCGGGGCGACAGCCCGGTCAGCCGGGTCCCGAGGACCGTCATCACGAGCGCCACGCCGATCATCAGCACGGCCGTGACCTGCGGCGGCATCGTGACGCTGGCCCCGAGGGCACCGAGCGCTGCCCCCAGCACGCCATAGCCCGCGATCCGGCCGGCGATGAAGACGAGCGCGGGGCGCATCCTCGCGGCGATCGGCACGTCGCCGGCGCCGGACGCAACCCTGCCGCTCTCGAACGCGGCGGACAGGGCGAGCACGAGCCCGCCCACGAGCGCGGCGCACGTGGAGACTCCCGCAGCAAGGCCCAGCAGCAGGGCGATGAGGATCCCTCCCTGGCTCACGTCGCCGACGCCCGAGGCAAGGTCCGCGAGGCCGGTCACCGACGCGAGCACCGCGAGCCCGCCAACGAGGACGATGCCTGCGATCGCGGTCATCCAGACGTCGGGGTCGGGCGTGATCCACGGCGTGCGTCCGATCTCGTAGCCGGCGGCACGGACGGCTTTCGTGACTGCCGCCGACGGGATCGGTGCCGAGCTCGTGATCTCAACACGTCCGTGGACCGCCGAGGCTCGCACCTGCTCGACGTTGGGGATCCTGCCGACGTGGCGCGCGATTCGGTTCTCGCACGACCGGCAGGTCATCCCCGCCACGTGGACGATGGTGGTCGTGATGACGCCGCCCGATGTCGGCCCCGTGATCGGCGTGTCCCCGTTGGCTGCGCTCCGATCCCGGGCCCGCTCTGCCAGCAGGCTGTCGACCTCGAGGCTGAAGAGCAGGTCGCGCTCCCTGGCACCGCTCGCGATCGGCTCGGGGGCAGGGGCGGAATGCGCAGGTGCCGGCGCCGGATGCGCAGGCCGTCGCTGGGCGTTCGCTGTGGTCCTGGGGTGGCTGCGGGACATCGGGACGCATGCTCCTTCGGAAAGCCGACTGACCGGATCAGCGTGGAGGAGATGCACCGGCAGGCCAATGCAGCAGGGCGCAAGCCTTCCTCAAGTTCCGGTCAAGCGGCGCACCGGTGCCACCCGGGCCGGCGATCGTTGGGACCGCGGTTCACGACCGCTGGAACGGATCGCGGACGAGCGAGGGTTCTGCGCGCAGCACGAGCCGCCGGAGGAGCTGGGCGTTGGCGGCCACGATGATCGTGGAGAGGCTCATCGCGATCGCGCCGACGGCCATCGGCAGGTCGATGCCCCAGGGCACGAGGACGCCAGCCGCAACCGGGATCGCCACCAGGTTGTAGGCCGTCGCCCAGACCAGGTTCTGGATCATCTTCGTGTAGGTCGCGCGGGACAGCTCGATGGCGCCGACCACGTCGCGCGGGTCGCTGCGGACCAGCACGATCCCGGCCGATTCGACGGCCACGTCGGTCCCGGCGCCGATCGCGATCCCCACGTCGGCGGTCGCGAGGGCTGGGGCATCGTTCACGCCGTCACCGACCATGGCGACTTTCCGCCCTCCCTCCTGGAAGCGGCGGACGGCGTCGGCCTTGTCCTGCGGCAGGACCTGCGCGGCAACCTCGTCGATCCCGAGCTGGCGGGCGACGGAGTCCGCGACCGCCTGGGCGTCGCCCGTGATCATCGCGACCTTGATGCCCATCGCATGGAGGCGCTCGATCGCCTCGGCCGACTCCGGCCGGATCTCGTCCTCGATCGCGAGCGCACCGATGACCGCGCCGTCGGCCACCACGTGGAGCACCGTCCGGCCTTCGTGCGCCCATGCGTCGCTTGCCGGGTCCGCCTGGAGGCCGAGGTCGGCGAGCAGGCGCGGCCCGCCGACGGCGACCGATCGCCCCTCGACGGTCGCCCGCGCCCCGCGGCCGGCGAGGGCTTCGAAGGCGGTCGCGGCGGGGACCTCGACGGTGCGCTGCGCCGCTGCCCCGACGATGGCCCGGGCGAGGGGATGCTCGGAATCCGCCTCGACCGACGCCGCGAGGCGCAACACGTCTGCTTCGTCCGTCCCGACCGCCGCGGAGACTGCCGTGAGCGCGGGACGCCCCATCGTGAGCGTCCCGGTCTTGTCGAAGATGACCACGTCGAGCTCGCGCGCCCGCTCGAGCGCGGTCCGGCTTTTCACGAGGAGGCCGTTCCGCGCGCCGAGCGAGGTCGAGATGGCGATCACGAGCGGGATCGCGAGGCCGAGGGCGTGTGGGCAGGCGATGACGAGGACCGTCGCCGTACGGACAAGCGCGCCCTCGGGGTCGCCGCGGAGCCACCAGAACGCGAGCGTCAGCCCGCCCGCAGCGAGGGCAACGTAGAAGAGAATCGCGGCGGCGCGATCGGCGAGCGCCTGCGCCCGCGAGGCGGATGCCTGCGCGGCGGCGACCATCCGCATGATCCCGGAGAGCGCGGTCGCTTCACCGACGGCCGAAACGCGCACCCGGAGGCTGCCGCCGGCCGCCACGGTGCCCGCGACCACGCGGTCGCCGAGCTCCTTGCCGACGGCCTGCGATTCACCGGTGATCATCGATTCGTTGACGTCAGCAGTCCCTTCATCGACGATCCCGTCGGCGGGAATCCGGGCCCCCGGCCGGACGAGGACCACGTCGCCGACCGCGAGATCGCCGAGGGCGACGGTCTCGGTGCCCTGCGGCGTGACACGCTCGGCGGTATCGGGCAGGAGCTCGGCGAGCGCCGCCAGGGCGCCGCGCGCCTGGGCGATCGAGCGCATCTCCAGCCAGTGGCCGAGCAGCATGATCGTGATGAGCGTGGCCAGCTCCCACCAGATCTCGACCTCGAACAGTCCCAGCGTCCCGGACCAGCTGGTGCCGAACGCGACCACGATCGCGAGCGAGATGAGGGTCATCATCCCGGGCTGCCGGGCCCGGAGCTCGCCGGCGGCCCCGCGCAGGAAGACGAAGCCGCCGTAGAGGAAGACCACGGTCCCGAGCACGGCCGGGATCCAGTCGGAGCCGGGGAAGCGCGGCGCCGCGTACCCGAGCCACGCCTGCGGGTCGCGGCTCCAGACCAGGACCGGGATCGTCAGCGCGAGGCTCAGCCAGAACTTGTCGCGGAACATGGCGACCGAGTGACCGGCGTGCTTGTCGTGGGCCGCGGAATCCCCGCCGTGACCGCTCCCGTGGGCAGCGGTCTGCATCCCCTCCATCTCCACGTGGTCATGCGGGTCGCGACCTGTGCCCGCGGGCAGCCCGTGTTCGGGCGGCATCTCGTGGTCAGCGTGCATCGGGTAGGTGACCCCCGCTGGGTGGGCGGATGACGACGGGCAGCTCACGATAGAACGTGGAACCCTGGCCCGCTCTCGGGACTCGTGCGTTCCCTACTGGACCACGATCGTCCCGCTCATGCCGGCTTCATAGTGACCGGGAGCGTGGCACGCGTACGCGAAGGGACCCGTTCCCGTGAACGTGTACGTCAGGGACCTGATCTGCATCATGCCGAGATCCGCGATCTCCGGGGTCCCGGCCTTGTCGGCGGCCACATCGGCCGCCGGTCCGACCATGAACTCGTGGACCACGGGGCCAATCGTGGTGATCTCGAAGGTGATCGTCTCGCCGGCCCCGACCGTCACGGCAGGGGGCAGGAAGCGAAGCTGCGGGGTGGCAACGATCCTCACGACTCGCGGCGTTGCCGGTGTTCCGGCCACGAAGCCGGGTTCGCCGGGCCCGGGCGCGGACGCCGTGCCATTCCACGCGCCGCCCATCATGCCGGGGGCGTTGCCGAACGCGCCCATCATCCCCGTCCCGAACCCAGCCGGCTGGGAAGAAACCCCGGTCCCGGCCGTGACGACCGAGCCGATGCCAAGAAGCGCGATCCCCGCCACTGCGAGGGCCGTGCCGAGCAGTCCGAGCCCTCGCCCGTTCACCGCGTGATTCATCGCCCGGCCTTGAGCACGTTTGCTGCCTGCGTGTACTCGGCCTCTGTGATCTCACCGCGGGCGAAACGCGCGCGGAGGATGTCGAGAGGGTCCGTGCCGGCCGGCGACGCCGCGATCCCGTGGTTGGCCGCTTTTGCACGCGACACCGCCCAGACCACGAGGACGACGAGGCCCACCATCAGGAGGATGCCGCCAAGCATCCAGAGCATTCCACCGAGCCCGAAGCCGAGGCCCGTGCCATATCCCATCATCGTGGTTCACCGTTCTTGCGCCCCGGATCTTCCGGGGACCTGTCTCCATGATCGCGGGCGCGTCTCTGGTCAGCTGCTGGCGCGGATCAAGAAACCGTCAAGAGATCCAGGGTCCGGTCGGTCGCCCAGCTCACCTCTCGGACGTCATCCTGCGCGCATTCGCCTCCGGGTGCCGTCGAGGGAAGGCGCGCGAGGCTCATCACCGCCCGAGCAATCGGGCGAGAAGGCCTCGCGGCATCTCCGTCGCCGGTTCCGACTGGGCGGTGTCCGCGCGATAGCCGGCGGTTTCGACCGCCTGCGCCAGTGCCGCGTTCGACACCAGCGCGGGATCCCGGCGCACGGTCATGCACGCATCGCGCAGGCTCACCGCACGGACTCCACCCCGACGACCTTCTTCACGGACCTGGTGATCCGGTTCACGCAGGAGCTGCAGGTCATCCCCGACACGGGGACGCAGATCGTTTCGATCTCGCTCACATCGAGACCATCAGGCCGAAGCTCATGGCGATCACCGCCAGCGCGAGGCCGGCCTTGATCCAGGGCGAGTTCGCCCGGTTCCAGCGCGCGAGCTTGCCGAGCACGCGCCGGTTGCTGACCGACAGGAGGAGGAGCAGCAGCGGGACGATGAAGGCGATGTTGTAGAGGGCGAGAAGCGCGACGCCCGTGAGCCCGCCACCCGACGCCTGGAGGACCGTCACGATGGCGAGGTAGATCGCGCCCGAGCACGGCACGGTGCAGATCCCGACGAGCACCCCCGCGATCAGCATGCCGGCGAGGCCGCCGCGCTGCATCGCCTTGTGCATCCGGCCATGCGTTCCCGAGGGGGCCATCATCGAGGGCCCGACGCCGGGCAGGAACACATCCTTCAGCATCCACAGGGCCATGACGAGGGCCAGGATCGAGGCGCCCCGGGCGACAAGGTGGTCGCGGCCGAGCCAGCCAAGGACCGTGAAGAGGCCGAGGCCGATGATGAAGTACGTGACGAGCACCGCGCCCACGTACAGCGAGCCCGCGCCCAGGAGCCGCTGGCGCGCCTCGAGCGTCGGCGTTCCGCTGGACGTGACGGCGTTGACAAGCGTGAGCGTGTAGGTCGCGAACAGGACCAGCAGCGCGAACGCGCACGGATTGAAGCCGTCCGCGAACCCCGAGACCAGGACGGTCGGGACGGTCAGGCCGCCGAACGCCGCCGTGTCGAAGGGGACCGCGAGCACGTATGCGAGGGCAGCGACACCGACCGTCACGATCAGGGTCGCGAGCGCGATGGCGGGCCGCGGCCAGCCCAGGAGGAGAGGCGACGCGGGAATGGGTCCCGGACTCGCCTCCTGTGTCATGCCGACGGCTCCACGACGATCTTGCCGTGCATCGTCGGGCTGCCCTTCCCGCCGCAGCAGGAGTCACACCAGACGTCGTAGGTGCCGGGCTTGTTCGGGACGTTCCAGGCCACGGCCCTCCGGCTCTCGGCCGATAGCTCCTCGCGAAGCCCAAGGTCAGGGGCGATCATCGTGTGGACGCCGCCCTGGAGGTGCATCGCAGCGTCCTCGGTCCACCAGTCGAGGGTGACCGTCGTGCCGGCCGTGACCCGGATCTCGGAGGGTGTGAAGCCGGCCATCGAGCTCTGGACGCTGATCGTCCCGGCGGTGGCCGCGGGCCGGGTGAGGAAGTCGCCGAACGCGAGGTAGACCCCGGCGCCGAGCACCGCAACGACGACTCCAATGAAAAGGAGCGGCCGGAGTCGTTGGCTGGTCGTGGGCTGCGGCGCCTGAGCGGCGCGGCGAACGGTGTGGGTCGTCACGACCCTGCCGTCCCGGACATCATGCTGCTCATCCCCTCGACCATCATCCCGTTCGGGCCGAACATCCCGGCAAGAGAGCCGTGCATCGCGACGCAGTCGGTCACGTGTGCGCCGACGTTCGGGCCCATCGCCCGCATGCTGGCCAGGTGCGCCAGCCATGCCTGCACGTCGACCGGCGGTGTCGCCGAACCCGGGTCAGCGGCAACGACCGCGCGCGGCAGGGCGAGAGCGCTCGCGAGGGCGGCGGTCGCCACGAGGCGCATGAGGGTGCGGATCGTCATCAGGGTTCCTCCGTGTGTCGTCAGGACTCGAGCAGGCGCCGGGCCCGCTCGAATTCGTCCGGGGTGATCTCTCCGCGCGCCAGGCGTGCCCGCAGCGTCGTCGCCGCGTCGTCGAGCTGGGAGCGGTGGGGCTCGCGCACGAGGAGCCAGACCAGCCCGATGACCACCAGGGCCCATGCGCCGAGCCACACCCAGCCCTCGAGGCCCATCGTCCAGCCGTTCATCATCCGTTTCTCCTCGCGCTGCCGGCGGCCAGGCCGGGCACGCGACAAGCATCACGGACCACCCTCAGGCCGCCATGCAGGAACGAGCAAGACCCCCTCAAGATTGGGTCAAGCACGGGACCGGGAGCCGGTCCCATCCCCTGTCGAGTGGCCGGTCAGCCCGTGGGAGGCGCGACCTCGTGCTTCGCCCACGCGAAGAGCGCGTCGTAGACCGGCAGCTCGAGCTCGAGCTGGCGCTGATCGTCGATCCCGAGGAGCGCGAAGCCGTCGGCGATGGCCAGCAGGCCGCGCGACTGCGGCGTGGCGTCGGGGTCCTCGGCCACGTCGGCCCCGTGAACGACTCGGGCCAGGAGCGCCAGCGCCGGATCGGCGCCGAGCCCGAAGTCCTCGACGAGGACCTCGAACGAGCACAGGCCGTCACGATGGGTGTAGCGGGCACCCCTGGCGTCGAAGCTTGTTGCGCCCTCCCGCTCGGCGAACGCGAGCACCTGGTCGGCCGGCACGAATACGATCTCCGCATCGGGGTCGATGAACGTGCGGATCAGCCATGGGCATGCGATCCGGTCCGTCCGGGGGTGTTCCCGGGTTACCCACTTCATCGCTCTGCTCCTCCTTCGCCTGGATGCTCCGGCGCGCCCGGCCGTCGTCAGGTCGCCGGGAGCTCAAGCAGGAACGTGGCGCCCTTGCCGGGGCCTGCGCTCTCGGCCCACGCGCGTCCCCCCATCGCCTCGGCAAGCGCCCGCACGATCGCGAGGCCGATGCCGGATCCACCGCCGGCGCGACTGCGCGCCGGGTCGACACGGTAGAAACGTTCGAAGACCGCCTCCAGCTGGTCGGCCGGGAGCCCGGGACCCCGATCGGTCACCTCGATGCAGACGGCCGCCTCGCCTGACGTCGCGTCGACCGTGATCTCCGACCCGGCGGGCGCGTGCCGGATCCCATTGGAGAGATAGTTCCCCAGGACCTGGGCAACGCGGTCGCGATCGGCGCGCGCCGCCGCCGAGCCAGGGCTGACCGTGATCGTGATCCCGCGGGCCGCGGCCATCGGGCCGAACCGATCCACGACCTCGCGAGCCACGTCCAGGAGATCGACGGCGTCGAGACGGAGGGGAAGCTGGTGCGCCTCGGCGCGCCAGAGGTCGGACAGGTCGTTGACGAGCCGGGTGAGGCGCCCGGTCTCGGAGCGGAGGAGCTGCCACGTCGCAGCGGACGGCTCGATGACGCCGTCCTCGAGGCCTTCGAGGTAGCCGTCGAGGGTGGTCAGTGGCGTCCGCAGCTCGTGCGCCACGTCGCCGACGAGCTGGAGGCGCCTCCGCTCGGTCGCTTCGAGAGAGCCGGCCATCTCGTTGAACGACAGCGCCAGGTCGCCGAGCTCGCCCGGCTCATCGGCGGGCACACGCTCCGCGTAATGACCCCGGGAGATCCGGCGCGCAGCGCCGACAAGCGTGGTCATCGGTCGGGCGATCCTGGCCGCGACGGCGAGGCTCACGACCGTCGCCGTGACCACCGCGATGATCGTCGCCGCGGCGAGCGCCTGGCGCATGGCCTCGGTGAACGCCGCCTGCGTCGCCTGGGCCATCGCGGTGCCCAGCTGGTCGCCCGGCGCGTGGCCCATCGCCTCGGCGAAGTAGCCCGGCCCGACCAGCAGGACCGCGACCGCGATGGTTCCAATCGCAGCCGCGACCACGATGAGGAATGCCACGAGCATCCGGGCCCGGAGGGATCGGGCCAGCATCAGCCCGGTTCTCGCAGGCGGTATCCGACGCCCCGAAGCGTCTCGATGAACCGCGGCTCCGCAGCGTCGTCGCCGAGCTTGCGCCGGAGGTTCGCGACGTGGACGTCCACGAGGTGATCATCCGCGACGAACTCGGGGCCCCACACGCGATCGAGGAGCGCCTGGCGGCGGATGACGACCCCCGGATCGCGGGCGAGGACGGCGAGGAGGTCGAACTCGAGGGCGGTGAGCTCGACGGCGATGCCGTCGACGCGGACGGCTCGGCGCCCTTCGTCGATGTCCAGGCCGGCAGGCATGGCCGGGACGGCGGACGGTCCACCACGTGGCCGGCGCAGGAGCGCCTTGACGCGGGCGACAAGCTCCCGGGGCGAGAATGGCTTCACGAGGTAGTCGTCCGCGCCGACGGTCAGGCCCACGATCCGGTCGATCTCCTCGCCCCGCGCCGTGAGCATCAGGACATAGGCATCAGAGAACGTGCGCAGCTGCCGGCAGACCTCGATGCCGTCCATGCCCGGGAGCATGACGTCCAGCACGACGACGTCTGGATTCCCCCTCCGGACGGCGTCGAGCCCGGCCGGGCCGTCGGCGGCCGTGTCGACCTCGAACCCGTCACGCTCGAGGTAGCCGCGCACAAGATCGAGGATCGGGATCTCGTCGTCCACGACGAGGATGCGACGCGGGTGCTGCAGAGCCATGCGCAGAGAGTCGGGCAGATGGCGCGAAGACGCAACCGCGCCCTCACCCCACCCCGAATTAGCTCGTCGAGCCGGTCAGGCGGCCCGGGTGTGCCAGCCCGCCAGCCAGCCAAGCCGGCCACCCACGAGAACGCGATACCAGGTCCGGCCCATGCCGTCCTTCGCGACGCGGACCACGCCCACCCTCGTGCCCGCGGCCAGCGTTCGCAGCACGCGTGCGGCGGTCGAGGCGCTCGAGCGGAGGCGGAGGGCGGTCGCGGTGATCCGGCGGCTCGTGACCGTCGGGGCCCTGGCCACCGGCTTCTTCGCGGTTGTCGGGTGCGGGACGCTCGCCGTTGCGTGCGTCCCGATGCCCGTGTGCAGGTAGGCCGTGAATCGCGTCGTGAGTGCCCGGACCGCGTGGATGCGGACGCCGCTCACGAGGGTGGAGATGGCCATCCCGTTGCCGAGGTAGATCCCCACGTGGGATCCGCCACCCCAGATCACGAGATCGCCGCGCTGGCCGTTGGTGCTGCTGGCCAGCCCGCGGGCCCGGAACCTCGCGTACAGCGCGTAGGCGCTGGTCTCAAATCGGGACCCGACGACTTGGGAGATGCCGGCGGTCCGGAAGCTGTAGATGACGAGTCCCGAGCAATCGAACAGGCTGGGCCCGGCGGCGCCGTAGACCCACGGGCGGCCGAGCTTCGTCTTCGCGATGGCGATCACCTTGTCGGCCTGCGTCGGCACGACCTTGACCGGGGTGGTCGTGCGGGCCGCTTCAGTTGCCGGCGTCGCGAGCGTCGGCGTGGCAGCTGCGGCCGACGTCGCGCCGGGGCCGCCTCCGAGGATGAACACAGCCGCAGTGGCTGCCATGACGTACGCCCTGAGGCGCGCGTTTCGGGGCAATGGTGCTCCCTTCTACCAGGACACCGCGCGTGGCGCGGTGGCGATGGATGCGCCGCCGGACGGCAGGAAGGGTGACCCGTCGGCGCTGGGGCGCCGGGTCGGAGCGGGTGGGGTCAGGGAAAGGGCCGCGCCAGTGGCGCGCGGCGGACGACAGGAAGGGCCTGCCGTGGTGGCGGCAATTCTTCGATTGATCCCATGTGCGTCGAGGCTTCCCCGGCCGGACCTTACACGACGGTCCCGGATCGCGCCACCCCCTCCATCGGTGAAGGGGCCCGGGCGAATGGTCAGGGGACCGTGGCGATCGGCCCGGGGACGCGGGCCAGCAGCACGCGAGCGCGAGCCGGGGCGTCGATCGAGTAGGCCTGCGAAGCTGCCGGGACCACCGCCGTCTCCAGCCCGCCGAGCACCATCGGGTCGACGGTGGCGTCTGCCGTAGGCGGCGGGACCGGCGTGACCTGGAGCAGGCGGACCGGCCCGTCGATCGCGGTCAGGACGTGGACCGATTCGCCGCCCGGGTCCAGGAGGACCGCGCGCTCCGGCCCAACCACGATCTGCTCCAGGACGAAATGCTCGGACGCGACGAGGGTCGCGCGATCGGCCGTCGTCGCGTGGCCAAGCTGCGGGCGGCTCCCCGCGCGGACGGATTCGAGGGCCTGCGCGACGTGCAGCGGGCGCTCGGGAATTGCCGGCCGCCCCCAATCGTCGCATCGGTAGGTCAGGTCGGAGGGCTGCTGGATCTCGTAGAGGAAGACCCCGGGTCCGACCGCGTGGAGCATCCCGGCGGGGATCGGCACCGCGTCGCCGGCCCGCAGGCGATGGCGGGCAAGCAGGGGAGCCAGCGATCCGGACCCGGCCGCGATCGCCGCCCGCACGGCGCTCTCGTCGACGCCCTCGCGCGTCCCCGCGAGAACTTCGGCGCCGGGGGCGGCATCGAGGACGTACCACGCCTCTGCCTTGCCGAGCGCCTCCGGCCCCTCGAGCCGCAGCGCAGTCTCGTTGTCGGGGTGGACCTGGACGGAGAGCCACTCGGCCGCATCGATGAGCTTGACGAGGAGCGGGAAGCGGTCGCCCGTCAGCGCCCCGGCATTGCGGCCGACGAACGAGGCGCCGTCCCGGGCCGCGATGTCGGCAAGCGTCCGGCCGGCGTCGGGTCCGTCGGCGATGACGTTCGACGGACCCGCGACCCACGCCTCGCCGATCGGCCGGCCGTGGGGCGACCCCAGGCGGCGACCACCCCAGACGCGTTCGCGAAGGTCCGGGATCGGCCGGAGGATCGTGGGCACGAGGGCGAGCCTACCACGCTGCAGGGCCTGATCTCAGCCCGCGTCACTTCTGCGGCCGGGTCACTTCTCCGGCCGCCCGTCGCCGGACCCGTCGATCGCGCCATGCCGGCGTGGGATCATGGGACGGTGACTCCGCGTTCGACGCCCGACGTGCCCGCGCTCGTCGTGGTCAACGCGGCGGCGTCGCGAATCGGCGACGACGCGGCGCGGGGACGGCTCCTCGAGCGGGTCGCGGACGCAGTGACGGCCCGGACGGGGATCCCGCCGCGGATTATCGAGGCGCTCGGCGCAGCGGCCCTCGAGTCGGCCATCGCGGCCGCGCGCGACGCCGGGTCACAGCTGGTCGTCGTGGTCGGCGGTGACGGCACGGTCCGGGCGGCCGCCCGCGTGCTCGGCGGGAGCGGCATCGTGCTCGGGGTGGTGCCGGCCGGAACCGGCAACCTGCTCGCCGCCGCGCTCGGGATCCCGCGATCCCCGGGGCGGGCGGCGGCCGCGCTCGAAACGCTGTCACCCCGGACGATCGATCTCGGTGAGGTGACCGTCCACTCCGACCGCCGTCCGGCGACGCCCGACGATCCGAGCGAGCGATTCACGGTCGCCTGTGGCGCGGGATTCGATGCCGCCGTGATGGCCGCGACGAGCCGGGATTCGAAACGGCGCCTCGGCGTGGGTGCCTATTTCGCGGCGGCCGCGCGGCTGATCGGCGACCTGCGGCCGATCCACTTCCGGATCGACGTGGACGGCGTCGAGCTCGAGACGGACGGGATCGCCGCTCTCGTGGCGAACTGCGGCGACCTGGTCCCGGGCATCCTCCGACCGCGCATCGCGCTCGACCCCGCGGACGGCCTCCTGGAGCTGCTCGTTGTCATGGCCGCGGGCCCCCTCGGCGGCATCCGGGCAACGGTCGAGCTCCTCGCGGCAGACCGCACGCCGCACGCCCCGGGGCTTCCGTCCGGTCGATCCCTCCGCGTTCGCGGGCGCCGGATCTCGGTGATGCCGGAACCGCCCGTTGCGCTCCAGGTGGACGGCGACCCGTACCCCGCCGGCTGGTTCACGGCACGCGTGGTGCCCGGCGCGCTGCGGGTGCTCGCGCCGGAGGCCGGGTAGGCGTCGGCGGCGGCCTTGTTTGTCGCGGTCCTTCTGCCGCAACCCGGCACCCATCCGCCGCGCGAGGGGCGCCCCCGCCTCCCGGCGTCTTCCTGGCCGCCTGGGGGTCGTAGCCTCGCCCTGCAGCCGGGGCGTCCCGGAGCGGCGGGTCGTCGTAGCCCGCCCCTGGTCGATTCCTTTCATCGAACGCACGAACGTGACCTCGTCGTACGTTGGATGCATCATTCGACCGCGACGACCCGCCTGGCATCCTTCGGGGGGTCCCGACCGAGCTCTTCGGCGGTAACGGGGCGTCGCAGAAGCCTCGCGACGGTCAACCGATGCGCTGGCTGCATGATCTCGACGCGATCGCCGGCTGCCGTACCCACGTCACGGTCGGATCGTGCATCTGCCGCAACCCGGCCCCTATCACGCCGGGCGAGGGCGCGGCGTGTGCTCCGCGCAAGGGCGCGGCCCCAATCCCCCCCGCGCGAGGGCGCGGCGCCCGTTCCGCGCGAGGGCGCGGCGCCCGTTCCGCGCGCGGCTCCGGGTCAGCTGCGCCTCGCCAGCACCGGTCGTGGCGCGAGCGCGTCGTCGAGCACGTTTCGGAGGATGGCCGCCAGCGCCTCCCATTCGGCCAGGAAGGCGTCGTGGCCCTTCGTGGAGTGCAGCTCCAGGTAGCGTGCGTGCGCGCCCTCCGCGGCGGCGGCGCCGACGAGGGCCCTGACCTGTTCCGGCCCGTACAGGATGTCGCTCGAGATTCCGAGGCCGGTGAGGCGGACGCCGTGGTACGCGAGCCCCGCGAGCGCCGGCCCGATGCCGCCCCGCCCGGCACCGATGTCGTGGCGATCCATGGCGCCCACGAGCGTCCGGTACGTGTCGGGGTCGAAGCGACGCACGAGCTTCTGGCCCTGGTAGCGGAGGTAGCTCACGATCGAAGGCGTCCCGTCCGCCTCGGCCGCCCGGCCGAAGCGCTGGTCGAAGTCGGCCTCGGTCCGGTACGTCGTCATTGCCAGCTGGCGGGCAAGTGCAAGCCCTTCGTCGCCGAGGCGGTCCACGAGCGCCCGCTGGATCGCGTTCCAGGCGACCGCGAGCGCGCCCGTGGCCGCGGGTGCGGCAATCGGCACGATCGAGCGGACCGCCTCCGGCCGCTCGAGCGCGACCTCGAGGGCCACCATCCCTCCGAGCGACCCACCGACCACGAGCGCGAGACCCCGGACGCCCAGCGCGTCGAGGAGCGCCCAGTGCGCGCGGGCCTGGTCGCGCGTGGAGATCGCGGGGAACGTGGCGCCGTACGTGCTGCCGGTCGCCGGGTCCAGGCTGGTGGGCCCGGTGGTGCCGTAACGACCGCCGAGCAGGTTGGCGCTCAGGACCCCGACCCGGTCGGTGTCGAGCGCGAGGCCCGGCCCGATGAGCGGCGACCACCAGTCGCCCGCCGCATCGGCCGAACCGGTGAGGGCGTGGATCACGAGAACCTGGGGCGCCTCCGCGGGCCCGGGGCCGTCGTGGCGGTAGGCGACCCGGAGCGCGGCAAGTCGCGCCCCGGACACCAGCTCGACCGGGCCGAGGTCGCGGCCCAGGACGCGCCCCGCCCCGAATGGCGAGACCGGCCGGGGCCGCCTGGCGGCTGCCGACGCGTCGCCACGCGAGGTCGGCTCGGCACGGACCGCCGACTGGTCGCCCCGCGAGGCCGGCTCGGCACGGGCTGCCGACGCGTCGGCACGCGAGGCCGACGGCGTACCCGTGGGTGCCGGCCCGCCGCCGCCGGCTCCCCCCGTGGCCGGAGATGCCGGCGGGATGCGGACCACGGCGCGCGACTCCCGCGCGGCCACGCTCAGGCGCCCGCTCCCACGGGCACGTTGCTCGTGGCGATCGCGAGCCCCTGCTCGAGGTCCGCGATGATGTCGTCCACGTGCTCCAGGCCGATCGAGAGCCGGACCAGGTCGTCCGTCACGCCGGTCGAACGCTGGTCCTCCGCGCTGAGCTGCTGGTGCGTCGTGGTCGCCGGATGGATGATCAGCGACTTCGCGTCGCCGACGTTGGCGAGCAGGCTGAAGAGCTTGACGTTGTCAATGAGCGACTTCCCCGCTTCGCGCCCGCCGCGGATGCCGAAGGCGAGCACGCCTCCGAAGCCGCCCTTCAGGTACCGCTTCGCGTTTGCGTGCGCGGCGTGGGACTCGAGGCCGGGGTAGCTCACCCAGGTGACGCGAGGGTCCTGCTCCAGCCAGTGCGCGACCGTCAGCGCGTTCGAGGCGTGCCGCTCGATCCGCAGCGGGAGCGTCTCGAGGCCCTGCAGGAAGAGGAAGCTGTTGAACGGGCTCAGTGCGCCGCCGGTGTCCCGGAGGACCTGGACCCGGAGCTTGATGATGAAGGCCAGGGTGCCGACCGCCTCGACGTAGCTGACGCCGTGATAGGACGGGTCGGGCTCCACGAAGTCGGGGAAGCGGCCGGAGGACTTCCAGTCGAACGTGCCGGCATCCACCACGACCCCGCCGATCGACGTCCCGTGCCCGCCGATCCACTTGGTGGCCGAGTGGATGACGATGTCGGCGCCGTGCCGGATGGGCTGGCAGAGGAGCGGCGCGAACGTGTTGTCGATGACGAGCGGGATCCCGTGCGCGTGCGCCACGTCGGCGATCGCCGCGATGTCCGGCACGTCGAGCCGCGGGTTGCCGATCGTCTCTAGGAAGATCAGCTTCGTGTTCGCGTCGATGGCGGGCGCGAAGTTCGCCGGGTCCGAGCCGTCCACGAAGCGTGTCGTGATGCCGAGCTTGGGCAGCGTCCACTGGAACAGGTTGTAGGTGCCGCCGTAGAGGCTGCTGCTGCTGACGATGTTGTCGCCGCTCCTGGCGAGGTTGAGGATCGTCGCCGTCTCGGCCGCCTGCCCCGAGGCGAACGCAAGGGCGCCGACACCGTCCTCGAGCGCGGCGACGCGCTCTTCGAAGACGCCGTTCGTCGGATTCATGATCCGGGAGTAGATGTTCCCGAATTCCTGCAGCGCGAAGAGCCGGGCGGCGTGGTCGGCGTCGTCGAAGACGTACGAGGTGGTCGCGTAGATGGGGACCGCTCGCGCATGCGTCGTGGGGTCCGGCGTCTGGCCGGCATGGATCGCGAGCGTCTCGGGTCGGTAGGCGGGCTGTTCGGACATCGGGGTCACTCCGTCGGCGATCTGGACTGGTCGTCGGCGGGTCCCTGGTCGGCTGGACGGGGAGGGACGTCCTCGCCGCCGTGCCTGCTTCTGCGGCTCCCGTCGCGCTTCCCGGAGAACAGAAGAGCCGCAGTCCTGCTGGACTGCGGCCCCGGGACCCGGTCTCGGACCCCCGGCTCGACCTGCATGGTCGGTCAGGCGCTCGAGACCCCATCCTCCACGCGATGGGGCCGCCAGCGCATACACATGAACCAGGCGACGGTCGTGATCTGCATTGTCGGCGCAGTGTGCCGCAGGGTGGCGGATCGCGCAAGTGTCGATCTGGTTGCGCGGTCAAGCTGCTGCGGTGGCCCGGGCGGCGACCCGGCAGCTGCCCCTACGCCATCCCCGCGAGAAGATCGCGGACGCGCTGGAGACGTGGCCCGGAGAGGCTCCGCTGCGCCGGAAGGGAAGCGATCCAGCCGGGCACGTGGTCGAGGGCGACCACCGCGCAGGTGTCCGTTCGCTCGACCTGGGGCGCGGTGGATGTCACGACCGGGTGCACTTTGACCACGAAGTCCCGCTCGTCCTCGGCGAGGAAGCGTCGGAGGCCGTCCGCATCGCGGGCGGCTCTGTCCAGCGGGTTCTCGATGGGGCGCCACCTGCCGTCGGCGAAGCGCGCCTCCCAGCGGCCGCCGACCTGGCGTGACGCGGCGGGCGGCGGCAGCGGCTCGAAGAACGCGATGCCATGGGGGCCCAGAACGACGTCCGGGATCTGCCGGCCATCGGGGAGGTGAAGGGTCGGGAACGTCTCGACGCCGGCCGGCAGCCGTCGCGCCATCGCGTGGACCGGCCGACGTGGGCCGGTTCCCCGTAATCGGGCCGCGGCGCCGGCAAGGCGGGCGACGCCGAGCACGATCAGGCAGGTCGGCGCGGTCAGGGCAACGGCCCACGCGACTGCCCCGAGGAGCGGGGCGGTGGCGGCCCGCGAGCCGGGGCTGGCGACTCGTTCCATGATCGGCGTGAAGAAGACCATCCCGCCCGCCGCGAGACCGACCGCCAGCCATCCGAGGCCGGCAATGGCGAGGCCCGTCACGGCCAGGGACCGAACGCGGAATCCCGGGGCTCGTTCCCGGCGCTGGTTCTGCATCGGTGGATCATCGCCGAGGTACCGGCCCCGACCCAATCCCCCATCGGGGTACCGGCCGGCGCGAATTGAGCGGTGCACGGCGGCACCGATAGGGAGGTCTCCGCAGTCGTCTGGGGCAACGGGGGTACTCGAGACCGGACCCCCGTACCATTTATCCGGACGCGGCGACCGACGATGCTCGGCGGGACCGGGGTCGAGCCCGGACTCGCTCCCATCGGGACAGGTGATCGTGGCGCTCCGACGTACCACTCCTTCGCGCGGCCGCAGCATGTTCGGTGTCGTCGCGATCGTCGCCTTGTGGCTGGCAGCGTTCGCGGCCCCAGCCGGTGCGGTCACCGGGTCAACGGCGCTCTCGAGCGCGTCGATCTCGCCCTCTTCGGGCACCCCGTCGACACTGATCACGTTCTCGGTGGTCTACACGAACCACGAGAGCTCGAACGCAGACTGGGTACGGGTCACGATCGATGGCGCCGACCATTCGATGACCCTGGCTGGCGGCACCGCGAAGGACGGCGCCACGTTCACCTTTGCCCAGACGCTCGGCGCGGGGCTCCACCAGATCGCGTTCAGCTCCAGCGGACGCGGCAAGTTCGACGGCTCGATCGAAGGCCTGACGATCATCGTCAGCGCACCGACCCCGACTCCGACTCCAACGCCCGGGCCGACCGCGGCACCGACCCCCACGCCACGACCCACGCCCACGCCCGCGCCGACGGCGACTCCGACGCCCACGCCTCCCCCGACGCCCACGCCCACCCCCCCGCCGACGCCCACGCCTGCACCGACCGCGACTCCCACCCCGACCGCGACTCCCACGCTCACGCCGCGACCCACGTCGACGCCGATTTCCACCCCCACCCCGACGCCGCGGCTGACGCCGACGCCGGGAGCGACGTCACCGCCAACGCCAAAGCCGACGCCCGCACCGACGGACCCTCTCGCGCCGACACCTGCGGCCCCGACACCGGCTGCCGCCCCGACTCCGACCACCCCCGCTCCTGGCGCCCCGGTTGTCGGCGGTGCCACGACGCCCGGCGGTGACGGCACGGCCTCAGGTCCCGGCCCCTCGTCCGGCGGTTCCGCGCCCGGCGATCCGGCAACCGCGGGTGGCGGCTCGTCGTCCGGCGCCGGGTCGGGCGACGTCGGCCCGGGCGCGTCCGGCGGTCCCGGCGGTTCCGGTCCAGATGCCGCTGCATCGACGCCCACCTCGGGCCAGGCCGGATCCGATCCCGCGGCGGCACCCGGCGCGCCCGCGAGCGATCCGCTCGGCTCGGCCGTCGGGGACGCCAACTCGGGCGGCCCGGGGGACGGATCGCAGCAGGCTCTCGAGGCCGGCATTCCCGGGCTCGGCGGGCACGATCCCTTCAGCCGGCTCCCGCGGCTCGCGTCGCTTGCGACGCTCCTCTCCACCACGACCACGCTCGCGCTCGCGTTCCTGCTCTTCGGCAAGAAGCGCCGGGATGAGTCGCCGACCGAGTCCGACGCAAACCTCGCGGCCGCCGCCGCCTCGCCGTACGCGATGCTCGGAACCCAGCTTGCCCCCGCGTACGTCGGGGTGGACCCGGGAACAGGCGGCACGGACGTCAACCTGCCCCGCTGGCGTCGCCCATCCCTGCTGGCGGCGCGCAAGTCGGATCCCATGCGAAACGGCGCCGAGCACATCAACCTGACGTTCGACTTCCGTGACGCGCCGGCGACCGGCGGCGAGCGGCAGGTCGTGCGGTACCGGCTCGTTCGGCTCCTCGACCGTCCGGACGAGCTGCTCGGCCAGCCCGTGGACTCGCTCGACGAGGGGGACGAGGTCGAGATCCTCGAGCACCGCGGAACCTACCGACGTGTGCTGACCCCGGACGGGCGCGAGGGATGGATCCACCGGATGACCCTCGGCGACATCGTTGCCGATGTGGCGCCCTCCGTGGCCGGGTCCGCTTCGGTCGCGGACGACGTGCTCCTGGCGTACCTCACGGCCCGGGCGCGCGACTGACGGACGCCCGGTCCGCCTGGACGAACGTGCGCCGCTGACGCCACGGGCCGCACGGTCACCATCTCGACCGGAAGCCTGCGCTCGACTATCCGCCCCGCTCCGTAGAATGCCCGCGTGGAGAGAGGGCGCGAACCCGGCCGATTCATTGGACGTCAGCGCGAGCTGGAGCAGCTCGGGGCGGCAGTCACCGACCTCGCGGCGGGGCGCGGCGGCACGATCCTCGTTGCCGGTTCGAGCGGGATGGGTGCGAGCCGGCTGCTCGACGAGCTGGAGTCGCGGATCGTCGCGGCGCCGGGGCTTCCGCTCACGCGGCTCCGAAGCGACCGCCTGCCCGCATGGCGCGGCTCGCCCTATCGGCCCGTCGGGCTCGCCCTCGAGGGCCATCTTCGGACGCTCGCCCCGTCCCGCGTCGCCGGTCTCCTGCGGCCGGCCGCCGAGCTTCTCGGTCCGCTTCTCCACGGCATCCCGGGCGTCCCGACGGTCGACCTCGGTCAGCCTCGCGCCACCGAGCGACGGACGGAGCGGACCCTCGAGGCGCTGCGCGGGCTTCTCGGCCGGCTTGCCGCCGATCGTCCGGTCATCCTGCTCCTCGAGGATCTCCACGAGATCGACGCGGCGACGCGCGACCTGGTGGCATTCCTCGCCCGAACCGCGGGGCACCTGCCGCTCCTCCTGGTCGGGACGTACCAGCCGGACGCCCTGACCCGCACGCACCCGTTTCGAGCGACCCTGGAGGCGATCGAGAGCGGCCCCGGGGGGGTGGCTCGAGTCGAGATCGGCCCGCTGAGCCAGCCGGAGGTCGGCGCCCTGATCGAGACCCACGAGGGTGAGCGGCCGTCGGCGCCGCTCCTCCTGCTCGTTGCGGAGCGCTCACGCGGGAATCCGCTCGTCGTCGAGGAGGTCCTCGCTGCCCGGCGGGAGCGCTCCGGGGCTTCGTTGACCGCCCCGCTCGCGCAGTTGATCCTGGGCCGGGTCGCGCATCGGTCCGCCGACTGCCGGAGCGTGCTGCGCGCACTTGCCCTGGCAGAGGGCCCCCTCGCGCTCGACGAGCTGGCGGTGGTCGCCGACGCGTACCAGGCGGGCCACCGGCGTCAGGCCCGTCGGGTGCCCGATCGCCCGCGGGCAGGCACCGGGATGCTCGACGGCGATCTTGCGGCCGGGCTCCAGGAGGCAATTCGAGAGCGGTTCGCGGTGCCGACGGCGCGCCCGGCGGAGCCAGGTGCGGGAAGCGCGTACGGCATCCGGCACCAGCTCGTCGCTGCGGCTCTCGCAGCGGACCTGCTTCCGGACGAGCGGCGGCGCATGCACGCGGCGGTCGCCGCCGCGCTCGAGGGCCATCCAGCCGAGGCGGCCCGTCACTGGCTCCGCGCGTACGAACCTGCCCGGGCACGCGCCGCGGCGCTGCAGGCGGCCGCGACGGAGGAATCGGCTGGCGCCGGTGCCGATGCCCTCGAGCACCTCGAGCTTGCGATCGAGCTGGCCGTGCCCGCCACGCCGGGCGGCGACGCCGCCGCGGACCATCCCGACGTCGAGCTTCTCCGGCGCGCTGCCGAGGCCGCGCTCGCCGCGGGGGACCCGGGTCGTGCCGCCGCGTTTGCGGAATCGGCGCTGGCCCCGGGTGTCCCGTCGGGGGACCGCATGGTCAGCGCGGTGGCATGGGATCGACTCGGGGTCTTCCGCTGGGAGAGCGGCGACCGCGAAGGGGCGCTCGCCGCCCACGCCCATGCCCTGGAGATCCTGCCGCGGACCGAGACCGTGGAGCGGGCACGGGTGCTCGCAACGATGGCCCAGATCCGCATGCTGGAGGGTTTCTTCAACGAGGCCGAGCACACGGCCGCGGAGGCGATGCGGCTCGCCGATTCCAGCGGGCCGGCCGGCGACGCGTGGCTCGGGCACGCGCTCTGCACGCTCGGCGTTGTGGACGGCTGGCTTGGTCGGCCCGAGTCCGCGGTCTCGCGCGCGGAACGGGCGCTCGCCATCGCCGTCCGCCTCGACCGGCTCGACGACGCGTTCCGGGCGCGCGCGAACCTCGCCACGATCCTGGACCTCGAAGGTCGCCGCGAGGAGGCCGTGCAGGTCGCAGACGCGGGGATCGCCGCGGCGGAGGCGGCGGGTCTCGAAGCGGTCCACGGCAACCGCCTGCGGGGCGGCGCCGTCGACTCGCTCTTCCCGCTCGGCCGCTGGCACGAGGCGCGGGCGCTCTCGATCCACGCGCTTGCGTGGGCGCCGGCCGGGATCGCATTCGTGCACGCGGCGGTCGGGTTCATCACGGTCGAGACGGAGCGATCCGCCGGGGAGGAGGCGAGCCGCACGCTCGGCCGCCTGCTCGTGGAGCTGGAGCTGCTCGCCGACACCCAGTTTGCCGTGCCCACGTACCAGGCCGCCGCGTCGCTCGCCCTCTGGCGCGGCGATCCCGCGGACGCCCTCCGGGTGGCCGACGCGGCGTGGGATCGCGTCCGCACCACCGAGGACTGGGCGCTCGCCGCGCGCACCGCCGGCACCGTGCTCGCGGTTGCCGCCGACGTCGCCGAGGCAGCGCGCGACCGGCGCGACCTCGCGACCCTCGCGTCGATCCACGCGCGGGCTGACGCAGTCCTCGGCGAGGCGAATCGCATGGTTGCGGCATCCGGGGTCGCCCCCAGGGTCTTTGCCCGCCGCGAGGTCGACGCCGAGCTCGCCACGGCCCGCGCCCACCTCCTGCGAGTGGTGGGTCGCGACGACCCGGAGGCCTGGGCCGCGGTCGCGGCACGCTGGGTCACGCTCCTGCGCCCGTATGACGTCGCGCGGGCGCGCCGCCGACAGGCCGCCGCGATCCTCGCTGCCGGGAGCGCCGACCACGAGCGTCGCGAGCATCGCGATGAGGCTCGGGAGCCGCTTCTCGAGGCTGCCCGGATCGCAGCGGCTCTGCCGGCCGTGCCGCTCCTCCGGGCCGTCGCGGACCTTGCGGGGCGCGCACGGATCACCCTGCCGAAGGCCGCTCTGGAGCTCCTTGCCGAGCTGCCCACCCCGGCAGGCCCCGAGACGTTCAGGTCGGTGACGGGTGAGGCGCGCCCGGTCCGGCCCGGATGGGCCCCTTCCCGGGATGAACAGCGGAGCGCGGAGACGTTCGGCCTGAGCGCGCGGGAGCGGGGCGTGCTCGCGGAGATCGTTGCCGGCCGGACCAACCGCGAGATCGGCGCGCGCCTCTACATCAGCGAGAAGACCGTCGGCGTCCACGTCGGGAACATCCTCGCCAAGCTCGGGGTCTCCGGTCGCGTCGAGGCGGCGACGGTCGCGCTCCGGCTCGGGCTCGTGGACGACCTGGCGGCGGATGCGAAGAGACCCGGGCCTGCTGGTCCGGGTCTCGTTCGGCGAGGGCGGAGCGCCTGATCGGTCGGCGGGGAGGGCACCGCGTCCCGGGCGTTCCGTTAGGAGGTTCTACCAGCGCTTCCCGAGCAGCGGGGAGAAGAACGCGGCGAACACCGAGAGGGTGATTGCCATTCCGAAGAGTCGGGACTTGAGCGACTGCTTCACCTGGGTACTCCTGGCGCGATCGGGATGATTTGGCGCGGATGAGAGCGGAGCGGCCCTCTCGCGCCTCTCGAGGGTCGCCGGATTGGCGCGTGCGCGGAACATAGGCGATGGCGACCGCGCCGGACTATGGGACGTTCGTACCTGGGGGTCCCAGAGCCGCTGGTACCTCCGTCCCGATTCGGTGCGCCTGCGCACCGGCCGCGCGGCGCGACGTGCGCGCGGGCGCATTCGCCCGGCTGGCGATACCATCTCGGCGGCCCGTGGGGCTCGAGCCGCCGGAGCCGGTCCCGCGGCGCACGTCACCAGGAGGAGTTGTCCCGCCCATGCGCACCCGCCACGCCGTCGCCCTGATGGTCCTCGCCGCGTCGGGTCTCGCCGCGTGCTCGTCGGGCGCGCAGCCGGGGTGGACATACGCCCCGACGCTGCCGCCGAGCCCAGCCGCGAGCACCGCTCCTGGGGCCAGCGGCGCGCCTGCGGCCAGCGGGGCTCCCGGGGCGAGCGGCGCCCCTGCGGCCAGCGGCGCTCCTGCGGCGAGCGCGGCACCGGGCGGCAGCCCGGCGGCCTCGCCCGCGGCATCGGGCGCCGCGAGCGGGGCAGTCCTCGAGATCACCGCATCGGGGGTCGCGTTCGACAAGACCGAACTGGCCGCCCCGGCCGGCGTGGCGTTCCAGATCAAGTTCACCAACAACGACGCGGGCATTCCCCACAACGTCGCGATCCACAAGGACTCGCCGACCGGCGCGATCGTCTGG
>JBBQRX010000008.1:0-81148 GCA_038214375.1 Candidatus Limnocylindrales bacterium
CGAGATGTTCACCGCGACGTGCTCGAACTGCGGCAAGGACGCATCCGTCCCCTTCCGGCCCACGAGCGGCAAGCCCGTCTACTGCAGCGACTGCTTCGCCCTCCGGCGCGCCTGAGCGTCGGCGCCAACGCGCAGCACCAAAGGGCCCCCGAACGCCGGGGGCCCTTTCGATTCCCGGCCTGCGGCGGCCTTCGGCGGGCGCGGCGGCTCGCGGGTCCACCCCGGCTTCGGCCGCGGCTCGCGGGGCCTCTCCCGCGATGCTCAGTGCCCCGGGAGCCGGGAGTCCTGGGCCGCCCCGTTGGACGAGGCATCCGCGTCCGCCTTGATCACCCGCAGATGAACCCAGGCCGCGCCGATCAACAGGACCTGGCTGACGAACGACAGCCAGATCATCGCGGCGAAGACCGCCACGAAGGCTCCGTAGACCTGGAGCGAGCCCACGAGCTGGGGGGTGAGCAGCGTGAACAACGAGGTGAAGATCGCGGCGAACGCGCCGACGGCCACGGCCGGCCGCCGGATCATCCGCCAGCTCGGTCGGTTGGTTGGCACGAGGCGATAGATGAGCGCGATCCCACCGATGAACAGCAGGACGCTGGCGAGACCCGCGCCGATCGTGGACGAGACGAGCGCGGATGCCAGGGGGATATTCCGCAGTCCATCACCACCGACGCTCGTCGCGAGGCTCGAACCGACGACCAGGGCGCCGATCACCGCGGCCAGCAGGAACACGGAGAAGACGCCGAGCAGGCCGCGCTGCAGGGGATCGCGCCGCCGCGTGCTCTCGAAGATCCGGGCCAACGCATCGTCGAGCGATTGGTAGAACCTGCTGGCACCCCAGATGAGGGCAACCACCCCGACGACCGAGTAGGCGATCGCCCCCTTCGCGAAGCCTCCCAGCGCGACATCGAAGAAACCCGACAGGGGTGGGAAGCTCACCGAGAGGCTCGCCGTCACCGCCGCAAGCCGACTCGCGTCGCCGAGGAAGACGCCGACGACAGCGATCAGGAGGAGGATGAAGGGCAGGATCGCGAAGAGGGAGTTGAACGCGAGCCCCGATGCGAGGAGCCCGCCGCCCGCGGCGTCGTAGTGGGCTAGGATGGGAATGGACCAGCGAACCGGGCCGAGCTCGAGGACGCGATCCACGAGTCGCGCAACGGGCCCCTTGGGCGCGGGCACGGGCGGTCGCGGGTCGGCGGCGGGGACCGCTTCAGGCCGGTGGGTCTCCATCAGCGCTTTCGCTGGCACGTCGGCGTCAGCGGTCTGTGCCCCCTCGGCGGATGCTGGTCAGGCTGCGTGTCATGTGTTGGCCGGAACCGTGGACGCACGCGCCCGGCGCCGAACCCGCTGGCGACTACGACGTCGCGCCATTGCGCTCCGTCGCCCTGGCGCTCGCGCGCCGGTAGCGGTCGTGCGCAATGCTCTCGTCCTCGTCCGCGATCGCGACCTCCGTCTCGGTCTCGGCGACGTCGGCCTCCGTCTTCTGCACGACTGCCCGGGCCGCCGAGGTGGACCTGGAGGCCGACGTCTCGGCCAGCGTGGCCGACGCGAGTGCCGCCTTGGCGGCATCGGCAGCCGCGGAGGCAGCGGCTGCGGTGGCCGCGGCGGCCTCGTCCGCCTCCCGTGCCGCCGTGGCCGCGGCTCCGGCAGCCTCGCGCTCGCGTCGCGCGTCGGCCACCGTCCGCTCGGCCTCGCGCCATTTCTCCAGAGCCTTGACGGTCGTCAACTCTGCGGGCTCCCGCTCCGTGGTCATGTGATTCCTCCGCGTCGGGCCCGGCCGGAAGGAGCGCCCGGTGTGAACCTCGCGACTTTACGCTGTCGCCCGCTCGTGAGCAAGGCTGAGCACGCGGCCGACCGCCGGGGCCCATGTCTCGTCGGAGCACGGAACGGCAACCAAAGCATCCCTTCGCCGGTACCCAATCTCGCGAATCGTGTTGCTATCGTCGCTCGACCGAGCACGCGAAGGGTGTCCACGTGGCCAAGTCGTCGTCCCTCCATGAGCCGTCGTTCGAGCACGATGCCTGCGGGTTCGGGTTCGTGTGCGACATCGCGGGCCGCCCGTCGCATGGGATCGTGCGCGACGCGCTGACGGTGCTGGTGAACCTGGAGCACCGTGGGGCCAGCGGGTCCGAGCGGAACACCGGGGACGGCGCGGGGATCCTCGCCCAGGTCCCGTTCGGCTTCCTGGCCAGCGTGGCGGCGGAGCGGGGGCTTGGCCTGCCGATCGCGGGCTACGGCGTGGGCATGGTCTTCCTGCCCCGGGACGAGGCGAGCCGGACCGCCTGCGAGGGGCACGTCGCGAAGGTCCTGGTGGCCGAAGGGCTCGAGCTCCTCGGATGGCGCGACGTCCCGACCGCGACCGCCGGCCTCGGCGACACCGCCCGGGCCAGCCAGCCCGTCATCCGCCAGTTCTTCGTGGGCCGGCCCGCCGACGTCGCGGACGACCTCGCTTTCGACCGCCGCCTGTACGTCGCCCGGCGCCTGGTCGAGAAGGCCGTCTCGCGCTCGGCGCTGCCCGGCCGCGGCGACTTCTACGTCTCGTCGCTGAGCTGTCGCACGATCGTCTACAAGGGGATGCTGAACGCGTCCCAGCTCCGCACGTTCTACCCGGACATCGTGGACTCGCGCTTCGAGAGCGCGATCGCGATGGTCCACTCGCGCTTCTCCACGAACACGTTCCCGTCGTGGGCGCGCGCCCACCCCTACCGCTACATCTCTCACAACGGGGAGATCAACACGCTTCGCGGCAACGTCAACTGGATCCACGCCCGCCAGTCGATGTTCCGCTCGTCGCTCTTCGGAGACGACCTGCAGAAGGTCCTCCCGGCGGTCGATACCGATGGCTCCGACTCGGCGATCCTGGACAACGTCCTCGAGCTGCTCCACCTGTCCGGTCGCTCGCTGGCCCACGCGATGATGATGCTGGTGCCCGAGCCCTGGAGCCGCGACCCGACGATGTCGCCGGAACGGCGTGCCTTCTACGAATACCACGCCTGCCTGATGGAGCCATGGGACGGCCCGGCCTCGATCGCCTTCACCGACGGCGTGCGGGTGGGCGCGACGCTCGACCGGAACGGGCTGCGGCCCGCGCGCTACTACGTCACCGCGGACGGCCGGGTCGTGATGGCGTCGGAGGCGGGCGTCCTCGACATCCCGGCCGAACAGGTGGTGGCGAAGGGCCGGATCAAGCCCGGCCAGATGTTCCTCGTGGACACCGCCGCCGGGAGGATCATCTCCGACGAGGAGCTGAAGGCGACGGTCGCCGCTGCCCAGCCCTACGGGGAGTGGATCCGGCAGTGGCTGACCCGGATCGAGGACCTTCCCGACCCGCCCGACGCCATCGAGCCGGACCATGCGACCGTCCAGCTACGCCAGGAGGTCTTCGGCTACAACGCCGAGGACGTGCGCCTGATCATCAACCCGATGGCGACCACGGGCACGGACCCGGTGGGCTCCATGGGCAACGACGCGGCGATCGCGATCCTCTCCGAGCGGCCGCAGCTCCTCTACAACTACTTCAAGCAGCTCTTCGCGCAGGTCACGAACCCGCCGGTGGACGCGATCCGCGAAGAGATCATCATGGCCACGGAGACGTCGATCGGCCCCGAGGACAATCTCCTGGAGCCCGGGCCCCGGGCGGCCCTCCAGCTGGCGCTCCCCTCGCCGGTGCTCTCCAACGTCGAGTTCGAGAAGATCCGCCAGCTCGACGGCGGCCCGATTTCGCGCGGCTTCCGGTCGATCACGCTGCCGATCCTCTTCCACGCCTCCGAGAACGGTCAGGGCCTTCGACGGGCGATCGACGACGTACGCGCGAGGGCCTCGGAGGCGATCGCCGAGGGCTACAACCTGATCATCCTGTCGGACCGTGGCCACGACGAGACCGACGCGCCGATCCCCGCGCTCCTCGCCGTCTCCGCCGTCCACCACCACCTGGTGCGGGCGGGTACCCGGACCCGGGTGAGCCTCATCCTCGAATCCGGTGAGCCGCGCGAAGCGCACCACTTCTGCCTCCTGATCGGGTATGGCGCCAGTGCCATCAATCCCTACCTCGCCTTCGAGACGATCGACGACCAGGTGCGCCTGGGCGTGATCGCCGGCCCGACCGCGGCCGCCGAGAAGCGCTACCGGACCGCCCTCCTGAAGGGTGTCATCAAGGCAATCTCGAGGATGGGGATCTCCACCGTCCAGAGCTACCACGGTGCCCAGGTCTTCGAGGCGCTGGGGCTCAACCGCGACTTCATCGACGAGTACTTCACGTGGACGCCGACGCGGATCGGCGGGATCGGCATCGAGGCGGTCGCGCGCGAGGTCCAGGCGCGCCAGGAGCGCGCCTACTCGTCGAAGCGACCGGCCGTGCAGCACCAGCTCGGCATCGGCGGGCAGTACCAGTACCGGGTCGAGGGCGAGACGCACCTCTTCAATCCGCTGACGATCCACCTGCTCCAGCGGGCGGTCCGGACGGGCGACTACGGGACGTTCAAGGATTACACGAGCCTCGTCGACGACCAGTCGAAGCACCTGGCCACGCTGCGGGGCCTCATGGAGCTGCGGCCCGCGCTCCGCCCGATCCCGCTCGAGGAGGTCGAGCCGGTCGAGGCGATCGTGCGCCGGTTCAAGACGGGCGCAATGAGCTATGGCTCGATCTCCGCGGAAGCCCACGAGGCGCTCGCGATCGCGATGAACCGGATCGGCGGCAAGTCGAACACCGGCGAGGGCGGCGAAGATCCCGCCCGGTACGAGCCGCTCCCGAATGGCGACTCCCGCAACAGCGCGATCAAGCAGGTCGCCAGCGGCCGCTTCGGCGTCACCAGCGAGTACCTGGTCAACGCCCGCGAGCTCCAGATCAAGATGGCGCAGGGAGCCAAGCCCGGCGAGGGCGGCCAGCTTCCCGGCTCCAAGGTCTATCCCTGGATCGCGAAGACGCGCTACTCGACCCCCGGCGTGGGCCTGATCAGCCCGCCGCCGCACCACGACATCTACTCGATCGAGGATCTCGCCGAGCTGATCCACGACCTGAAGAACGCGAACCACCATGCCCGGATCAGCGTGAAGCTGGTGGCCGAGGTCGGTGTCGGCACGATCGCCGCCGGCGTCGCCAAGGCCCACGCGGACGTCGTCCTCATCAGCGGCCACGACGGCGGCACGGGCGCGTCGCCGCTCACCTCGATCAAGCACGCCGGCATCCCGTGGGAGATCGGGCTCGCGGAGGTTCACCAGGTCCTGCTCATCAACGACCTGCGCTCGCGCATCGCCGTGGAGGTGGACGGGCAGCTCAAGACCGGCCGGGACGTCGTGATCGGCGCGCTGCTGGGCGCGGAGGAGTTCGGCTTCGCGACCGCGCCGCTCGTCTCGCTGGGCTGCATCATGGTCCGGGCATGCCACCTCAACACGTGTCCCGTCGGTGTTGCCACGCAGGATCCCGAGCTCCGGCGTCGCTTCGCGGGCGATCCCCAGCACGTCGTCAACTTCATGACCTTCATCGCGCGCGAGGTGCGCGAGCACATGGCCCGGCTGGGCTTCCGGACGATCGACGAGATGGTCGGCCGGTCGGACCGCCTGGAGATGATCCCCGCGATCGGCCACTGGAAGGCCCGCGGCCTGGACTTCAGCCGGATCCTCTTCCAGCCGGATGTCCCCGCCGGACGCGGCAGGACGTGCACGATCCCCCAGGAGCACGGGGTGGAGGCGTCGCTCGACGCGACTACGCTGCTGAACCTGTGCCGGCCCGCCCTCGAGGACGGTTTCGAGGTCCGCGCCGTTCTGCCGATCCGCAACGTCAACCGCGTGGTGGGGACGATGCTCGGCTCCGAGGTCACGCGGCGCTGGGGCCGCGACGGGCTGCCGAACGACACGATCTGCCTGACCTTCCAGGGTTCGGCCGGCCAGAGCTTCGGCTCGTTCATCCCGAGGGGGATCACGCTCCTGCTCGAGGGTGACGCGAACGACTACCTGGGCAAGGGCCTCTCGGGCGGGCGGATCGCCGTCTCCCCGCCGGCCGCCGCGCGCTTCGCGGCCCACGACAACGTGATCACCGGGAACGTGGCGCTGTACGGCGCGACCGCCGGCGAGGCGTTCATCTGCGGGATCGCGGGTGAGCGGTTCGCCGTCCGGAACTCGGGCGCGACGGCGGTGGTCGAGGGGGTGGGGGACCACGGCTGCGAGTACATGACGGGCGGCCGGGTCGTCGTGCTCGGTCCGACGGGCCGGAACTTCGCGGCGGGCATGTCCGGGGGCATCGCCTGGGTCTACGACGAGCGCGGCACGTTCGCGACGACCTGCAACACGGAGATGGTGGCCCTCGAGCCGCTCCGGGACCCCTCCGAGGCAGCCGAAGTGCGGGAGCTCGTCGAGCGCCACGCGGCGCTGACCGGGAGCGTGCGGGCGGCTGCCCTCCTCGCCGACTGGGGCGCGGCCGCGGGACGTTTCGTGCGCGTGATGCCCAACGACTACCGGCGCGTGCTCGAAGCCCAGGCCCGGATGCGTGCCGGCGGGCTCACCGAAGACGAGGCGGAGATGGCTGCCTTCGACGAGAACGTCGCCGACCTCGCCCGGGTCGGCGGGTCCTGAGATGGGCAAGCCCACCGGTTTCATCGAGTTCGGGCGCCGGGCGATGCACAACCGGCCGCCGCTCGAGCGAATCCGCGACTGGAACGAGGGGCACCCGCCGCTCGACGCCGCCACCCTGACGCAACAGGCCGCGCGCTGCATGGACTGCGGCGTCCCGTTCTGCCACACGGGAATCCTCGTTTCCGGGATGGCGTCAGGCTGCCCGATCAACAACCTGATCCCCGAATGGAACGACCTCGTCTACCGGGGACAGTGGCGCGAGGCGAGCCTTCGCCTCCACCGCACCAACAACTTCCCCGAGTTCACCGGCCGCGTGTGCCCGGCACCGTGCGAGGGCTCCTGTACGCTGGCGATCAACGACGACGCGGTCTCGATCAAGACGATCGAGCAGGAGATCGCGGACCGCGCGTGGGAGAACGGCTGGATCGTCCCCCAACCGCCGCTCGCCCGGACGGGGAGAACCGTCGCGGTCATCGGGAGCGGCCCCGCGGGGCTCGCGGCCGCGGGACAGCTCAACCAGGCGGGCCACCTCGTGACCGTCTTCGAGCGCCAGGACCGAATCGGCGGCCTGCTCGTCTACGGCATCCCGAACATGAAGCTCGACAAGGACGTCGTGGCGCGGCGGGTCCAGCTCATGGCCGAGGAGGGCGTGCGATTCGTCACCGGGGTCACGGTGGGCTCGGACGTGCCGGCGGAGCAGCTGGTGGCCGACTTCGACGCCGTGGTCCTGGCCACCGGCGCGACCGTCGCGCGTGACCTCGCGGTCCCGGGCCGGGAGCTCGGCGGCATTCATCTCGCCATGAACTTCCTGCGGGGCAACACCCGCCGGCTTCTCGATGGGGGTCCCGAGGCACGGGCGCCGATCGACGCGGCCGGGAAGCAGGTGGTCGTGGTCGGGGGCGGAGACACCGGAACGGACTGCGTCGGCACGGCGATCCGCCAGGGCGCGATTGGCGTGCGCCAGCTCGAGATCATGCCCCGGCCGCCTGAGACGCGGGCGGCCGACAACCCGTGGCCGGAGTGGCCGAAGGTCTACAAGCAGGACTACGGCCAGGAGGAGGCCGCGGCGCTCTGGGGAGAGGATCCGCGCCGCTACTCGACCACCACGCTCCGCTTCCTCGGCAGGAACGAGCAGGTCACCGGGATGGAGATCGCGGGCATCGAGTGGATCCGATCGGCCGAGGGGCGCTTCCAGGTGCGGGAGGTGCCCGGCACCGCGGAGATCGTCCCCGCGGACGTCGTCCTCCTCGCCCTCGGCTTCACCGGCCCGGAGCCCGCCCTCCCCAAGGCGTTCGGCTGCGAGCTCGATGGGCGCGGCACGGTCCGGACGGGCGAGGACACGATGACCAGCGTCCCCGGCGTCTTCGCCGCGGGCGACTGCTCACGCGGCCAGTCGCTGGTGGTCTGGGCGATCCGCGAGGGTCGGACCGCGGCGCAGGGCGTGGACCGCTATCTGATGCACGGCGACACGGTCCTGCCAGCCTGAGAACCCGCGGGATCGTGCACACGCGCGACCCGGCCTACTTGGAGCCGGTGCCGTCGCCCGGAAAGGCGGTTTCAACCGGGGGCGCTGACGGGCTGCTCCACGAGCCGGACACCTCGCTCCGGAGCGTCGCGATCGTGCGGCTGATCGCGGACCCGGCGTAGAGGGCGGTGTATGCGGCCCACGCGACCGGGGGCGCGAGGGCGAGCGTGGTGGCGCAAACGGCGGCTCCTGCGCCGGCCGCCGCTGCGGTGGCGCCCACGAACCGGCTCTGGAAGCGGACGCGGGCCTGCGTCGGAACGAGCCGGTACAGGCGCTCGTTCGTGGCGAGGGCGCCCGCGTTCCCGCCACCATTGAAGAGCGCCGCCCCGACGAGCAGGAGCGCCGGTGCGATCGGGTTCGCCGGGATCGCGGCCGCGCAGCTCACCGCCGCGACCGCTCGCAGGAGGAAGCTGGCTCGAAGCACGCGGCTCGAGGAGCCGCGGAAGAGGAACGAGCCCGCCGCGAGCGAGCCCGCCAGCGCGCCGGCCGCCCCCACGCCGGAGAGCGCGACGGCGAAGCCGGGCGACATCCCGAGCACGCTCAGGGCGTAGAGCGACAGCGCGGGAAGGAGACCCTGCCCGAATGAGGCGATCACGCTCACGTCCAGGAACCGACGGAACCCAGGTGGTTCCGCGGTGCCGCGGGCCGTCTCACGGGCGACGAGCACGCGTCCGGGTCGGGGGAGCCTGGTCACGGCGAACGGGGTCAACATCGACGCCATCCCGCTGACGAGGAAGAAGGCCGTGTAGATCCACAGGCCGATCGCCTGGGTTCCCGCGTCGAGGACGAACCCCGCGGGCAAGAGCAGGACCGTCGAGAGAGCCATGGTGAGCGCTCCCATCCGGGGCCCGACCAGTCGCCGCTCCGCATCGGGCAGGACCACGGCGGTCCACAGGCTGATGTTCGAGCCGGACAGGACTCCCGCGGTCTGGCCGATCGCAACCGTGGCAGAGATGAGCACGATTCCCGCGAGATGACCCACGAACCCGGAGGCCACCCCGGCCACGATCGCGGCGAGCAGGAAGCCGCGGACCTCGGCGAGGGTGAGGGTCAGCGTGAGTCCGCGCAGATTGCCCTCGAATCGCCGCAGGATCTGCGGCGCGAATGCCTGCAGCGCCGCGCCTCCCACCGGGGCGGCCCCGACCGCGACCACCAGCGCGGCGGGCGCGCCGAGCCGCAGCAGGAGCGGGACGAAGAGCGCATCGGAGGCATACGACCCGGTGAACGCCTGGCCGACCGCGATGCCCTGGAAGGGCCGGTAGTGCGCCGAGGCGAACGTGCGCCAACGCGTCGGGCGGGGCAGATGCATCGCCGACCAGAGTACGCTGCCTCCGGGGTCAGCCCGGCGCGCCCGGTGCGAGGCTGATCACGGTCTGCAGGGCGATGAGGAAAGGGGCCGCATGGAATACCGAAGGCTCGGGGGGGCGGGGCTGAAGGTCAGCGCCCTCTCGTACGGGGCGTGGGTCAGCTTCGGGACGCAGCTCGGCGTCCCCGAGGCGGTCGCCTGCATGCGGGCCGCATGGGACGCGGGCGTGAACTTCTTCGACAACGCCGAGGCGTATGGCGGAGGCCGGGCCGAGGAGATCGCGGGCGAGGCGCTCCGGCAGCTCGGCTGGCGGCGCGGCAGCTACGTCGTCTCGACGAAGATCTTCTTCGGCATCCACGAGGGGCCGAACGAGAAGGACACGCTCAACCGCAAGAAGCTCCGCGAGGGGATCGACGGAGCCCTGCGGCGCTTCGGACTCGACTACATCGACCTGGTGTTCTGCCATCGGCCGGACCCCGAGACACCGATCGAGGAGACCGTCTGGTCGATGCACCAGATGGTCGAGAGCGGGAAGGCCCTCTACTGGGGCACGTCCGAATGGAGCGCCGACGAGATCCGCGAGGCCTGGGGGATCGCCGAGAAGCATCACCTCCACAAGCCGCAGATGGAGCAGCCCGAGTACAACCTGTTCAGCCGTCGCAAGGTCGAGGAGGAGTTCGCGCGGCTCTACGCGGGCATCGGCCTGGGGCTCACGACGTTCAGCCCCCTCGCGTCGGGGCTCCTGACGGGCAAGTACAACGATGGGATCCCATCGGACTCCCGGCTCGCGCTGCCGGGCTACGAGTGGCTCCTCGAGAGCGTCAACCAGGAGCGCCTCGCGGCCGTCCGGCGCCTGGCCGTGATCGCGGCAGATCTCGGCGCGACGACCGCCCAGCTCGCCCTCGCCTGGCTTCTCAAGAACCCGAACGTGAGCAGCGTCATGACCGGCGCCAGTCGCGCCTCGCAGGTCACGGAGAACATGCGGGCGATCGAGATCGTCCCCAGGCTCACGCCGGACGTCATGGCCGCCATCGACGAGGCGACGAGGGCGGCATCCGACCTCGCGGGACCGCGCCTGCCCTAGGCGAACCTCGAGTGCTCCGGCAGAGCCTTGCGGGTCTGCGGTGAGCAGACCGGACCGTCCGGTTCGGGACGGGCGTGCCCTACTGGCGGGTTCGGGCGGTTGCGTCCTGCAATCCGCTCGTGGGTTCGGCATCCCCGCGGCCGGCGACGTAGCCGCCGAACGCGGTGACCCAGAGGACGGTCGGATAGACGATCCAGCGTTCGATGCCGCCGATCCCGAGGCCCGCCATCGGATTGGAATCGCCCAGGACCATGTACAGGATGAGCGTGACGAGCGAGACCGCCCCCAGCGCGACCGACAGGTATCGGAACGGCGCCGTCGTGACTCGAGAGCCGGTGAGGGCGGCCACGCCTCCGGAGATGAACGTGAGCATGGCGAAGAGCGCGTGCGGCGTCCCGGTATTTCCGGGGAAGATTCCCACGCCCAGTGCCCCGACCCCGAGGAGCGCGACGGGCATCGTCACGGATCGTCGCCCGAACGCCCGGTGCACGAACCACGACGCGGCCAGGATGAGGAGGCCGACGACGATCATCGAGCCGTCGAAGATCGTGGCAGACGGCTGGAAGACCAGGCTGTTGGGCGGCTCCGTTCCACCGAGATCGCTGATCTCGTTGGCTCCCGTGCCGTAGGCCCGCGGATAGAGGGCTTCGGCGGTGATGATCCCCAGCAGAATGATCCCGCCGGCGAGGGAGAGCAGCGCGCCCCCGAGGCGCAGGTCAGTGGCCCACGCTCGGCCTGCCGCCGCGGCTCGGATCGCCCGGGCCGGCATGGTGTCGGTTGTCATGGTCGTCACCTCGTCAAAGATTCGAGGACGCCCATCCCTGACCTGCCGAGGTCCGCCCGTCGGGTCACCACGATCGCCCGCCGCATCGCTCGCCCGCAGGGGCGCGACGAAGCGTTTCGGAGGGCCATTCGGACCTTCGTGACGCTGCATGTGGCGCGGGGCGGTCGGCGATCCGCTCCCCGACGGTGCGCTCGTCGCCGGGGACCGCTCGCCGACGACCGGCTCCTGAGACGCGGGGGCTCGGTCAGACGTGCCGGTGGAGGTCGGTCTCCTGCGTCGCCTCCGGCGCGTCCTCGTTTCGGGGTGGCTGCTCCCAGCCCATCTGCTCCGCTTCGCGCTTTGCGAGGTTGATGTAGACGACCTCGTTCTCGACGTTGGCGACGTGCGAGGCGGGGACATAGAGCTGGCCCGAGAGGCCCGGCCGCGAGGCGACGATGTAATTCTGGCCTGCGCTCTGGACGGTACCGAGGCGGCGCCCGTCATTTCCGACGATTGCCCAACCCGACTTCAGGTCCGTCATGCGCATGCCCGGTTGACCTCCTGCGAATCACTCGCGCCTACGGTAATCGAGCCGTCGGCTTCCCGCCACGCGGATCTTCGCGCGTCAGTCGAGGTGGCCGAGGTCGGGCCACGCCCTGGACCACGCTTCCGGGGCGCGCCGCAGACCCGGACCGGGATTCCCTGGACCTGAGGCCCGAGCCGCCGACCCCGTCCCACAGTAGCGCAGCAGCTCCGCGCAGACCGCGGCCACCGCCTCGGGCACGGCCGCCTCGACGCCGGGCGTGAGGTCGAGCCCGATCTCGATCTCCAGGGGCTGGATCCCGACCAGCGATGCGTTGACCGGCAGCACGCCCATGAGCCGGGCCGCTGCGACGAGGTCGGCGATCCCCACCTGGTGTGGGGACACATGGCCTGCCAGCGTTCCCTCGATCGCGTCCCCGCGGATCACCGCGACCGACCCCGGAGCCTGCCGAAGGTTGACCGCGTCGACCAGGATCAGCGGCGATCCGGCGTCGATCATCGGCAGCAGCTCGAGGCCCAGGGTCCCGCCGTCCACCAGCCGCGTCCCGGGAGGAACGTCGATCCGCCCGGCCGCGACGAGGCGCTCGAGCTCCGCGACCACCCGGACCCCGACTCCTTCGTCGCGGAGCAGGATATTGCCGATCCCGATGACGAGCGGGAGGCCCGCCGCGATCATTCGTGGGTTCGCAATGCCGTTGCCAGTGCCTCTGCGCGCGACTCGTCGACGTCCTGTTTGCTCACGAGCGAGTCGAGCGCGATGCCGCCGTCGCGCGCCTCGACCACCCGCCAGCGGGCCACGTACTTCGAGCCCGCGAAGATGCTCGACATCAGGCCGTTCCGCTCGATGTGGTCCACCAGGATGGCGCTGTACACGTGGTGGATGGCGAACGCGATGATTGCCCACATCAGCAGGTGGTGGATGACCCGGACCCCCTGCTCGCCGAACATCACCGACGGCACCCAGCCGAAGAGCGCGGCCCACGGCTGCGTGCCGTGGATCCCGGCGAGCGCAAACCCGGTCAGGGTCTGGACGAGGAAGAGAAAGAACACGATGAAATAGGTGCCGCTCGCGAGCGCATTGTGGCCGAGGATCCCCGGCAGGTCCTTGCGCAGGAACAGGTAGAACTGGGTCTGGGAGACGACCTCGCGAAGGTGCTGCCGGTTCATCGGGACGAACGCTGACCAGCGCGCGAACTGGTTGCCGGCGAACAGCCAGTACGTGCGCACGATTCCGGACGCCACGAACGAGAAGGCGGCCACGAGATGGATGAATCGCACCAGCCTCATCGTGTCCTGGCCGGGCGTGAAGAGGAACGGGTCCGCGATGTACGAACCCGTGACGGTCAGCACGACGAGCGCCGCGAACGTGACCCAGTGCGTGAGCCGGACCGGGATCTCCCAGACGTAGATACGGACCCGCTCCATCGACGGCGGCAGGCTCTGGTCGATCGGGCGGACGACGTTCGACGGCACCGCGGCGGTGGGCACGTGCACATCCGCGGGCAGGTGCGGATCGGCCGGCGACGGATCGGCCGGCGACGGATAGGCCGGCGTCGGCAGGCTGGTCATCGGACGGCCCTCACACGATCCGGATCTGGACGGAGCTGCCGGCGGCCGGGTCGTACACGTGGACGGCACATGCCATGCACGGATCGAACGAGTGGACGGTGCGGAGGATCTCGAGCGGCTGGCCCGGGTCCGCGACGGGAGTCCCGATCAGGGCCTCCTCCCACGCCCCGCGGTGCCCGTTCGCATCGCGCGGCGAGCCGTTCCAGGTGGACGGCACGACCAGCTGGTAGTTGTCGATCGCCTGGTTCTTGATCCTGATCCAGTGCCCGAGCGAGCCGCGGGGAGCCTCTTCGAAGCCCCAGCCCTGGGCGTCGGCAGGCCACGACGCCGGGTCCCACTTCGTCCCGTCTGCGATCGCCAGGTCGCCGGTGTCCAGGTTGTCGGTGAGGTCGGTGAGCCAGCGGCCCAGCTTGTGGACGGTGACCTGCGTCTCGATCGCCCGCGCGGCAATCCGCCCGAGCGTGCTGAAGAGCGCCTCCGGCCCGACGCCGAGCTTGGCGAGCACGCCGTCGACAGCCGGCTTGATGTCGGCATGACCGGACGCGTAGGCGACCAGCATCCTGGCGAGGGGCCCGACCTCCATCGGCTGCTCCTCGTAGCGCGGCGACTTCAGCCAGCTGTACTTGTCGTAGCCCTCGAGGGACTCGAAGGGAGGTTTGGGCCCTGCGTAGGCCGGTCTGGTCTGCCCATCCCATGGGTGCCGCGGGGTCGCATCCCCGCCGTCGTAGGTGTAGTACGAGTGCGAGACCGTCTCGGCGACGTTCGCCTGGGTCACGTCGAGGAGCTTCCCGAGGTCGCGCGCCATGATCCGGCCACGCGGCAGGTAGAACGCGGACGGCTCGCCCGAGTCGTCCTGCGGGAACTCCCCGTAGGACATGTAGTTGCCGATGCCCTTGCCGATGCCGGCCCAATCCTTGTAGAAGCCCGCGACGGCAAGGACGTCCGGGATGTACACCTCGTCGACGAAGGCCTGCGCCTGCTTGATCAGCTCGCCGATCTCCGAGAGGCCGCGGGCGTTGAGCGCGGTCGGGGAGTTCGGATCGAGCGCGAGGGCCATGCCCCCGACGACATAGGTCTGCGGATGCGGGTTCTTCGCCCCGAGCAGGGCATGAATCCGGATGACCTGGCGCTGCCAGTCCAGGGCCTCGAGGTAGTGGGCGACCGCCATGAGGTTCGCCTCGGGCGGCAGCTTGTACGCCGGGTGGCCCCAGTAGCCGTTGGCGAACGGCCCCAGCTGGCCCGACGCGACGAAGGTCGCGAGCTTGTCCTTGACGCCCTTGAAGTAGGCGGGGCTGGACAGCGCGTGGTCGCTGATCGACTGGGCGAGGGTGGACGTGGCGGCAGGGTCGGCCTTCAGGGCCGAGACGACATCGACCCAGTCGAGCGCGTGCAGGTGGTAGAAGTGGATGACGTGGTCCTGGACGTACTGCGTCCCCGCGATCAGGTTGCGCACGATCCGCGCGTTGCGGGGGATGCGCAGGCCGAGCGCGTTCTCGACCGAGCGCACCGACGCCAGCGCGTGGACGGTGGTGCAGACGCCGCAGGCGCGCTGGGCGAAGACCCAGGCGTCCCGCGGGTCGCGACCCTTGAGGATGAGCTCCAGTCCGCGGAACATCGTGCCCGAGCTCCAGGCGTCGCTGACGACCCCGTTGGAGACCTCGACCTCGATCCGGAGGTGCCCTTCGATCCGCGTGACCGGATCGACCACGATGCGGGTCATGGCGTCAGTCCGTCCTTCCGTTGGGCGCGCCGGGTCCGGTCGAGGGGGGCGTCGATGGCGGCCCGACGGGGGAGCTCACGGCAGCGAGCTCCGCGCGTGCGTCCCTGTCCATCCGACGCTTCCGGACGTAGCTCCCGGCCGCGTGCACGCCCGTGAGCGCGGTGAGGCCCGCGACGAGCCCGAGCCCGACCTTGTCGGCCGTGCTGTCCGTCGCGAATGGCGGGACGGTCGGCAGGCGCCGGTAGAACGGGCTCATCTGGTCCCAGAAGTTGGGCATCGTGCAGCCGACGCAGCCATGCCCCGACTTCACCGGCCAGCTGGTCCCGTCGTTGAAGCGGGCCGTCGGGCAGTTCGCGAAGGTTTCGGGGCCCTTGCAGCCCATCTGGTAGAGGCACCAGCCGTTGCGGGCGGCCTCGTCGCCCCAGGCGGTCACGTACTCACCCCGCTCGAAGTGCGCGCGCCGCTCGCACTGGTCGTGGATGAGCTGGCCGTACGCGAACAGCGGGCGGCCCATCGTGTCGGTCGCCGGCCATGCCTTGAAGGTCAGGAAGTGGACGATCGTCGCCGTCAGGTTCTGGACGTTCATCGGGCAGCCCGGCAGGTTGATGACCTTCGCCCCCGGAACCGCGTGGGCCGCGCCGATCGCACCGGTGGGGCCGCCAGCCGCGCCCGGCAGCCCGCCGTCGAAGGCGCACGAGCCGACCGCGATCGTGACGAGCGCGCCACGGCAGACCTCGATCACCGTGTCGCTGAACGCCTTGCCGCCGATCGTGCAGTAGACCCCACCGTCCGCGACCGGGATCGAGCCCTCGACGACCGCGATGTAGCCGTTCGGATACTGCTTCATCGTGGCAGCCATGGCGGCCTCCGCCTGGGCGCCCGCCGCGGCCATGATCGTCTCGTGGTAGTCGACCGAGAGGGTGTCGAGCACGAGCTCCGCGACCGTCGGATGCGAGGCGCGCAGGAAGGCCTCGGTGTTGCCCGCGCAGTCCTGCCCCTCGAGCCAGATGACCGGGATCCGGGGTGCGGCCGCGACGGCGGCCGCGACGGCGGCGGCGACGCGCGGCGCGTAGGAGGCGGGGAGCGCCAGGGCTGCGCTCATCGCCGCCGAGAACTTCAGGAAGTCGCGTCTCGTGATGCCGTGGGCGAGGAGCGCGGCGTACAGACCGTCCTGACGTGCCATCGGTGACCCCATCTGCGAGCGGTCGGGGTGCGGCCGGCGGTCGCCCGTGGCCCACAGCCCGGTCATCGGAACTGCCGCAATGAGGCGCCGAATGGCCCGCCCGCCACAGGGCCAAAGGTCCCGCCGGGGGATGCGGAACGTCATGACATATGCGCTCGTACGCATGGGCGCATATCCGGCACGCACCGCCGGCGGGCACCTACCCGACGCGCGGTCCGTCGAACCAGCGACCCGCGCGCATCACCCGGCGCACCGCGAATCCCTCGTCCAGCTCGACGAGATCGGCGCGCAGACCGGCGGCGATCCGCCCGCGGTCGTCAGCCCCGATCAACGCGGCGGGGTTGGCGCTCGCGGCGGCGGCGACGCGCGGCAGGTCCACCCCGAAAAGCGCCAGGTTCCGCACCGCCGTGTCGAGGGCGATGACCGAGCCAGCCAGTGCGCCATTGGAGACGAGCGTGCAGCGGTCGCCGTGCACTTCCACCTCGAGGCCGCCGAGGAGGCCGTGCTCCTGCGGCGTCCCGGCGAGCCCGATCCCGTCGCTCACGAGGATCAGGCGGTTCGCCGGCTTGGTGCGCAGGATCAGGGGCCAGAGCATGCGATCGACGTGGTGGCCGTCGGCGATCAGCTCCGTGCAGACGTCGTCCCGCGACAGCGCCACGGCAGCGAGGCCGGGCGTGTGCTGGTGGACCCCGGACATGGCGTTGAACAGGTGCGTGGTCGTGCGCGCTCCGGCGTCGCAACCGGCCCCGGCCTCGGCGGCCGTCGCCACCGAATGGCCGAGCGACGAGACGACGCCGCGACGCGTCAGCCAGCGGATGAGGTCGAGCGCGCCCGGCGTCTCCGGCGCGATCGTGGTGAGCCGGAAGCCAGCGAGCAGCGGCTCGAGGTCGTCGAGCGCGACCTCTGCCGGGGCCCGCACGAATGCCGGGTTCTGGGCGCCCACGCGCTCGGGCGAGATGAAGGGTCCCTCGAGATTGAAGCCGAGCGGCGACGCTCCGTCCTCTGGCGCAGCCGGAGCCCAGGCGCGGACCCGGTCGGCGAAGGCGCGCAGCACGTCGAGGGGCGCCGTGACGGCCGTTGGCAGGAAGGAGGTGACGCCGCGATGGAGCAGGGCGCGAGCCATCCCGTCCAGCGACGCCGTCGAGTCCATGGCGTCGTGCCCGCCCCAGCCGTGGACGTGCACGTCCACGAATCCGGGCATGATCCACGGGCCGCCCGCCTCCGACGGGTCCGCCTCGACGGCCGCGATCCGGCCGTCCTCCACGATCACGCGGCCCGGCTGGACCCGGTCGTCGAGGACGAGGCGCCCATGTACCATCCCGCCGTCGCTCATCGATCCGCGTGCCTTCTCGATCACGATGGTCCGGGGTCGAGCGGGCCGGCTTCCGCGCCATGGATGGCCGCGCCGATCGCCCCGGCCCAGATTCCCAGCTCGGCGCGGACGAGCTCGACGGTGGCCGTCCCGGTCATCCGGACCCGCCGCTCGAGCTCGGCGCGGATCGACGGGAAGAGGATGTCGCCCGCAGCCGCGACGCCGCCACCCACGACCACGCGATCCGGTGTCAGGACGGTCACGATGTTCGCGATGCCGATCCCCAGGTATCGCCCGACCTGGGCGAGCCCGTCGACCGCACGCGCGTCGCCGGCGGCTGCCGCCCGGACGGCCTCCTCCGCCGTCGCCGTCCCGCACGTTGCGGCGATGACGTCCGCCCGGGCGAAGGCTTCGACGCAGCCGCGGTTCCCGCAGTTGCAGAGCGGCCCGTCCGGGTCGATGGTCTGGTGGCCGATCTCGCCCGCCGCACCGTCGCGGCCGAGGTAGAGCTTCCCCGAGATCGCGATCCCCCCGCCGACGCCGGTGCCCAGGGTGATGCCGACGAGCGTCTGGGCGCCTCGGCCCGCCCCGAGGCGGAGCTCGGCGAGCGTGAATGCCCGGGCATCGTTCAGGAGGCGAACGGGCACCCCGACGAGCTGCTCGAGCCGGGCGACCAGGTGCGTGCCCTCCCAGCGCACGGGGATGTTCGGCGTCATGATCACCCGGCCCCCGGCGGCGTCGTAGCGGCCCGGGATCCCCACGCCGACCGAGGAGATGGGCCCCCAGGCGGCGGCGGAGGAGGAGGCCGTCTCGGCGAGCTGGTCGATGATCCCCTCGGCCCCGGTGTCCACGCGGGTCGGGACGAGGTTGGTCGCGAGTCGGCCCCACGCCGCATCCGTGGATTCGACCACGGCCCACTTGAGCTGCGTGCCCCCGAGGTCCAGCCCGAGGTGCCGGGTGGCCGTCACGCGTCGCGGACCCGGGTCACGGCCGGCCGGCCGTGAGCGAGACCGGGGCACCGGCCGCAATCGAGCGGTATGCGGCATTGACGATCTCGACCGCCCGCAGCCCATCGGTTCCCGTCACCATGGCCTCGCGATCGTCCCGGACGACGGACAGGAATTCCGCCAGCATCCCTTCGTCGGCGTTCGGGCCCCACGCGGGCCACGAGATCCCGGACTCGCGCGTGCCGTACACGGCGAGGTGCTGCCGGAAGGCGTCGATGCCAAACGCCCCGCCCGTGCCGATCGCCTGGACCGAGAGGCCGCCCCACGTCGGGTAGGAGCGCGGCTTGCTCCAGCTGCAGTCGATGGTGGCCGACACGCCGTTGGCGAAGCGCATCGAGACGAGCCCGCCGGTCTCTACGCCCGCGAACCGCTCCTGGAGGATCCGGTTCGCGACGGCGTAGACCTCGACGACCTCCGAGCGCAGGATCCAGCGGAAGAGATCTGCGAGATGGACGACGTGATCGGTCACGGCGCCTCCCCCGGAGAGGATCGGGTCGACGAACCAGGGGGCGTGGACGTCCGGAATCGTCCCGGTGTTCACACCCTCGAGGAAGACGGGCGTCCCGAGCGCCCCGGACCGCAGCGCGGTTTCGAGGGCCCGCGCCGCCGGGTTCCAGCGCATGGGAAACGCGGTCATCAGGCGGACGCCCGCATCGGCGCACGCCCCCAGGATCGCTCGGGCGTCGTCAACGGTGGTGGCGAGCGGTTTCTCGCAGAGGACGTGGACCCCCGCCCGCGCCGCCATCTCCACGAGCCGCCGATGGCGGCTGTTGGCCGAGGCGATCACGACCCCGTCCACGCGCTCGAGCAGGTCATCGGCCTCGTCGAATGCGCGCGTCGCGACCGGTGCAGCCGCGGCCGCGGCACGCCGTCGATCGTCGTCCCACACCCCGACCAGGTGCACTCCCGGCATCGCCGCAAGCAGCGAGATGTACGTCGGCGCGTGCACGTGCTCGGCGGAGAGGATGCCAATGCGCACCGGCGATCGGCCGGTCGTGTCCGGGACCATCACTCGGCCTCCCGGGTGAGCCGTACCACCGCCCCGGTCCGGGCGGACTCGTCGGCGGCGAGCGCGACGCGGAGCGCCTCGAGGCCGTCCTCGGCCGTGATCCGCGCCTCCGTCCCGTCGCGGATCGCCCGCGCGAACTCCGCGAGCTCCAGGCGGAACGGATCCCCCGCGAGGCCCGTGTCGGCGATTGCCGTTGGGCCACCGTCCCCCGCGCCCGCGAGCAGCGAGGGCATCACGGGCGAGGTCGTCGTCGAGCTCTGCTCGATGAGGCCGTGCGAACCGGCGATCTCGAAGGCGGTCGTGAACGTGGGGGGCGCGTAGCCCCAGGATGCCGAGACATGGCTGATCGCACCCGACCGGTGGGTGAGGATCGCGACGGCGTGGTCGACGCCCGCCTCCGGTTGTGCAACGCTCGCGGACCGGCAGTGCACCGACGCGACATCGCCGGCGACCCAGCGCGCGTAGTCGAGGTCGTGGATCATCAGGTCGAGGACGATCCCGCCCGACTTCGCATGGTCGAAGAACCAGTGCCCGGCGGGCTGGCGGGGACGGAAGCTCGCCCGGGTGAGGCGGAGCACGGCGGGTTCGCCGATCGCCCCATCCAGCACGGCGGCGCGGGCCGCGACGTACTCCGGGAAGAACCGCACCACGTGGGCGACGAAGAGCCGGACGCCGGCCTCGCGGGCGGCCGCGAGCATCGCTTCGGCATCCGCGAGGCTCCGCCCCATCGGCTTCTCGCAGATCACGTGGCAGCCCGCCCGCGCGGCGGCGATGGCAACTTCGGCGTGGAGGTGGGTCGGCGTGCAGATGTCGACGATGTCCACCGCCCCGAAGAGCTCGGGCAGCGAAGCCGCGACGAGCGCGCCGTGCCGGTCGGCGAGCGCGGCCGCGCGGCCGGCATCCACGTCGTGGATCACGGCATGGATGCCCTCGGCGGCCCACGCGGCGATGTGCGTCTCGCCCATGAACCCGGTTCCCACCACGCCGACCCGCAACGGCCGGTCCGCGCCGGATCGGGCCGGGTTCGAATCGCTCACCGTTTCGTATCCCTCGTGCGGGCCCGTACCGCCCCGTCAGCCATCGCGCCGCCCGGAGAGCACCACCAGCTGCTGGTGCGAGTAGGCCGGCGCCTCCTCGCGCTGAAGCTGCGCGAGGACATCGACGGGGAGCTCGTTCAGGATGGCATGGTTCGGGTTGAAGAGCATGTGCTCGTCCACGGCCAGGCCGAACGCCGACCCTTCCTTGACCGCGTGGTAGAGGCTGCGTGGTCGGACCGAGTCGCCGACGTTGATCACGTGGACGCCAGCGGCCTGCAGCTCGACGAAGAGGTCGACGACGGGTCGCGTCCGGCAGGCGACCACGTCGTTCACCTCGAGCGTGGTCCGGCGGAAGTCGTGGTCCTCGATGACGACCTCGCCCTCGCGCACCTCGCGCACCGTGGCGTCCGTGATGATCGTGACGGGGTGCTTGAACGGGCGGGACGTGAGCGCCTCGGCGTCGCCCTGGGCGAAGCGCTTGCGCAGGACGTACATGTGGATGACCTCGCACTCGGCGGCGAACTCGTGCTTGTCGGTCACGATCGTGACCTGCTTGCCGATGCCAGCGAGGAATGCCGCGGTGTCGGCGGCCGCATAGTGGTCGCCCCACAGGAGCACGTGCGATCCCAGCTTGTGAAGCTTCCGGGCGCCCGGGTGGCATTCGCAGGCGATCTTCGGGCAGGCCATCGCCTCCTCGAAGGGCACGACCCTCTCGGCCAGGCCGAGCACGTCCGGGACGTACGAGGTCGCGCCGGTCGCGTTCAGCACGACATCGAAGCCGCGGAGCTCCTCCACGGTCGGGGCGTGGTTGAGCCGGATGTCGATGCGCAGGTCGAGCAGCTGGTTCCGGATCCAGTCCAGGTACCAGCGCATCTTCTCCTTGCCCGGCACCAGGCAGCAGTAGAGGAGCGCGCCGCCCAGCTCCCCGGCCTTCTCGAACAGGGTGACCGTGTGCCCGCGCTCGGTGGCGATTCGCGCGGCCTCCATGCCGGCCGGTCCGCCGCCCACGACGGCGACCCGCACCGCCTTCGTGGTCCGCTTCATCTCCGCGTAGGCGTGGTTCCCGCAGGCCGCGTTGATCGAACAGGCAATCTCGTGCTTCGCCATGAGGGACTCCTGCCAGCAGCCGCCGAGGCAGGAGATGCACTTCCGGATCGACTTCAGGCGCCCGTACTGCGCCTTGACCGGCCAGTACGGGTCCGCGAGCAGCTGGCGGGCCAGGCCGACGAGGTCCGTCCTGCCCTCGGCGATGATCTGGTCGCAGTACTCCGGGTCGCGCAGGGAGTGGCTCGTGATGACCGGGATCCGGATCGCCTTCTTCACTGCCTCTGCGGCGTACGTCGCCCAGCCCTGCGGGTACGGCATCGGGTCGAAGCCGGCGCCGGGGCTCTCCTGCATGCCCATCGAGAGGTCCACCGCCGCGCAGCCCGCCCGCTCGAGGACCCGCGCGATCTCGACCCCCTCCTCGGCGCCGCGACCGCCCGCGTACCACTCGTCGAACGAGTACCGCACGAGAAGCGGGAATGCCCTGCCGCACTTCTTCTGGATCGAGTCCACGACGGCGAGCGGGAAGCGCATCCGGTTCTCGAAGCTGCCGCCGAACCGGTCGTTGCGCTGGTTGAGGAACGGGCTCATGAACTCCGAGAGCAGGTAGCCGTGGGCTGCGTGGAGCTCCACGGCGTCGAAGCCGGCCTGCTTCACGCGCCAGGCGGCCTCGCTGAAGAGGTCGACGAGCTCGAGGATCTCGGCAATCGAGGCCGCCCGGATCTCCTTGCCCTTCTCCGCGGCGTTCTCGTAGACGATCTCGTGACCGGCCGACCACGGGAGCTTGAGGACCCGGTCGGTCGCGCCGAGGGTGTTGTAGCGCGGGATCGCGCACTGCCGTCCCGGGTGCTGGAGCTGGACCGCGCACTTCGCGCCGTAGCGATGCATCCCCTCGGCGAGGCGGGCCAGGCCCGGGATGTAATTGTCCCCGTCGGCCGCGAGGCAGGTCACCGTCGGCCGCCCGGTCCTGCTGTCCGGCGTGGTGGCACCGACGATGATGAACCCGGTCCCGCCGCGCGCGATGTCCGTGTGGTGGTGGATGTCGCGCTCGCTCACCTCGCCGTCGGCGTGGGACGAGCTGATGTCCGTCGGAACGTGGACCACGCGGTTCGGAAGCTCGAGGCCGCCGAGCTGGATCGGGCTGAACAGGTGCGGGAAGGACGGCATGGGGCTCTCCCTGGCTGGCGCGGGCCGCATCCGCACGGGAAGCGGGACGCCCCGACCGATACGCGGTTGCGGGGCCAGTCTCGCGGTCCGCGCTCGCCCGCGGCAATGTCAGGAACGGCCGATTAACTGTCAGGAGCGGCTGGCGCCGCGCTCGAGGCCAGGCGCCGCGCTCGAGGCCAGGCGCCGCGCACGGGTCAGGCGACGCGCACCGGGTTCACGGGCGCGAGTCCGGGGAGCTGCCGCAGCGCGACCTCCGCGTCGCCCGAACGCCGGTAGTACCGCCGGTAGTCCGCGGGCGACATGGACGAGTAGCGCCCGAACACCTTGTAGAACTGGTTCAGGTTGGTGTACCCGACCGTGTAGGCCACCTCCTGCACGCAGGTATCGGTGGTCAGGAGCAGGCGCTTGGCCTCCGAGAGGCGCAGGTTCGTCACGTACTCCTTGAAGCCCACGCTCGTCGCGTCCTTGAACAGGTGGCGTACGCGCGATGCGCTCACGTGCACGTGCTCGGACACCCGCTCCAGCGTCAGGCTCTCCCGGAAGTGCTGCTCGACGTAGCTCAGCACCGGCCGTACCTGCTCGTGTCGATCGCCTGGCGCCGCGCCTGCCGGTGCCGAGTCGCTCGCACGCGCGTGCCGCAGCAGGCCGGCGAGGGCGCGTCGCAGGTTGGCGTCGAGGAGATGCCGGTCGGCGGGGTCCTCCCGGTCCGCGATCGCCTTGAGCTCGAGGAGGATCGGCCGGATCTCGGACGCGGCAGCCCCCGCTGCGGGCAGGCGGTTCGCGAACGGGCGCCCACCGCACCGGAACGGGGAGAGGTAGTCGCTGTCGAAGCTGCGACAGCCGGGCGCCGCGATGAGCTCCGGGCGGAAGAGCGTGAGGAGGAGGCGCATCCGGTCGGGGGGATCGGTGACGCCGACGTGCGGCTCGGCGTCGTCGATCAGGAAGACATCGCCGGGCTCGGCGGGATAGCTGCGGCGCCCGAACAGGAACCGGCCGCTGCCCTGCAGGCACAGCGCGATCTCGAAGTACTCGTGCCAGTGCATCCGGTCGTCCGCGCCACGGGACTCGTACTCGAGGACCGACAGCGGGAACGCCGGATCGAGGTCGTGCTGCCAGAAGAAGACCGTCACGAAATCCTCCGTGGCCCGGTTCCGCCGACGCACGGCGTCCGGGGGTGCTGCCCCGCTGCGCGCATCATCAGGCCCGCGACACGGGTGGCAGGAGGGCCAAACGGACGGAAACGCCGGCGTCCGGACGAGCCGGGCGGAGCCTCGATGGGGACGACCCCCACCCGGGCCAGCCGCTCCTGACAGTTAATCGGCCGTTCCTGTCATTGCCGCCACCGAGCGCCGGCCGCGAGACTGCTACCCATACCATGGTGCATGCGCGCGGGCGGCAGACTGCTAGCGCGGACGCGCCGCCTCCGGAGTTGGGATGAGCCACCTCAGCGACATCGGCACCGCCATCATCGGTACCGGCTTCATCGGCACGGTCCACATCGAGGCGCTGCGACGGATCGGTGTCCGGGTCGTCGGCCTGCTGGAAGCGACCCCCGAGCTGGGCGCCACGCGCGCTGGCGAGCTCGGGCTGCCGCGCGCCTACGCGAGTCTGGCCGAGATGCTCGCGGACGACGCCGTCCGGGCGGTCCACGTGACGTCGCCGAACGAGCTCCACCACGCGCAGGTCGCGCAGATCCTCGCCGCGGGCCGGCATGTCATCTGCGAGAAACCGCTGGCGATGACGTCGGACGAGACGGCAGACCTGGTGGCGGCCGCCGCGGCGAGCGGGCTGGTCAACGCGGTGAACTTCAACATCCGCTTCTATCCCCTCAACCAGCACGTGGCCGGCCTGGTCCGCGAGGGGGGGATCGGCGACGTTCGCCTGGTCACGGGGCACTACTTCCAGGACTGGCTGCTGTACGACACCGACTGGAACTGGCGCCTCGAGAAGGACCGGGGCGGAGCCCTCCGGGCCGTCGGCGATATCGGGTCGCACTGGCTGGACCTGACCACGTTCCTGGCCGGACGCAGGGTCGAGGCGGTCATGGCCGACCTCACGACGTTCATCCCGGTCCGCCGGAAGCCCGCCGGTCCCGTGCAGACCTTTTCCACCGAGCGCGCCGCCGAGACGATCCCGGTCGAGATCCACACGGAGGATGTCGCGACGATCCTTCTCCGCTTCGAGGGCGGAGCGCGCGGCAGCGTGGCGATCTCGCAGCTCAGTCCCGGCCGGAAGAACAGCCTCGCCTACCAGATCGACGGCTCCGCCGCCGCCGTGGCGTGGGACTCGGAGCAGCCAGAACAGCTCTGGATCGGCCATCGCGATCAGCCCAACGAGCTCCTCCTCCGCAACCCCGCGCTCATGAACGCCGGCGGCCGCGCCGCTGCCCGGCTGCCGGGCGGCCACGTGGAGGGGTTCGCCGACACGCTCGGGGCGGTCTTCACCGCGATCTACGCTGACATCGCGGCCGGGGCACCGTCGGGGACGCCGGCCTACGCGACGTTCGCTGACGGCCACGAGGAGATGCTCATCGGCGACGCCGTCATGGAAAGCTCGCGCACCGGCAGGTGGGTCGACGTGGTCCGACCCGCATGAGCAGCCGCCTGCCCGATCGGCCTTGACGAGGCCGGGCGAAATGATACGCTCCACAATCGATTATCGACAATCCTCCTGCCCCCTGATCCCGGAGGTTCAGCCGCGATGAAGCTCGGCTTCCTGACCGCGCCATTCCCCGCCACGCCGCTCATGGACGTGGCGGACTGGGCCGTCGGCGCCGGCTTCCAGGTCCTCGAGATCGCCTGCTGGCCGCAGACCACCGGTCCCACCCGCCGGTATGCGGGGACGAGCCACATCGACGTGGCGAACCTGTCGTCGTCGCAGGCGACAGAGATCGCCGACGAGCTCGCCGGCAAGGGCCTCTCGATCTCCGGCCTCGGTTTCTATCCGAACCCCCTCCACCCGGACCCGGCTCATCGCGAACAGGTGATCGACCACCTGGAGCAGGTGATCCTCGCCGCGGAGAAGATGGACGTCCCGCTGGTGAACACGTTCATGGGCGGCGACGGCGCGAAGAACCAGGACCAGAACTGGGAGGAGGCGCTCCGCGTCTGGCCCGGGATCGTGGCGTTCGCGAACGACCACGGCCGCAGGATCACCCTCGAGAACTGCCCGATGCTGTTCTCGTACGACGAGTGGCCCGGCGGGCACAACATCGCCACGACGCCCCGCATGTGGCGCCGAATCCTGGAGCAGTGGGGCGGCACGATCGGGCTGAACTTCGACCCGTCGCACCTCGTCCTCCAGATGATCGACACGCGTCGGTTCCTTGCGGAGTTCGGCGGCCACGTCCTGCACTTCCAGGCCAAGGACCTGATGATCGACCGCGACGGGCTGTACGAGCGCGGGATCTTGTCGATGGGGATCGGCTGGCAGATCCCACGGATCCCTGGTCTCGGCGAGGTGGACTGGTCGGTCGTCTTCTCGGAGCTGTACCGGCAGGGCTTCGAAGGCGACTGCATCATCGAGCACGAGGATCGGCGCTTCGAGGGCACCGACGACAAGGTCAAGCAGGGGTTCCTCATCGCGAGGGACGTGCTTCGGCCGTACTGCAACTAGCAACTCCACAGGAGCCCCATGGCACGTACGATCGACACCCTCACCGAGCGCGACATCGCGAAGACCATCGACCACTCCCTGCTGCGTCCCGAGCTCGACGACACGTTCGTCGTGGACGGCTGCCGCCTGGCGGCGACCTATGACGTGGCCTCGGTCTGCGTTCGGCCTGCCGACGTGCGGCGGGCGAAGGCGATCCTCGAGGGCACCGACGTGGCCGTCGGGACCACGATCGGGTTCCCGCACGGCAACCACCTCACGGCGATCAAGGTCGCCGAGGCGCGCCAGGCGCTTGCCGACGGCGCGACCGAGCTCGACATGGTCATCCAGATCGGCGCGCTCAAGTCCGGCCGGGACGCAGACGTCGAGGCGGACATCCGCGCCGTCGTCGAGGTTGGGCATGCCGCCGGGGCCATCGTCAAGGTGATCTTCGAGAACGCCTACCTGACCGACGAGGAGAAGGTCCGTGCGTGCCACCTGACGGAGGCAGCCGGTGCCGACTTCGTGAAGACGAGCACCGGCTTCGCATCGACGGGCGCGACCCACGACGACCTGCGCCTGATGCGCGCCAACACCGCTGCCCACATCGGGGTGAAGGCCGCCGGCGGCGTTCGGACGCTCGACGCGCTCCTCGCCGTGATGGAGCTGGGCGTCACCCGGATCGGGGCGACGGCGACCGCCACGATCATCGACGATTTCCGCGCGCGCAAGGCCGGGATCACGCCGGCCGGCGCGTTGACCGGCACGGCTGGGGGCGAATGATGCGTCCCAGGAACCCATCGCGAACGCATGCGCGGCGGCTCGCCCGTCCGATCGAAAGCCCAGGAGGTGAGTAATCCAGCGATCACGCGAGAGCGACGCAGCGTCCCGGCTCGGCCGGTGCTCCAGATGAGGGCACCCGGTCGGAGGATGGAGGAGTCCAGTTTCATGAAGCGAACCAGTCTCACCCGGAGCACGCTCCGACGATGACCGCGATCGCGGTCATCGTCGGAGCGTGCTCCGGCGCCGCCACACCGGCGCCATCCGCAGCGGCGTCCGCCGCTGCGTCCGCAGCGGCATCTGCCGCGCCTTCGGCAGAGGCGTCCGCAGCAGCCTCGCCGTCGGCAGCGGCCAAGACCTACACGATCGGCTACTCGAATGGCGGCGGCGTCGGCAACGGCTTCCGCGAGGAGCAGGTCTGCACCGCCAAGGCGCAGGCTGCCGCGTCCGGCGAGGTCTCCCAGCTCACCGTCATCCACCGCAACACGGACGCTGCGGGCCAGCTTTCCGACATCCGTGACCTGATCGCGAAGGGCGTCAACGCGATCGTTCTCAACCCGAACGATCCCGCTGCCCTGAACCCGGCCCTCGCCGAGGCCAAGGCGGCCGGCATCGTGACCGTCTCGGTCGATGCGTACGTCACCGACCCGAGCGCGTACAACCTGTACAACAACCAGGTGAAGTACGCCGAGCTCGGCGCCAAGTGGCTGTTCGAGCAGATGGGCGGCAAGGGCAACGTCTACTACATGCGCGGGCTCGCCGGCCACCCGGCCGACTCGGACCGTGACATCGGGTTCAAGAACGTGCTCAAGAGCTACCCAAACATCAAGGTCCTCCCGAACGCGGACGGCGTCGCCACCGGCTGGGATCCGGCAACCGCCACCAAGCTCATCAACGACTTCATCGCGAGCGGCCAGTACGACACGATCCAGGGCATCTGGACGTCCGGCATGGACTCGATGATCGTGGATGCCATCAAGGCCTCCAAGAAGGCATACGTGCCGATCGTCGGCGCGGACCTCGGCGCGTTCGTCAAGCAGCTCCTCGACCCCACGGGCTACCCCGGCCTGAAGGGCGCCGCGGTCACCAACACTGCCGCCGTCGGCGGCGCCGGCATCACGCTGGCCCTCAAGCTCCTCGACGGCCAGAAGGTCACGACCGACCCGGCGGCAAGCCATCCGAACACGGTCCTCCTCGATCCGGTCGCGGTCGACAACACGACCGACGCCGGCAAGGCAACCCTGAAGTCCTGGCAGTCGGTCCCGGGGCTCGACCCGAACTGGCCGCTCGGCATCGAGATCAAGGACTACACGACGTACACCCCCCCGCAGGCGATCGCCTGCAAGGGCCCGGGCGAGTAAGCCTCTCCCGCTCGTCGTTCGCACGGGAGGCCGGTCACCGGCCTCCCGTGTGCATCCATTCCACGAACGAGGCCATGACCCTCACCACCACCGACCTCCTGCTCGAGGCGACCGGCGTCTCCAAGGCGTACGGCGCCGTCGTGGCGCTGAAGTCCGCATCCCTGGCCGTTCGCCCGGGCGAGGTGCACGCGCTCATGGGCGCGAACGGGGCCGGCAAGAGCACCCTCGTCAAGATCCTGACCGGCGCCGTCCGGCCGGACGGCGGAACGATCTCGGTTCGGGGCCGGGAGCGCATGGCCCACTCCCCGGCGGAGGCGCGCCGCGGCGGCCTGGTCTCCGTCTACCAGGAGCCGGCGCTCATCCCCGACCTTGACATCCGTTCCAACCTGCGCCTCACGGAAACGCCGCTCGAACCGTTCCGCCACTGGCTCCACGAGCTGGGCCTCGAGGACCTCGACCTCTCGAGCCTGGCGCGGCGGATGCCGCTGGCCTCGCTCCGGATCATCGACCTCGCCCGTGCCCTCGCGATCGAGCCCGACGTGCTGATGCTCGACGAGATGACCGCGGCCCTGCCCGCCAACCTGACCGAGCGGGTCCTGGAGGTCCTCGGCCGCCGGCGCGGCGGCGACCGGTCCGTGATCTTCATCTCCCACCGCATGATCGAGATCGCCGCGTTCTGCGACCGTGCCACGGTCCTCCGTGAGGGGGAGACCGTCGGCGTCGTCGACGTCACCGAGGGCTCCGAGGAGCGGATCGTCGAGCTGATGCTCGGCCAGATCGTGGAGGACATGCCCGCGGTGGCGGCGCGGACCGCGGCCGCGGCCGGACGGGTCGGCGCCAGGCCGCGCCTTACGGCTCGTGGCCTCAGCGCGGGGACGAAGCTGAACGAGGTCTCGTTCGATCTCTATCCGGGCGAGGTGCTGGGCGTGGTCGCGCTCGAGGGCCAGGGCCAGGACGAGCTGTTCGACATCCTCGCAGGCTCGACGCGCCCGGGCAGCGGCGAGCTGCTGGTGGACGGCTCGCCTGTCTCGTTCCGCCATCCCGCCGACGCCATCCGGGCCGGTCTCGTCTACGTCGCCGCGGATCGCGCCGAAGCCCTGCTGATGCAGCGATCCGTCCGCGAGAACATCGCCCTCCCGTTCTCGAGTCGCATCAGCCGATGGGGGCTGATCGACCTCGCGCGGGAGCGCCGGACGGTCGACGGGGCCGTCGCCACGCTGCAGATCGACGCCCGTGCCGGCGGCGAGGTGCGGCGGCTGTCGGGCGGCAACCAGCAGAAGGTGACGATCGCGCGCTGGGTGGCCGGGGGCGTGCGCACCATGCTGTGCTTCGACCCGACCCGCGGCATCGACATCCGCACCAAGCACCAGATCTACGTGCTGCTCCGCGACCTGGCGGAAGCCGGCGCCGCCGTCCTCCTCTACACCTCGGAGCTGAAGGAGGTCCAGCTCGTCTGCGACCGCGCGATCGTGATCTTCGGCGGGAGCGTGGTCGCGGAGATCGGCGTGGCGGATGCGGACGAGGCCGCGCTGCTGCGCGCCGCGTACAACCTGCGATCGGACGCCAGGATGCCCGAGGAGATCGTGGCCGAAGCGGCCGCGTCCGAGGCACGTGCCGAGGGGCCGGCCGAGCCGACGGCCCCCGAGCCGACGGCCCCTGAGCCGACCGAGCCGGAAGGCACCCCGTGAGCGCCGCGACGGCACGCGCCGGCGCCCGCCGCGCCGGCGCCCTCGACGTGTTCGGTTCGGCGGCGCGACGCAACGCGTGGATCCTCGGCCTGCTCGGATTCCTGGTCCTCCTCCTCCTCTTCACCAAGCTCATCCAGCCGCGCTACGGCGTGACCGGCATCCAGGGCCTCGCGATCTCGGTCCTTCCCCTGGCGCTGGCGGCCGTCGCTCAGGCGATCGTGGTCATCTCGGGCGGGATCGACCTCTCGATCGGCTCGATGATGGCCCTCGTCAACGTCGTCGCGGCCGTCCTCATGAAGGGCCAGTCCGAGGAGTTCGGAGTTGCCGTGGTCCTGGGCGCGCTGGTCCTGGGCCTGGTGCTCGGCGCCGTCAACGGCACACTCGTGGTCCTGACCGGCGTCCCGGACATCGTCGTGACCCTCGCGATGTCGTTCGTGTGGGCGGGCTGTGCGCTCCTGGTGCTCCCGACCCCCGGCGGCGGCTCCGCGAAATGGGTCACGTCCCTCGTCACGGGGTCGCTCGGCAACGAGTGGATCCCGAAGGCCGCCATCATCCTCGTCGCGATCGTCGCGCTGGTCTGGATCCCGGTCCGGCGATCGCGGGAGGGCCTGTCGATCTATGCGATCGGCAGCAACCGGCTTGCGGCGTTCCGTAGCGGCGTGTCGGTCGGGCGGTCCCGGATCCTTGCCTACGTCCTCACGGGCCTGTTCTCGGCGCTCGCGGGCCTGTCCCTCACGGCGAGCACCGGGATCGGGACGCCCGTCCCTGGACCCTACGGGATCATGAGCGTCGCCGCGGTGGTCCTCGGCGGCGTCAACCTTGCCGGCGGCCGGGGCGGCGTGTTCGGGGCCATCGTCGCGGTCGTGATCCTCCAGCTGATCCGGACGGACATGACCTTTCTCAACGTCAATACCAACCTGGCGACCGTCGTGCAGGGCGTCATCCTGATCGGCGTGGTCATGATCGGCAGCCTGGTCCAGATCCGACGGGTGCGTGCATGAGCGGCCTCGCGGGCGCTTCGGGCGCACGCCGCCCGGGGTCCACGGCCGCTGCCCTGCGTGGCCTGTTCCGCGACCGGCCGATCATCCCCCTGCTGATCCTCCTCGCCATCCTGGTCATCCTGAGCGAGCTGGTCCGGCCGGGCATCGTCAGCCCGGAGTGGATCGGCGTCGAGTTGCGCGCCGCGGTCCCGCTGGCAATCCTGGCGGGCTGCCAGACCCTCACGATGCTGACCGGCGGCATCGACCTTTCGGTCGGCGCGGTCGCCTCCATGTCCGGGTTCGTCGTGGCCACGCTCGTGTCCGGCCCGGGCACGCCCGCCGGCATCGGGGTCGCGCTCGCGGCCGCCGCGCTGGTCGGGCTCGCGACCGGCATCGGCGTGGGTGTCTTCCGGGTCCACCCGTTGATCATGACGCTGGGAATGAGCCTGGTCGTGCTCGGCCTGGCCAACGTCTGGCAGCTCCAGATGGTCCAGACGAACTCGGGCGTCGCACCCGAGCTCCGATGGCTGGGGTCGCAGACGGTTCTCGGTGTCCTTCCGGTGAGCCTCCTGGTCTTCGTCCCGCTCGCCGCCGTGATCCTGCTGGGCCTCAGGCGGGCAGGGTATGGCCGCCTCCTGTATGCGGTGGGCGACAACCCGATCGCGGCGCGCCTGTCCGGGGCCCGGGCCTGGCAGGTCCTGATCGTCCTCTACGTGATCTCGGCGCTCATGGCGGCCGTCGCCGGGTTCCTGGTCTCCGGGCTCACCAACGTCGCCAGCGTGTCGCTGGTGGACACGTCGGTGCTGCCGTCCGTCGCGGCGGCGGTCATCGGCGGGACGTCGATCATGGGCGGGCGCGGCGGCTTCGGGGGGACGATCGTCGGGGCGCTCATCCTGACCGTGGTGTCGTCGCTGCTGTCGTCGGCGGGGTACCCCGAGGCCGTTCGCCAGGTCCTGTTCGGGGCGATCATCGTGGGCGTCGCGGCCGCCTACACGCGCGTCACGTCGGAGTCCTAGGCCACCCGCATGAGCGAGGACCGGGAGGCGCTCTACCAGGCCCGCCTGCGGCGATACGTGACGGCGCTGAACAACGGGAAGCCGGACCGCGTGCCGATCCGGCCGTTCGTCGCGGAGTTCACGGGCCGCCATGCGGGCTACACGTGCCAGCAGCTGACGCAGCACTACCCGGACGCGTTCGAGGCGATGATCCGGTGCAGCGAGGACTACGACTGGGATGCGGTGCCGGCCAGCATGGTCTACGTCTGGACGGGCATCACCGATGCCGCCACGGTCACCTACTACGGCGTGCCCGGCGTGGACGTGCCGCCGGACAATGGCTTCCAGTACCGTGAGCCGCCCGAAGATGCGGCCTTCATGCGCGAGGATGAATACGAGCGGCTGATCGACGATCCGGTCGCCTTCCTCTACGAGGTCTGGATGCCACGCGCGACCCGCAGGATCGCCGCAGCGGGAGAGCCGGTCACGTATCGCCACAACGTGGCCCTCGTGTCATCCGCGATGGCGATGGCGGAGTATTTCGACGCCTTCGGGCCGCACGTCGCGCGCCTCCGCAGCGAGGCCGGCATGCCGGGCGCGATCGCGGGGATCTTCAAGGCGCCGTTCGACATCATCGGCGACAAGCTGCGCGGGTACATCGGGCTGACGATGGACATGTACACGCAGCCTGGGAAGGTGCTGAAGGCGTGCGAGGCGCTGATGCCCCACCTCTACTGGCTGGCGGCCGCGACGGCGGACCCGGCGTCTCAGCTGCCGATCGGCTACTGGATGCACCGCGGCTGCGTGCCGTTCGTGCGGCCCGACCAGTTTGCCTCCCACTACTGGCCGACGGTGAAGCCCCTGATCGAGGAGCTGTGGCTCAACGGCCACCAGACGATGTTCTACGCGGAGGGAAACTGGGACGCGCACCTCGACGCGTTCCGCGAGCTGCCCGACCGGAGCATCGTGTACCACATCGACCGCGGCACCGCGCTGCTGACCCACAACAAGCTGCACGACAAGTTCGCGCTGAGCGGCGGCGTCAGCAACGTGACGCTGGCGCTGGGCACGCCCGCCCAGGTGCGCAGCGAGGTGAAGAAGCTGATCGAGACGGTGGGCCGCGAAGGCGGCTTCATCATGGACGCGAGCGCGATCATGCAGAACGACACCACGCCCGAGAACATGCGGGCGCTGGTCGAGGCGACCCGGGAGTTCGGGGGTTACGACAACCCGGACGTCCCGCCCGAGCCGCTGCGCGTCGCGCCGGCGAGCGTCACCCGGACGGCCGGCGTCCCGGCCACGACCGGGCACCAGCCGGGCGTGTGTGTCTCGTGGGCGGAGCACCAGGCGGACCTCACCGGACCGGTCCAGGGGAGCGAGGATCTCGCACAGCGCGCCTGGGAGGCCGCCGACACGAACGGCGCGATGTTCATCTGGCAGATGCTGGTCTCGTTCTGACGGGGAGAAGCTGGGCGCCCGGATGGGCTGCCGCCCTCCACGCGAGACCCGCCGCGCTCACCCGCCGCCCTCAGTAGCCGACGGAGGGCATGAACGCGCCGGCCGGCTCCTGGTAGATCCCGATCGTCATCATGTTCACCACGAAGAAGACGCGCAGGTCGTGGAACAGGCACCAGCGGAAGAGCTCGGTGTTGGCGAGCGGGACGAGGAATCCGGGCGTGCCGAAGTCCGCTGCCGCGCCGATGAGCGCCTGGAGGTCGTCGTTCGTCTCCGCGACCGAGTGGTTGAAGTAGGTGACGCCGGTCGTGTAGCCCGTGATGCCCCCGAGATGCTCCACCACGCTGGCGTTGCCGCCGGCGATCGCCTCGCCGACCTCGCCCGCCCGGTCGTGGCCGTGCACGCGAACGCACAGGGCGTTGCACGCGGCTTCGTCGGCGCTCGTGGCCGCCCGAACGTCGTAGCCGGGAAGTGTGATCCCGAGGGGCTTCCCGACCATCGCCGCAAACGACCCACGAACGTCGAAGCCGAGCTTGGCGTAGAGGCTCAGCGACCGGTTGTGATAGGCGATCTGGACCAGGCGGACGCCCGGGGCGCGGCGCTCGACGGCACGATCGAGCACGGCGGCCATCAGCGCGCGACCCACCCGGTGATCCTGTGCGGCGGGATCGACGCTGATCGGCCCGAGCCCAGAGATGAACGAGCGCTCGTCGAGGAAGTTGCTGCCCAGGATCCGCCCGCCGCCCTCCGCCACGACGCCGTAGATCCGCGGGTGGTCGATGAGCCACCGGATCGGCTCGGCCGCCGCCGCGACCGTCGGGAAGTCGGGCGGGAATCCGTGGCGGGCCGCGAGGGTCGCGAACGCCTCGTAGCAGATGCGCCCGCACTCCTGCCAGTCGTCCGGCATCGCTTCGCGGACCGTGATGTCCACCCGTGCCCTCCTCTCGTCGTTGGGTGCTGGACCGGGCTAGCGGACGACCCGCGGCGATGCGCCGGCGACCTCGGCCTCGACCTCGGCGAGTGTCGCGCTCGACGTGTCGCCCGGCGTCGTCATTGCGAGCGCCCCGTGGGCCGCCCCGTACTCGAGCGCCCGCTGCGGCGTGAACCCCGCCAGGAGCCCGTAGATCAGGCCGGACGCGAACGAATCGCCGCCCCCGACGCGATCGAGGATCTCGAGGCCCTCCCGGAATGTCGCAACGTGGAGCTCGCCGCTCTCGAAGCAGACGGCGCCCCAGTCGTTGCGGCTCGCCGTGCGCGCGACACGGAGGGTCGTCGCGACCAGCGCGAGGTTGGGGTACGCCGCCGTGACGGCGGCCAGCATCCGCCCGAAGCCCGCGGGGTCGAGCGCCGAGCGGTTCGAATCGAGCCCGGCGACCTCGAAGCCGAGGGCCTCCGTGAAGTCCTCCTCGTTGCCGAGCATGACGTCCACGAGCGGCGCGAGCGCCCGGTTCACGTCCCGGGCCCGGGCCTGGCCGCCGATGCCCTTCCAGAGACTCGGGCGGTAGTTGAGGTCGTAGCTCACGATCGTCCCATGGCCGCGGGCCGCGGCCATCGCCTCGGCCGCCACGTCCGCGGTCGTGTCGGACAGGGCGGCGAAGATGCCGCCGGTGTGGAACCAGCGGGCACCTTCGCCTCCGAAGAGCGCGTCCCAGTCGATGTCGCCCGCTCGGAGCTGGCTCGCCGCCGTGTGGCCGCGATCGGAGACGCCGACCGCGCCGCGCAGGCCGAAGCCGCGCTCCGTGAAGTTGAGCCCGTTGCGGACCGCGCGCCCGACGCCATCGAACGGAACCCAGCGGAGGTGCGAGAGGTCGACGCCGCCCTGGAGGAGCAGGTCCTCGACCAGCCGGCCGATCGCGTTGTCGGCAAGCGCGGTGACGATGGTCGTCCGGAGACCGAAGCAGCGCCGCAACGCCCGCGCCACGTTGTACTCGCCGCCGCCCTCCCACGCGCGAAACGAGCGCGCCGTGTGGATGCGCTCCTCGCCTGGGTCAAGGCGCAGCATCACCTCGCCGAGCGACACGAGATCCCAGCGGGCGGCGTCCCGGGAGCGGATCACGGGCAGGCTCATGTCGGCTGCCTGGCCGCTGCCGGTCGCGTCCCGTCGACGCCCCGAATGCGGCGCACCATCGCCGCCGCTTCCATCGCCAGCGCCGTGATCGTCGCCCAGTCGCCCGCGGCGACGGCGTCACGGGGCACGACCCAGGACCCGCCCACCGCGACCACGGAACCGAGGGCGAGGTACTCGGCGGCGTTCTCCGGCGTGATCCCGCCCGTCGGCACGTAGCGCACCATCGGGTACGGGCCCGCGAGCGCGCGGAGGTAGGCGACGCCCCCGATCGCCGCAGCCGGGAAGAGCTTCACCAGGGCGAGGCCGCGCCCCAGCGCCTGCTCGACGTCGCTGGGCGTGCACACCCCAGGCAGCATCGGGACGCCCCGGCCAAGGACGTGGTCCACGACCGTCGGGTTGAACCCGGGCGCAACGACGAATGAGGCGCCGGCGCTGATCGCCGCGTCCGCCTGTGCCGTGGTGAGGACGGTGCCGGCGCCCACGAGCAGCGCGGGCAGGCCGGCGCGGATCGCCTCGATCGCCGCCGCGGCGGCGTCGGAACGGAAGGTGATCTCGATGCACGAGAGCCCGCCCGCGAGGAGCGCCTCGGCGATCGGCAGGGCGTGCTCGGGGCGTGAGACCGTGACCACGGGGACGACACCCGCGTCGAGGAGCGAAGCGGCGAGGTCCATCTCGACGAAGCCAGCGTCCATCGAATTCAGGCCAGCACCCGGTCGAGATAGGCTTCGTCGAGCGCGCCGCTCCGCAGGGCGGCCCGGTAGCAGTCGATCGTCCGGCGAACGCCCTCTTCGAGCGGCGTCTCCGCCGACGAGCCGAGGGCCTCGACGATCGGCCGACCGTCGAAAGCTTCCGGCAGGGCCAGCGGGCGATCGCCGATGGTGATCCGGCAGCGAGCCCCGGGCTCGGTCGCCTCGATGAACCCGACGATCTCCTCCACGCCGAAGGCGCTGCCGCTGAGGTTGTAGACAGCCGCCCCTTCGAACGGGGCGCGAACCGCACGAATGAACGCCCGTGCCGCGTCATCGGCGAACTGGAACTGGTACCTGCCGTTGAAGTTGACGTGGTACGGGCGCCCCGCGGCCGCCGCGATCATCGCGATCGTCGGCTTCGACGTCACGCCCTGGTCCCGGCCGGGGCCGTACACGGAGTGGGGCCGGAGACCGATGCTCGCGATCCCGTCGTTCCGCCAGTAGACGCCGGCGTTCTGCTCGTTGGCGACCTTGTAGGCGCCGTAATGTGAGGTCGGGAAGAAGGCGGCGTCGGGACCGAGGACCGACGTCCCGTAGTGCGTCCGGGGGCCGTAGACGGCCGCGCTGCTCGCGTAGACGACCCGTCCGATCCCGAGCCGCCTGGCCAGCTCGAAGATCGTGATCGTGCCCGCGACGTTCACCATCGCGCCCCGGATCGGGTCGGCGGCGCAGAAGGGGAGCTGCATGCCCGCGAGGTGGACGATCCGGTTGACCCCGTGCAGCCGCGACGCCGATTCGAGCGTCGCCATGTCCGTGATGTCCCCGCGCACGAAGGTGATCCGGTCGACCTCCGCGTCGCTCATGATCAGCCGCAGGCGGCCGAGCTGGTGGCTCGTGGTCAGGACGATGACGGGCACGTTCTCGCGCACCAGGTTCCGGACGATCCAGGATCCGATGCAGCCCGTGCCGCCGGTCACCAGGATGCGCTCGTCATCCATGCCTCGCCCTCGATCCTCCAGCCGCCTTCGTCGCCGCCTGCGGGGTCAGCCGACCACCACGTACCCCTGGATCTCCATGCCGTCGTGGAGCTCCTCGAGGGCGGGCTGCAGGGCCCGGTGGACCTCCGAGGTCCGCCAGGTCGTTGCGCTCTCGGCATCCGCGAAGCGGAACACCAGCTGGTAGCGGGTGGGGGAGTCCGCCTCGCGAAGGAGCTCCACCTTCACGAAGCCAGGCGACGTTGCCATCGCGCCCCCGTACTCGCCGGCGATGAACTGCTCGAACGCGGCGGTCCTGTCCGGGTGGACGCTGAAGGTGATGTGGCGTTCGATCATGTCGAGGCCTCCCGTTCGGGTCGCACGCACGGCACGGCGGGCCGTCCCTGGATTGGTCTTACCAGTTGACCACTATACCAGCGGAGCCTAGGATGTTCTCGATGAATGTCCAGGAGCCGCGGGCGTCGCTGAGGGGAGATCTGCACGAGGCCGGCCCGGGCGGTGCCGAAACCGGAGCCGCGCCGGAGCGTTGGTTCACGGTCGTGCCGCGCAGCACGCTTCCCGAGGAGGTCGCCAACCGTCTGCTCACGCTGATCCGGGAGCAGCAGCTGCGACCGGGGAGCAAGCTGCCGGCCGAGCGCAATCTCGCCGGCATGATGGACGTTAGCCGGCCCGTCGTGCGGGAGGCGCTCCGGGCGCTGGCGCTCATGCGGGTGGTCGACATCCGCCAGGGCGACGGGACATACGTCACGTCCCTGGAGCCCAGGCACCTGGTCGCCCATCTCGACTTCGTGTTCGCGAAGGACAGCGTGGCTCTCGTCCAGCTGCTCGAAGCCCGGCGAGTCGTCGAGGCCGGCAATGCCCGCCTCGCCGCGGCTCGGATCACCGAGCGTGAGATCGCCTCCCTCGATGACCTCGTGCTCAGCCTCGCGAGTTGCATCGACGATCCGGAACGATTCAGCGAGCTGGACATCGCCCTGCACGAAGCGGTCTGCGCCGCCGCCAACAACTTCCTGCTCGCCCAGTTCATGAACATCGTCAGCACGCTCGGCAAGGTCAGCCGCGAGCGCACGGGCGGTCTCCGCGAAGTGCGCGAGGCCGCGTTGCACGACCACCGCCAGATCGTGGACGCGCTCCGCGCGCACGACTCGGATGGGGCGGCGCGCGCCATGCTCGAGCACCTCGACCACGTCGAGCAGGGGCTGCGACCCGCGACCAGCGCGGAGCCTGGCGGAACAGAGAGCCCGGGTCGATGAAGATCCACGGCAGCGTGACCCTCGACGCCCCTCGGGCCGACGTGTTCGCCGCGATCTGCGACCCGGATGCGCTCCTCGGGGTGATCCCCGGATGCCGCGAGATCGAGCAGGTCGGCGACGGGGAATATCGGGGCCAGATCTCCCTGCGGCTGCCGGGCGTCGTCGGGACGTACCGGACCGTCGTCCGCCTTGTCGAGGCCGACCCCCCGTCGTGGGGCCGGCTCGAAGGTGAGCTCGATGGGACGCTCGGCACGGTCAGGGGGCACGCCACGTTCCGGCTCGCCGAGTCGAGCGGCGCGACCACGATCGACTACGAAGGGCAGGCCGTGATCGGCGGGCCGCTGTCGCGGCTCGACGCCCGCTTCGCCGAGGGCCTGGCCGGATCGCTCATCAAGCAGGGCCTGCGCAACCTGGATGCGCGGCTGCGAGCCGACCGGTCGGCCGGCTGCACGGACAGCGGCCGCGGGCCAGCGAGGGAGATTCCGGCGTGACCGTCAGGAGCTACTTCCTGCCTCGGTCGCTCCCCGAGGCGCTCGGCCTCCTGGGGGAGCACGGCCCGGAGCTGCTCGTCATGGCGGGCGGAACGGTGGTCATGCCGCTCGTCAACGACGGGATCTCGCTGCCGGAGGCGGTCATGGGCCTGCGCCTGGCGGGTCTCGACGGGATCGGGCAGGCGGACGACACGCTGCGCATCGGGGCGACGGCGACGCTGACGCAGCTGCTCGAGCAGGACGCCGTCCCGATGCTCCGGGAGGCAGCCCGCAACACGGCCAGCTGGTCGATCCGCAACATGGGAACCGTCGGCGGCAACCTCTTCACCCCGCCCCCTGGCGGCGACGTCGCGGTCGCCCTGCTGGCCCTGGACGCGAGCGTGACGCTGGCCAGCTCGAGAGGCCGACGCACGCTGCCGCTCGCCACGTTCCTGACCGGCTTCATGAGCACCGAGCTGGCCGAGGACGAGCTGCTCGTCGAGATCTCGGTGCCGATCCGCAGCGAGCCCACGGCCTACCTGAAGCTCGGCCGAAAGCACGCCAACACGCCGGCCGTGGTGACGGTTGCCGTCCGCCTGGCGTGGGACGAGGGTCGGGTGACCGACGCGCGGATCGCCCTCGGTGCCGTCGGTCCGCATCCCGTCCGGGCGCGCACGGCAGAACAGCTCCTGGTCGGGACCTGCCTGGATGCGGCGGCGATCGCCGCCGCGGCCGCCGCCGCTGCCGAGGGATGCGAACCGTTCACCGACGGCATCGCCACGGAGTGGTACCGGCGGAGGATGGTCGGCCTCTTCGTCGGCAGGGCGCTGGAGCAGCTGGCGCCGGGCGCCGCGGGAGATGGTCGCTGATATGGGATCCACGATCGTCACCTTCGAGCTCGGCGGCCGCGAGGTCGAGGTCATGGTCAGGCCGATGACGACCCTCCAGTCCGTGCTGCGCAACCAGCTCGGCTTCACGGCCACCAAGGACGGCTGCAGGCAGGGCGGCTGCGGCAGCTGCACCGTGCTCGTGAACGGCGAGCCGATGATGTCCTGCCTCCTGCCGGTCGAGGACATCGCCGGCCAGCGCGTCACCACGCTCGAGAGCATCACGCCGGCCGAGGGGCTGCACCCGATCCAGCAGGCGTTCCTCGACGCCCATGCATCCCAGTGCGGCTACTGCACGCCGGGCATGGTCATGGTCGCGAAGGCGCTGCTCGACCACGACCCCGCCCCTGGCGACGACGAGATCCGGCAGGCGCTGACGGGCAACATCTGCCGATGCACGGGCTACCGGCCGATCGTCGAGGCCGTTCACGATGCGGCCGCGACGATGCGCGGCGCGGCCAGGGCGATGCGCGGCAGCGCGGGAGAGCGGGCACGATGAACGCCGATCTCCACGTCGTCGGTCGGTCGGTCGACCGCAGCGACGGGATCGGCCATGTCACCGGCCGGACCCGGTTCTTCGCGGACCGCTCCTTCCCCGGGATGCTCCACCTCAAGATGGTTCGGAGTCCACTCGATCACGCGCGGATCCTCGGGATCGACCTGTCCGACGCGGAGCGGGTGCCCGGCTTCGTCCGCGCCCTGACCGCAGGCGACGTCCCCCACAATCTGTACACCATCCTGGGGCTCATCGGCGTCGAGCCCGAGGAGGAGTTCGTGCTGGCCGAGGACCGCGTCCGCTTCAGGGGCGAGGCGATCGCGGCCATCGTCGCGGAGACGGAGGCGGCGGCCCTGGAGGCCGTCTCGAAGGTCCACCTCGAGCTCGAGGAGCTGCCCGCCGTCTTCGACGTCGAGGAGGCCATCCGGCCGGGCGCCCCGAGCGTGACCAGCTGGGGCAACAACACGTTCATGTACGAGGGCCACCCCTGCCGGCGGGTGCGCCTGGGCGACGTCGAGGAGGCATTCGAGCGCGCCGATCACATCGTGGAGGGCGTCTACAACACCAGCCCGATCGAGCAGGCCCCGGTTGAGACAACCGGCTGCATCGCGGTCCCGGAGGCCAACGGCCGGTACACGGTCTACACGAACACGCAGGCACTCTACTTCAGCCTCGACAACACCGCGATCATCCTGCAGGTCCCGGGCAACCGGCTCCACTTCGTGGGCGGCACGGTGGGGGGTGGCTTCGGCGGCAAGGTGGACGTGATCGTCGAGCCGATCGCCACGCTGGCCGCCATGAAGACGAACCGACCGGTTCGGTTTTCCTACAGCCGCTCCGAGGAGATGCAGGTGTCGTCGACGCGCAGCGCGTGGCGCATCTACATCAAGGACGGCGTCACTCGGGACGGCCACATCATCGCTCGCAAGGTGACGAGCTACGCCGATTCCGGCGCCTACAGCCGCCAGACCCCGTATGCGCTGACCAAGCACGCCGCGAACGCCGCCGGCCCCTACGCGATCCCGAACGTGTCGATCGACGCCTATTGCGTCTATACGAACCGCCAGCCCAGCAGCGCGATGCGCGGCTTCGGGGTGACGATGGCGTCCTTCGCCCTCGAGGTCCAGATGGACAGGATCGCCGAGCGCGTGGGCGTCGATCCGTGGACGATCCGCTTCATCAACGCCTACCACGACGGGGACATGAAGCCGCATCGCAAGCTCGCCGAGGACGCAACACTGATCGAGACGATGCAGGCTGCCGCGGCGCTCGTGGGGCACGAGCTGCCGGACGACCTCAAGGCGATGACGTCGGCGCCTCGGCGCGCCGGCCACGACGGAGGCCGCGACTGATGGCCACGCTGCGCGGGACGGGCATTGCCGCCGTCAACTACCCGACCGGAATGAACCTGGGTGGCGACCCGTCGCAGGCGCTGATCCATGCCACGACGAGCGGCTCGTTCGTCGTGTCGCTCTCGGCGACCGACCTCGGCCAGGGCCTCAAGACGGTGATCGGCCAGATCGCGGCCGAAACGCTCGGGGTCGACTTCGAGGAGATCGTGGTCGACACCGCGGACACCGACACCGGACCGCACGACATGGGCACGTTCGCCAGCCGGGCCACCCACCGGGTCGGCAACGCGGTGATCGCGGCCGCCCGCGAGGCCCGGCAGGCGCTCCTCGAGGTTGCCTCCGAGGAGCTCGAGGCGGCTGTCGAGGACCTGGAGATCGACGGCCACGGGAACCTGATGGTCAGGGGCGTCCCCTCCCGGTCGGTGAGGGTCGCGGACATCGCCTCGCTTGCCCAGTTCAAGTACGGGCGCACGATCGCGGGACGCGGCAGCTTCATGAAGCCGAAGAGCGTCGTCGACCCCGAGACGGGCGCCATGGATCCCGACTCGACGGAGGCGCACGCCTGCACCGTGGCCGAGGTCGAGGTCGACACGGAAACCGGTGTGGTGACGGTCCTGAGCATCAGAAGCGCATACGAGGTCGGGCGCCAGGTCAACCCCGCGCTCGTCGCAGGCCAGATCGAGGGAGGCGCCTGGATGGGCATGTCGCATGCGCTGTACGAGACGACCGCGCCCTGCTACCCGGCCGTCGATCACAGCCCCAGGGACTTCAGCGAGTACCTGATGCCCGGCACCCTGGAGATGCCGGTGGTCGAGTCGGTCGTCCTGGAGATGCCGTCCTCGAACGGTCCCTACGGCGTGAAGGGCCTCGGCGAGATGACGGCGAACTCGCCCATTCCGGCAATCGTCAACGCCATCTATCACGCCACGGGCGTCCGGATCGACGAGCTGCCGGTCACGCCCGAGAAGATCCTTCGCGGCCTCGACGCCAGGGCCCAGGCGCTCTCCTGATCTGACGGCAGGCGGCCGGGGGCGTCGGGCCGGGCCGCGATTCCGCACGCAACCTTCACATCGAAGCAGGGAGGTCCCGATGGGACAGATCACGACATGGGACGAATTCCCGATGGTCGAGTACATCCCCGGCGTGTTCCGCCAGGCGGTTTCGGGCGAGAAGACGATGCTCGCCCGCATCGTCTATCGGGGCGGCGTCGTGATCCCGGACCACAGCCACGAGGCCGAGCAGCTCATGCTCGTCGAGCAGGGACGGCTGTGGGCGAAGGTCGGCGACGAAGAGTCGGAGGTCGGACCCGGCGCGCTGCTGATCATCCCCTCGAACTACGTGCACGCCTTTCGCCAGCTGACCGACGAGGATGTTGTCTTCTACGAGTGCTTCGCGCCCATCAGGCTCGAGTACCTCGTCGGGTTCAAGGGCCCCGACGCGTCGCTGGCCATGATGAAGAAGGCGCTCGCCACGGAGTAACGAGATGACGGGCCGTAATGACGGCCCGGCTCCCTGGGACCACACTCGCGATCGAATGGCCGGTCACCCGTCATTCCGTGTGTGGTAGTCCTCGGCGAGAAGGCCCGTCCTGGGGGGCGGGCCTTCTCGCGCCAGTGGCGGCGCCGAGTTGCCCGGCGCCGAGCGTAGGACTCGGCAGCGAGTTCGAGCGCCCCTTGGGCGGCTCGTCGCAGATGGCATGAACGAGAGGCGATGGAGATGGTCACACGGATCCGGAGGGCCAGACGGCCCTTGATCGCCGGTATGGCGGTCGCCGTCGCGATCGGCATGCTCGCCGCAGGTCCGACCGCATTTGCGGCCAGTCCGGCAACCGTCGGACTGGGTACCGCCGGGGCGTTCGGCGTCCTGGCAGGCACCACCGTCACGAACACCGGCGCGACCACGATCAACGGGAACCTTGGCGTCTCCCCGGGCAGCGCCATCACCGGGGCCCCAACCGTGAGTGGGACGATCCACGCGGCGGATGCCGTCGCCCTGCAAGCCCAGACCGACCTTGTCACGGCATACAACGACGCGGCGGGACGGCCGGTGACGAACACCTACACGACCCTCGGCGGATTGACGCTCGTTGCAGGCGTCTACGCGGTGAGCGCCGCGACGACGAACCTGACCGGGACGTTGACGCTCGACGGCCAGAACGATCCCGGCTCCGTCTGGATCTTCAAGGCAACATCGACGTTCATCACGTCGTCGTCCAGCCGCGTCGCGCTCATCAATGGCGCGAATCCCTGCAACGTCTTCTGGCAGGTCACCAGCTCCGCGACGCTGGCCACAGGGTCCACCCTCGCGGGGACGATCATGGCTCTGACGTCGATCACGGTCACCTCCGGCGCGACGGTGAACGGGCGCGCCCTGGCCCGGACCGGCGCCGTGACCCTGGACAACAACACGATCAACGCATCGTCATGCTCGGCCGGAGCGGCTGCCAGCCCCTCCCCGAGCGCCTCGGCCTCCCCGAGCACCAGCCCCTCCCCGAGCCCCTCGGCCTCGCCGAGCGCCAGCCCCTCGCCGAGCGCCAGCCCCTCGCCGAGCGCGAGCGCCACGCCCACGCCGACCGCGACTGTCGCTCCGACCGCGACCGTAGCCTCGACGCCGACCTCCCGACCGACCGTTCCGCCCACGAGCATCACGAACCCGATCAACCCGCAGCCGAGCGGCACCGGTGACCCGATCCTGTTCGGGCTGGCTTTCCTTGCCGGGCTGTCGCTGATGTTCGCGTCCAGGCGCTACCGAGCCCGACCAAACCCGCGCTGACGAATTCCCGATCGGCGAGCCTGCAGCCCGGATGCAGCCGGGGCTGCGGGCTCTGCCGGTCCGGCGAAGCGCGAAGAGGACCACGGGCAGCACGGCCTTCACCGCCGCGGCATCGGCGCCGCGCGTCGCTCGCCGGCGGCGTCCAGGCGACCGGTCCCCCGGCTCGAATCCCGTTGACCTGCGCGCGCGACCACGTACGTGGGTGCCCGAGTGTCCGGCGCGTCGTCGCGATCCCCGTCTCGGCGACCGACGCGGAGCACCCGCCGCAGTTCCAGCGGAACGGCGATACTGACGGGCGTGTCGAACGCCGAACCGGGATCCTCCCCCGTCACGCCTCCGTCCGCCATTGAGCACGGGAGGTCCGAGCCTCCCGTCTACGACCTTTCGTATCGTGACGCCTTCTGGGCCCCCCGGGCGTACGAGGATCTGTGTGACCGGCTCGCCCTTCGCGCGCTGCTGCCGGCCGGGGGCGGGCAGCTGCTCGATCTCGGGGCCGGCTTCGGCCGCCTCAGCGACGAGTACGCCGGCTTCGAGCACGTCACGCTCGTCGACGCGTCGCCGGCGATGGTCGATGCGGCCCGCGAGCGGGTCGGCTCCGACCCTCGTTTCTCCGTCCTGCAGGCCGACGCGACCGACATCCCGGTCGCATCGGGTTCGATCGACGTCGTGGTGGCCGTCCGCCTGATCCTCCACGTGAAGAACCCGGACGCTGTCTTCGCTGAAGTCGCCCGGGTTCTCCGACCCGGCGGCCTGTTCGTCCTCGAGTTCCCCAATCGAAACCACCTGCTGGCGCGCCTGCGTCACCTCGTGCGCCGGCAGGAGTGGGCGCCGGGCGACCCCGACCCGCACGAGTACCGTGAGGGTCACTTCTCCCACCAGCCCGCGACCGTCGTGCGCCAGCTCCGCCGGGCCGGCCTCGTCCCGACCAGGCGGCGGGCCGTCTCCCTGTTCCGCTCGGCCCGCCTGAAGCGTCTTGTCCCGGCGCGACAGCTCGCCCGGCTGGAGGCGCCGCTCCAGGCACCCCTGGGCAGGCTCGCGCCGAGCCCTTCGGTGTACGTCGCATCCCGCAGCCGGGGCCGGCCGTCGGCCGTCGGCGCCTCGCTCCCTGGCCAGCCGGAAGGGCCCGCCGGTTCCGGGTAGGCTCGGGCCGCGCCGTCGCGCAGGCCACGTATGACCGAGGTCGGGGGTGTCGCGTCCACGGATCTCCGTCCCGTCCGCGGCCCGGGAGCGCCGGCGACGGGTCACGGGAGCTACCCCCGCGGCGCCGCCCACGTCGTGACGGCGTCCACGGCGTGTTGCCACGCCTCGCGGCCCTCCGCTCGCCGATCGGCGTCGATCCGCGGCTCGAACACGCGCGTCACGCCCGGCAACGGCGGCAGGTCCCCTTCGCGTGCCCAGAATCCGGCCCCCAACCCGGCGAGCAACGCCGCTGCCCGGGCGGTCGTCTCCGTGAACGAGGAGCGAAGCACGGGGATCCCCAGCCAGTCGGCCTGGATCGCGCAGGCGGCGTCGCTTGCGGAGAGGCCGCCCCCGACCTTGAGCTGGGCCACGCGGACGCCGGCCCGCGCCTCGATCTCGTCGAGGATCGCCCCGAGCTGGAGGCCGATCGAATCGAGGAACGCGCGGGCGATGTGCGCGCGCGTGTGGCCCAGCGTGAGGCCCAGCACGGAGCCGCGGGCGCCCCGCACGTCGTAGGGGACGTTGAGACCGGTGAAGGCCGGCACGAACACGACGCCGGCCGCGTCCGGCACCGCCTCGGCCAGCTCGCTGAGCTCCTCGTCCGTCGCGATGATGCCGGCGCCCTCCCGAAGCCACCGCACCGCCCCGCCGGTGACGGTCGTGTCGGCCTCCAGGCAGTACGTGGGGCGATCGTCCAGCAGCCAGGCGAGGTAGACCTTGATGGTATCCAGGTCGGGCGCGGCGTCGCCCAGGCACACGTCCACGAACGACGCCGTCCCGTGCGTGCATTCGGCGTTGCCGGGTGCACGGCAGTCGTATCCGAACAGGGCGCCCTGCTGGTCGGCGATCATCGCCCGAACGGGGACCCGGGACGACCCGAGGTCCAGCCAGCCGAACTCGGCGACGGTCCCGGTCACGTCGGGCAGGGCGGCCCTGGGCACGTGGAGATACGCCAGCCAGTCGCCCCAGTACTCCCGCGCCCTGAAGTCGTACAGCGTCATGCTCTGGGCCAGCGAAACGTCCGCCCGATGGCCGTCCGCACGGCCGAGCGCGTTGAGCACCCAGACGGCCGCGAGCCCGGCGCGCAGCCGCCCCTCCCGAGCAGCCGCCGCGACCACGGGGTCGTTGGCCAGGCGCCACGCGAGGTGGAGTGCCGAGCTCCAGGGGCCGGGCCATTCGCCCAGCCGGGTGCGGAGCTCGGGGACCCGTCCCCAGACGCGCAGGTCGCGCTCGAGGGACTGGGTGCGCAGGTCCTGCCACGTGATGGCGTTCGCCAATGGGAGGCCCGTTCGCGCGTCCCACACGAAGTCGGTGCCCCGCTGCGAGGCGATGCCGCAGGCGGCCACCTCGCCGGGCGAGATGCCGGCCTGGGTCAGCGCCGCGTCGATCGCCTCGCGCACCCCCTGCGCGACCACGTGCGGGTCCTGCTCGACGCGGTCGGGGGACGGATGGAGTCTCGCCAGCGGGCGATACCCGTAGCCACGGACGGCCCCGTCGCGGTCGAGCACGAGCGCACGGCTGCCGCTCGTGCCCTGGTCGATTCCGAGGAGATAGTCCGCCATGCGCCTCACCCCGGGATGAGGTCGGCCAGCCGGTCGACGACGTACGTCGGGACAATCGGAGACGCGGCGACCATGGCCGGCGTCGTGGCGCCGGTCAGGGCAATGGCGGTCGCCATCCCGGCGTCCAGGCCCATCCGGACGTCGGTCTCCAGGCGGTCGCCGGTGACGAGGCACTCGGCGGCCGGCAGGCCGAGCATCGCGAGCACGGCCCCGCTCGTATGGTGCGACGGCTTGCCGACGATCGCCTCGCAGGAGACGCCGGTGCATGCCTCGACGGCGGCGATGACCGACGCAGCGTCGGGCTCCCCGCCGCCCGGTACCGGGCAATAGCGGTCGCCGTTCGTGGCGAAGAAGCGCGCCCCCGCCCGGATCGCGTCGAACGCGACCTGGAGCTTCGGGTAGGCGAAGGTGCGGTCGAAGCTGGCGATGACCGCATCGGTGCGTGCCGCGTCGCCGACGATCTCGAAGCCGGCTGCCGCGAGCCCGGCCACGAGCGGCGCCTCCCCGATGACGAAGAGCCGGGCGCCCGGCATCCGGTCGAGCAGGAAGCGGACCAGGACCTGCGTCGAGACGAGGATGTCGTCGAGCGGGGTCGGGACGCCCAGGCGCGTCAGCTTCGCGGCGTAGTCCTCGGGCGGGTGCGTCGGGTTGTTCGACAGGAAGACGGTCCGGCAGCCGAGCGCGCGGAGGCGAGCGATCGTCTCTCCGGCGGTCGGCAGGAGCGCGTCGCCCAGGTAGACCGTCCCGTCGAGGTCGAAGACGTAGCCGCGATAGAGGCGGTCCGGGAGGCCACTCATGCCCCGACGGGCCGGAGCGTCCAGGACCAGCGGTAGGTGCCGGGGCCGACCAGGTATTCGGGGAGCGTGTCGGGGCCGCAGCTTGCGGTGCCAAGCCCGCGATGGGCGGCGTCGAGGTGCACGACGGCCACGGGTCGCGGCACCAGCTCGCCGTGGTGCGTTGCCGCGGCGAGGTCCGCGGCGCGGAATCGGGAGGCGGACACCTGGCGCGGCGCGTCCAGCGTGATCCGCAGGCCGCGGCCGGCGGCGTCGGTCAGGGCGATCCAGCGCACGTCCGCGCGGCCCCCGCTCTCCTGCGGCCGGACATACGGGACGTGAAGGTCGCCCAGCGTGGAGCGCCAGCGCCCCACGCGGCCGGCGCGACGCCGGTCCGGGTAGGTCTCGTGCGGGCCGCGGCCGAACCACTCGACGCGATCCAGGCCGGCGACAACTTCCAGTACGGTCCCCACTCGCGCGAGATCCGGGAGGGTCTCCGGGATGATTGCTGCCTCGTCGAGGCGCACGGCGCCTCCGGCAAGGGCCGTCAGGACCATCTCGTGCGGCACCTCGATCCCCGCTCCTGTGCGATAGCGGCTCCGGACGATCGTGGCGCCGTCGACCTCCTCGATGGAATCCAGGACGCGGGTGAGACCTGCGACGCCAAGCCGGTCCCACGCCGCGGCGAGGCCGGGGATCCTGTCGTTGTCGGTTGGGGCACGCCACAGGCTCAACAGCGGCGGCGCCGCGAGGAGCTCGTGGATCAGGTGCCCGTCCAGGTCGACGGCGACCGGATGTCGGGCGGCAGGCGCCGGGTGCGACCGTCTCTGCTCGTTCGTTGCGTCCGGCTCGAGAGGCAGCTGCGTCCAGGCGATCTCGTGGCCCGCGTCCGCCCACGTCCCGGTTTCGGCCGTCACGAAGCGGATGGTCAGCCAGGACTCCCCTTCGCCTCGCTGGATGCCGTGCCAGCCCGGAAGCTCGACGACGACATCCTCGCCAGGCCCCAGTGCGGGCAACGGCAGCTCCGCGGCGTGCACGGTGACACCTTCCACCGCCACCTCCACGTGCCCACGGAGCCACGCGAGGTCGCGGAAGTCCTGGCCGTTGTGGATGGTGATGCGACCGGCGCGGAGGTCGTCCGCCGTCGCGCGCACTCGCACGGGACCCGCGAGGGCGTGGTGCTCCCAGAGCGCCGGCTTCGGGGTCCGGTCGGGGAAGACCACACCGTCGATGCAGAAGTTCCCATCGTTGGGCTGGTCCCCGAAGTCGCCGCCGTAGGCCCAGCGGCGCGTGCCGTCCGGGAGATCCTGGACGAGCCCGTGGTCCCACCACTCCCAGATGAAGCCGCCCTGGAGGCCGGGTGTGCGCTCGATCGCGTCCCAGTACTCGGCCAGCGTCCCGTTGCTGTTGCCCATCGCATGCGAGAACTCGCACATGATCAGGGGGTGGCGCTGGTGGCCGGACTCGGCGTGCCCGACGATAGCCCAGATCGGCGGGTACATCGGGCAGGTGAGGTCGCTGACGTCCTGGTCGCTCGCCCAGTCCCATCGAATGGCGCCTTCGTAGTGGAGGGGCCGCGTCGGGTCATAGCGGCGCAGCCACGCTGCTGCAGCCTCGTGGTTGTTCCCGTGGCCGGACTCGTTGCCCAGCGACCACGCGATCACCGATGGGTGGTTCTTGTCGCGCAGCGCCATCCGCGACACGCGGTCGACCCAGGCGCCGAGGTAGCGCGGGTCGTCACACAGGCTGTCGATGAACGCGTGGGACTCGATGTCGGCCTCGTCGATCACGTAGAGGCCCAGCTCGTCGCAGAGGTCCAGGAAGGCTGGGTCGTTCGGGTAGTGCGACGTGCGCACGGCGTTGAACCCGAAGCGCTTCATCGTCACGACGTCGTCCCGCATCGACGTCTCGGAGATCACGCGCCCGGTGTGCTGGTCGAACTCGTGGCGGTTCACGCCCCGGATGAGGACGCGCTTCCGGTTGATCAGCAGGTCCAGCCCGACGATCTCCACGCGCCGGAAGCCGACGCGAAGGGAGACCTCCTCGACTTCCTCGCCCGATGGCGAGACGAGCGTCACCGTGAGCGGGTAGAGGACGGGCAGCTCCGACGACCACGGCCGGACGCCCGCCACGTCCGCCCGGAGCGCCACCCGGCCCACCGTCGCGGGCGGCAGCTCCGCGTAGAGGCTGGGCCAGAGGAGGGTCCGCTCCTCCTCGGTCAGCTCGTCGGACGAGATCACCCGGTCGGCCAGGAGCCGGCGATGCCGGCTGGGGCGCGGGCCTTCGTGGCGACCCGCGTGGGGCACCGGCGCCACGAGGATGCCGGTGAGATCACCCAGGCGCGCCTTCACGGTCCAGCCCGGACCCGGCGCCACGCGGGCGAAGGCCACCTCGGCCCGGACCTCCAGCGACGCGCTGACGAGATCCTCCGCGAGCGACGCGATCGCGCGCACGTCGGCCAGGTGGACGGCGTGGGTGGCGTACAGGAACACCGGGCGGGTGATCCCTCCGTGCCACCACTGGTCCTGGTCCTCGACGTAGGTGGCATCGGACCACTTGACCACGGTCAGGGAGACCGTATTGGGCCCCGGTCGGACGAGCGCCGTGACGTCGAACTCGGCGGCGAGGTGCGAATCCTTGCTGATGCCCACCTCTCGCCCGTTCACGCGGGCGATCAGGACGCTCTCCGCCGCGCCCACGTGGAGCACGACCCGACGCCCCGCCCAGCGCGCCGGCACGTCGACCTCGCGCTCGTAGACACCCGTCGGGTTCGCCGCCGGGACGCCCGGCGGGAGGCCCGGGAACGGCATCTGGACGTTCGTGTAGTGCGGGCGGTCGTCACGGCCCTGCATCGTCCAGCAGCCCGGCACGTCGGCCTCGCCCCAGGCGGGGCCCGGCTCCACGTCCGGCGCAGGCAGCAGCTGGAAGCGCCAGCGGCCGTCGAGCCCGATGCGATCCGCGTGCGGCACCGAGTGCATCGGGACCCGCCCCACGCCGGTCAGCTCGGGCGCCTCCCAGGGCCGGGGGACCGCGACGCCCATCACTCCTTCGTCGACCCGAGGGTGAGCCCGCTCACGAACTGCTTCTGGAGGGCGAAGAACACGACCAGCGTCGGAATCGCGACGAGGATGGAGCCCGCGGCGATCAGGTTGTTGTTCGTGAAGAACTCGCCCTGGAGGTTGTTCAGCGCGGACGTGATCGGGTACTTCGCGCCGGTCTTCATGAGGACCAGTGCCCAGAAGAAGTCGTTGTAGATCCACGTCACCTGGAGGGTGGCCAGCGCGGCCAGCGCCGGCCGCGTGAGCGGCAGGATCACGCTCCAGTAGGTCTTCCAGACCGAGGCCCCGTCCATCACTGCGGCCTCGTTCAGCGCCCTGGGAATCGTCTTCATGTAGTTGCTCAGCACGAACGTGCAGAAGCCCATCTGGAACGCGACGTGGATGATCGTGATGCCCACGTACTGATCGTAGAGGAGGCCGTTGTCGCTGAGCGGAGCGATCATCGGCAGGGCCAGGAAGATCCGGTACAGCGGGGTGATGATGACCTGTGGCGGGAGCAGGTTCGCGCCGGAGAAGACCATCAGCAAGATCAGGTTGAAGCGCCAGCTGTAGCGCGAGACCGTGAAGGCCATCATCGAGGCCAGGAAGAGCACCAGGATCACGGCCGGGACCAGGATGACCACCGTGTTGAAGAAGTACTTGGGGAGCTCGCCCTGGTTGAACGAGTTGACGTAGTTGTCGAGGTTGTAGATGCCGGCGAACGAGACATAGCCGTACTTCGCCGTCTCGGCGTATGGCCGGAACGAGGTGTAGACCGCCCACACGAGCGGGAGGACCCAGATCACGCTCATCGTGATGAGGAATGCCTGCAGGCCCGCCCGCCGAATCCGCTTCTGCCGGGCCGCGGTGCCGCCGACGATGTCGGTCACTCGTTCTCCTCCCGCAGCGCCCGGAAGAGATAGAAGATGATCGGGCCGACCGAGATCACGAGCAGGACGACCGCGATGGCCGAGCCGAAGCCGATCCGACTCGTCTCGCCGATGATGTTGTTCGTGACGAGCGTGGAGAGCAGCTCGAGGCCGTTGAGCCCCTTGTTCGTGATGAAGGCCAGGTCGAAGGCCCGGAGCGACTCGATCACGGTGATCACGAGGATCACGATGTTGATGGGCCGCATGACCGGGAAGACCACGCGGAAGAAGGTCTGGACCTCGCTTGCCCCGTCGATCGATGCGGCCTCGCGCAGACCCGGGTCGAAGCTCTTCAGGCCCGCCAGGTAGAGCACCATCACGTAGCCCACCTGGCGCCAGCTTGCCGCGACGAGAATCGCCCACAGGTTGAGGCTCGGATCCCCGAGCCACGAGATCTGGTTGCCCTGGTCCGTCCTGCCCAGGAGGTTGTTGATCAGGCCCTGCTCCGGCGCGTAGATGAGCTGCCAGATGAAGCCCACGATCGCCAGCGAAAGAACGACCGGCATGTACAGGGCGCTCTGGTAGACGCGGGTCCCCCGGATGTTCTTGTCCAGGAGGACGGCGAAGAACATCCCCAGCGGGGTCGCGATCAGCAGGAAGAAGACGAGCCAGATGAGGTTGTGGGTGAGGGCCGGAAAGAACGGCTGGTAGACGTTGACGAGGTCCGTGTAGTTCTTCAGGCCGATGAACTTGATCGCCCCGAACCCGCCGATCCCGTTCCAGCTCGTGAAGGAGAGGACGATCGATGCCGCAGTCGGCAGCAGGATGAAGACACCCACGATCAGCGTGGGGATTCCCGCCATCAGCCAAAGCGTCACCTTGTCGCGGCGGGAAAGGAGGCTGTAGCGCTTCTTCCTCGGCGCGGGACGAGACGATGCCACCCCGCCGGCGGATGCCGGCGGGGTGGCATTGCCCGATCGCGCGACGCGATCAGTCATCGGCCATCTGTCCCTGCGACGTCGCTAGATCACTGCGGTGGGAGCGAGTCGTAGTAGGACTGGATCCCGCTCAGGAACTTGTCGAGGTCCTGCTTCGGGTTGTTCAGGAAGCTGAGCAGGAAGCCCTGCATGCCCGACGGGCCCGCGAAGTCCGCGCGCGCGTCACGATCCAGGAACTGAGCGATGTTACCGGAGGTCTTCAGGACCTCGGCGTTCAGCTTCTGGACTTCGGTGTACTTGCTCGTATCGGCTTGCGGGGAGACGGCCACGCTGCCGATGCCGGGGCTCGTCACGTAGGCCACCTGCGCCTCGGGCGATCCGACGCACGCGAGGAAGGCCTTGGCCGCATCCGGGTTCTTCGGCTTGGCCACCATCATGAAGCCGTCAATCGGAGCGTCGATCGCGTTCTCGCTGTCGTACTGCGTGCCGAGCAGCGGGAACGGGAAGAACCCGACGTCGGATGCCGCGTCGCCAGCCTGCTCGATCGCGAAGGTGCCGAGGAAGTACATCCCGGCCTTCTTGTCGACAAGGGTGAGCTTGGCAGCGTCCTGCCAGGTGCGGCCGGGAGCTCCCTGGGAGAAGTAGGGGAGCAGGTCGGCCCACTTCGCGAAGACGGCCTTGACCTTCGGGTCGGTCCACTTTGCCGTGCCGCCCATCAGGTCGATGTGGAACTTGTAGCCGTTCATGCGCATGTTGAGGATGTCGAAGGTGCCCATCGCCGGCCAGCCGTCCTTGTCGCCGAGGGCGAGCGGGACGAGGCCGTCCGCCTGCATCTTCTTGGAGAGGGTCACGAACTCGTCGAGGGTCTTCGGGATCGTGTAGCCCTTGTCCGTGAAGAGGCTCTTCCGGTACATGACCACCCACGGGTAGTTGTAGACCGGGACGAAGTACTGGTGGCCGTCCGCGGCGGTGGAGGCATCCTTCAGGCCGGGGGTCATGCTCGACTCGATCTTGGCCCACACGTCATCGAGCGGAGACAGAAGGCCCTGGGCCGCGAAGAAGCGCACCCGGTTGCCGGCGAACCACTTGACGATGTCGTCCGGCGTGCCCTGCAGGTATGAGCTGATCTGGTTCTGGAACGTGTTGTGGTCGGTGGTGTTGATCTTGACCGAGATGCCGGCCTTCGTCTGGCAGTAGTCGACGATCGCCGCGACCGCGGCCTTCGGGTTCGCGTCGCTCTCGTTCGAGCCAAGCGTTGTCGCGCCCGCTCCCGCTGCCGCGGACGCTGCCGCAGAAGCAGGCGCGGAGGCCGCCGCCGAGGCCGCTGCCGACGCTTCCGCAGACGCTGCCGCGGACGCGGCGGCCGAGGCGGGCGCCTGCGTCGCGCTGCCGCTGCAGGCGCCGAAGATGATGGCGGAGACGGCCAGACCGACAAGTGCGGTCCGGCGTCGTCCGGGCGTGTGCATGATTGCTCCTCCTCACCAGGTGCCGGGATGACCATTCAACAGAAACCGACATGGTCGCAGCGATTGTTGAGCGGCCCGACGCGCGTGTCAAGCACGATTCGGCCTGAATCGTGGAACGCAGCCTGATGAAGTCCGTTGTCTTGTGCGCGATCTTGTGGGAGACTGGGGCCGGCAACGGTTCGCACGTGAGGAGCCGACAATCGTGCTGGCCCGACAGCGGCAGGCCTACATCCTCGATCGCATCCGGTCCGACGGTGGCGTCAGGGTCGCCGATCTCGTGGCGGAGCTCGCCGTATCCGACATGACGGTGCGGCGCGACCTCGAGCTGCTCGATCAGCAGGGCCTGATCGAGAAGGTCCACGGCGGCGCAACGATCGTCTCGGAGCGGGCCCTCTTCGAGCCCGGCTTCCGGGCCAAATCCTCGCTCGAGCAGGAGGCGAAGGAAACGATCGCGGAGGCCGCGGCGGCCATGGTCCCGCCCGGCAGCGCCGTCGCCATCTCGGCGGGCACCACGACGTACGCCGTTGCCCGGTCCCTCCTCGATCGGCCGGATCTGACGGTCGTGACCAACTCGCTGCCCGTCGCGGATCTCTTCCACCGACGCGGGCGCCTGGACCAGCGGGTCATCCTGACGGGCGGCGTTCGGACACCCTCGGATGCGCTGGTCGGGCCATTCGCCGTCGCCTCCCTCCGGGCCGTCCACGTCGATCGGGCGATCCTCGGCGTCCACGGCATGGCCGCCAGGGCGGGGTTCACGTCGCCGAACCTCTTCGAGGCGGAGACGGATCGCGCCCTCGTCGAGACCGGGCGATCGCTTGTGGTGGTGGCCGACCACACGAAATGGGGCATCGTCGGGATGAGCACGATCGTCCGGCTCGACCAGGCGGATGTCCTGATCACCGACTCGCTCCTCGGTGCCGATGCGCTGGAGCACCTCGGGCGCCAGGTCGGCAAGCTCGTCGTGGTGGAGCCTCGGCATGAGGCGCGCCAGCACGGTCCGACGGCCACGCCCGGTCCCGCGGCCGCGGCGCCGCGCGACGCCGCGGCCGGTGACGAGCTGACCGCGCGCCCGTGGGAGCAGGGGCGCGGCGGCGCCCTTCCGGCCGAGCTTCCCGGGCGCGCCTGAGTCCGGAGAAGGCAATGCCGATCAGCTGGAACGTCGGGACCCGGGAGCTCCACCTCCACAACGGCCAGATCAGCTACGTCGCCCGGGTGCTGGAGGACGGCTCCCTCGGCCACCTCCATTTCGGCCCCGCGCTTGCGCCGGGGCCTTCGTACCGGCACCTCGGGCCCATCACCTTCGAAGGCTTCTCCAACCGGGTCGGCGAGCCGGTCTCGCGCGAGTACCCGACCGGGGGCGGCGGTGACTTCCGCGCGCCGGCCCTTGTCATCGAGCCGGCAGACGGGTCGACGGTCGTGCACCTCCAGTACGCCGGCCACCGGATCGTGCCCGGCAAGCCGGCCCTGACGGGCCTCCCGTCGACCTACGTCGAGACGGACGACGAGGCGGAGACGCTCGAGGTCACCCTGCGCGATGCGCCGAGCGGGATCGAGGTCGTGCTCCTGTACACGATCTTCGCGGACTCGCCCGTGATCGCGCGGAGCGCCCGCGTCCGCAATGGTGGCTCACGACCGGCCCGCGTCCAGTGCGTGATGAGCGCATCGCTCGACCTGCCGGATGCCGCATGGGACTTCATCCAGCTGAGCGGGACCTGGGCGCGAGAACGCCACGTCGTGACACGGCCGCTCGCCCCGGGGCGGCAGTCGGTCGCCAGCCTCCGCGGGGCGTCGAGCCACGAGCACAACCCCTTCGTCGTCCTCGCCCGGCCACGGACGACCGAGGAGGCCGGCGAGGCATACGGTTTCAGCCTCGTGTACTCGGGCAACTTCCTCGCCGAGGCCGAGGTTGATGGATTCGACTCGACCCGGGTCCGGCTGGGGATCAACCCGGAGGCGTTCACGTGGACGCTCGATCCCGGGGCCGAGCTCTGCGCGCCGGAGGCGATCCTCGTGTACTCGGGCGAGGGGCTCGGAGCGCTCAGCGATGCCTATCACCGGCTCTACCGGCAGCGCCTGGCGCGCGGGGTGTGGCGGGACCGGGAGCGGCCGATCCTCGTCAACAACTGGGAGGCAACCTACTTCGCCTTCGACGAGGCGAAGCTGCTCGGGATCGCCGCCGCTGCGCGCGACATGGGGATCGAGCTCTTCGTGCTCGATGACGGCTGGTTCGGCGCGCGCGACGACGACACGAGCTCCCTCGGCGACTGGTTCGTGGATCGACGGAAGCTGCCCGAGGGGCTCGACGGGCTTGCCTGGAAGGTCGAGGCGCTGGGCATGCGCTTCGGCCTCTGGATCGAGCCCGAGATGGTCAGCCAACGAAGCCGGCTCTTCGAGGAGCACCCGGACTGGGCGATCGGCGTGCCCGGACGGCCGCGCACGGAGAGCCGCCAGCAGCTGGTCCTCGACCTGTCGCGCCCGGAGGTCGTCGACCACCTGTTCGGAGTCCTGCGCGACGTCCTTCGGAGCGCTCCGATCTCGTACGTCAAATGGGACATGAACCGGAGCATCACGGAGCCATACAGCCCGGCGCTCGCGGCAGATCGGCAGGGCGAGCTCTTCCACCGCCAGGTCCTGGGCGTCTACGACCTGTACGCGCGGCTCGTGGCGGAGTTTCCGGACGTTCTCTTCGAGTCGTGCGCGGGCGGCGGCGGCCGGTTCGATCCAGGGATCCTCGCCTACGCCCCCCAGGGCTGGACCAGTGACGACACGGATGCCGTCGAGCGGCTGCGCATCCAGTGGGGTACCTCCCTCGTCTACCCGATCAGCTCGATGGCCGCGCACGTGGCGGCCGTCCCAAACCACCAGGTTGGCCGAACTGCGCCTCTCGAGACGCGTGCCGCCGTCGCCTTCTTCGGCGTCCTCGGCTACGAGCTCGACCCGACCGCGCTCTCGCCGGAGGAGCGCCGGGCCGTGGCCGACCAGGTGGCCTTCTACACCGCGCACCGCGAGCTGTTCCAGCGGGGGCGTTTCGTCCGCCTGCGCAGCCCGTTCGAGGGGGATGGCAACGAGGTCGCCTGGATGACCGTCGCCGACGACCGCAGTCGCGCGATCGTCGGCTGGTACCGGATCCTCAACCACCCGGAGGCCGCTCCCCGCCGGCTCCGGCTCCGCGGCCTGGATCCCGCGGCCCGCTACCGGGTGACGGCGTGGCCGCCGGTGGTCGACGCGACAGGATCGGGCGGTCCGGAGCGAGGTGGGGATGAGCTGATCCATGCGGGGCTGGTGATCGCGACGAACCGGCGCGAGACGGCCGCCCGTGGCGACTTCCAGGCGCGCCTGTTCGTGCTCGAGGCCGTCGACACCGCTGCGACCGCTGCGACGCGCTGACGGTCGCGTCGCCGGACGCAGTCGCGCTGGCCGAGACGACTGAAACGGTGGTGTAAGGTTCGGGCACGTATGGCGAATGCGGGCATCCCCAGCCTCGATCCGGCCTTCGGCCCCGACGTGCTCGCGGCTGCCGAGGCAGCGACGGGACGGTTCTACGCGAACCATCCCGAGGCCGACGAGCGGTACGGCGAACGCGGGCGCGCATACGCGACCCACGACCACGCGTACCTCGTCGCCTGGATCCAGGTGGCCGTGGACCTCGAGGCACCCGATACCCTGCGCCGGAACCTGGGCTGGCTCCTGGGCCTGCTTGTCGCACGCAGCTTCCCGCGGGAATGGTTCCTCGAGAGCCTGGAGATCGTGATCGCCGTCATGCTCGAGGGCGGCATGCTTTCGCAGATCGACGCGGAGCGGGTCGTCCGGCCGGTGGTCGCCGAGCTGGCCGATCCGGGCGAGGAAACCGGATGAGGCGCGCATGAACGCCGCCGACGCGACGGGCGACTACCTCGCGGCAATCGTTGCCGGCGACCCGCGCGTGGCGCGCGCAACCGTCGAACGCCTCATCGCGACAGGAACCGCCGCACGCCGGGTCGAGCTCGAGGTGCTGGCTCCGGCGATGACCGCGATCGGGCGGCTGTGGGAGGAGGCCCGGATCAGCGTTGCCCAGGAGCACCTCGCGACCGCGATCACCGGGTCGCAGCTTGCCTGGCTCGCACCGCGCCTCGCGGCCCCGCCGCCCGTCGGGCGGACCGCGATCCTCGCCGGAATGCCCGGCGAGCTGCACGTGCTGGGCCTCCAGATGGTCGCCGACTTCCTGACGGGCGATGGGTGGGAGATCCTCGACCTCGGGCAGGCGGTCCCGACGGACGATCTCGTGGACTTCGTGGCCGCGCGGCGCCCGACGGCCGTGGGGCTCTCCTCGGCCCTGACGACGAGGCTGGCCGCTGCGCGCAGCGCGATCGCCCGCCTCAGGGCGCTCCCGGATCCGCCGCTCGTGATGGTGGGTGGCGCCGCATACGCGGGCGACGAAGCGCTGGCGCGACGGCTTGGGGCTGACCTCTTCGCCGCCGATGCCGGGGCAGCCAGCGAGCTGCTCCGCGCCCATTTCGATGCCCGCACCTGAACCAATCGCGCTGCTCGACGGCCTGCTCGCCGCCAGCGGCGCGCTCATCGCGGTTCGGACCGGGAGATCGGGGACGATCGGGTGGGCGAACGTGCGGCTGACCACGCTCCTCGGTCGTGATCCCACCGGCGGCGACGTCCTCGACCTCGTTGCCGGCCCGCACCGGGAGCGCCTCGCAGCCCTGCTCGGCGCCGCCGATGCCACCGGATGGGGGAGGGCATCGGTAAGCCTGGTCACGGAGCCGACCGCGACGCCGCTCGACTACGCCTTCGCCGTCGTCGCCGAGGCGGACGGGGGTCTCCTCGTGGTCGGCGAACCTGCCCTGGAGGCCGGGGAGTTCACGCTCCGCGCCCTCGGCGGGCTCGCCAACGACCTCATCACCGAGCAGCGGCGCATGCACGGCGAGGCGAGGCGCCTGCGGGACCTTGCCGTCACCGATCCGCTCACCGGCATCGCGAACCGGCGGGCCCTTGCCGACGGACTCGACGAGGTGCTCGCGACGACCCTGGCAAGCGGTGCCACCCTGTCCGTCGTGATGATCGACCTGGATCATTTCAAGTCGGTGAACGACGACTACGGCCACGCGGCGGGAGATGCCGTCCTGTCGGCGACAGCCGACGTGCTCCGCGTCGCCGGTCGGCAGGGAGACCTCGTGACCCGGTACGGCGGCGAGGAGTTCGTGGTCGTGCTCGCCGATTGCGGAGCGTCGGAGGCGCTGGCCTGGGCGGAGCGCGCCCGTGTTCGCCTCCGGGAGACGGGGATGCCGGGGATCGACCGGCAGGTGACGGCATCCCTCGGGGTCGCGACGTCCACGGGTGGCGAGACGGCCGCCGTGCTCCTGTCGCGGGCGGACGCTGCGATGTACCGGGCCAAGGCGGCCGGTCGGGATCGGGTCGTGGCCGGGCCCTCCTGAGACAGACCAACCGCCCGTGAAGCGCACGCTGGTATCGTGGTCAGGTGAGCGCGTGACGATGGAGGAGCAGGCGAAGCCCCGGGTCCTTCGCGCCCGCTGGCTGGGTCGGATCGCGTATCGCGAGGCCCTGGCTCTCCAGCAGGCGCTGGCCGCCGCGCGCGCCACCGGGCGCCTCGACGAGGACCAGCTCCTGCTCCTCGAGCACGACGCGGTCCTCACCCTCGGCCGCAACGCCCGCGATGAGCACGTCCTTGCGTCGCCGGCGCAGCTGGCAGCGCGCGGGATCCAGGTCGTGCGGGTGGAGCGTGGCGGCGAGGTCACCTACCACGGACCCGGCCAGCTGGTCGCCTATCCGATCGTCACCCTCGCGGCGCCCGGCGCCGAACCGGCAGGGACACGGGTGCGGTCGCTCGGGGTCCGCGGGTACGTGGAGGCCCTCGAGGGCGCCATGGCCGACACCTGCGCCGAAGCGGGTGTGATCGCCGGCCCGCGCGCCGGCCATCCCGGCTGCTGGGTCGATGCTGCCGGTCCGTTGCCGCGGAAGATCGGGGCGCTCGGGATCCGTGTCGCTCGCGGCGTCACGTTCCACGGGATCGCCCTGAACGTCACGACGAACCTGGTCGACTTCGAGCTGATCGACCCATGCGGGCTGCCCGGCCTCCGCTCCACCTCCCTCGCCCGGGAACGGCAGCGAGCAGGCTTCGCGGGCGCGGACGTTGTCGCCGACGCCGGGGCGACGACCGCGAGCGTCGCTGGAGCGGCCGCGGCCTTTGCGCCCGCCCTCGCCCGCCGTCTCGGCCTGGCCCTCACCGGCGACCTGCCACCCGCCGCACGTGCCGCCGACGAGCGGCGCGAGCTCGGGGACCTCGTCGAGCGGCTCGCGGCGCCGGCTGCCGCCCTGGCACCGGCAGGGGCGCGCTGATGTCCGCCGGCATGTTCGAGATGCGCCGCGACGCGATCACCGGCTGGTGGGTCGCCACCGTGGTCGACCGCGTGTTTCAGCGGGAGCGCTTCACGCTCGCAGCCGAGCCGATCGACGACGGTGGGGACTGCCTCAACTGCCGGCTGCCTGCCGGAGACGGCGTCCGCCTCCGGATCCTCAAGGACTTCGCGTTCCGGACCGTCGGGACCGAAGCCGAGGCGCGCGAGCAGGAGAAGAGCGTCACCCAGATTTCGATGAGCCAGGCACGGGCGGCCGGCAGCTGGCGCACCATCGTGGCGCCGCCCGGCGAGCACCGGCCCCTGCACTCGGTCGGGACGGAGCTGATCGCTGGCCTGCTCCGGGGGGCACGCTCTGCCATCGTCGAGGCGGGCAGCATCGGCCAGACCGAATACCTCCAGGTCCTCCAGAACTGGGGACGCCAGGCGGGTGCCCGGACGAACCACCTCTGCCTGGACCTGTACGACCTGCCCCAGATCCCGCACGAGGTTGCCGAGGAGATTGGCGGCGCCGCGCGGTTCATGATCCGCGAGAGCGAGTGCCCGTACTGTCGCGCGGTCCGCGTCGAGCCCGAGCGCGGAACGCGGTTCATCTGGCAGGACGACACCTCCGTCGCGTTTGCCCCATTCGCCTCCCGCTCGCCATTCGAGGTCTGGATCGTGCCCCGACGCCACGAAGCCGACTTCGGGCGGGCCTCGGATGCCGATCTCACGTCCACTGCCGACGGCCTTCGTCGCGTGCTCGGGTACCTTTCGCAGCTCGAGGGCCCGCCGTACAACCTCGTCCTCCACACCGCGCCCCTTCGCGGCCAGGTGGACGCGACCTATCACTGGCACTGGGAGGTGCACCCGCGCCTCCGCGAGATCGCCGGTCTCGAGCTCGGGACGGGCCTGCCGGTCAACCCGGTGAGCCCCGAGGAGGCGGTCGACCAGCTTCTTCACCAGCTGACGCCGGACGGGGCGGACGCCTACGAGGGCAGGCCGGGAGCCCGTCGATGAACGACCGTGGACGCAGTCCGGCGAGCACGAAGCGTCACATCGATGCCGGCTGCCTCGTCAACCGTCCGGAGCGCGGGGATGACCCGCGCCGCTCTGTGTTCGAGCCGGAGGATCGGTGGCCGTCGACATCACGCGCCGCTGGGGGATCGGGCCGATGAGCCTGCCCCCCGACCTGCGGCGGTCGTCGAACGGACCCGAGGTCCCGGGCGCGGATGGCGCCCTCGGCCCTGCCGAGGATGCAAGCGAGGCGCTGCCCGCGGACCCGATCGAGGCCCGGGCATTCGTCGAGGGGCTCTTCGCGCGCCACCACGGGGAGATCTACGCGTACCTGATCCGCATGCTGCGGGACCCGGAGCTGGCCGCCGACCTCGCCCAGGACGCCTTCATCCGCGCCTACCGGGCGCATGGCAGCCTGGAGGACCCGGCCAAGGCACGCGCGTGGCTGTACCAGATCGCGAACCGGATCGCGCTCGACGAGATTCGCCGCCGGAGGATCGTGCGCTTCATCCCCTGGACCGGGGAGTCTCGCGGCGCCGCGCCGTCCGCCGAGCGGCTGGCAATGGACAAGCGGTTCTCCGGTGAGCTCGAGCGAGCCCTCGAGCAGATCCCTGATCGCCAGCGCTCCGCCCTCCTCCTCGCCGAGGTGCACGAGCTGACCGGGGTCGAGCTCGCGGCGTCGTTGGGTACGACGCATGTCGCCGCGCGCGCCCTTCTGACCCGGGCTCGCGAGAGCCTTCGCCGGGCGCTCGCCGAGCAGCGGGTCCTGGCCGCCGAGGCGGAGGCAGCGGGCCGCCCGCTCGACCGGACCGCGACGCGCGGCACGCGACCGGACGGGCACGCATGAGCGGCCTCCAGCGCGCGATGCGCCACCCCGACCGTCGAAGCGATGCGCACGCGCGGGCGCGTGCCCTCGCCTCCGACCGGCTCCTCGTCCCGTTGCCTGATGAGGACGCCGCGTGGCTCCAGGCGCATCTCGGCGCGTGCGCATCCTGCCGGCGGATGGCCGACTCGTTCACCGCCGACAGCACGAAGATCCGCGCGCTCCGCGGCGAGCTGCCGGTCCCGCCGCGCGACCTCGGCGCACGCCTGTCGCGGGCACTCGATGTCGAGGTCCGGCGTGCGGTCCGCCAGGATGCCGCGAGAGGCCGCGTATCACTGGTCGGTTCCCCGCCGTTCACCCTCGCGGGGATCGCGATCGCGGCTGCGCTTGCGGTGGTCTTCCTGCCGCTCGTCACGGCCGGACTTGGGATCGGGAACCGCTCGACGGCCCCCGGGCCGCTCGACAACGGGGGCCCAGGGGCCACGCCGATGGTGGTCCAGACACAGCTGGTCTCGTGGGTCCAGCGCGAGGCCGATGGGACGTACGTGCTGACCAGCGCCGCGATCGACCGGGTCTGCCCCGGGCTGGACGCCTCCGCCTGCGGGACGCTCGACGGCGGGGCGCGATCCATCGTGGCGCTCGGCCTGCAGCCGTCCGCGGTCGTGCTGCAGCACAACGGGACGTCCGCGGTGCTCGTCAGCCGCAACGCCCTCTACGCGTTTTCCGTTCCGCGCGAGGTTCGCGTCACACGGACGCCCGCTCCTTCGTCCTCCATCCCAACACCCGGGGCACTTTCCCCGACGCCGGCGGTGACGGGAGTGGGGGCTACTCCTCCAGCAGCCACTCCCGTCCCGACCGGTTCTCCCACCGCGCGACCGACCCGATCGGCGACGCCCTCGGCACCGGCTTCCGTGACCTCTCCGTCGGGCAATCCCCAGACCCCGGTCGCCGTCAGCCCGTCGAGCCCCACCAGTTCCCCATCCGGAGCGCCCGCGGCGTCGGTCCCAGGCTCCGGGGTGCCGACTCCGGCAGCCTCCGTCGTGAGCCTCCCCCCCGCGAGCCCGGCCCCGTCGGCAGCCGTGACAACGGCGATCATCGAGGGCGTGGTGCTCGTCGGGGCGCCGCCGGCGTACTCCACGGACGGGCAGTGGGTGGCCTTCTCGGCTCGGCCCTCCGACGGCGCACGGGGTCCGGACATCTACGTCTGGCACGTGGGTGACACGAAGGCTCGCCAGCTCACGACCGACCACGCGTCGGTCTTCTCCGCCTGGAGCGTGGGTCAGATCCTCGGGAGCGCGGTGCTGCCCGCAGGCAGCCCGACGTCGGACGCGTCGGCCGTGAGGATCGTCGTGCCGGAGTCGCCGGTCCCGGCCCCGTCGGCACCCGGGTCCCCGGTCGTGGAGCCGTCGGCCGCGATCTCGCCCTCTCCGGAGGTCTCGCCCTCGGCGGCGGCCTCGGCCTCGCGAACGCGGGTCAAGCCCTCCGCCTCGGCCCAGCCGTCGGCTACCCGGCTCCGCCCGGCCTCGACCACGCGTCCGTCGGCGGGCGCCTCGCCCGGGACGTCGCCGAGCGTTTCGTCGTCGCCCGAAGCCCCTTCCGCCCCTCCGGGCAGCCCGGTCACATCGTTCCTGCTCGATCCGTCCTCCGGAGCGGTCACTCCGATCGCTCGTCCCGCGGTCTGGCGCCCGGTCGTGGATCCCACGAACCGGAGCGTCGTCTTCTGGAGCGGCGAGCAGCTCCTGGATCCCGCGACGCTGACGTGGGTCCCGACGAACGGGCGGCTCGTCGTCGCCGACTGGCAGGCGCTCGTCGGTCCGGGCGACGTCACGGCGACGCCGCTTCCCGGTTCGGCCGGGCTGACGGGAGTGACCGGCTGGGACATCCGCTGGGATCCGTCGGGACGACACCTGGCCACCTGGATCGCCGATGCCACGGACTCCTCGATGGGGCGGCTCAGCCTCTTCGCGGTGAACGCGGACGGGAGCGTCGGCCAGACGCTGCTCTCCGACATCGCGGCGCTCCCGGGCCTGTCGCTCGGCAACGACCGTCTCGCGTGGGCGAGCCCTCCCGGGCAGAACGGGCAAGGCAGCACGATCAGCGTCTACGCATGGTCGGACGCGGGTGCCGGCAGCATGTACGGCGCACCCGACCCGGGGAGCGACCCGATCGTCGTCGCTCGCTGAGGCTCCTCACTCGCACCGGGCGCCGCGTCGCGGTGGCCGCTCCCCGCGGCTGCCCGCACGCTATCCTGTGCGAGACCCTTTAAGGACCGGCCCCGAGAGGCCGGGAAGGAGGAGGCACGTGTCACGTCGCGGGCGCGCCTGATGGACGGGCGCCAGATCATGACGGCCGACGAGGTCCGCCGCGCGATCATCCGCATCTCCCACGAGCTGGTGGAGAAGCAGGCCGGGACCGAGGGCCTCGTGCTCGTCGGCATCCAGCGCCGCGGCGTCCCCCTGGCCCGCCGGATCGCCGTCGCGATCGAGGAGAACGAGGGGGTGGCCCTTCCCGTGGGCGCCCTGGACATCACGTTCTATCGCGACGACCTCTCGCTGATCGCCCAGCAGCCGGTCGTCAAGGGCACCCAGCTCCCCGTGGACCTCAACGGCCGGACGGTCGTGCTCGTCGACGACGTGCTCTACACGGGCCGGACGGTGCGCGCCGCGATGGACGCGCTGGTCGATTTCGGGCGCCCGCGCGCGATCCGCCTTGCGGTCCTCGTGGATCGCGGCCATCGCGAGCTGCCGATCCGCGCCGACCACGTCGGGAAGAACGTCCCGACCTCGAAAGACGAGGTGGTAAGAGTTTCCCTCCTCGAGGTCGACGGCGAGGACGCGGTCCGGATCGAGCGGGTCGAGATGCCCGCGCGGACGGCGTGAGCACGGCCATGAGCACCACCTCGACCACGCCCGCGACCACGCCCGCGACCAGGACCGCGACCACACCCGCGACCACGCCCGCGACCACGCCCGACGTGGGCTGGCACCAGAAGCACCTCCTGGACGTGGACGTCCTGTCGCTGGCCGAGATCGAGCTGGTGATGCGCACGGCGGACGCGATGAAGGAAGTCCTGGGCCGGCCCATCTCGAAGGTCCCCGCGCTGCGCGGCACGAACGTGACGATCCTCTTCTACGAGGCTTCCACCCGAACCCGGGTGAGTTTCGAGGTCGCCGCGAAGAACCTCTCGGCGGACGTCGTGAACATCGCCGCCTCATCGTCATCGGTGACGAAGGGCGAGTCGCTGGTGGACACGATCCGCACGGTCGAGGCACTTGGCGCGGACATGATCGTGATGCGCCACGGCACCTCCGGCGCGCCCTACCTGGCGGCCGAGGTCTTCTCCGGATCGATCCTCAACGGCGGCGACGGCTGGCATGCCCACCCGAGCCAGGCGCTCCTCGACCTCTACACGATGCGGGCGCACCTCGGCGACGTCCGCGGGAAGAAGATCGTGATCCTGGGCGACGTCCTCCACTCGCGGGTTGCGCGTTCCAACGTCTGGTCGCTCACGGCGGCCGGCGCCGACCTCTGGATCTGCGGACCCTCGACGATTCTGCGCGGCTTCGACGCGTGGGCCGGCCGCTGGGCGGGCGGCGGCGCGCCGGGACATTCGGGGTTCCGGGTGACGTCCGACGTGGATGCCGCGCTCCGCGACGCCGACGTGGTGATGGCGCTGCGCCTCCAGCGCGAGCGGATGGATGCGGGGCTGCTGCCCTCGCTGCGCGAGTACGCGGCACGCTTCGGCCTGACGCGTGAGCGCCTCGCGCTCGCAAAGCCGACCGCGCTGGTCATGCACCCGGGGCCAATGAACGAGGGCGTGGAGATCGCGCCGGACGTCGCGATCCTCGACCGGAGCGTGATCACGGAGCAGGTGACGAACGGCGTGGCGATCCGGATGGCGCTCCTCTACCTCCTCGCCGGCGGACACCCGGAGGCCGTGACGAATGCGTGAGCTGCGGGTGGGCGAGAGGGTCGGCCTTCTCGAGATCAGCCGCGCGTGGCTCGTGGATCCGGTCGGGGGCCGCGAGGGGCCGGGCGAGATCGTGGTCCGCGACGGCATCCTGGAGGCCGTGACCTGGCTCCGCGGCGCCGCGGCCGATGGCATCGGGCCGGACGGGATCCTCGTGATGCCGGGGTTCCTCGACCTGCACGTCCACCTGCGCGAGCCGGGCAACGAGGACGCGGAGACGGTCGCGAGCGGGCTCGCGGCGGCAGCGCACGGCGGCTTCACCACCGTCTGCGCGATGCCGAACACGACGCCGGCGGCGGACGAGCCCGGGGTCCTCGTGCGGGTTGCCGCCGCGGCAGCGGCATCGGGCTCGGCGGTGGAGCTGCTGGCCCACGGCGCGGTGACGGTCGGCCGCGCGGGCGAGCGGCTCGCGGCGCTCGGCGAGCTCGCGGACGCGGGCGTCGTGGGCTTCTCGGACGACGGCTCGCCCGTCAGGAGCGCGGTCATCCTGCGCAACGCGCTCCTCTATGCGGGCATGCTGGGCCTCCCGATCGTCGAGCATGCAGAGGACCCGACGCTCACCGTGGGCGCCGAGGCGAACGAGGGGCTGGTCGCCACCATCCTCGGCCTCAAGGGGTGGCCCGCCGCGGCGGAGATCGCCGCGGTGGAGCGCGCGATCGCGATCCTCGAATCCGTTCGAGCCGACGCGCCGGGGGCCCGCCTCCATCTCACCCATCTCTCCACGGCGGGCGCGCTCGAGGCCGTCCGGCGCGCAAAGGCGGCCGGGCTTCCGGTGACCTGCGACGTGACGCCGCACCACCTCGGCTTCACCGACGAGTGGCTCGCCGGCGCGCGGCGCTGGGCCTGGGACGCCGTCGATGCCGAGGGTGCGGCGCGCGATCCGTGGGCGGACGGCGCTCTCGTCGCGCATCCGTACGCGACCGCCTGCCGGGTCAACCCGCCGCTCCGTGGCGCCGCGGACGCGGCGGCCTGCCTGGCGGCGCTCGTCGACGGGACGGCGAACGCGGTCGTCACCGATCATGCCCCCCACACGGCCGTGGACAAGGAGACCGAGTTCGGGCTCGCCGCGAACGGGATCAGCGGCGTCGAGACGGCCCTCGGCGTGCTGCTCGCCGCGGTCGCGGCCGGGAAGCTCCCGCTGGCGCGAGCGGTCGCTGCGCTGACCGTCGGGCCCGCGGCCGTGCTGGGCGCGCGGCCGGGCCGTCGCGGCAGTGCACGCGGGCTCGTGCAGGGCGCTCCCGCGGATCTCGTCGTCGTGGATGCCGGGGAGGGCTGGCGCGTCAGCCGGGATTCGCTCGTGTCGCGCGGCAAGAACTCGCCGCTCCTCGGCCGCGACCTGCCCGGCCGGATGCTGTTCACGGTGGCACACGGTCGCCTCGCCTACCTGGACCCGGCCGGAACCGCATAGGGCGCGGACGCGCGAAGCTCCCAAGGCCGATGCTCCCGACCCCCGATCCGCTTCGCTCGTTCGAGCGTCGGCCGCTCTGGCAGGCGCAGCTACCTCCGCAGCCGGACCGTCGCGGGCGGCTGCTTCCCGACTCCGCGGACCTCGTCGTCATCGGTGGCGGCCTCGCCGGGAGCGCGGCCGCGCGGCGGGGTGCCCAGCTGGGGGCACGCGTCGTCCTGCTCGAGGCCGAGTCGATCGGCTGGGGCGCATCCTCACGCAACGGCGGCATGTGCCACCCCGGCTTCAAGCGGGGTCCGGCCGAGCTCATGGAGCGCCACGGCGCGATCCTCGGCGAGGCGATCTACCGAGAGTCCGTGGACGCCTTCGAGTGGACCGCGAGCACCATCGCGGAGGAGGCGATCGACGCCGACTTCGTGCGCTCCGGCCACCTCGAGCTCGCCTACGCGCCATCCCACATGGAGCATCTCGCGACTGCGGCGGCGTCCCTGGCGACGGTCGGCGAGCAGGCCCGCGTTCTCCCGGCCGCGGGGCTGCGCACGGAGATCGGCACCGACGCGTACTTCGGGGCGCTGGTCGTCGAGCGTTCCGGGGGGCTTCACCCGGCGAAGTACGCTGCTGGACTGGCGGCCGCCGCCGAGCGCGCCGGCGCAGCGCTCCACGAGGGCGTACGAGCACGTCGGATCCGGCCGCAGGCCGACGGCCGGGCCGTGGTCGAGACGACGGCCGGCCCGATCGTCGCTCGCGAGGTCTTCGTCGCCACCAACGGGTACACCGACGGCGCCGCGCCGGACCTGCGCCGACGGGTGATGCCGATCGGCAGCTACATCATCGCCACGGACCCGCTCTCCGAGGAGCTCGCCCACGAGATCAGCCCGAACGGCCGGATGTTCTTCGACTCGAAGAACTTCCTGTATTACTGGCGCCTCACGCCGGACCGCCGGATGCTCTTCGGCGGCCGCGCCTCGTTCTGGCCCTCTTCCGTGGAGAAAGCGGCGCGGATCCTGCTCCGGGGCATGCTCCGAGTCCACCCGCAGCTCGCCGGCGTGCGGGTCGGGTACGCCTGGGGCGGCAAGGTCGGCTTCACGTTCGACCGGATGCCCCATGTCGGGCGGATGGGCAGCGTGACCTACGCCACCGGGTGCTGCGGCAGCGGCGTGGCGATCCTGCCCTACCTCGGGCATCGAGCGGTCGGCTGGATCCTCGCCGGCGAGCCCGCGCCCGCCCTCGCGTCACTTCGCTTTCCGCTCGTCCCGGCGCCCTACGAGGGCAGGCCCTGGTTCCTGCCCGCGGTGGGGGAGTGGTATCGCCTCGCCGACTGGCGGGCGCGCCGGGAGCGGCCGCGCGCCTGATCTCGGGCTGGCCGCGCGCCCGGGTTCACGGCAGGCGCGCGGGTTCACGGCACGGCCGGGTTCACGGCACGGCCGGCGGCTGATCTCGGCTGGCCGCGGGTCCCACCCGGCAGGCGCGCGGTCACCCGGCAGGCGCGCGGTCACCCGGCAGGCGCGATGACTCCTCACCGACCGCCAATTGGGGCGCGAGCACGGAACCCAGTGGGCGAATCCGCGGGATCGCACGTGAAGTCCACACCCGCGCCCTCGGGCGTCGCGTTGAGGGGCGTCGCGGGGCCGAAGACTGTAGCCCGCGGCCCGTCGGATCGCCAAGACACACGCCCTCCGTGCTCACGGCAGCGCCGTTTCCGCGCCCGGCGGTCGTGGATGGGTCGGAAGTCGACGTTCCGGGGCTCGGCCGGGCCACTTGGTGTTGACTTCACGTGCGAATCCGCGCGCGCAGAGCGGAGAACGTCGGCCCCAGGTGCCGAGCTCGGCCGCCCCGTCCCTGGCCCCCCGTCCGTGACCGGCCGCGGCACTCGCGCCGCGACGGACCCGTGCCGGTCCGCGCAGCGGGTCGACAGGCGTGAGCTCGGCCGCCCCGACCGTGGCCGCACGTGGTGAGCTCGGCCGCCCCGTCCGTGACCGGCCGCGGCACTCGCGCCGCGACGGACCCTTGCCGGTCCGCGCAGCGGGTCGACAGGCGTGAGCTCAGCCGCACGTGGTGAGCTCGGCCGCCCCGACCGTGGCCACACCCCGAACGTGGCGAGCTCGGCCGCACGTGGTGAGCTCGGCCGCACGTGGTCACCCACTGATGTCATACCTGCCCGCGGGAGCCGGACCTGTCGCGGTCGGGATCGCCCGGGGGCGCGCCGCCAGTTCAGACGGGCCCGGGCACGTCGTAGCGCAGCGACCGCAGGCGGAACTCGCCGTACATGAACGGGCCTTCGGCCCGGTTCCAGACCGCGCCGCCCGAGGTCGGGAGCCGCATCCCGTCGACGTCGCGGTACGCGCCGATCGGTGTGTTCCAGCGACATGGGACGAAGGTCCCGCTGCTGCTGTCGGGCCGGTCGTCCGACCAGAAGTCGACGAGCTCGTCGCGCTCGTTGAAGATCAGGGTCGCCGACACCCGGTACGGGCCATTGGTGAAGGTCACGAGCGATGAGTGGTCGTCGATCGGCTGCCAGGTGAGTCGTTCGTCGACCAGCGCACCCGGCGCCATGAAGCACCAGTCGTTGAGGACCGTGACGCTCTCGGCGGCACTGATCCCGGGCCCGGCCTGGTCCACGACGGTCTTGAGGTCGAGGACCCGCACCTGGAAGGTGGCCGCCTCCCGCCGGTACAGGTGGAGCACGCGGACGGGAAGCCCGAACATGCTCGCCTGCATCAGGAACAGTCGCGCGGGTTGGCCGAAGAAGTTGTACTGGACCGAGGTGGACACCATCGGATCCGCGCCGGGCTTTCGGCGCATGAGCGCGTCGAACGCGACCCGGATGTTCTGGGGCCGAGGGCGCCCGATCGCCCCCGACGCCCGGATGTACCGCTGGACCGGTGCCGGCAGACGCCCAAGGTCGGCCTCGACCAGCAGCGAGGAAGCGCCCAGCGGCTGCCGCGCGAACTCGGCCGCGACGGCCTCCGCGTGGCGCCGATCGAACGAGGCCATGCGTGACCCCCTACCCGAGAGCGCTGGTGGCGCGGTCCCGGACGAACACGTGGTACGCCATCCCGGCGAGGATCACGCCATCGATCGCGGCCCCCGCCCCGGCCTCTGGCAATCCCAGCACGCAGACGATCAGGGAGACGACCGCAAGGACACCCGTGACTCCGACCGACCATCGCGCGCGGCGCCACACGCCGTAACCCGCCGCCAGAAAGCCGAAGGTCAGGCCGAGCCAGACCAGGCCAATCACCCGCGCGCCGACATCGCCGACGTCCGACGCGCCGTTGAAGACGGTGGTTCGGTAGGCAAACCCCTCGAGCGTGGCGATCCGCCATGGCGTCACGAACCCGATGAGATGGATGACGCCGTGCAGAGCGAGGAGGGGCGCTGCGATCCTGCGGATCATGAGGAAGTCTCCCTGGTGGAGCTGGTCAGGGCGGAACGCCTGGTGGGTGGGTGATTCACGCGAAGTGTGGTCGGCTGCGATAGCGGACATCAGGGGCGAACGAGCCGACTTGCGTGACTTGTGGCCCCTCCGGGCCATGACTCAGCTCCTGGCCGGGCCCTCGCCGCCGGGCTCAGTGAACATCACTCAGGCGAGGGTCAGGCAGGCCGCGTCGGCTGCTGCGGGTGACAGCCGCCGAAGCGTCGCGAGCACCGTGTCCACCGCCGCCGGGGAGCTCAGGTAGTTGACGATGCCCGCCCGAAGATACGTCCTGCTCCGCAGGATCGTGGTCGAGAGCCAGCCCTCGCCCGACCGGTTGAGCGCCGCGCACAGCACGTCCGTATAGCGGTCGAGGGCGCCGGGATCGGCCGCCTCGAGCGAGGACACTCGTGCCCGCCCACCGGGGATGTGGCGGAAGCACACGACCGAGAGGTCCGGGGCGCCGTCGGGGACCCCCTCGAGGTCGTCGCTCTCCGCGATCCGGCATGCCAGGTGCGCCGCGAGATCCACGTTCATCTCCACGAGCCGGCCGAAGCCCCCGGACCCGAGGTGCTTCCAGCTGGCCCAGAGCTTCAGGGCGCGGAAGCGTCGTGTCCCCTCGAAGCTGTACTGGTGCCAGTGGATCGGCTCCTCGCCCGGGTGGCCGTGCCGGTAGTACTCCGGCTCGTGGTGGAACGTGCGCTTCAGGTCGTGGTGCCGGCGGACCAGCAGGCCGCCGATGTCGTAGGCCTGGAAGAACCACTTGTGCGGGTCGATCGTGATCGAGTCGGCGCGGGCAAGGTCCGGCACCCGACCGGCATCGCGAGCGGAGAGGAGCGCTGCTCCGCCATATGCCGCGTCCACGTGGAGCCAGAGCCCGTGGGTCGCGGCAACGTCCGCAAGCTCGCCCGTCGCATCCACGGCGCCGGTGTTCGTGCTCCCCGCGACGGCCGCGATGGCCATCGGTCGCAGGCCGTCCGCAACGTCCTCGGTGATCGCGCGCGCCACGTCCGCGCCGCGGAGTCGGAACCGCGCATCCGACGGCACCACGTGGAGCGTCTCCCCGGGGAAGCCAAGGACGTCGAGCGCCTTCGCGACCGAGAAGTGGGCCTGGTCGCTGGCGTAGACGCGGACCCCCTCCAGCGCGGCGCCGCGCGGCACGGCCGGATACGCGGTCAGGTCCTCGGCCACGAGCCCGCCCGGATCCAGCGCCGCGGCTGCGGGCAGCCCCGCCCTGGTGGCAGCGACGAGCCGCGCGAGGTGCACGTCGCGGACCACGGTGAATGCCATGAGATTGGCCATCGTGCCGCCCGAGGTCAGCACGCCCCAGCTCCCCGCGTCGTAGCCAACGAGGTCGCACAGCCAGCGGTTGACCTCCTCCTCGACGAACGCCCCCACCGGGCCGGCCTGGTAGACGTCGATCCCCTGGTTGACCCACTGGCCGAGGAGCTCGCCGACGATCGAGAGCGCAAGCGGGGGCGGCGTGAAGTAGGAGAGGACGCCGGGGTGGTACGGGTTGAGCTGATACGGCGCAAGTCGCGCGGTGAACTCGGCCAGGATCTCGGCCGCTTCGGTCGGCGCCGCGGGTGCGCGGCCCGGCAGGCCCGTCGCGCCGAAATGGAGCGCCCGGAGCTCGGCGTAGGTCTCCGGGCCGGCCCCGCGGCGCACGCCCTCGCGGTAGAGATAGTCCAGGCTCGCACGCCAGGCCGCTGCGCCGAGGCGTTCGAGGGCCGCCCGGCTCGTCGCCTCGTCACCGATCCCCAGCAGCTCCGGCTCCGGGTGCCAGCGGAAGCGGGCGAGGGGATCGTCGGGCGCGTCGGTCATCGTCCGGAGATCGTACTTGACGCCCCACGCCCGCCGCCGGCACCTCGCCCGCGGCCGACCTGCCCGCGCCGGCGCACAACCGGCCGGCAGCGCCCGACGCCGGGGATCGAGGCGGCGTATCGTCACGCGGACGCAACCGAATGCCCCTGGCGGGCCGCCGAGGACCTCCGACCTCATGACCGACGACGAGACGCCCACGCCCGCGCCCGACCGGGAGCCGCCCGAACCTGCGGCGCAGCGGACAGCAACAGACGGCGAACGCCGGACCTCCGCCGACGTCGCGCCTCGCCGGCCGTCCTACAAGGGCGAGGAGCTCGACGCGGCACGCGGGCCGGGCCTCGGCTGCTTCTGGTTCCAGGCGGCGGTCCTTGCCTTCTTCCTGGCTCTCATCCCGATCGGGGTGAAGCTGAACTGGCCGTTCGAGGTCCTCGCGGCGCTCCTGTTCGTGGCGCTGGGCCTGCTCCTCTTCGTGGGCCAGACGCTGATCTTCCTGCTCCGGCTCGTGGCGGCCGATCGGCGCGACGCGGGCCGTCGGCGTCCCCTGGCGAGCCCGACCCAAACGGTCGGCCAGCTGGAGGACGCGCTCCTCGGGCCGCCGGGAACCGGGGCGCCGGGCACTCCCGACGCAGCCGCCGACGATGCGATTGATCCCGACGTGGCCGCGGTCGGCGACGACTCCGCCGAGCCGGCCGGTCCCGCGGTGCCGCGAGCGGTCGAGCACGGGTCGGAGGGCGTGCGAGAATAGCGGTCGCCGCGAACGGCGAACACGCCGGGGGCCCGCGCCCCCGAACCACCGGGAGGGCCGGTGGAGAAGGAGGGCTGACCGCCGTGCCGGTGCTCGCGACGTACTTCTCGGTCCGGCGTGGGCGCGACCCGTTCTTCAAGTTCTTCATGCGCACGATCTTCCCGCGGCAGGTGCGGGAGTACGAGCAGAAGTTCGGCATCCGGTTCCTGGGCTGGTACAACGTGGCCCACGGCTGGGACTTCGACAACGTGATCCTGATGGACCTGCCCGACTACGCCACGCTCGACAAGCTCGAGGCCGACGAGGGGGCCCGCGCGCTCGGCCACCGGGCCGGCGAGTGGATCTTCGAGCGCCACCACTCGATGTTCCTCCGTGAGCGGATGGGCACCGACCTCGTCTACCACCTCTAGCACCGGGCGCCCAGAACGGCCCGGGAATCGAATCGACAAGGAGGCGCCAGCCATGGACGCGAACCGCACCGATCTGCTCGGCGAGCTCGCCCGCGACGCCGCCCTCGAGCGCTCCGATTTCCTCGTCCGCTCGGCCGAGCAGCTGCAGGGATTCCTCGACGCGAACGCGGACCGGGTCCGGGAGATCGGCGGGATGACGCTGATCGACGACGACCCCGACTACCTCTCCATCGCTCCGGACCTTTCCTTCCGCAGCCGGACCCGGTTCCAGGACGATGCGACCGGCGAGTGGGTGAGCGAGACGGAGGTGATCGAGAGCGCCGCCGAGCTGGTCGAGCTCTACAACCCCGCCGACATCTACGCCGCGTTTGCCGAGGCCGCCCGAGAGGCCGCCGGGCTGCCGGCGGAACCGACGGCCGAGGGCGATCTGCTCGAGACGGCCGGGATCTCGCCCGATGAGGGCGTCTCGCAGGGCGAGGACCCGTATGCCGCCGCGGCCGATTCGTGGGCGGCTGGCCAGCCGATCTCGTTGAGCGAGGACGCCGACGAGGCGGCGGCCCGCCGCCTCTACGACCTCGCACTCGAGTTCCAGGAGCGATGTCAGCGGAGCGAGGCGCGCCTGATCGACGAGTTCGAGGGCGCCTCGGCCGGGCTCGTCTCGGTCATCGGGGACCTGATCATCGTCGACGACGACGACGAGCGGCTCTCGCTGACGACGAGCGGCTTCCGCGCCGAGGTTATCCCCGAGGATTCCGAGGAGGAATGGCGCACGCTCAGCGGCTCCGAGCAGCTCGTCGAGTTCTACGATCCGACCGACGTCTTCGGCGATCTCGCCGATGCGCTCGCCGAGGCGGTCCCGGCCGTGGCGCCGGAGGTTGAAGGGGCCGGTGGGGCCGGTGGCGACACCGATGCGGCCGATGCGGGCGGGGATGGCGCCACGGATACGACCGCGACCGCCGCCAGCGACGGGGAGGACGAGCCCACCGCGTGACGACCGCGCTCGCTGCGGCCGAGCTCGTCGAGCGTCGGGAGATCCTGCCGGGCCAGTGGCTGCAGGCGTATCACGCCCCCGGCCTCGCAAGCGGGGCACGGGCGGGTCAGTACGTCCAGCTCGTGCCCGGTGCCGCGGCCGGGACGATCCTGCGGCCGCCGTTCTCGATCAATACGGCCGATGCCGCGACCGGGATCGTCACGCTCCATTACCGGGTCTCCGGGCCGCCCACGGCCTGGCTCGCGGGGCGCCGGCCGGGCGATCGTATCGACCTGGCCGGGCCGCTGGGGCGGCCGTTCGAGGTCGATCCACGCAACCGGCACCTGCTGCTCGTCGCGGGTGGGCTCGGGATCGCCGGGCTCCGGATGCTTGCCGACGAGGCGATCCGGACCGGGCGCCAGGTCACGCTCCTGTTCGGGGCACGGTCCGCCCGCGAGGTCTATCCCTCGAGCCTCCTCCCCGATGAGGTCGAGTACATCGTCGCCACCGAGGATGGCGGCCTTGGCCATCGCGGGCAGGTCGTCGACCTCGCCCCCGACTACGAGGCGTGGGCCGATCAGGCCTTCGCCTGCGGGCCGAGGCCGATGCTCGCCGCGCTCGCCGGTCTCGCGGCGGGCCGGCGCGGCCGGCTCGGCGTGGCCACGCTCGGCCGCAAGCGCGGCGCCGGCAAGGTCGATCCGGTCGGGTCGCCGGCAGCGCGACGCAAGGCGTTCCTCCAGGTCGCAATCGAGCAGGAGATCGGCTGCGCGGCCGGGTCGTGCCTCGGGTGCGTCGTGATGGGCGCCTCCGGGATCCCGCAGCGCGTCTGTCGCGAGGGGCCCGTCTTCGCGGCTGCCGAGATCGACTGGGAGCGCGGCTGGTGAGCGTCCTCGTGAGCACCCGGTGAAGGCGAAACGACGGGTCGTGACCTCGTCGCCGCGTGTCGCGGAGCAGAAATACCCGACCGTGCCGAAGCGACCAACTGCTCCGAACCCGGGCCGGACGGCGGCAGGCGCACAGCGCGTTTCGAGCCGCCGGCCGGTCGAGCCGCCGTCCTCGCCGACCCCGGTCCCGGCCGAATCGGTCGACCTGTCGGTCGATCTAGGCCGCGGTCTGACGCTGCCGAACCCGATCCTCGCGGCGTCGGGTCCGTTCGGCTACGGGGTCGAATACGTGGAGCTGGTCGATCTCGATCGTCTCGGCGGGATCTGCTGCCGCGGGACGACGCTCAAGCCCCGGCTTGGCAATCCCGGGCCGCGCTTCGTCGAGACACCGTCCGGGCTGCTCCACGCGATCGGTCTCCAGAACCCGGGCGTCGACGTGGTGATCGCCCGCTACGCCGAGACGTGGGCGAGCTGGACGACCCCGGTCATCGTCAACGTCGCGGCGCGCTCGGTGCGCGACTTCGCCGAGATCGCCCGACGCCTCGAGGGGGTCCCCGGCGTGGCCGCCCTCGAGCTCAACCTGTCGTGCCCCAACGTCGACGCCGGCGGGGCCCTCTTCGCCACGGATGTTTCGGCCGCCGCCGAGGTGACCGCGGCCGTGCGGCGTGCCACGGACCTCCCGCTCGTCGCGAAGCTCTCCCCGAACGTCACCCAGATCCGTCCGATCGCGCGGGCCGTCGCCGCGGCCGGTGCCGACGCGCTGAGCGCGATCAACGCGGTCGCCGGAGTCGCGGTCGGGCTCGATGCCGGCGGTCGAACGCTCCTGGGCGACGCCACCGGCGGATTGAGCGGGCCCGCGGTCAAGCCCATCGCGCTACGCGTCGTCTCGGAGATCGTCGCGAGCGTCAGGATCCCGGTGATCGCGATCGGCGGGGTCACATCGCTGGCCGACGTCCTCGACTTCCTCGCGGTGGGCGCCGTTGCGGTCGGCGTCGGCAGTGCGGTCTTCGCGGATCCGGGGCTCCCGGTCCGGCTCGTGGAATCGCTCGCGGAGACCTGCGGGGCGCGCGGGATGACGAGCTACCGGGACCTCATCGGGACGGCCGTTGCGAAGCCGCAGCGGCCTATGGTCCGGTCCGTTCTTGCCAATGAGTAACGATCGTCGTCGTATGCGAGGTTCGCCGCCGAGCCGACCCGTCCGGCCCCGGCAATCGAGCGTGGCACCGCCGTCCCGATCCACCCCGGAGCGCTCGATCTCGCATAGCACGAGGGACGCTCGTACGAGGCAAGGGCGGGGCACGGGCGCTGCCGCGTCAACCCGGTGAGCAGGCGCGACACCCTGCCCGAAACTTCAGACCGCGGAGGCGAGGTGTCTTCCCCAGCGGCCACCTCGGGGCGCGTCCGCGTAGACTCAGGCACGTGACGACCGTCCGGCCCGCTCTTCATGCCGCCCTGCGCCGAACGATCGCGCTGCGGACCGAGGCGCTGCTCCGCGCCGCGGGGGCCGTGCACGACGGCGATGGACGGCTCGAACCGGACCGGCTTCTCGAGGACCCAGCCGCGACCGGCGACCTGTGCGGGTTCCTCGCCGAGCACGGCCGCGGGCTGGACCTCGAACCGCTCGTCAACTACGTCGCGGGAGCGACGCCTTCCGGGCGGATCCTCGCGTTCGAGTCCGCGCGACAGCTCGGCGTTCGGTGCCTCCTCGGCGATGCCGCTCAGGACGCCGCCTCCGCGGACGCGGCGCGCCCGTTCAGCCACGCCATCGAGCGGGGCGCGCGCATCCTCCTCGTCGACGCCTGCGTGTCATCGGGCGATACGCTCGACGCCGCCATCTCCGCCATCGAGTCGATCGGGGGCGAGATCGTCGAGTGCGTCGTGCTCGTCGACACGAGCGGCGCCGGACGTGCCACGATCACCTCGCCCGCGAGCGGCCGAGGCTACCCCCTTCGCTCGCTCTGGCAGCACGACCTCGAGACCGACATCTCGGCTCGCTGAGCGGCAAACGTGGATCGCCGGACCCGCAATCTCTTCGCGCTGATCCTCGTGGCGGCGTTCGCGGCCACCGGCGCAGCCGCGTTCCTGCTCGGCGGCACGAGCCTGCGCGATCCCGGGGCACCGGCCAACGCGATCGCGGCTGTGGGGATCATCGTGAAGGTGGACTCCCAGGGCCTCGACAAGGTGTCCGGGTTCACGCTCCGCACGACCGACCAGGGATCGCTCGTGTTCACGCTCGGCGAGCTCGAGAACGGGGTGGAGTTCCCGCCGGGCCACCTCGTCGAACACGAGGCGACGGTGCAGCCGGTCCGCGTCTGGTATCGGGTCGAAGGCGACACAAAGGTCGCGATCCGTCTCGAGGACGCGACCTGAACGAGGCGCGCCTCAGCTACCGGCGCTGATGACCGGCAGGATCTCGTTCACTTCGGCGTCGCTCATCGTGAGCAGGTACGAGCCGCGGACGATCCCGTTTCGATCGACGGCGAACATCCACGGCTCCGCGATCAGACCCCACGCGTTGCTGATGTCGGTGGCGACGAGATGGTTGTTCGCGTCGAGCGCGGCCTGGAGTCCGCCGTTCTTGTAGTCGAGCTTGTAGGGCTCGACATTGATGAACGTGATTTCCGGATGGGCCGCCGCGATCGGCTTGAAGTGGTCGAGCGTCGGGCCGCACTGGGCGCTCGTGCAGAACTTCGGTGTCGCAAAGATGACGATGAATGGCTTCTTCGCCGCCAGGGCGTCCGCGATCGAGGTCTGGTAGAAGGCCGGATCGGGCTTCGGATCCGTCGAGACCTTCGTCAGGTCGCCGCCGACGTCGGCCGCGGTCGGTGTCTTCGAGGCCGGCGCCGGCTGACCGACCGCGATCGCCGTCGGCGTGTCGAGCACCGAGAAGGTGGTCCTCGTCGTCTCCCTGGTCGAGCCGGGCGCCTCCGTCGTAATCTCCGCCCCCCAGGTCCCCGCCTCGGGGAGGTCGGCGTCGACGATATACATGCCGCGCTCGTCCTGGATCGTCCAGACAAACGCGCCCTGGGCGGTCACGACCGGCTTGTTCGGGTCGCGGCCGAGGTTGTAGAAGGCGACCGTCGCGGTCCGATCCGGCGCGCTCTTGTCGACGTTCGCGCCGTCGAGGAAGAGGAGGAGGACGCGGGCCTTGCCGCAGGAGATCGCGGGCGAGACGAGGACCGGAAGGAGGGTCGGCGTCGCCGCCGGCGGACCCCACGCGGTGGAGGCGGCCGGGTCGGGGGCGGTCGCGCAGAGCGCCGTCGAGGAGGAGGAGGACGAGGGGGCCGGCGTCGTGCATGCCGCGGCCGCCAGCACGAATGCGAACAGCAAGGTCAGGGGTCGTCGAGGGGACATCGGAGACAGCGTATCGAAGTCGGTAGGAACGTGCCGTCGAGTAGAATGGCCGCGCCGTGAACCGCTTCCAGAAGCTCGCCGCGCTCACCCTCGCGACCGCTCTCGGGCTGGTCACGATCGGGGTCATCGTGCGCGCCACGGATTCAGGGCTCGGCTGCCCCGATTGGCCGCTCTGTCACGGCCAGCTCGTCCCGGCACTCGACGACGCGAAGGCCTGGATCGAATGGATCCATCGGACGGTCGCCGCGATCATCGGGGTCGAGATCCTCGGTCTCGCGATCCTCGCCTTCCTCGACCACCGCGATCGCCGGTCGATCCTGTGGTCCTCGGTCGTGGCCGTCGGGCTCGTCGGCTTCCAGGCCTGGCTCGGTCGCGAGACGGTCCGCCTCGGCAACAGCGGCGAATCCGTCACCGCCCACCTCGCGAGCGCGATGATCCTCGTCGCGCTGCTCGTCTTCCTGACGGTCCGTGCCGGCTATCCGGCCCGCATCGGCGGCCGCGGCGCGAGCCAGCGGTTCACGCTCCTCGCGGCCTTCGCGACCGCGATCACCTTTGCCCTCCTCCTGTTCGGCTCGCACGTGACCGCGACGTCGACCGCGCTCGTCTTCCCGGACTGGCCGCTGATGGGCGGCTCGCTCTTCCCGGCGTTCACCGAGCTTACCTCGGCGACCGTTCTCCACCGCTGGGTCGCGGCCTTCGTCGGCGTTGTCATCGTCGTCCTCGCGGTCGTCGCGTGGCGGACCCAGCGCGATCGCCCGACCCTGGTCCGGCTCGCCGTCGGCGCCGCGGCCGTCTTCCTCGTCCAGGTCGTGATCGGTGGGGCGCAGGTCCTCACGCAGCTGGCCGCCTGGACACAGGCCTTCCACCTCGCACTCGGCGCCGTGATCTGGGCGATGCTGACCGGGCTGACCGTCACGAGCTACTACACCGCACGTACCAGCCTCACCCCGGGTCTCGGGGCTGGCGCCGGCGAGATCGCCGGGTCGGGCCAGGGGGCGACATCCGGAGCGCGGACGAGCGGCGATACGATCCGCGCCTACATCGCGCTGACCAAGCCCCGCATCATCGAGCTCCTCCTCGTCACGACCGTCCCGGCGATGGTCCTCGCCACGCGCGAGCTCCCCGGGGCGACCGGCGGCGTCGACTGGGCCGACTGGGGCGCGCTCGTCTTCTGGACGATGATCGGCGGCACGCTCGCCGCCGGCAGCGCGAACGCGATCAACTGCTATCTCGACCGCGACATCGACCTGCTCATGACGCGGACCCGTCGCCGCCCGCTCCCGGCGCACCAGGTCGAGCCGGAGCGCGCGGTCGTCTTCGGGATCGCCCTTGGCATCCTGTCGTTCGGGGTGATGGTCTGGTTCGTGAACCTGACCGCCGCCTTCCTGACCCTCGTCGCGATCGCGTTCTACGTCGTCGTCTACACGATCCTGCTCAAGCGCTCGACGCCGCAGAACATCGTCATCGGCGGGGCGGCCGGCGCGCTCCCACCGGTCATCG
>JBBQRX010000009.1:0-80460 GCA_038214375.1 Candidatus Limnocylindrales bacterium
CGGCTACGGGTCGAGCGCGACGACGACGACCTCCCCGGGGAGCGACCGCCCGTCCGACGGGCCGCCCATCGCCCCGCCCTCCCCCGCGCCGACCGCGTCCGGGCTCGCGCCGACCGGGCTCGCGACCGAGCCGCTCGCCGAAGGGATCCGATCGTGATCGACGCCACCACGCCGGCCGGCGCCCGCGCCGCCGAGCGCCTCCGGGACGACCTGGTCCTGTGGCTGACGACCGTGACCCCGGACGGCCAGCCCCAGGCGTCGCCGGTCTGGTTCCTGTGGGTCGACGGCGAGATCCTCCTGTATAGCCGAGCGAACACCCCGCGCGTCGCCAACATCCGGGCGAACCCGCGCGTCTCCGCCAACTTCGACGGGGACCGGGACGGCGGGGAGATCGTCTCGATCGAAGGTGAGGCGCGGATCGCCCGCGAACGGGCGGCCGCGGCGGACGTCTCGCCGGTCTACGTGGAGAAGTACGCCGCCAAGCTGGCCGGCCACGGCTGGACCATGGCGAGCATGCTGGTTGACTACCCGGTGGAGATCAGGATCCGGCCGACACGGGTCCGCGCCTGGTAGGTCGGCCCGACGCCGACACGGGTCCGCGCCTGGTAGGTCGGGCGACTGCCAAACTCGGGCGGCGGCACGGGTGTCTGGTACCATCCGCGGGACCTTCCTCCCGCCCGCGCATGCCACGCGCGGGCCCCTCGTGGAGCTGCATCCCGTGACCGAGCCCCAGTCCGACCCGAACGCCGTTGCGCCCGCGGTGGGCAACCTCGACGTGATCGTGAGCCTGGCGAAGCGACGCGGTTTCGTCTTCCCGTCGTCCGAGATCTACGGCGGCATCAACGCCGTCTGGGATTACGGGCCGCTCGGCGTCGAGCTCAAGAACAACGTCAAGCGGGCCTGGTGGCGGGCGATGGTCCAGGAGCGCGACGACGTGGTGGGCGTCGACGCCGGGATCCTGATGCATCCGCAGGTCTGGATCACGTCCGGCCACGTCGGCTCGTTCAGCGACCCGCTCGTGGAGTGCGCGTCGTGCCGTCGGCGCTACCGTCTCGACGAGCTGCCGGGCACCGAGAGCCTGACCCAGACCGACATCAAGGACCCCGGGATCGTTGAGCGCCTGAAGCTCACCTGCCCGGCCGACGGCGGCAAGCTCTCCGCGCCGCGCCGCTTCAACCTCATGTTCAAGACGTACATGGGCCCGGTGGAGGAGGAGGCGGCGATCGTCTACCTGCGCCCCGAGACCGCCCAGGGCAGCTACGTCAACTTCAAGAACGTCCGCGAATCCACCCGCAAGAAGCTCCCCTTCGGGATCGCCCAGATCGGGAAGAGCTTCCGCAACGAGATCAGCCCGGGCAACTTCGTGTTCCGGATGCGCGAGTTCGAGCAGATGGAGATGCAGTACTTCGTGCGGCCCGGCGAGGGCGCGACGGCTGCGTTCGAGGAGTGGCTGCCCAAACGGATGGCGTGGTACCGGGCCTACGGGGTGACCCCCGAGCGCCTGCGGTTCCGCGAGCACGCGCCCGACGAGCTGGCCCACTACGCGAAGAAGGCGATCGACGTCGAGTACCGCTTCCCGTTCGGCTGGAAGGAGCTGGAGGGGATCCACAACCGCGGCGACTGGGACCTGGGCAACCACGCGAAGGCATCCGGCGAGAACCTGGAGTACTTCGACCCGGCCACCGAGGAGCGATTCATCCCTTGGGTGGTCGAGACCGCTGCCGGCGCGGACCGGGCTGCGTTCACCTTCCTCATCGACGCCTACCGCGAGGAAGAGGTCCGCGGCGAGAAGCGGGTCGTGCTGGGGATTCACCCGGACCTGGCGCCGTACAAGGTAGCCGTGCTGCCGCTCCTGAAGAAGCGGTCCGAGATCGTGGAGCTGTGCCACCGGATCAAGGACGACCTGAAGCGCCACACGATGGCCGTCTACGACGACACCGCCGCGATCGGCAAGCTGTACCGCCGCCAGGACGAGATCGGGACGCCGTGGTGCGTGACGGTGGACGTCGATTCGCTCGAGGATGGCAATGTCACGGTGCGCGACCGCGACGCGATGAGCCAGGAGCGGATCTCCGCCGACCAGGTCACCCGCTACATCACCGACAAGCTCGACGCGGCGCGCCCCCGCGGGCTCTAGGGATCAGACGGGTTCAGCTCCCCGCCGCGGCGGACGCCGGCACGGGAGCGTCGGCGGCGGCTGGCCCAGTGACCGCCGGCGCCGGCGGGTACTCCCCGCGGAGCCACGCGTCGACCGCCGCCGCCGCGCGCTTGCCGTCGCCCATGGCGAGGATGACCGTGGCCGCCCCGCGCACGATGTCGCCGCCCGCGAAGACGCCCGGCAGCGACGACATGCCGTGCTCGTCGGTGACGATGTAGCCGGCTTGGTTGAGGGCGAGGTCCGGCTCGGACGCGGTGAGCAGCGGGTTCGAGCGCGTCCCGATCGCCACCACGACCATCTCGCACTCGATCACGAACTCCGAGCCTTCGATCGGGATCGGGCGTCGTCGGCCGGAGGCGTCGGGCTCCCCGAGCTCCATCCGGATGCACCGGAGGCCCGTCACCCAGCGGTTCTCGTCGGCCAGCACTTCGAGCGGCGCGACCTGCAGCTCGAAGCGGATCCCTTCCTGCTCCGCGTGGTGGACCTCCTCGACACGCGCGGGAAGCTCGGCCTTGCCGCGCCGGTAGACGATCGTCGCCTCGTCCGCGCCCAGCCGCTTCGCGGTGCGAACCGAGTCCATCGCGACGTTGCCGCCGCCGACCACCGCCACCCGGTGGCCCTTGAGGACGGGCGTGTCCGATTCGGGGTTCCAGGCGCCCATCAGGTTGACGCGCGTCAGGTACTCGTTGGCCGAGTAGACGCCCTTGAAGTTCTCCCCCGGCACGTTCATGAAGACCGGCAGCCCGGCTCCCACCGCGAGGAAGACGGCGTCGAAGCGCTCGCGCAGCTCGCGCAGGGTGTACGTGCGCCCGATGATCGCGTTCGTCTCGATCTTCACGCCCGAGGCGACCAGCCGATCCACCTCGTGGGCGACGATGTCCTTCGGCAGCCGGAACTCGGGGATCCCGTAGATCAGGACTCCGCCGGCCGCATGGAACGCCTCGAAGACCGTGACGTCGTGGCCCTGCTTGACGAGCTCGCCGGCGGCCGTCAGGCCGGCCGGGCCGGACCCGACGATCGCGACCGAGCGGCCGGAGGTGGTCGGGTCCGCGGTCGCCTTCGGACGGTCCGGGTGGGTCATGGCCCAGTCGGCCACGAAGCGCTCCAGCGACCCGATCGCGACGGACGCACCCTTCTTGGCGCGGACGCAGCGGCCCTCGCACTGGATCTCCTGCGGGCAGACGCGTCCCGTCACGCACGGCAGGGCGTTGTCGTCCAGGAGCGACGCCGCGGCGCCGTCCAGGTCCCCGACCCGGAGCCGTTCGATGAACAGCGGGATGTTGACCCGGACCGGGCAGCCCTCGATGCAGACCGGGTTCTTGCACTGCAGGCAGCGCTCCGCCTCCAGCATCGCCAGCTGCTGCGAGTAGCCGAGGTTGACCTCGCGGAAGTTCGCCGCGCGGAGCAGCGCGTCCTGCTCCGGCATGGCGGCGCGATCGATGGTCATCCGCTCCTTCGGCGAGAGCGGGTGATCGAACGCGGGCTGGAAGGCCGTGTCGCCGAGGGACGCTGCCGGGCCCCCGGTGCCCGGGACGGGGATCGGCTGATCGGTCATGCGCGGCGCTCCCCGGCGGCCGGGGCCGCCTGCTGGCGCTCCGCCGTCGTCGCGAGCCCCGGGATCAGGCAGGTCCCGTCGCCCGCCGTCGCGGCGCTCTCCTCGTTGGAGGCGCGGCGCAGGCGCGCCACCTCCAGCGCATGGGCCTCGAAGTCGCGGTAGGTGCCCAGCCGGTCGGCGAGCTCGCGGAAGTCCACCTGGTGCGCGTCGAACTCGGGTCCGTCGACGCAGGCGTAGACCGTCTTGCCGCCCACCGCGACCCGGCAGCCGCCGCACATGCCGGTGCCGTCGAGCATGATCGCGTTGAGCGACGCGAACGTCGGAACGCCGTACGGCCGAGTGACCTCGGCGACCGCCCGCATCATGGGGACCGGGCCGACCGCATAGACCGCGTCCACGCCGCCCGCCTCGATCACGTCCTTGAGAGCGTCGGTGACGAAGCCGTGCCGGCCGTAGCTGCCGTCGTCGGTGCAGATGATCACCTCGCCGGCGCGGCGGAGCTCGTCCTCGAAGATGACCCACTCCTTCGAGCGGCCGCCGATGACGCTGATCACCTCGACGCCGTTTGCGGCAAGCCCCAGCGCGATCGGATGGACGACGGCGGTCCCGACGCCACCGCCGACGCAGACCGCCCGCCCGGACTCGATCAGCTCGGTCGCCTTGCCAAGGGGGCCGGCGATGTCCGCGATCGCGTCGCCCGGTTTGAGGGCGACGAGGTCCTCGGTGCTCTTGCCGACCGACTGGATCACGAGGGTGATCGTGCCGTTGGCGGGGTCGGTGTCGGCGATCGTGAGCGGGATGCGCTCGGCGCCCGGCCCGCGGTGGACGATCACGAACTGGCCGGGTTGTCGGATCTCGGCGATCCGCGGCGCCTCGACCACGAGGCGCGTCACGTTCGGCGACAGCAGGGCAGTGGAAACGACGAGGTGCATCGGGGCTCCCGGGGGGGCTGGGCGTGTACGCCCCAATCATGCACCGCGCCGCGGAATCCGAAGCATGCGCAAGGGTGCATGGATCGAGGGGCCGAAAGTCACATCAGCGGCAGGACCGCGATCACGCGGCAAGCGGACCGCGGGCCGCTCGAGCGAGCGCCCGCCGGGTTGGGCCTGGCCGTCAGACGGCGAGAGCCGCCTGCGAGGGCATGCCGGCCGCGATGATCGCCTCGGTCGGGCAGATCTCGACGCCGACACAGCCGCCCGTCGTCACGCAGTCGGTGCACACCTCGGGGTCGACGACATACGCCTCGCCCGCCTTCGAGATTGCCCCACAGGGGCACTCGGGCTCGCAGTTCCCGCAGCCGATGCAGTCGTCCGTGATGGTGCTGGCCATGTCCGCTCCTGTAACTGGCGCGCCGGGGCCGAGGCCCTGGACCGCCTAGACGGCGGCGGCGGGGAGGCCGCCTGCCGCTTCAGCCGCGCCGGGGGGACTGCCGGCGGGCTGCTGCTGATGCCATTCCTGGTGCCCGGGTCGTGGGGAGCCGGGGGCAGCCCCGGTATGGAGGTGCACCCGGGGCGCCTCCTCCGACATGTGGAGACTGCCCTTGTTGCAGGCGTCCACGCAGACGCCGCACGCGATGCAGCGCAGCTGCTCGATGGCGAAGAAGCGATCCTCGCGCGAGCAGGTGAGGGCGAGGGTCGGGCAGCGGCGGACGCACAGCCCGCAGAAGACGCAGGTCTCGAGGTCGAACTCGATGGTGCCGCGGGTGCCGGCGTAGTGCGGGCGGATCTCGCTCGGGTAGCGCCTGGTCGCCGGGCGGGAGACCAGGTTGCGCAGCGAACGGCCGACCATCGGCAGGTTGAAGGGGCTGGCCATCTCAGCGCTCCGTGCAGCTGATGCAGGGATCGATCGTCATGATGATGTTCGGGACGTCGGCCAGGTCGCAGCCCTTGACCAGCTTGATCATGGCCGGGATGTTCGCGAAGGTCGGCGTGCGCGCCCGGAACCGCTCCAGGTACTTCGTGCCGTTCGCCTTGATGTAGTAGATGACCTCGCCGCGCGGCTGCTCGAGGCGCTCGAAGGTCTCCCCGCTCGGGTTGCCGCGGACCTTGACCTCGATGGGCGCGCCCTCGCCCCTGGGCATCCGGTCCACGGCCTGCCGGATCAGGTCGATCGACTGGCTGATCTCGCGGACCCGGACGACCACCCGGGCGAGGCAGTCTCCATTGGTCTCCAGGACCGGCGCGAAGTCCAGCCGGTCGTAGAAGTGCGTGCCAGTCATCCGGGTGTCGAGCGGGATGCCGGAGGCTCGGGCCATCGGGCCGACCGCGTCCACGGCGTGCGCGTCCTCGCGGCTGAGGATCCCGACGCCTGACAGGCGGTGGCGGATCGACGGGTCCGTCTCGAAGATGCGAGCGGTCTCGGCGAAGCCGGCCCCGAGCTGCTCGAGCTTCGTCACGATGGCCGCCAGCTCGGAGTCCTCGATGTCGCGGCGGACGCCGCCGATCTTGTTCACCGAGAAGATGATTCGGCCGCCGGTCGTCTTCTCGAAGATGTCGAGCACCTCCTCGCGCGTGCGCCAGGCGTGCATGAACAGGTTCTCGAAGCCGAAGGCATCCGCCCCGAGACCCAGCCAGAGGAGATGGCTGTGGATCCGCGACAGCTCGGCCCAGATCAGGCGCAGCCAGCTGGCGCGCTCGGGGACCTCCACGGCCATGATCTTTTCCATCGCCACGGCATAGCCCATGCCGTGCATGAAGCTGCAGATCCCGCAGATGCGCTCCACCACGTAGCCGAACTCGCCGAACTCGATGCGCTCGACCAGCGCTTCCAGGCCGCGATGGATGTAGCCGATGGTGGGGATCGCGTCCACGACCTTCTCGTCCTCGAGGACGAGGTCGAGCACGAGCGGCTCGGGCAGCACCGGGTGCTGCGGACCCATCGGGACGACCGTGCGCTTCATGCCTTCTTGCCCGGGGAGTCCTTGGCCATCGCGTCGAGGCGCGCCCGGATGGCGCTCGGCGAGAACGGCACGATGCTCGACGTCCTGTACAGCTGGCCCTTGAGATCGGGCGCGATCCCGGTCACGTTGACCCCGAAGAGCTCCCGCATCTCGTTCTCGTACAGGAACGCGGCGCCGAAGGAGCCCGAGATGCTCGGGACCTCCTCGCCGGGAAGGACTCGCTCGCGAAGGTGCTCGAGGCGGCCGTCGTCCTGGGCGAAGGACCAGCTCACGTCGAACGCCCCGGCCTCGACCCCTTCCGCCGGCAGGATCGAGGTCGTGTTGATGATCGCGAGCCGCCAGCCGTCCCTCCGGTAGGCCCCGACCCGGTCGAGGAATGCCTGGGTGTCCATCACGCGGTCCGCCTTCGCTTGTGCTCGAGCGCGGCGATGCCCTGGACCACGCCGTCGATGATGCTCTCGGGTCGGGCGGCGCAGCCGGGGACGTACACGTCCACCGGGATCACCTTGTCGATGCCGCCCTGGATGTTGTAGGCCCGGGCGAAGATGCCGCCCGAGCAGGCGCATGCCCCGACCGCGACGACGACCTTCGGGCTGGGCATCTGCCGGTAGAGGTTCTCGATGATCTCGATGTTCCGCTCGTTGACGCTGCCTGTCACGAGCAGGATGTCGGCATGCTTGGGGTTGCCGGTGTTCACGACGCCGAAGCGCTCCACGTCGTAGAGCGGCGTGAGGCAGGCCAGGACCTCGATGTCGCAGCCATTGCAGCTGGACCCGTCGTAGTGGAGGATCCAGGGCGATCGCGCGAACAGGGACATCGGACTCACCTGGCCAGGAGGAAGAGGGCGAGGACGTTGCCGCCCGTGAACAGCAGGGTCACGGCCCACGTGGAGCGCAGGACCAGCTGCCACTTGGCGCGCGAGGTCGAGTTGTCGACGAGGACCTCGAGCCCGTAGGCGATCGCGAAGGCGAGCAACCCGAGCGGCACGCTCCAGTTGAAGAAGAGCACGACGAACGCGCACAGGAGCGCGGACTCGTACCAATGGGCCAGCTCCACGTAGGCGAGCAGCCGCCCCGACATGTCCGACGTCAGCCCGCTCACCAGCTCCTGGTGCGGGTGGTGGGAGGTCGAGATGTCGAAGGGCGACTTGCGGAGCTTGATCGTGGCGACGAAGAGGAACGCCAGCAGGACGCCCGGCAGCTGGAGCGCAACGAGCTCGGGCGAGGCGAGCACGCCCGCGTAGGTGCTGGCGCCGGTGACCTTGCAGATGGCGGCCAGCATGAGGATGAAGAACGGCTCCGAGGCCAGCAGGACGATCAGCTCGCGCTCCGCCCCGGCGAAGCTGTACGGGGAGTTGACCGAGCCCGCCGCGAGGACCAGGCAGAGCGCCGCGAGGGCGAAGACGAACGCGGTGAAGATGAGGTCGGTGCCGCCGACGGCCATCGCGCCGGCCGCGGCCATGAAGCCCACGTGGCCGAGGAGCAGCGGCTCGACGACGGGGTTGACGTGCCGCGCCTCCTTCTGGAAGAGCTTGCCCACGTCGTAGAACGGCTGGAGGAGTGGCGGCCCCACGCGGCCCTGCATCCGGGCGCTGACGATCCGGTCGGCCCCGGCGAGGAGGCCGCCGAAGATCGGCGCCACGACGAGGAAGAGGAGGCCGTAGAGGATCGGGCTCATCGCGCCACCACCACGGCGACCAGGCCCATGCCGACCAGGACGACCCCGCACACGAGCGTCCCGGCGCGAAACACGAGTGGGCCGTCGATGACCCCTTCGAGGTAGTAGTTGCGCAGGGTCACGGTCCGCGTCCCTCCCAGGGCCGCGCCCATCAGGTGACCCGCGTTCGCCGAGCGCCCGCTCGTGTAGAAGTCCGCCATGTCGAAGCCGGTCCGCCGCGAGGACCAGAGAGCGAGCGCGGGCAGGAAGAGCACCGCGACCAGCATCACGACGACCATCGCGGGGTCGAGGTGGAGGAAGACGCGTGGCGTTGCCGCAAATGCGGACAGCGCGTACGGGCCCACGATGTGCTCGGAGATCAGGCCCAGGCCGGCGGCGACCCCGATCACGCCGACCGCGAGGACGGTCTCGGCGAACCATTCGTAGCGCGTGACGCGGGACTCGACCGAGCGCTCGTACGGTTCGATGCTGCGCATCGAGAGGACCTTGATGAGGAGCTTGCCCCAGTAGAAGATCGTCAACGAGCTCCCGAAGGCCATGATGACCAGGAACGCGGCGCCCGCGAAGCCCGGGACGTCCAGGAACGCGCGGATCGCGGTCCACTTCGCCACCACGATGCCGAACGGGGCGATGAACATCCCGGCGATGCCGGTCAGCGCGAGCACGCTCACGCGCGGCATCCGGCTCAGAAGCGTGTCGAAGTTCTCCATGTCCTTGGTGTACAGCCGGTTCTCCAGCGTTCCCACCACGAGGAAGAGGAGCGCCTTGGCGAGCGCGTGGAAGATCACGATCATCACACCCACCCAGACAAGCTCGGGCGTGCCGATCCCGGCGCAGCCGACGATCAGGCCCAGGCTACCGATCGTGGAATAGGCGAGCACCTTCTTCGTGTTCTGCTCCGTGACCGCGACGAGCGAGACGAAGAGGAACGTCAGCAGCCCGACGAACGCCACGAGCGTCCCGACCGCCGAGCCCGCCATGGCAGGCGACAGCCGCAGCAACAGGAAGACCCCGGCCTTGACCATCGTGCTCGAGTGGAGCAGCGCCGAGGTGGGGGACGGCGCGTACATCGCGCCGAGGAGCCACGAGGAGAACGGCATCTGGGCACTCTTCGTGATCCCCGCGAGCGACAGGAGGGCGATGGCCGGGAGGAGAGCCGCGGCGGCCGGCCCGGCCGTCAGCTTCGCCAGGTCGAGCCCGTCGGGCTGGCCCGCGAGCAGCAGGATCGCGACCGAGAAGCCCAGCCCGCCGAGCAGGTTCATGTTGAGGGCGTCGAACGCGTACCCGACGGTCTCCTTCGTCCGGGTGTACCCGATCAGGAGGAACGAGCAGAGGGTCGTGATCTCCCAGAAGACGTGCAGCATCGGCAGGTCGTTGGAGACCACCAGCCCGAACATCGAGGCGAGGAACAGGAAGAGCAGGAAGAAGAAGGAGGTCCGGCGCCCGCCGATCGTCGGGTTCGAGCGCTGGTAGTCGCGCATGTATCCAAGGGCATGGATGCAGATGAGGGGCCCGACGATCCCGATGACGAGGACCATCACCATCGTGAGGCGGTCGAACCAGAAGAGCCGCTGCGGGTCCGGGTCCGGCAGGTGGCCGCCCAGGTCCAGGTAGACGGCGATGGCCAGCTGGGCGAGGGCCATGATCGGAGCCAGGAGCCGCCTGTTCTGGAGGCTCACCACCACGATGAAGATGGCGATCATGGCCTCCATGATCAGGATCGCGTGCCCCGGAGTCAGGCCGCCCGGCAGGCCGAAGAAGACAGCCTCCCCGTTGCCGAACGTGAGCGCCGTCACGAGTGCCGCCGCGGCGACCACCCCGCAGGCCGCGACGACGATGACATTCCGGACGGCGCCCTTCGTGATGAGAAGGAGCACGCCGGCGACCCCGAGCGGGAACGCGACCAGGAAGACGATCAGGGGGCTCATGGCTCAGTGCGCCACGGGGAGGAGGTGGTTGACTTCGTAGACGAGGACCTCGGGCGAGACCGGCTTCTCCATGAAGCGAGCGACCGGCATCCACCCGTCGTCACGGTCCTGCCTTGCGAGATCCCGCCCGGAGATCACCTCGTCCAACCGGCTGAGCATGATCAACGGGAGCGCCGGAAACTCGCGGGCGAGCGTCCGTGCCAGGTCGTACCCGGCCGTCGCACCGTCGAGCAGCGCTTCGAGGACGACGACGTCGGGCGTCTCGCTCCGCGCTGCGTCGAGTCCCGCGGCGGCGGTGGTCGCCGCGGAGACGGCATGGCCGTCGGCCTCGAGCGCGGCCGCGTTCCGCGCGACCACCTCCGCGTCGTCATCCACGAGAAGGATGCGTGCCATTTCCGTCCAGTCCGAGGGCGGCCCCGCTCCGCCCGCTCCTGCGTCCACGGTCCATCCGACCGTTTGGACTGTTGTGCTGTTCCAAGACACAGGGTATCGAACGGCATACGATCGGCCGCCCGTAGATCGGCCCCTCGGCACAGGCCCAACGGCCCAACATCGACGTGCCGACCCGTCCCGGGGCGCATCCGGCCCCGCGCGCTACGATGCTCGGCGTGCACGAGTTCTCGATCGCGGAGGCCCTGGCGGCCCAGGTGCAGCGCCACGCGCCAGCCGTCGGACGCGTGGCGGAGGTGGAGATCACCGTCGGCGCGCTGCGGGGCCTGGAGCCCGAAGCGCTCCGGATGTCCTGGGAGGCCGTGACGCACGGCACGCCGATCGCCGGCGCGACCCTGCAGGTCGACCTGCGCCCGTGGACGATCACCTGCTCGACCTGTGCCCGAACCTGGCCCAGCCCGGTGCCGTTCGTCGCGTGCGAGTGCGGCGACCCCGCGCCCGTGCCCACCGCGGGCGACGAGCTGGACCTGGTCTCGCTCACGATCGAGGAGGACGATGCCTGATGGCAGAGGGCCGGCGAACGACCCGGGTTCCGCTCGTGGAGCGCGTCCTGGAGGCGAACGACGAGATCGCCGCGGACAACCGTGCCGAGCTGGAGCGCCGGGGCATCTTCTCGATCGATCTGATCGGCGCGCCGGGGAGCGGCAAGACCGCCCTCCTCGAGGCGACCCTGCGCGCGCTGCGGGGACGCCGTCGCCCGGCGGTCCTGGTCGGCGACCTCGCCACCCGCCGCGACGGCGACCGCCTCGCCCGCTGGTGCGACAAGGTCATCCAGATCTCCACGGGCCAGGGCTGTCACCTGGAGGCGAACCAGGTCCGCGACGCGCTCGGGCAGATCGAGCTGGATGACGTGGACGTGCTTTTCATCGAGAACGTCGGAAACCTGATCTGCCCCGTCGGCTTCGACCTGGGCCAGGCGACCAAGGTCGGCCTCTTCAGCCTCACCGAGGGCGACGACAAGGCCGCCAAGCACCCCTACCTGGTCGAGGCGGCGGACCTGATCCTGCTCAACAAGATCGACCTGCTGCCACACCTCTCGTTCGACCGGCCGACCTTCGAGGCGGACGTGCGCCTGCTCAACCCCGCGGTGCCGATCCTCGACGTCTCCGCGACCACTGGCGAGGGGCTCGACGCGTGGATCGCCTGGATCGAGCGGTAGCTCAGCCGGTTACGGCCGCACCGGCCTCGCTCGGGGACTTGCCCTTCGGCCAGTAGAGCTCCTTCTTGACGTGGAACTCCGGGAAGCCACGCTCCATCAGGACGCCCTCGACGCGCAGGATCATCTCGGGGTTGCCGCAGATGTAGACGACCGTCCGGTCCGCCGACAGGTGCAGGTCACGGCAGACGTCCGCCACGATAGCCTCGACGCGACCGGTCCGGCCCGTCCAGTCAGCGTTGCGGGGGTCCCGCGGCCGGGAGACCGTGGGGACGTAGCGAAGCGGGTACGTGGCGTCGCGCTCCATCGCCTCGAGCAGCGCGCGATAGCCGAGCTCCGCGGCGAACGAGACGCCATGCAGGACGACCGTCCTGCGCGGGCTTCCGGCCAGCTGCGTCTGGCGGATCATCGCGAGGAACGGCGCGATCCCGGTGCCGGTGGAGACGTACAGGTGGGTCCGGCGATCGTTCGGCTCCAGCATGAAGCGGCCCTTGGGTCCGATCAACCGCATCCGCGCCCCGACCTCGAGGCGCCACAGGAGCGTCGTGAACCGGATGATGGGCACCAGGCGAACGTAGAGCTCGTAGCCTTCCGTCGCGGCCACGGCTGGCGCCGAGGCGACGGAGTACGGGCGCTGCCAGAGCTTGCCGTCGGCGAAGACGCCGGCCGTCATGTACTGGCCCGCCTCGAACGGGACCGGGTCGCCGTCCAGCCGCACCCAGAAGCTCGCCAGCTCGGCCGAATGGTCCTCGCGGCGGACCAGCGTGGCGTTGTACTGGGTCGCGTCGTCCGCGATGACGCGGGTGTCGTCGAAAGGGTGGCTCATGCCGGGCGGGCCTCCTCGTGGCCGGCATCTCGCGCCGGCCGCAGGCGAGTGTATCCGGAGCCGGGGGGTCCGCGCCGCGCGCCGGGCCGAGTCGGCGCTCCAGGCCGAGGCGGCGCGCCAGGCCGAGGCGGCCGCCCACTGGCGGGCCATTGGACCTGCCCCTACGGGCCGGACGCGGGTCGGGATGGTCGGGACCCGGCGGTACAATTCAACGGTCACGTTCGACTGGGTCATCTCCGCGGCTCGCCACTTCCTGGGCCGCGTCGCATCCAACACCGGAGGAACGCTCAATGCCGGAATCTGCCACCCGCGAGCCCGTCACCCGCGCGCACAAGGCCGCCAAGCGCTACATCTACGCCTGGGGCGACGGCCGGGCGGAAGGCCACGGCCGGATGAAGGACCTCCTGGGCGGCAAGGGCGCCGGGCTCGCCGAGATGACGAACGCCGGCCTGCCGACGCCGCCGGGATTCACGATCACGACCGAAGCCTGCAACGACTACTTCGCGGCCGGCAAGCAGCTGCCGGAGGGCCTCTGGGATGACGTCCTTGCGGCCGTCCGGGACGTGGAGACATCCGCCGGCAAGGGATTCGGGGACGCGAAGAACCCGCTCCTCGTCTCCGTCCGCTCGGGCGCCAAGTTCTCGATGCCGGGCATGATGGACACCGTCCTCAACCTCGGCCTCAACGAGGACACGCTCCAGGGTCTCATCGCGCTGACCGGCAACGAGCGCTTCGGCTGGGACGCCTATCGCCGCTTCATCGCCATGTTCGGCCGGATCGTGATGGACGTGGCCCCGCGCGTCGAGACGGCCGCGGACGGCTCGACGGCGGAATACAACCGCTTCGACGATGCCCTCGACGCGGTCAAGCACGCGCACGGCGCGACGTCGGACACGGACCTCGACACGGCCGCGCTCAAGGAGGTCGTCACGGCATACAAGGCGATCGTCCGCGAGCAGACGGGCCGCGAGTTCCCGACGGACGTCTACGAGCAGCTCGACCTCGCCATCAAGGCCGTCTTCGCCTCCTGGTTCGGCAAGCGCGCCAACGACTACCGCAACAGCCAGAAGATCGCCCACGACCTCGGCACGGCCGTGAACGTCGTGACGATGGTCTTCGGCAACATGGGCGACGACTCCGGCACCGGCGTCGCGTTCACTCGCAATCCGAACACCGGCGAGAAGGTCCTCTACGGCGAGTACCTGACCAATGCCCAGGGCGAGGATGTCGTCGCCGGCGTCCGCACGGCCCCGGCGATCGCGCAGATGGCGATCGAGATGCCCGCGGTCCACGCCGAGTTCCAGCGCATCGGCCAGCAGCTCGAGCAGCACTACAAGAACGTGCAGGACCTCGAGTTCACGATCGAACGCGGCAAGCTCTACATGCTCCAGACCCGTGACGCCAAGCGGACCGCTGCCGCGGCCGTGAAGATCGCGGTGGACATGGTCGCCGAGGGCCTGATCACCGAGGCCGAGGCCGTGGCCAGGATCGAGCCGGCCCAGGTCGACCAGCTCCTCCGCGCCCAGTTCGACCCCAATGCCCGCAAGGGCGCCGCGCGCGTCGCCAAGGGCCTCAACGCCTCGCCTGGCGCGGCCGTCGGTCGCGCCGTGTTCAACGCCGACGTCGCGGTCGAGTGGGTCGCTCGCGGCGAGAAGGTCGTGCTCGTCCGCGTCGAGACGTCGCCGGACGACTTCCACGGCATGGCAGTCGCCGAGGGCATCCTCACGGCGCGCGGCGGCGCCACGTCGCACGCCGCGGTCGTCGCCCGGCAGATCGGCAAGCCCTGCGTCGCAGGCTGCGCCGAGCTGGTCGTGGACTACGCCACCAGGACGGCGCGCAGCACCGAGTCCGGCTCCAGCTTCGCCGAGGGCGACTGGATCAGCGTCGACGGCTCCACCGGCGAGGTATTCCTCTCCGCGCTGCCGACGGTCGAGGCACGCTTCGAGGACCAGCCCGAGCTGCAGCAGGTTCTGAAGATGGCCGATGGCATCCGCCGGATGCAGGTGTGGGCGAACGCCGACAAGCCCGAGGAGGCCGCCCAGGCCCTCAGCTACGGCGCCCAGGGGATCGGCCTCTGCCGCACCGAGCACATGTTCCGCGAGGGCGAGCGCCTCGAGATCGTGCGCGGCGCGATCCTCGTTGCGAACGTCGCCACGCGTGCCAAGGCCAAGATGGCGGCCCACGAGGAGCTCACGGCCGACGAAGCCGAGGCGCTCGCAACGTTCGACGCGGCGATGGCGAAGCTCGAGGTCCTCCAGCAGGGCGACTTCGAGGGGATCCTCGCCGCGATGAGCGGCCTGCCGGTCGTCATCCGGCTGATCGACCCGCCGCTCCACGAGTTCCTCCCGAACCTCGAGGAGCAGCTCGTCAAGGTGACGAAGGCGGGCGACGCAGCGACCGATGAGGACAGGGAGCTCCTTGCCACCATCAAGTCGATGCACGAGCAGAACCCGATGCTGGGCCTGCGCGGCTGCCGCCTCGGCCTGATGATCCCCGACTTCGTGAAGATCCAGACCCGCGCCATCCTCAACGCCGCCGTGGCGGTGAAGAAGGCCGGCAAGGACCCGCGGCCGGAGATCATGATCCCGCTCGTCGGCCACGTGAACGAGCTGATCGCGACCCGCGCGCTGCTCGACGCCGAGGCGGAAGCCGTCGTCGCCGCAGCGGGCGAGCAGATCGACTTCAAGTTCGGCACGATGATCGAGATCCCACGGGCCGTGTGGGTCGCTGACGAGATCGCGAAGCACGCCGAATTCTTCAGCTTCGGCACGAACGACCTCACCCAGATGACGTTCGGCTACAGCCGCGACGACGCCGAGGGCGGCTTCCTCCTCAAGTACGTGGAGGAGGGGATCCTGCCGGAGAACCCGTTCCAGACGCTGGACGACGTGATCGCCGACGAGATGCAGATGGCCGTGACGAAGGGTCGCTCCACGCGCCCCAACCTCAAGGTGGGCATCTGCGGCGAGCACGGCGGCGATCCCGCTTCGATCCACAAGTGCGAGACGATCGGCCTCAACTACGTCTCCTGCTCGCCGTTCCGGGTCCCGGTGGCGCGGCTGGCGGCGGCGCAGGCGGTCCTCGTCAACGCAGCCGAGAACGATAAGTAGCAGACGAACCTTGGCGGGTCGGCCCGCCGGACACCACGCGCCGCCGGCCCCCGGCCGGCCCGAACTGAGCACGAAGCCCGGCTGCGAGGCCGGGCTTCGTGCCGTCACGGGTGCGATCATGTCGCGATGTCGCAGCCGACTATGCCCGCCAGCCGCCGCGCCCGGCTGCGCCGGCTGATCGTGGACGTGGAGCCGCTGCGACGAGACCGTGACTTCCGGATGCTCTGGATCGGCCAGGTCGTCAGCGGGCTCGGCCGCCAGGTCACCACGATCGTGCTCCCATACCAGCTCTACGTCCTGACCGGCACGCCGCTTGCGATCGGGGCCCTGGCCCTCGTCCAGGTCGTGCCGATCATGGCGTTCTCGCTCGGCGGGGGCGTCGTCGCCGACGCGGTCGACCGGCGCAAGCTGCTGCTGGTGACGCAGGCCGGCCTCGCGGCCACCAGCGCGGTGCTGGCCGCGCTGGCCCTGCTGCCGGCACCCCCCGTCCTCGCGATCTACGCGGTCGCGTTCGTGGCTGCCGGTCTCGGCGCGATCGACCAGCCGGCCCGCTCGTCGGCGGTGCCGCGGCTCGTGCCGCGCGAGCGCCTGCCGGCCGCGCTCGCGCTGGGGCAGCTCAACTTCCAGCTCGCGGGCGTCGTCGGGCCGGCGATCGGGGGTCTGGTCCTCGCGACGCTCGGGATCGCGGCGGCCTACGTCTTCGACGCGATCACGTTCGGGGCCAGCATCGGGGCGCTCCTCCTCATCGCCCCGATCCTTCCGGCCCACGGGGCGGTCCGGCCCAGCCTCGCGGCGATCGCGGAGGGTCTGCGCTTCGCTCGGCGCCGTCGGGCGATCCTCGGGACGTTCGTCGTGGACCTCAACGCGATGGTCTTCGGGATGCCGATCGCCCTCTTCCCGGTCCTCGCCCTCGACGTCTTCCGAGTGGGGCCGGCCGGGCTCGGCCTGCTTGCCGCGGCCCCCGCCGCCGGGGCGCTGATCGGGGCGCTGCTGACGGGCTGGGTCGGGCGGGTCCGGCGGACCGGGCGTGCCGTCCTGTGGGCATCCGCTGGCTGGGGGCTTGCGATCACGGCGTTCGGCCTCTGCACGTTCAGCTTCCCGCTCGCGCTCTTCTTCCTCGCCGCCGCCGGCGCGGCCGACGTCATCACGGCCGTCCTCCGCAGCGCGATCGTCCAGCTGCTCACGCCCGACGAGCTGCGCGGGCGGATCACCTCGATCCACATCCTGGTCGTGACCGGCGGCCCACGGCTCGGGGACGTGGAGGCGAGCGCGGTGGCGTCCGTGGCCGGCGCCCAGCTCGCGGTCGTGAGTGGAGGGCTGCTCTGCCTTGCCGGCCTGGTCGCCATCATCCGCGGGTTCCCGGAGCTCGCCGCATTCGATATGCGAGAGGTCACGGCGGCTGGTGGACGTCCGCCGGATCAGGCGATCGAGGCGACCCCCGTCGCCTGACCCGCCGCCCCGCGCGGTCGAGCAACCCCGGATGCCGCGGCCGTCGCTTACCGTTGCCGGAACCATTTCGGTACCGCTCGGGGATGGGCGACACGGCCGCAAGCGACTATCGTTGTCGCGTGATCCCCGGTTCCCGTGCCTGTTTCCGCGACCGTGCGCCGCTGCGCCGCGCTGCGCTCGTTGCGCCCCTCCTTCTGCTGGTCGCCCTGGCCGCGGGCCCGGCGGAGGCGGCCGGTCCCCGAGGCGTCGACGGCGTCCCGTCGGCGATCGCCGGCGGCCCATCCGGGCATGCGCCTGCCGTGTCGCTGCCGGGCGATGGCGTCCTGGAACCGCCGCAGATCGTGTTCCACGGCCCGCGGACGCACAGGGTCGTGGCGCTCACGTTCGACGATGGGTATGCCCCGGCCAACGTGCGCCAGATCTTCGGTGAGCTCAAGCAGGCTGGCGTGGTCGCGACGTTCTTCGTCAACGGCGCGTACCTGCGCTGGGATCCGAAGCTGTGGCGTTCGATCGCGGCGGCCGGCTATCCGATCGGGAACCACACGGTCCTCCACGAGGATGTCCGGGCGCGGCCGCCGGGCCAGGTGCAGGCCGACCTGACCCGCAACGCCCGGCTCGTGCTCGAGGCCACCGGCCGGCCGATGATCCCGGTCTTCCGCCCGCCGTACGGCTACCACGACGCGGCCTCGGACGCGGCGGCGGTCGCGGCCGGCTTCCCCACCATCGTGCTATGGGATGTGACCGGCGGCGACGCGAGCACCCATGCCACGGACGCCAGCGTCCTCGCAAACGCGAGCGCCGGGCGGCCCGGGTCCATCGTCCTGCTCCACGCGGGTCCGTCGGTGACGCCGCGCATCCTCCCCGCGCTGATCGCCCGGTACCGGGCGCGCGGGTTCACGTTCGTGACCCTCCCGGAGCTGCTCGGGATCCCGGTTCCCGACGCGGCCGTGTCGCCCGTGGATGAGCCCGCCACGCCGCCTGCGCAGGGCCCGATCGTCGCGCCGACGCCGCCCGCCGTTCCACCGGCAGGGGACGACCACGGCGTCGTGCCCGCTCCGACGGTCACGCCGGTCGCGCCCGGAGACGTTCCGGTAGCCTCGGCGAGCCCGACGCTGCCGCGCGGCGACCTCGTCGCCGGCCGACTCCCCGACGCGACGCCTCCGGCGTCGCCTGCCGGCTGGGATGCGCTGCCGGGTGGGGCGACGGCCGCCGGGCCTCGCGGGGCCGCCGGCCCTGGTGCGGCCGCCGCGGACGCGACCCTGGCCCGGGACTCGGCCTGGGCGCGGGGGCCCCTGCGCGACAGCATCGTGGCCGCTGCGACCGTCGGCCTCATTCTGCTTCTCCTGCTGATCGGGGCGATCGCGGGCCGTCGCATCCGCGCCGGCGGGTAGGAGCCTCGCGCCCGGTGCGCGCCGCGCCTGCTCGGCGGTTCCTGGTCTTCGTTCCGCTTGGGGTGGCCGCCATCCTCGTGGGCGCGGGTCTGGCGGCCCTCACCGGCTCATCGGGGCACGCTCCCGAGGCGCGCGCCGGCGGCCCCTCGCCGGTGGCGGTGGTCGGGTCCCAGGAACCCGCCGCGATGGCGAGCCCGACGCCTCCGCCGAGCGCGTGGTCGGGCGAGCAACCGGGCCCGTCGTCCCCGCGCGCCTCCCCGAGCCTGCAGGCCGCGACCGGGGCGCCGAGCGCGATCCCGGCCGGCCCGCCAGCCTCGCCGGTCGCGTCCGCGGCAGCCTCGCCGGTCGCGTCGCCCGCCGGCTCGCCGGTGGGGACCGCGGCGCTTCCGCCGAAGGACCCCGCCAGGTTCGGGTTCGCCGCCAAGGGGATGCGCGGCGAGGTGATGGCGTTCGTCACGGTCCCGGAGCTCGTGTACGCGCGCGACACGCTCGACTTCTCGGCGGTGTCCACGCTCGCGTTCTTCAGCCTCCAGGCCGGGGCCGACGGCGCGCTCCTGCGCGACGGCCGCTGGCGCGCCTGGAATGCCCCGGTCTTCGACGCTGTCCGTGATCGGGCCCATGCTGCGGGCACCCGCGTCGTGGTGTCGATCTCGCGCTTCTCCTGGTCGCCGGCGGAGTCGACGGTCACGACCGCGCTTCTCGGCAGCGCCGCTCGCCGGGGGCGGCTCGCCCGGGAGATCGCGGCCGAGGTGGTCCGCCGCGGCGTGGACGGGGTCAACGTGGACCTCGAGCCGGTGCCGGCGGGCCTGGCCCGTGCCTTCACGTCGTTCGTGCGGCAGCTCCGCGTCGAGCTCGATGCCGCCGCGCCCGGCCTCCAGCTGACGGTGGCCATCACCGGCTACTTCTCCTCGTACGACGTCAGGGGGCTCGTGGCGCCCGGCGCCGCCGATGCGATCTACCTGATGGGCTACCACTACGCCGGGTGGTGGTCGAAACGCGCGGGCTCCAACGCGCCGCTCGGCGGCCCCGGGTACGACGTGGCCGACACGATCGCGCAGCTTCGAGCGGCCGGCGTCCCGGCCGACCGGCTGATCGTGGGCGTCCCGTACTACGGGCACCTCTGGCCCACGGCAAGCGGCACGCTCAACGCGCCGACGGTCGGGCAGGGGAGCGACATCCAGCTCGCACGTGGCCTCGCGATCCTCGCAACGGTCACGCCACGCTGGGATCCGGTCCAGCGCGTGACCTGGGCGGCCTGGCAGGAGAACGGGTCGTGGGTCCAGCTCTATCTCGACGACCCGCGCGCGCTGGCCGCAAAGTGGCGCCGGTTCCGCGAGCTCGGCCTGCTCGGGACCGGCATGTGGACGATCGGCTTCGAAGGGTCCCCCGGCGCGGCGAACGCGGCGCTCCGCAACGCCTGGCTCGCGAGTCCCTGAACGGAACGGTGGCGCCTGGGTGCCCGGGCCGCCTCGACGCGGCACACGGCCCGCGGGGTTCAGGCGTTTTTCAGGCGTTGGGTATACAACGTGACGGGACGGGGCGGACCGCCAACGCATCGCCCGGACAGGAGCCCCTTTTGGACCAGCCGAACCACATCGCCCCGGAGCCGGAGGCGGCTCCCGTGGACTCCCTCGAGCCGTCGTCCCCTGCCGAGCCCGTGCACCTCGCGGACCCGGCGCCCGTCACGGAGGCCGCCCGGCTCGCCGACCCGGAGCCGCCCGCGGCCGCGACGCCGGACGCGGCGGCGTCCGACGCCGCGTGGACGCCGCCCGCGGCCCAGCCACCGTTCGACGGGCAGGCGGCCGCCACGTGGCCGAACCCACCGACCCGGCCGAGCCCACCCGACCGTCCGTCGCGCGCAACCGGCGCTCGACTGGTCGTGCTGGCCGCGGCGCTGTCGGCGGTGCTCTCGTCGGGGATGACGTTCGCGGCGCTCCAGCTCGGCGCCTCCGGCGCGGCGGTCGCGCCTGCGGCGACCGCAACCGCGGCCGCAGCCACGCCTGGGGCGACGCCGCCGGCCCAGGGGACACTTGCGGCCGCCGGTGGCGTGGACGTCGCGACGCGCGTGGCCACCGATGCCGCAGCATCCGTCGTGACCATAGCCACCGAGCAGGCGGGTGTCTTCGATCCGTTCACCGGCAGCGCCGGCTCGACAGGCAGCGGGTCCGGGTTCGTCGTCTCTGCCGACGGGCTCATCCTCACGAACAACCACGTCATCAAGGGCGCGACCACGATCAACGTCGAGTTCGAGAACGGCCGCCAGGTCGGAGCGACCGTCGTCGCGACCGACCCGCAGCTCGATCTTGCCCTGGTACGCGTCTCGGCCGGCAGTCTGACTCCCCTCGCACTCGGGGACTCAACGGCGCTCACCGTCGGCGAGGTCGCGATCGCGATCGGCAGCCCGCTCGGCACTTTCTCCGACACGATCACCCAGGGGATCGTCTCCGGCCTCGGCCGCTCGATCGACGTGCGGGACGGCACCTCCCGGCGCACGATCCACCTGAGCGGCCTGATCCAGACCGACGCGGCGATCAGCCCCGGGAACAGCGGCGGCCCGCTCTTCGATGCGGCCGGGAAGGTGATCGGCATCGTCACCGCGAGCGCCAGCAACGCGCAGGGCGTCGGTTTCGCGGTCCCGATCGCAGCGGCACTCCCGCTGATCCGGAGCGCGGCGGGGAGCTGACGTCGCCCGCGGCTGGACTCAGGCGGACCGCCCGCCCGCATCCCTCCCGCCGTCCTGGCCGCTCTCGCGGAGGAACCGCTCGATCTCGGAGATGAGGTCGTCGCCGGACGGACGGCGCGCCTCGTCCACGGTCGCCTCGAGCCGCTCGACGTAGGCCCGGGTCCCCTCGTCGGCGGCCGTCGCCGCGTCGAGACGCTCCAGCACCAGGCGCGATTCGTCCCGCAGCGGGCCGGGTGCCACCTCGTGGCCGAGGTGGCGGCTCAGCACCCGGAGCAGCTCGACCGCCGCCGGCAGGTACGGGCCCGTCACGTAGTGCGGCACCTGGGCGAAGTAGCCGACGGCAGGGATGCCCGCCCGCGCCACCGCGTGGTCCAGGACCGAGATGGCCGCGGCCGGGACGCGCAGGATGCCGTCCGGGCCGGGTGTCACGTTTGCGCGGAGCAGGCCGGGCGCAGACTCGGTGCCGAGGATCGGGACGTCGCGCGTGTGGGGCACGGCAGCCGGGATGGCGCCCAGGCTGATCCACTCGGCAACGCCGAGGCGGCGGGCGAGCTCCACCGCCGACGCCGAAAGCTCCCGCCAGTGGAAGTCCGGCTCCGGTCCCGTCAGGACGAGGACGTCGCGCTCGCCGACCTTCGTCCGCCGGAACAGCAGCTCGGGCCAGTCCAGCTTCGCCGGACGTCCGTCCACGATGTCCAGGGTCGGCCGCCGCGCGCGGTAGTCGTAGAGCCGGTCGTCGTCGAACGTCGCGATGCGAACGCCGCGTTCCGCCACCCGGCCGGCGGCTGCGGTGGCCGCACCGCCCGCGTCCACCCAGCCGTCGAGGGCCGCGATGACGACCGGGGCCACGAGGTCGCCGGCGTTCTCGATCTGGAGCAGCACCATGGGCGAAAGCATAAAGCGCGCGACGGGGCATGCAGGATTGCCGTGAAATCGGCGCCGCAACATGCGACGCTGCGCACCGGCGCGTCCCCCCCCCAACCTGCCCTGCATGGCCCGGTGACCCGGACCCGGGCTCGACGTGCCCAGGAGGACGCGCATGGACGCTGGTGGACCGACCCGCCCATTTCACTGGACCCTGAAGCGCGAAGGGATCATCGCCCCGGACGAGCGGCTTCCGTGGGGGCAGACGATCGCGGTCGGGCTCCAGCACATCTTCGCCATGTTCGGCGCGACCGTGCTCGCGCCGATCCTGATGGGGTTCGACCCGAACACCGCGATCCTCTTCTCGGGCATCGGGACGCTCATCTTCTTCGTGATCGTGAGCGGGCGCGTGCCCAGCTACCTCGGCTCCAGCTTCGCGTTCATCGCCGTCGTCAATGCCGCGAGCGGGCTCGCCTCCGGCGGCACGCCCAACTTCGGGGTCGCGCTTGGCGGCATCATCGCGGCGGGCGCCCTCTACGCGATGGTCGGCGTGATCGTGATGGCGGTCGGCTACCGCTGGATCGAGCGGCTGATGCCGCCCGTGGTGACCGGCGCGGTCGTGGCGGTCATCGGCCTCAACCTCGCCCCGGTCGCGATCGCCGACCTCGCGGGCAAGGACGCGGCAACGACCTCGTTCAACCAGCTCATCGGCCTCTTCACCGTCCTGAGCGTGGCCGCCGTCGCGGTCTATGCGCCCGGGATCCTGCGCAGGCTGCCGATCCTCCTCGGCGGCGTGATCGGCTACGTCGCGTACCTGCTGCTGGCGAACGGGCTGGGCATGGGCCCGGCGATCGATTTCGCGAAGCTCGGCGACGCGGCCTGGATCGGGATGCCCAACTTCACCGCGCCGACGTTCTCGCTGAACGCAATCACGCTGATTGCGCCGGTCGCCCTGGTGCTCGTGGCGGAGAACCTTGGCCATATCAAGGCGGTCGGCGCGATGACGGGTCGCAACCTCGATCCATACCTGGGCCGGGCTTTCCTCGGCGACGGCATCGCGACGATGGTCGCGGGCTTCGGGGGCGGGACCGGCGTCACCACCTACGCCGAGAACATCGGCGTGATGGCCGTCACGAAGATCTACTCGACGCTGATCTTCGTGATCGCGGCGATCGTGGCGATCGCGCTCGGCTTCTCGCCGAAGTTCGGCGCCCTGATCGGCACGATCCCGTGGGCGGTCCTCGGCGGCCTGGCGATCGTCCTCTTCGGCCTGATCGCCGCGACGGGCGCCCGGATCTGGGGCGAGAACAAGGTCGACTTCAGCAAGAGCCGCAACCTGATCACCGTGGCCGCGGCGCTCACCATGGGCGCGGGCAACTTCACGGTCAAGATCGGCGACTTCGAGATGGGCGGGATCGGCACCGCCACGCTCACCGCGATCATCCTCTACCAGCTCCTCTCCGCCCGCGGCGATGGGGACGAGGTCGCGGCGCCGGCAGTCGAGCCCGCCGCAACCGCCTGAGCATCGCGTCAAAGAGCGGTCGGGGCGCCGCGCAGGCCATCCCGACCGGCGCCCCTCTTCGGGACGTTCGGCTCTCCGCGACGCCGGAACAGGCCCCGTAGGGTGGACGATGCAGGCAGTCCGGGTCTCCGTTCCAGGGGGTCGGACGGACATCCCACGAGGTACACGACCATGAAGGTCCTCGTCAGCGCCGCCTCACGGCACGGCGCGACCGCAGAGATCGCGCAGGCGATCGGCGAGACGCTCAGCGAGGCCGGCCTGGAGGCCGTCGTCCTGGCGCCCGATTCCGTTACCACCCTCGACGGTTACGACGCCGTGATCCTGGGCAGCGGCATCTACGTCGGCCACTGGATGGACACCGCGAAGAACCTCGTCGAGCGCCATTCGGCCGCCCTCGCGTCGCGGCCGGTCTGGCTCTTCTCCAGCGGCCCGATCGGGGAGCCTCCGAAGCCCGAGGAGGAGCCGGCCGACATCGCGGAGATGATCGAGGCGACCCACGCGCGCGGCCACCGGGTCTTCCCCGGCAAGGTCGACAAGGCCGGGCTCGGGCTCGGCGAGAAGGTCATCCTCAAGGCGGAGCGGGCACCGGAGGGCGACTTCCGCTCCTGGGCCGACGTCCGCGAGTGGGCGGCCGGGATCGCCGCGGTCCTGAAGGCGGAATCGGCTACCGCCGAGGCGTGAAGCCGGCGCGGGGTCGCGCGTCCGCCTACTCCATTCGAGCGGCCGCGGCGCCGACCTCCCGGGCGAGAGCGAAGCGGAGGCTCCCGTACGCCACGAGGTCGATGCCGAGCCCGCCCAGGCCCGCCAGCTGCGAGCTGTAGAAGACGAACACCTGGGTGACGAGGATCCAGACCAGGAGCCCCCGCATGAACCACCGGAAGGCGGTTGCGCGCGAGTGATGGAGGCTCAGGATGCCGCGCCCGACGAGGACGGCACCCGCCAGCGTCGAGACGAGCTGGGCCGCCGTCGCGGACGCGGACGTCGCGGCGGCGCCGGGCGCCGGGATCGCCGTCGTGACCACGAGCACGCCGATGACCGCGAACGCGGCGTAGATGATCACCCCGACCACCAGCGCCGCCTCGGACCACCGGTTCGCCATCACCGCCTCGTAGGCGTCGCCGAGCCCTCGGCGGATGCGCTCGATCGGCGACTCGGTGTCCGGGATCCCGGGCAGCCCGGCGACGTATCGCCGCAGCAGCACGGTCAGCTCCGAGTCCGGGTTCGCCTGCCGGAGGAGCCGGTGAATCTGTGCCCGGTCGTCGGGCTCGATCGGCCGGTCGAGCGTGCCCGCCAGCAGAGCGAGCGCGTTCGCCAGCGCCTCGTTCGGACGCAGGTGCCTGCGGCCGATCAGCGTGCGAGCAACCAGGAACGTCGCCACGAAGGTCACGTAGATGACGGCCACGGCCGGCCGGAAGAAGTAGTCGTTGTCGGCGGTCACGAACTTGCCGATCTCGTCGACGAAGGTCCCGAAGCCCAGGCCCGCGACAACGGCCGCGACGTGGTGGACGGAGCGGTCGAGGTAGGCGAGCAGGAGCAGCAGGGCGGCGAGCATCAGGAGGCCGCCCCACAGCAGGTGGGCAATGTGGATCCCGTTCGCCCCCAGCTGCGGGTATCCCGCGACGGCGAGGAAGGCTCGGATCGCAAGGAACGAGACGACGGCGGCGATGAAGAAGCTCTCGAGGAGGAGCGAAGCCTCGGCGTTTCGCATCCACCGGGCGAGGCGTCGGTCGGTCATCGTCGCGAGCATAGCGCCGGCGACCGGAGGCGCGGGGACCGCCGCTATCGGACGTCGTACCGGGCGATCGCGCTCCACCCGCTCGATCCGTTGGAGGTCGTGGCAGCGGCCGATGAGCGCACGTACCAGGACCCCCGGATGGCGAACCGCCACGCCAGCCGTGCCCGGCCGCTCGTGTCGGCCGTCACGGAGACGCGCCGGTAGACCACCCAGGCGGTTCCGACGCGGCGATAGACAACGTAGGCCACGGTGGCGCGCGGGATCCCGGCATCCACGGGTCGCACGGTCGAGGTGAACGCGACCGTCGTGCCCCGTGCGATCGTCCGTGTCGGGCGCACCGAGGCTGCGAGCGCGATCGACTGCCGGACGACGACTCGGACCGGGTAGCTCGTGGCCGCGGCCAGGTCGGCGGCGCCCGCAAAGCGGACCCGATACCAGCCGGTCACGGTCGGCCCGGCGCTGATGGTCAGCCGGCCGGTCGCGTCGGTCGCCCCCCGGACGCCGGCCGATGACCAGTGGACGCCATCGAGGGATCGCTCGATCTCGAGCGCCCGGTCCGCCGTTACCGGGGCCGCTGCGAATCGCGCGGTCAGGGCCGCGGCGCCGCCGATGGTGATCGTCGTCGGGCCCGCGACGAGCGTCAGCGGGAGCGCCGACCCCGCGTCGAGGATGTCGAAGGGCGGCGACGAGACCGGCGGCAGACCGGCCGACTCGGCACGGATCACGTAGCCGCTCCCCGGGCGATCGACCGAGCAGCCGGCGAAGGACGCCACGCCCGCGACGGCCGTGCGCGTCGGGCCGCCGGGGCAGGCCAGCGTGGCGCCCGCCGCGTTCGCCTCGAGCGAGATCGAGACGTTCGCCGCGCTGCCGGGACCTGCCGCGACCAGGAGGCCGGCCGCGTCCACGAGGCTCACCACCGCTTGTCCGGTGAGCGGCGCGCCGGCGATCGCGCCGGTTGGCGGGACATCGAATGTCATGCCGGCCGCGGCCTCGAACGGGAGCGGCCCGAGGTCGAGCCGGCCTGCGCCGAACGTGGAGTTCGGGGCGGGGCTCCCGAGCGGGATCGCGTGCGAGCGGAGCCAGTTGGCCAGCTGGACCGGGGTCATCGTGGGGCGCGCCTGGAGGACCTGCGCCGCGGCGCCGGTCACGAATGGAGCGGCCTCGCTCGTGCCGCAGAACGGGTTGTCGAGGGTTGTGGGGGCGCAGTCGGCGGCCACGAGGTCCGGCTTCGCCCGCCCGTCGAGCGTGGGGCCGCGCGAGCTGTACGGCTCGATCTCGTTCGGCCGCCCGACGTTCACCGCGCCGACGGCGAGCATCCCCGGGTTCGCGCCGTCCGCCGGGGTTGGCAGGGTGCCCTCCGCGACCTGGTGGGCGAGCCTGACGTCCTCGCTCGTGCCCACGAGGAGCTGCATCCTCGACGTCGGCGCGCCCGACACGCGCCGGATCCGGATGCCGTACGTGCCCGCGGTCGGCGCCTGGTACTCGATGACCTCGAAGGGGTCACCCGCGCCTGCCTGCAGATCCGTGGACGAGGCGACCAGGGTGGACCCGGAGTACAGCTCGAGGTTGTAGTTGTTCGTGGAGGCGCCCCACGGATCGGCCCACCGGATCGCCACGGTCACGTCGGCGCCGGCCCCCAGCGTCATGGTGTTCGTCTCGACGCCCGGGGCGAAGTCGAGCAGGCCGTTGCTGTCGGCGTCGCTCCACGGGCCGGTCCACCCGGAGTCGCCTGCGTTGCCGGCGGCATTGACCCACAGCGCGCCGGCGCGGACCGCCTGGTCCACCAGCCCGTAGAGCGAATCGCCGTACGGCGAGGTGCCGTCGCCCGGCCCCTCGAAGATCAGGCCAGAGAAGAACGACGCGTTGACGATCCGGACCCCGTGCCCGGTCATCCAGGCGACTGCGCGCTGCTCGTCGAGCGACGAGATCGGATCGGCGACGTACAGGTCGATGCCCGGTGCCATGTCGAAGATCGCCTCCGCGACGGCCGTCCCGTGGGTCTCGCCGTTGGCGCAGGCAGCGAGACTCGTGGAGAAGGACCCCACGGCCGTGTAGCAGTGCGCGTGGACGGCGGCGGGCACGTCGATCCCGAGGCGGGAGGTCATCCCGGCGAATCCGCCGTCGATGATCCCGACTTTCACGCCGGTGCCGGTCAGGCCCGCGGTCTGCCAGGCAGCCGACTGGTGGAGGGTCGCGGCCGGGCTGATGGACCTGGCGGCGGGCCGCCGCCGGATCGGGCGGATGGCCCGGACGGCGTCGACACTCGCGACGGACACCAGCCGGTCGCTCGCGACGTACGCCTCGACCGACCGCGCGGCGACGTTGACCACGCGAGCGCCCGCGGCCGCGAGGGCATCGAGCGTCGGGCTCGCAGCCGGCGCGGCGAGCTCGATCGCCACCGCGATCGGGGCGCCGGTCGACCGGTCGTCGACCACCAGCCCGGCAACGAGGCGTTGCCGTTCACCTGCCGGGAGGCGCCCGGCCGCGAGCTGCCACAGCGGCTGGCGCAGCACCTCCCGCAATGGCGGGTGCGCGGATGCGACGAGGGATCGCGCAGCGCCTGCGACGAAGGCAGGCTCGGCCCCGACGGCGACGCCGCCGGCGATCGGGCTTGCCGTGAGCCAGAGGCAGGCAGCCAGCACCGCGAGCGCGAGGCTGCGGGTCGGGCGGCGAGCAGGGGACATCGCGGTCAGGGTAGAGCGGCGACCGCGATCCCGCCATCGGGACCCTTGCCGGCAGCCCGGGGGTACCCGCGGACACGGTCCGCGTCGGGCACGCGCCGGGCGCGCCACAATGCGGGCATGCATCCATCATCCGTCCCGCCCAACGGTGGCCTTCCGTCGGCAGTCGTCTTCGACCTCGGTGGCGTGCTGATCGACTGGGATCCCCGGCACCTCTACCGGAAGCTCTTCGCCGGCGATGAGGCGGCGATGGAGTCGTTCCTCGCAACCGTCTGCACTCCTGCCTGGAACGCGCGCCAGGACGCGGGACGCCCGTTTGTCGAAGGCGTCGCCGGCCTCGTTCGCGACCACCCCGAGGAGCGGGAGCGCATCGTCGCGTTCCACGAGCGGTGGCCCGAGACGCTGGGTGGCGCGATCGAGGGCACGGTGTCCATCCTCCACGAGCTCCGCGAGCGCGGCGTGCCGATCTACGCGCTGAGCAACTGGTCAGCGGAGACGTTCCCGGTCGCCCAGGAGCGGTTTCCCTTCCTCGGCGTCTTCGACGGGATCGTGGTCTCGGGGGAGGAGCACATCGCCAAGCCCGACCCGCGCCTCTTCGAGGTCCTCTTCGAACGGTATTCGCTCGACCCGCGATCGGCGATCTTCATCGACGACCTCGAGCCGAACCTTGCCGTCGCCGCCGAGCTGGGGATGCGCGGGCTGCGCTTCACCACCCCGCTCGCCCTTCGTGAGGACCTGGTCGCGCTCGGGCTCCTCGCAGAGCCTGGCGCACCGCAGCAGGAGCGTGCGGCGTCGCGTGTCGGGTGACTCGCCGCCTTCGCGCGTCATTGCCGTTCGTCACCAGGAGGCGCCCGGCCGGACCTGGCCTCCCCAACAATCGCACGGACCGCGTACCCTGACGCCGGCGAGATGATGCTCGCTGCGCACGAAGGGTCACCTGGAGGAATGAGCACGATGGGGGGTCGGATCCTGCCGCAGCGTCTGCGTCTCGGCGGCATCGCGCTGGCGCTCGTCCTCGCCGGTTGCACGAGCGCGGCCGCGCCGTCCTGGACCTTCCCACCGGCCGGCGGCCAGGTGGCCGGAGCCGCCGCATCCGCCTCGCCTGCCGGATCCGCCTCGCCGGGCACCAGCGCGGGCCCGGGCCCGAGCGGGGCCGCGAGCCCGAGTGCTGGCCCAAGCCCGAGCGCGAGCCCGAGCGCTGGCGCGAGCCCGAGCGCGAGCGGTGTTGCCGCTCCGTCTCCCGCGGCGTCCCCGGGGCCATCGGCGAGCGCGACCCCGCCGCAGCCGGGTCCTCCCGATCCGGGCCAGCCCGGGTTCGTCGCGGGCACGAAGGCCAGGCCGCGCGTCATCAGGATCAGCGTCACCGACCTGCTGCTCTTCGATCCGACCGTCGTCTCGGTCCAGCAGGGGGAGACCATCACCTTCCGCGTCACGAACAGCGGAAAAGCCGAGCACGAGTTCAAGGTCGGGCCGATGAAGGACGTCTTCGACGACGTGCCGAGCGTGCCGGAGGTTGCGGGCATCGTCGCCGGGTCCACCAAGACCCTGACGTACACCTTCACCGGGACCGGCCCCTACGCGTACGCCTGCCATGCGCCCGGCCACTTCGAGAACGGGATGATCGGCTTCGTGAACGTCGTCCCGGCCAGCCCGTGGATCGGGACCGTGACGCGCCCGCGGATGATCGTCCTAAGGATGGACGACCACCTCGAGTTCGTCCCAACCGAGGTCTCGGTGACACCCGGCGAGACGATCCTGTTCGTGCTTCCCAACGTCGGGTCGAGCGTGACCCACGAGTTCCAGGTCGGGCCTGCCGACCGCGTCGCGCTCGACCAGGTGGATGGCCAGATCGTCAAGGAGGCGGACAAGATCGAGCCGCTCCACGTCGACTACATGACCTACACCTTCGGCAGCGTTGGCCCGTACGCGTTTGCGTGCCACGAGCCCGGCCACTACGAGGCCGGCATGAAGGGGATCATCGACATCACCCCATAGGTCGCGGACGGCGTGCGGCTCGACGACCGTCTCGGGCGCCCGGTGCCGGCCCCCGGTTGATCACTCCGTCTCGACGGTCGCCAGGTCGAACGGGCGGATCAGCGACGTCAGGGCGAGGATCGCCACGACGATCGCGGCGAGGGCAAGGAACCCCGCCGTGAAGCTTCCGGTCGCGTCGAGCAGGGTGCCGACGAGGGGAGGACCGAAGATCGCCGTGAGCAGGCCGCCCCAGCCCACGATCGCCTGGGCCGAGGCGGGGCTCATCGGGGCGCTCGCCGCGGCGCCGTTGAAGACCGCCGCGTACGGGAACCCGACGCCGAGGCCCGTGACGATGAGGCCCGCGATCGCGACCGGCAGCGTCGGCGCCAGCGCGACAATCGTGAGGCCGGCGGCGGCGAGCGCGAGCCCGGCCCGGACGAGGCGGACCGGCCCCAGCCCCGCTTCGAGGATCGCGCCGCCCGATGCGCGGGAGAGGATGCCGGTGACCAGCGTCAGCGAGCCGAGCAGGCCGGCCGCGGCGAGTGAAAGTCGGAAGGCGTCTTCCAGGTAGAGCGTGACCCACGTGCTGACCACGATGGCCATCCCGAAGCCGCACATGTGGCTCAGGGCGAGCAGCCATGTGTTGCGCTCGCGAAGCGCCACGATCAGTGCGTCCAGCGCCCCGCTGACCGCCGGCGTCCGGGGCTCACCCGGGGCAAGGAGCGTCCACACCACCCAGACCCCCGCCACCGCGAGGGCGGAGAGCGTGAAGGCGAGCCGCCAGTCTCCCGATGGGCCGGCCAGGATCGGGATGTAGGCGAGGGTGATCCCGGACCCGAGCAGGAACGCCGCGCCGTAGAGGCCCTGCGCCAGGTGGCGGCCGCGATCGTCGAAGATCGAGCGCGTGTACGCGGCGCCGGCGGCGAACCCGAAGCCTGATCCGAGGCCGCCCAGGACGCGCCATGCGAGCAGGGCCGGGAACGTAGGTGCCAGCAGGCCCGTGCCGAGGTTGCCGATCGCCACGAGCAGGAACCCCAGGGTCACTGCAGGCCGCGTGCCGATCCGATCGGCGATGGCCCCACCCGCGAGCATCGTCGACGCGGCCCCCGCGAAGAACGCGGTGGCGATGGCCCCCGCGTCCGCAGACGACAGACCGAACTCGGCCCGGATCAGCCCGAGGACCGGGCCCTGGATCGTGTAGTTCGTGGCCACCGCGACGGCGACGGCGCAGATGAGCAGGAGCGCCCTCCGTCGCGACGTGGCTGGCATCCCGCGAACTGTAGCGGCGACGAGCGGGTGCCGACCGGCGCCGAGGGCGACAAGCGGGCGCCGCGACGCCGCGCCCCCGCATCGTCCGTTGATCGACGGTATCCTCGATCCAAAAGCGCCGAAGGGGAGAAGGATCGCCATGATCAGCGACGAGGTCCGCGACCTGCTCATTGCCCAGGTCGGGAACGAGCTCAACGCCCACCAGGCGTATTACGGGATCTCGCTCTACTTCGAGGCGCAGAGCCTCAAGAAGTGGGCGGCCGTGTTCCGCGCCCAGTCCCTCGAAGAGGCCCAGCACGCCTCGAAGATCATCACGTTCCTCGTCGACAACGGAGTGCCATTCGACCTGCCCGCCCTCGGACCGGGTACGACGCGGTATGCCTCCGCGCGGGAAGCGGTCCGGGCCGCCCTCGAGAGCGAGCTCCGCGTCACCGGCCAGTTCGACGCGCTGGCCAGCGCAGCGCAGACCGCCGCCGATCACCGCAGCCTCCAGTTCCTCCAGTGGTTCATCGAGGAGCAGGTCGAGGAGGAGCGCACGATCCGCGAGCTGCTCGACCTGATCGACAGCGGGATCAACCTCTTCCTCGCCGAGCAGTTGCTCGAGGGGAAGGCGTAGCCCAGGACGCTCGGGGGTCGGGCCCCGGCCGGAGCTCGCCGACCGGCGACGGCACGCACGTCCGCTGGAGCCAGTCGAACCTTCCTGGTAGCCCGCCAGGGGTCTTGCGGGCATGCTCCCGGGCCACCTGTCAGACTGGCGGGCCCAGTGTTCGTCCTCGTCCCGCGCGCCCCGGAGATCCCCGACCATGAGCAGCACTGTCTACCTCTCCTCGAGCGGCATCGTCAGCGTTCGCGCCGAGCTCGAGCAGCTCACCACCGTGGAGCGGCCGGTCGTCATCGCCCGGATCGCCGCCGCCCGCGAGCTCGGCGACCTCCGGGAGAATGCCGAATACGAGACCGCGCGGAAGGAGCAGTCGATCCTCGAAGGCCGGATCGAGCACCTGACCGTGCTCCTGCGGGACGCCGTCCGGATCGAGGGCTCGTCCACGAGCCACGTCAGCCTGGGCACGACCGTGACCGTCGAGGACGACAACGGCGAGGAGACGTACACGATCGTCGGCAGCCACGAAGCATCGCCCACCGAGGGGCGCATCAGCAGCACGTCGCCCGTCGGCCGGGCACTCATGGGCGCGCGGCCCGGTGACCGGGTGATCGTGACCGCCCCCAGCGGCGCATTCGGGCTGCGAGTCCTCTCTCTCGCCTGACGAACCGGGACCGCGCCTCTCGCGGTGAGTCGCTACGCTTCGACGGGCAAACGGCCTGCGGCGAGCAGCCGACCCGGAGGAGTTGCGTCGATGAGCGGAATAGGCGGATACGGAGGACGCCGGCTGGCGGCGATGCTCGGGCCGGCCGGAGTCTGGAGCTGGGCGCTGCAGCGGCTGGGAGCGAGCGACGCCGGCGCAGCTGCCCGTGGATTGGAGGCATTCGGATATCCCGCCGTCTGGATCCCCGAGACGCTCGGCAACAAGGAGCTCTTCAGCCACGCTGCGATCCTGCTCGCCGCGACCGAGCGGATTGCCGTCGCCTCGGGCATCGCCAACATCCACGCCCGCGATCCCATGGCCATGGCCAACGCGGCCAGGACGCTGGGTGAGGCGTACCCGGGCCGCTTCGTCCTCGGCATCGGAGTAAGCCACGCGCCTTCGGTCGCGACGCGTGGCGGCACCTACGGCCGACCGCTCGAGACGATGCGTGCCTACCTCGACGCGATGGCCGCGACACCCTACAGCGGCCCGGAGCCCCAGCCGCCCGTGCCGGTCGTGCTCGCCGCGCTCGGGCCGCGCATGCTCGAGCTCGCCGCCGAGCGCGCTGACGGCGCGCATCCGTACTTCGTCCCCGTCGAGCACACGCCATTCGCCCGGCAGCACCTGGGCGTGGAGCCATGTCTCGTCGTGGAGCAGACGGCAGTGCTCACCGCCGATCCTGCCGAGGGGCGGCGAATCGCGCGCGCCTTCGCGAAGAACTACCTGGCCCTGCCCAACTACGCGAACAACCTCCGACGTCTCGGCTGGGGCGATGACGACCTCGGCGGGACCGGCAGCGACCGCCTCATCGACGCGGTCGTCGTCTCGGGCGACGTCGACGCGATCGTCGGTCGCGTGCGGGCTCACCTCGACGCCGGTGCCGACAGCGTCTGCATCCAGCTGCGCGCCGATGCGTCGTCCGATCCGGCGCTCGGCGGCTTCGCGGAGCTGGCCGCCGCGCTGCTCGAAACGGCACGCTAGGCGCGCGGCCGGCCGATTCCGCCAGGCCCAGGTCCCGCCGAGCGGCTCCACGAGCCGAGGCTTCGGCGACCGGCCGGCGCGGACGATCAGCTCGCGGCGTCGCCCTCGGCGGTTCCCGAAGCCTCGTCGTCGCTGTCCTCCGCGACCGGGATCGTGCGGCTCAGGTGGCTCGCCTCGATGAGCGTCACGTGGTCGTCCCGGTCCTTCCAGCGCGTCTGGACCTGGACCTCCTCGGTCTCGCCGACGAGACGAAGGACAACGGTGTAGCCGGAGCCGCCGCCGCGCTCGATCGATTCGATGCTCGCCGCGGTCGCGGGCAGGGGCAGGAGCGCGAGCACCTCCCCGAGGTTGTGCCGCAGCTCCTGGCTGAAGTCCTCGATCACCCGGTCGATGTCACCGGCGACCACCGCGGCGCAGAGCGCCTCGGCGCGGTCACGAACGTCCTGCTCTTCCATGGACTCCCCTCGAAGGTGTGCGGCCTCACGCGGGTGCCGTCGCCCGAGCGCACTCTACGCCACGCGGCCGGCCCCGACCGGCCACCGTCCGGGTCACGGGCTCCCGAAGCCGCTCACCCAGTCGGCCTCCGGAGCCCGGGCACGCCGCGGTCGTGACCCGCGTCAGGAGCCGGGGCCGAAGCGTGGTCCTCGGGCGATCAGTCGCGCCGCGCGTCGCCCGGGTGCTCGAGCCGCCAGGTGCAGTCGCTGCAAAGCGCCAGCGTTCCGTCGAGCGTCCGCAGCTGGCGGTGCGAGTCCCGCGGGTCGAATGGCAGGAGACAGTCCGAACAGCGGACCGGGACGCGCGACGCGGACACTGCGGAGGGGCGGTCGGTCAACATCGTGGGTTTGCCTCGAGACTTCGCACGGGCCGCGCTGCCGTGCCACCGGGTGGCGTGCACGGCAGAATGCCGTTCGTGCGCGGAACGGCGGCATTGTCAGGCCGGCCTGCCGCGCCGTCATGACCGTCCGTCATCCGGGCGGACGTGCCCGGGCGCGGGCCCGCGTCGGGAGCCGGGACCCCTAGCCTCCGTGCGTGGCCGCAGTGGGGATCGCCGCCCACGCGGGCGACCACTGCTCGCGGCGAATCCGGTCCACCTCGTCGGGCGCGATCTCGGGGACCGGTCCGAAGGCTCGCGCCCGCAGATAGGCGTCCGCCACGCCTTCGACCACGGACGCGGCGTTGTAGGCGTGGTCCACCGTCGGCCCGATCGCGAGCACGCCGTGGTTGCGAAGCAGGCACGCGCTGCGGTCGCGCAGCGCGTCGGCGGTCAGCGCGGCGACTTCGGCGGTCCCACCCCGGGCGTACGGCGCCGTGACGATGCCCCCGCCGCAGGCAGCGACCAGGCCGTGGAGGATCGGCGGGAGCGCGATGCCCATCGCCGCCGCGGCCATCGCCGCGGCGCTGTGCGTGTGGACGATCCCGCCGACGTCCGGTCGCCGCACATAGGTCAGCGTGTGCAGCGGCAGCTCGCTCGTCGGCCGGAGCGCGCCCTCCACGACCCGCCCGTCGAGGCGCACGATGACCACATCCCCGGGTCGCATCGTGTCGTACGGGGTGCTCGCCGGGGTCATCGCGACCAGCTCCGGGTCGTCCGGGATCCGCATGCTGACGTTGCCCGCCGTGAAGTAGACGAGCCGCTCGGCGAGCAGTCGCTGGGCGAACAGCAGGACGTGCTCCCGTGCCTCGCTCCAGGACGACGGCACGCTCATAAAGCCGCTCGGGCTGCCAGGGACGTGCGCACGGCCGTCGCTTCGGGCGCGGGCGCCCCCCGCGGGATGCCCGCCAGCTCGACGAACGGGGGCCGGATCACGCCGACGTCGGTGATCCAGGCCGTGACCAGCGCATGGGGCGTGATGTCGAACGCCGGGTTCCACACCGGGACGTTGGGCGGGGCCGCGAACAGACCCTGCCACGTCCGGACCTCGTCGGCCGGTCGCTCCTCGATCACGATCCCCTCGCCCGACGGGGTGGCGAGGTCGAACGTCGAGCCGGGCGCCGCGACGTAGAACGGGACGCCCGCATGCTTCGCCGCGAGCGCGATCCCGAACGTGCCGATCTTGTTGGCGGTGTCGCCGTTGGCGGCGACTCGGTCGGCGCCCACGATCACCGCGTCCACCCGGCCGGCGTGAAGGAGCGGCGCGGCCGCGCTGTCGGCGATGAGCGTGACGTCGATCCCGGCGTCCATCAGCTCCCACGCCGTGAGCCGCGCTCCCTGGAGGAGGGGCCGCGCCTCGCACGCGTAGACCGACACGCGCTCGCCCGCCGCAGCCTTCGCGTACACGACGCCGAGCGCCGTGCCCCAGCCGATGGTTGCCAGCCGGCCCGCGTTGCAGTGGGTGAGGATTCGGCTGGCCGAGGCCAGCTCGGCGCGGCCGTGCTCACCGATGCGGCGACACGCCTCCCGATCCTCCTCGAGGATGCCGAGTGCCTCGCCCAGCGCGCCCTCGCGGATCGCCGCGGCGTCCGGAGCGCCCGCCGCCGCGTCGCGCACCCGGCGCACCGCCCACGACAGGTTGACGGCCGTCGGCCGCGCCGAGCCAACGCGCGTCGCGAGGTCGTCGAGGACCTCGAGCGCCTCGCCGCGCGAGGCTGGACGTGCCTCGTCGAGGCCCAGCACCATCGCGAGCGCGCCGCAGACTCCGATCGCGGGGGCGCCCCGCACGGCCAGCCGCCGGATCGCGTCGATCGCCGCGTCGACCGTCGAGAGGCGAATGACCTCGAAGACGGCCGGCAGCCTCGTCTGGTCAATGATCTCCATCGCGCCGTCGACCCAGGCGACGGCGCTCGGCAACGTCGGCGGCGTCATGCGCTGCGTGGCCGACGCCGGCCGCAGGCCATGGCGGGGCCACCCACGGCCTCGTCGGGGCGCCAGCCATCCATGTCGTCGGCCTGCCACGTCATCCGGTGATCGTACGCCCGCGCAGCTGCACGGCACGCGGCGCCCGGGAGCGGCGCGGGGAGCGACGCGCACGCTCCTGGCTGCAGCGGCGGGCTATCGGTCGGCCGACGGTTCGATGGGCAGGAAATCGCCGACCTCATTGCGGGCCATCGGCAGGACCTCGATGATGGCCCGTCGCGCCAGCGGCCCGTACACGTGCGGGAAGCGTTCGTCGCCGTCGTACCGCCAGGGCGCGTCCAGCCACCCGAGCGCGACCGAAAGGACGACGTGCGGGCCTGGCTCGTCGCGATACAGGCTGTTGGCCACGTCCACGAGATCGGCCATCCCGTGGGTCAGGTGGACAAATCCCTCGGTCGCGAGCGACGCCGGCCGAAACGGCTCGTCCACGGGGGCAGCCTCCCACGTGGCGGCCGTGACGAGGTGGAACGCCATCGGATCCGGTGTCATCGGCGTCCTGGGCTCGGCGGCGTGCGATGGCGCCCGACGAGCAAGATCATCCGTCGGCACAAGACGCGGCGAGGATCGTGGCGGCGAGGGTCGGAGCGCACGAGTACAGTTTGACGCGCGCGCCGTCCGGCGGAACCATGATCATCCTGCCCCCGGTCCGTCCGGGTGTGTGCCACGGGACCGGGAACGCCACCTGCCTTGAACCTCACGGGGAAGGGACCATGACCGACGCAGACCTCTTCGAGCACATAAACGTCCTGTCGAGCGAGGAGGAACGCCTCTATGCGCAGGCCGGGGACGGGAGTGGCCTGTCCGACGGCGAGCGAGATCGGCTCCGGGTCATCAACGTCGAGCTCGACCGCTGCTACGACCTCCTCCACCAGCGACAGGGCCGTCGGGACGCCGGCCTCGATCCCGCCGCAGCGACGATTCGGCCCGCGGGCACGGTCGAGGGCTACGAGCAATAGGCTCACGCCGAGTATTCGCCGATGCCGCGCCTCCGGTGAGATCTCATCTGCATCGAATGCACGATGGCGACCGCGGCCGGACGCGCCGGCGGCCCCGCTCGTCGCTTCCGTGCGCCGGGTGCATGGATTCGACCGAATCCGTGCTGGCACGGCCGCGTGACCCCGTCTGCGAGGTCGTTGGGACGCCGGCACGCGCCTGTGTCGGCCGGACGATGCATCCAACGCAGATGCGGGCCGGATTCGTGCGCTGGATGAACGGATCTGACCGGCCTCCGCCCGTTGCCGTCGATCGCGATGCCATGAGCGTCCGGGACGCTCATGGTCGGGCCTCCGGCCCCGCTCGGCCAGAATGCCCGAAGATCGTCCTCTCGCGCCGGCGGCGACGGATGGTACCGTTAGGGAATGACCAGATCGTTGCTTGGCGACCCGTTTGCGCACCACGTGTGGGCGACGCTGCAGTTGATCGATGCCTGCCTCGCGCTCAGCCCCGAGCAGCAGGGGAGCGGCGTGCCCGGGACGTACGGCTCGATCCTCGAGACGATGCGCCACCTGGTCGGCGCCGACTCCTCGTACCTCCGCTTGCTGAGCGGGGGGCGCAGCCCGGAGATCGACGAGGACCAGATGGATCTCCCCGCGCTCAGGACCGCGATGGAGGCAAACGGCGCCGGCTGGTCATCGCTCCTGGCGGAGGACCTCGATCCCGATGTCGTGATCGTGCGCCAACGCGACGACGGGTCAGAGGGTCGCGCGCCGATGGGCATCCGGCTCGCGCAGGCGCTTCACCACGGAACCGATCATCGGAGCCAGGTCTGCACCGCGCTCACGGCTCTCGGGCTGGAGCCGCCGGCGATCGATGCATGGGACTTCGCTGCGCAGGACGGGCGGCTGCTCGAGGTCCCAGCTGTGTCCTGACGGCAGGCTCCGTGACCGCCGGCGGTCACGCTGGCGCGCCAGCAGACCGGCGAGATGGCCCGCGAAACAGTGAAGGGATGCGCGGCTCGGCTGCGAGCACGATCACGGTTGGCCACGGCCCCGGGCCCCGGCCATCCTGGGGACGCCCCAGGAGGTAGCCCTGGCCGTAGCGGATCGCGAGCGCTCGGACTACCTTGAGCTCCTTGCGGGTTTCGATCCCTTCGGCGACGAGACGGATCTTGCGCTTCACCGCGAAGTACGCCATTCCGGCGAGCAGCGCCTGGCGAGCGGGATCCCCATCGATCCCGCGGATGAGCCCGATGTCGAGCTTCGCGATGGCCGGAGCGAGCTCGAGGATGTGGCGGAAGCTGGCGTACCCGGCCCCGGCGTCATCGACGGCGAGTCGAACCGTCGGGCCAAGGGCCGCCAGCTCTGCCCGGAGGGTCGCGTAATCGTCGATCGCCACGTGCTCCGTGATCTCGAGAACAAGCTGGCGCGCAACGCCGGCCAGAATGGCGCGCAGCGCGCCGGACGCGATGAGCGCAGGCGAGGCATTCAGGCTCAGGTACGGACCCGGGGGCAGCGCGGCCGCGGTCGAGAGCGCAGCCTGGAGGGTCGCTAACTCCAGCTCGATCCCGCGCCCCGCCCGGGCCGCCGCGGCGAATCGGACGTCCGGCGGCACGCCATCGGTGAAGCGCGTGAGGGCCTCGTAACCGACGACTGCATTCGTGGTGAGGTCCACGATGGGCTGGAAGAACGGCGCGAACGCCGACGCGTCGAGGATGCCCTGGATCTGGGCCCGCTGATCACCGTCGCGTCGTCGATCCTCGAGCTTCGGAGCGAGCAGCGCCCCGAGAATCGAGGCGAACGCGGCCAGGGCCGGCATGTGCTCGACGAGCGAAGGGGCGGCCGCCGGGTCGTGGCTTCCGATGCCGACGACACCGATCACGCCCCTCGTGCTCCGAAGCGGTGCGTAGGCGGTCGCACGGAGCCCGGTGGTCGTGATCGCCTCCGCCCATCTCCCGTCATCCGGGCCGGGCTGCCACGCCTCGTACCACGGGCCGCCGCCTGCGCGTTCCCGGAGATACGCAGCTCGCCCGGCCGGAAGGACCCTCGTGGGGAAGAAGACCGGCACAAGCTGCCCGATGACGGCGAGGACCGCGCCTCCACTCTCGTCGAGGACCGCCGCCATGGTGGAATCGACGCCGGGAAGCCCGTTGATGACCGTGCATGCCTCGGCCGCCATCTCCTCGGCGGACGCCCCGGGGTTGATCCGCGCGAGAGCCTCCTCGATCGTCCCGCGCTCGAGGGCATCGCGCTGGAGCGTGCGCTCGAGCTGTCGTTCGTGGGTGACGTCCCGATCGGCCTGGACGTAACCCGTCAACCGATGGTCGGCATCATGGATCGCCGAGATCACCGATTCCACCTCGATCGGCGTGCCGTCCTTGCGACGGTTGACGATCGTGCCCGTCCACCCCCGCCCCGAGAGCACCGAGGCCCAGATGGCCGAGAAGAAGGGCGGATCCTGCAGGCCGCTGTCGAGGATTCCCGCGTACTGGCCGACGATCTCCGAAGCCTCGTACCCATACGCCCGCGTGAACGCCGGGTTGACATACGTGATGATGCCACCGAGGTCGTTCATCCAGACCGCATCGGCCGTCTGCTGGACCGCCGAGGCGAGCCTCGCCAGCTCCGCCTCGTCAGCCAGGCGCTCCGTGATGTCCCGGACACTGCGCTGCAGGCGACCGTCGGGCAGCTGGGAGAAGCTCACTTCCACGGGAAGGCTCGTGCCGTCCACGCGGCGGTATCGCCGCTTGACGAGGAGACCGGTCTCGGCAGGGGCATCGGCCAGTCGCACGTCCATCTCGTCGGGACTCATCGGGTCGTCGTCGGCGCTCAGGCTCGGCGAGTACATCGACAGGAGCTCCTCGCGCGAGTATCCAAGCATCCGGCAGATGGCCGGATTGGCCACGACGTAGCGGCCGGTCTGGTCGGACACGAGGATGCCGTCCGCCGATTGCTCGACGAGCGCGCGATACCATTCCTCACTCTCGCGAACGGCCTGCTCCGCAGCGGCCCGCACGCCCCGCAGGTGCGCCCGGACCCGTGCGACCAGCTCGTCGAGCCGGATCGGCTTCGTCAGGTAGTCGTTTGCGCCGACTCCGAGACTCGCGGCAAGCGGGTACTCCTCGCCTCTTCCGGTCAGCACCATGATCGGGAGAGTTGCCGTCCTGGGTTCTTCCCGGAGCGCACGGACGACGTCGGTTCCCGACATGCCGGGCATGAGCATGTCAAGGATGACGAGGCTGACCGCATCGCGATTGATGATCTCGAGCGCGGCCTCGCCGCTCGGCGCCTCCAGGACGGCGAAGCCCTCGCGCCCAAGATGGGTCGCGACGAGCTGGCGCGTTGCGTCGTCGTCATCGACGACAAGGATCGCGGCGCCCGGCCCGGGCGCGGGCGCGCTCACTGCCGCCCCTGCTCGATCGACTGCGGATCCCTGTCGTGACTGCTCAGCCGCAGGGTCTTGGCCCGCTGGACCGCAGAGATGAGCTGGCCCGAGGTGACGGGCTTCGGCACGAACGTCGCGCCGCGCGTCGTCACCTGTTCGAGGTTGAGTGTCTGGGCCGTGTACCCGGAAAGCATCACGACTCCGACGTCGGAATACCGATCCATGACCAGCCCGGCGAGCTCGATGCCGGACATGTGGGGCATGATGACGTCGGTGACGAGCGCGTCGATCGGATCGTCGAGGCCGGCCAGGTGCGCGATCGCGTCGGGGCCGTTCGCCACCGCCATCACGTGGTAGCCGGCCCGGTTCAGCATCTGCGTCGTCATCTCGCGAACGCCGGGCTCATCCTCGACGACGAGGACCGTGCCCGTTCCGACCGAGGTGGTTTCGGCGACCTTTGGCCGTTCGTCCGGGACGGGAGTGTCGACCTCCGGGAAGAAGATCTTGAACGTTGAACCGACGCCGGGCTCGGAGTAGACCCAGATCTGGCCGCCGGCCTGCTGGACGATTCCGTGCGCAGTGGCAAGCCCCAGCCCGGTCCCCTTCCCGAGCTCCTTGGTCGTGAAGAAGGGCTCGAAGATGCGCTCGCGCATCGCACGATCCATCCCGACCCCGGTGTCGCTGACGATGAGCAGGACATACGGCCCGGGCTTGACGTCGAGGTGTCCGAACACGTAGGACGCATCCACCAGCTGGCTCCCGGTTTCGATCGTGATGGTTCCGCCATCCGGCATCGCATCGCGGGCATTGACCACCAGGTTGACGAGGATCTGGTCGAGCTGACCGGGATCGGCGCGTATCTGGCCGGCGTCGAGGCCGAGGTTGAGCACGAGCCGCATGTCCTCGCCGATCAGCTTCCGCACCATCGGCTCGAGGCCGCCGACGGCGGCATTGAGGTCGAGCACCTGCGGCGTGATGACCTGTTGCCGGCTGAAGGCCAGGAGTTGTGCCGTCAGCGTCCCGGCTCGCTCGCCCGCCTCCCGGATTGCCCGCACGTTGCGAAGCGCTTCGTCCAGGTCGAGCGCGGAACGCCGATCCGGGGACAGATCCTGGTCGAGCATCTCGGCATGCCCGTTGATCACGAAGAGCATGTTGTTGAAGTCGTGGGCGATCCCGCCGGCCAATCGTCCGATCGACTCCAGCTTCTGGGCCTGCAGGAGCTGGCCCTCGGCGGCCTTGCGCACGCTGATGTTGCGGATCGCCGCCGTCACCAGGATGCCTTCGGCGCTCTCGAGCGGGCTCAGCATGATCTCGATCGGGAACTCACTGCCGTCCTTGCGCCGTGCAACGAGTTCGATCCCGGTGCCGATCTGCTGGGCGAGCGCCTCAGCCGCGGAGCGCAGGTCGTCGGCGATCAGCCGTTCGGCGAAGCCCACGGGGATGATGTTGGTGACCGGCTGGCCGACCAGCTCGTCGCGGCGGTAGCCGAACTGCTTCTCCGCCTGGACGTTGAGCAGCACGATCTCGCCGCCCTGGTTGACCACCACCATGGCATCCGGGGCTGCCTCGAGCAGCCCGCGGTACCTGGCCCCGGACTCGTCGATGATCTCGCCCTCGGGCCGCCTCGACGGATCCGACGAGAGCCGAGCCTCCTGGAATGCCACACGGATCGAGCCGTCGCCGGTCATGCGCTGTCCCACTCCCGATGCGTGGCCTTCGCAGAGCCTGACGAAAACACCCCAGCGGCGTTCACGGGCGCCACAGCGCTGATTGTGCGACGAGAATTCACGCCGTCATGACGAAACGTCATGACGATCACCCAGGGCACGAGGCTGGGATCGAGCCCTCGTCGAGATCGATCAGCTGCGCTCCTCCCTGGGCGGGTTTGTATCCGGCAGAAGCGAGGGCCGGCGCCGGAGGCCGCGTGCGGCTGTCGGATCGACGCGGAGCTCGTCGGCGCCTTGGCTGCAGGGGGCCGGACGACCTGGCGACCGTCCGACGCCGTGCCGACGCCCCCGGTGAGCGCTCGTCGGCGGCATGTTATGGCGAAGTTAGAAGACTTATCAACTCAACATAAACTGCCGAAACTCCATATAGTCGGGCAATGAACCCAGCGACCAACCCGTTTGCCCCGGGTGCCGGCACACCTCCGCCGGAGCTTGCCGGCCGCGACGCGCTGCTGGAGTCCGTCCGCATCACCATCGTTCGCGTCCGTGCCGGGCGTGCGGCCAAGAGCGTGCTGATGATCGGCCTGCGCGGTGTCGGCAAGACCGTGCTGCTTGACCGGATGCGCGACAACGCCGAGGCCGAGGGCGTCCACACGCTCCGGATGGAGGCCCCCGAGTCACGCTCGCTGCCCGCCCTGCTGGCACCTGAGCTCCGCCGGTCGCTGCTGCGGCTCTCACGCGACGGCCGCGCGAAGGAACTCGCGACACGGGCGCTGCGGGGATTGGCCGGCTTCGCCAGGGCGCTGAAGGTGAAGTACCAGGACATCGAGGTGGGCATCGACTACGACCCGGAACCCGGGCTCGCCGACAACGGGGACCTCGAGCAGGACCTCCAGGCGCTCCTCGAAGCCGCTGGTGCCGCTGCCAGGGAAGCCGGCACAGCCCTCGTCCTGTTCGTGGACGAGCTTCAGTACGTCGAGGAGGAGGAGCTGGCGGCGCTCATCATCGCCCTCCACCGCACCGCCCAGCGCCAGCTTCCTGTCGTCCTGGTCGGCGCCGGCCTTCCCCAGCTTCGGGGACGGATGGGTCGGGCGAAGTCCTACGCGGAGCGGCTCTTCGATTTCCCGGAGCTTGGCCCGCTCTCTCGCGAGGCCGCCGAGCTGGCCATCGTCAAGCCCATCCACGCCGAGCAGGTCGAGATCGAGCCCGACGCGGTGGCGAGCATCGTCCGCACGACCCAGGGGTATGCGTACTTCCTGCAGGAGTGGGGGAAGCACGCCTGGGACGCCGCAGCCGCGTCGCCCATCACCGCCGAAGATGTCGAGGCTGGCTCGGCGACGGCGATCGCCGCCCTGGACGCGAGCTTCTTCGGCGTGCGATTCGATCGGCTGACCCCCAGCGAGAAGCGGTACCTCCGGGCCATGGCGGAGCTCGGACCCGGTCCACACCGTTCCGGCGACATCGCGCAGCAACTGGGGCGCAAGGTCACCTCGCTGGCGCCGATGCGAAGCCAGCTCATCACCAAGGGCATGATCTGGAGCCCCAGCCACGGCGACACCGGCTTCACGGTCCCGCTCTTCGACGAGTTCATGCGCCGCATCATGCCGGGCGACGACTGGAAGCAGGTCGAGTGACGGACGGGCATCGAAGAAGCTCGAGAGCGAGGAGCCGCCGATCACGGGCCTTTCTGCAGGGTCAGCTGACGACCGGACCGCGCCAGGTCGCGGGGAACCTTACGCACCTTCGCGCCGCGGCGACTCCACGGTTATCCCTTCGTGGCCGTCAGATCGGTTCACAAAGCGCGACATCTCGTATTGGATTCATTCCGCCATGGTTCACGAATGGATCGCGTTCAGCGTGATCCGGCGTGGGTGAATGCGGCAGATCACCCGGGTCTCGCGGACCTGCTGCTCGGCCGGGTACACGAAGCCGTAGTACCGCGGATGGCACGTGTACTTCCCGGTGAGGGCGTCGAGGTGCTCGACGGCGCCAACCGCACCGCGGATCTGGATGAAGCGACCGGTGTTGTCGGGATCGACGACGAGCAGCCTCACCCTCGGGTTGGCGAGCATGTTGCGCCCCTTGTAGCGTTCCAGCGTCGTGGTGAGGCGAGCACACTCGCCGTCGTAGTCCACCCAGACGAGGCTCGACTGCGGCTGCCCGTCGGGGCTCATCGTCGTCAGGACGCCGCAGATCGGCCGGGTGACCAGATCGAGGTGCGAGGCCGGGATGGGGAGCGTGTCGGGCGCCAGCACGGTCATCAAATGGCCTGCTTCCCGGTCGCGTCGAGGGCGACGACACGGAGCGGGCGGATCCTGCAGAAGCATCAAGATGCTCTCGGACCATCGCCAGGGCATCCGGCGACGACCTTGAAGCGATCGTGACCTATGACGAGCGGATGGTCGATGCGGCGAGGCTCACGGGACTGTCGACCGCCACGCCGCGCCGACTCGACCAGCTCGAACGCTGGATGCGCGGCCACAACGCCCTCGCCCAGACGGTCAACGGCTTCTCGGCGCCTCGCTTCCGCCGATTCTCGAACTCAAGAAGCCAGATCGGTAAGTTTGGCTCCAGTTTCACTGATCCAACCCGGGATGGCAGCTTGGCTTCGCCTTGCTCTCTCGCCCGTGGTAGCTCATCTCGGTTAGCTTGGACCCCCGAAGAGCGTGCGGCGTATGCGCGCCTGAACGTGCGCCGGGCGGCCGAAGGGAGTCGGCGCGACATCGCGCCGACCCCTTTCGTGCCCGATCGTTGCTCAGCGGACGATGAGATTGCCGCCCCCCAGCAGCTGCTCGACCGCCTTGGTGCCGCTCCAGTTGCTGGAGAACAGCAGGGTGGATCCGTTGTAGAGGGTGAAGCCGATCGTGTCCTTCGTCGCGCTCCCGTAGTCGGTCATCGACATCTGGAAGATCAGGTTGCCACCCAGCGACACAGGGCTGTTCGCGTTCGTGATGTCCTTGAGGTTCGCCTTGCTCACGAAGTTCGCCGTGCACGGGGCGATGGCAGTCGCCTTCGTGCAGGGAGATGGCTTCTCGCCGAGCGAAGTCAGCGCGTTGCTCTTGACCTGGTAGGTGTGGCCGCCCTTGCGGAAGATGATGTTGAGGTTGCCCTGGAGGTTGGTGGCCCCCTTGTTGAACTTCACGTTGAAGCCGAAGTTCGCCTTGGTGCCGGGATCGGCAGCGTACTGTCCGACCGAGGCCGACTCCGTCAGGAAGCCGCCACCGGTGATGAAGTAGCTCGTGAGCGGTGCGGCGACGTCGATCACGGTGTTCTCGCTCGAGGCATTGAAGGCGTAGAAACCGCCAAGGGCACTCGATGCAGTGCATCGTCCGCGTTGCCAGCTCGTAGACCGCGGGCTCGCCCGCAGGGAGAGCTCGGCCACAGTGTGAGCACGGCCCGTCGAACTTGACCCGCCAGACGGGCGGCAACGGCGGCCTTCCCATCGTCAGCCGGCCTACCGCAGCACCTGCAGGCCGCCGCGGCGTCCTTCGTGCTGGCTACGCGTGTCGCGGCGGCGCCGCCGCGCGCGAAGGTCGACGGTGACGGCCGTCCTCGAGGTCATCCGCCGTTCGCTTGTGCGAGCAGGACCGCCCAAGAGCCGTGGGCGTTCCGGATGGCGGCCTCGGACACGAGGGCGTAGCGCCAGGTCCCGAGACCGCCCTCGTCGCTGACGCGGCGGGACCACCGCTCGGCGGCGGTCCGCTTGGCGACCACGTCCGGGCTCGCGAGGTCCTTGTCGCTTTTGGCCTCGAGCAGCCAGTTGACACCGTCGGCGAGGGCGTAGAAGTCCGGGCTGTAGTGCCCGCCGTCCCAGTCGATCACATGCTCGCGGCGCTGGAGGCGAGCCCAGAGGCCGACCGCATCGGAGCCGTCCAAGAGGTTCGCAAGGTCGCGCTCGGTGCTGCTGTCGAACCACTCGACTGGCATGTAGCCCTTCACCCACCCGGAGTAGGACTCGTGCGTCGAGAAGGGCCCAAAGCGGTTGGGGTTGTCGATCCGCGTGTTCACCCGGACGGGCCGGAACAGGACCCCCTCGACAGTCTCCTCAAAGGTCTCCGGGGCTCTGCGGTAGACCGCCTGAATCGTGGAGCGCGCGGCGTCGATCGCCGTCGGCAGGAACGCCCCGAGGTGCGCCTCGGCTGCCTCGCCGCCGGCCGCCTCGGTGAGGGCGTCGACCAGCCGCCCGGCGGCGTTGGCGTTCGCGGTGTTGGCGGCCACCTCGTCGAAGGCCAGGATCGCCTCGCGCAGGTTGGTCCGGAACCTCCCGAGCGAGAGCACGACCTGGCCGGCCGAGATCCGGTCGACCGCGTCGTGCGGGACGAGGCGCAGGCCCGTCGCGGTGGTCGCGTCGACCACGATGTCCAATCGCTTCCGCTCGAGTAGCTCGTCGGGCGCGGCGGCGAGCGTGCGGCCGATCCGGGCGAAGGCGTCGTCAGGCACGTCGGCCAGCGAGAAACGTCGGACCGAGAACGAGCGCACCACGCGCGGGATGGTGATCCGCCGGTCGTCCCGCGGGACCACGACCGACTGCAGGCGGAGCGCCTCGTCATCAGCCCGCCTCGTCCGATCCTCGACCGACTCGATGAAGAAGCCGGCCTCCTCGGCCGCGAAGGCAAGGGCCGGCGGGACGGGCTGGACCGCGGTCGGTGGCCCGCCGGCCGAGGCGGCGGCCACGGCGAGCCCCGGCGCGATTCCCGGCAGGATCACGTCGGGGACCTGGCTGCGGACGGCGACCAGCCCCTCGATCAGCGAGTTCGCCCGTGCGAGGACCCGCTCGTAGCGCTCGTGGGTCAGGACCTCGACGGTGTCGAGGAGCTCGATGCCGGTGTAGCGGCCCCACGGCAGGCGCAGGCCGCGGCCCAGGGTCTGCTCGGTGAGGGCGTCCGAGATCGACGGGCGCAGGGAGCAGATGACGTAGATGTTCTTGACATCCCAGCCCTCTTTGAGCATCGAGACGGACACGATGACCCGGACCGGGCTGTCGGGGCTCTCCACCTCGTCCAATCGGGCGAGCGCGTCGTCGGGGGCCTGGGAGTGGACGACGAGCACGCGGCGCTCGTAGTCGTCGGGGAAGAACCCCGGCCGGCGCAGGACTTCCGCCACGTCGTTCGCGTTGTCGATCGTGTCGGCGACGACGAACATCACCGGGTTGACCGCCGGCTCCTCGGTCGCGGCCGTGAACACACGGACGGCCCGCGCCTTCGCGTCGAGCAGCCGCAGGCCGTCGCGCAGCTGAGTCTCGACGTCGGTCCGGTCATCGCGCCGACCGACCAGGACCGGCGTCTTGACGAGGCGGTCCGCGATCGCCCGGGCCAGGGGGTAGTGGAAGATGACGCGGCCAAGGCTGCCCTTGTCGGGCGTCGCCGTGAGCCCGATCAGGCCCAGCGGCGTGAGGTCCCGCACGGCGTCCGAGAAGGCTCGCGCCTTCTCCTGGTAGACGTGGTGCTCATCGGCGAGGAGCACGAGGTCCGGCGCGTCTCGCAGGTAGGCGTAGAGGTCGCGGCCGATCCACTCCTGGAACTTGCGGGTCCGGCGGGTCGCCTTGTCGGTCGGGCGGATCAGCTGCTGGACGTTGAACACGAAGAGCTTGACCGCGGTCTCGTCGTCAAGGGCAGCCCGCACCCGCCCGGTCGCGAAGTCGTCGGCGGTGATGACGACCGGGCGCCACTCCATCCCGCCGAGCACCGACTTCGGGTGTCCCGGCGTGAAGTTGGCCATGGTCTTCCGCTGAATCGTCTTGCCGGGCGTGACGATCAGGAAGTGGCGCACGCCCTGGGTCGCCAGATACTCGATGAGCGCGGCGGCGATGTAGGTCTTGCCGACGCCCGTCGCGAGGTCCAGGACGACCTCGAAACCCCCCTCGCCGTCCTGCTCGAAGCGTTCGACGACGGCCGCGACCGCGAGCTTGTTGGGGGCGCGCAGTTCGAGGCGAGCGGCGATGTCGTCGAGCAGCGCGGGATCGAGGGTGATCGCAGGGATGCTCACCTGATCGCCTCGGGCTTGGCATCCGCTGTTCCGAATGGCAAGGTCAGCTGGCGGCCCGATCGCGCCAGGTCCCTGGGGACCTTGCGCACCTTCGCGCCACGGAGAAGGGAGGACGCGAGCTCGGCGGCACCGGGCTCGATCGCCTCGGCGACAATGAGCAGGCCGTGGCCTGGTTCGAGCCGGCCGACGATGTAGCGCACGATCCCTTCGGTCAGGACGCCATCAATGACGGCCAGCCTGCTGCGGCCGCGCCGGCCGGCGAAGGGAGCCTGCGGATCGAAGACGTAGCCGAACTGCGCGGCCACCGCCTGTGCGAAGGCCCCGCCAACCGCCCAGCCTGCGAGGACGACGGTGCCCTCGATCTCCTCGAACATGGACGGCCCGACCTCGACCACGCGGAAACCGCCGCCGCCGGTCCACCCCACGGCCCCGGTGATCCCGCCCGCGTCCTCGCCCCGAACGACCTTTTCGAGCCGAGGGCGCGTGAACGCCTCGATGGTATCGGCGAGCAGTTCAACGGTCGCCCACCTGCGCCCCATCTTGTGGGCGACGGCTGCCGTCGTGCCCGAACCTGCGAAGCAATCCAGCACGAGATCGCCGGGTCTTGTGCCAATGACAAGGATGCGTTCCAACAGTCGCTCGGGTTTCGGCGTGGAGAAGGCAAGTCCGCCGAACAGCGCCTTGATCTCGTAGCTGCTCGTTCGGGTGGAGCCGACCTCCTCGTGCCGCCACAACGTCTCGGGCGGCCGGAACCGTTCCTCGGGCATGTAGGTCCTGAACCACGCGGTGTAGCCGTTCCGGCCATGTATCCATTCGATCAGGTGGGCATCGCGCTCGACTCGCTCTCGTCCCCAGCGCCAGCGACCGTCCGTCCCGTCGGGCAGCTTCGGGTAGACCTCCGAGCCGTCTGGCGCGAGCAGGGGGAAATAGAGGGACGGGCGATCCGCTCGGGCCGCGTCGCCTCCTCGGGCACGCAGCGGGTTGATGTAGTAGCGCCTGCCCTGGTCGTTGACCTTGCTGTAGTGCGCCCCTGTGTCGGTCGCCACGAGAAGGTTGACCGCGAAGGCCTCCGACCTCCGGTACACAAGGATCGTGTCGTGACGCACAGAAAACGACTTCGAGTCCATACGCGGGCTGTCGGTCTTCTCCCAGATGACCGCCGCGACGAAGTTCTCGCGTCCAAAGAGCTCATCCATGACGATGCGGCAGTAGGCCACCTCGGAGTCATCGAGGTGGACCCACACGGATCCGTCCGGCGCAAGGAGATCGCGGACCTGTTCCAGGCGATCTCGGATGAACGTGAGCCAGGCAGAGTGTTCAAGGGCGTCGTCGTAGTGGGCGAACGCCTGGCCGGTGTTGAACGGCGGATCGAGGTAGCAGAGCTTGACTTTGCCGGCGAAGCGCTCCCGGTAGCCCGGCAGCCGGACCAGCGCCGTGAGCGCGTTCAAGGCATCGCCGCGGATCAGGAGGTTGTCGCTCGACTGACCGACTGTCTCGAGCTCCCGGAGGAGGCGAACCTCGGAGATGCGCCAGTCGGCGCGCTCGACCCAGGTGAACGACTGATCGTCGTGGGCGAGCAGACGCAGCTCCTTGTTTGTCCACGTGAGTTCGAGTCGACCGGTCGGCTGCACTTGGTCATGCCCTCTGTGCGACGCGTCCCAGGGAGAGAAGTCTCGGGGATCATTCACTCTGCCCCCCACGGTAGTCCAATCTGGAGACCCAACCGGGGTGGCGCCGCGTTCTGCGCGCTCATGCCGGATCGTCGGCCCGTGCGGGATCGTCGGCCCGTGTGCGGCCGCATCCCTGACGTCACGCGGTCCAGCACAAGCTGGCGGATTTCGGGAATCCAGCACAAGTCGGCGGAGCGCGCCAGACCGATGTCTGTTGCGCAAAGGGCCGGGTCTCTGAGCTGCCGGGTGGGCCGCGACGGTAGGATTCGAAGGACTCACCGTTTCGGTCAAGAGCGGGCTGTCGACCTGTATCGCGGTCTCTTCCCCTTGTCATGCCGTGTCCGGACATTGGACATCCTCGTGTCCATTCGGTTGACATGCTCATGGCCTCCCGACACTCTCGACGCATATCGCGCAATCGGCGGTACTCCCCAGGGGTATTGACAACCCCTTGACAAGCGGCTCCCTCAGGCGCACAATCCATCCCGACGGAAGGCGTGTCAAGGCTTGACACGCCGTTTCGGTGTCCGGCTATCGGCGCTCGCGGGCGAGGCGAGCAGCCTCGAGCACGAGCGAAGGCGGTACGGACGAGCGCAGCCGGCACGGACGAGAAGGGCGAGGAGGCAGGTTGGCGGTCGGGGTCGCTGCGGAAGTCAAGAGCAAGCTGACCGTCATCGACGTGGTCGGCGAGACCGTGCAGCTGAAGAAGGCCGGCACCACGCTCAAGGGCCTCTGCCCGTTCCACGGAGAGAAGACGCCCAGCTTCATCGTCACGCCCGGGCGCGAGACGTGGCACTGCTTCGGCTGCGGCGAGGGCGGCGACATCTTCTCGTTCGTCATGCGTCGGGACGGGATCACCTTCCCGGAGGCGCTCAGGCGGCTGGCCCAGCGCGCGGGGGTGGAGATCGACGAGCGGACGTCCCGAGAGGACGCTCGCCGCAAGCGCCTCCACGAGGTGCTCGACACCTCGTTCGCGTTCTACCACGCGGTCCTCATGAACAGCGAGACGGGCGCGGCGGCGCTCGCGTACCTGCGCGGCCGCGGCTTCACCGACGAGTCGATCGAGCGCGCCCAGCTCGGCTTCGCCCCGCCCGACTGGGACGCCCTGGTCCGGACGCTGGAGCGCAAGCGCCAGATCGGCGCGGTCGAGCTGACCGAGGTGGGACTCGCGATGCCCCGACGGAGCGGTCGCGGCGTCTACGACCGCTTCCGGGGCCGCGTCCTCTTCCCGATCCGCGACGCGACGGGTAACGCCACCGGTCTCGGGGGCCGCATCCTGCCGGCGGCCGCCGCGAGGGCCGGCGAGCAGTCCACCGAAGCGGACTCCGCCCGCGCCGCCCAGCCCGCCCCGGACCCGGACGGCCCGAAGTACCTCAACTCGCCGGCGACACCGCTGTTCGACAAGAGCCGCACCCTCTACCCGCTGGACCGCGCGAAGGCCGCCATCCGCAAGTCGGGGATCGCGGTGATCGTGGAGGGGTACACGGACGCGCTGATGGCCCACCAGGCGGGCTTCGACAACGTGGTCGCCAGCCTGGGCACGGCGCTCACGCCGGGCCAGGTCGCGCTCCTCACCCGATACGCCGCGAAGAAGATCGTGCTCGCCTACGACGTGGACCCGGCGGGTGAGCGTGCCGGTACGCTGGGCGTCACCGCGCTCGAGCAGCTCACCCACCAGCTCGCGGCCACGGACGCGGGCGTGGAGCTCGACGAGGTCCGCGTCGCCCGGCTGCCCGACGGCAAGGATCCCGACGAAGTGATCCGCGACGCGCCCGACACGTGGCGCGAGGCGATCCGGACGGCCGCGCCGATCGTCGAGTACCTGATCGAGTTCCACGCGCGATCGGCAGACCTGCGCACCACCGGCGGGCGCGCCCGCTTCATCGACGCGATCCTCCCGACGCTTCGAACGGTCCGCAACCCGGTCCTCCGCGACGGCTACCTCCAGCAGCTTCGCCAGGTGTCCGGTGTCGAGGAGCGGGTGCTCCTCGAGTCGCTCCATCGCGCGCCCGAAGCGGCCCGCGGCGGATCGTACGGTCCCGGCAGCGGGGAGAGCCGGATCTCGGCGGCCTCGGTGCTCGCGTCGCCCGACGCATTCGACCCGAAGGCGGTCCTGCGTGCGATCGACCCCGTGGAACGCGACCTGCTCCGTTTCCTCCTCTCGGTCCCCGAGACCCAGGAGGCGACGGCCGAACGACTGGCCCCGACCGACCTGCCGAGCCAGCCTGCCCGCGAGCTCTGGACGGCCATCCTGGCCCTCCGCGACGACCCGCCCTACACGACCGAACGCGTCTTTGCCCGGCTCGCGGCGGACCCGGAGACGCAGGCGCTGCTCGTGGCGCTCCTCGAGCGGCGCGACGCCGGGACGGACGCCGGCACCACGGATCGCCGGGTGGCGTCCCAGGGGATCGAGCAGTGCCTCCTTCGCCTGGAGCTCGACCGGCTGGAGGAGCGAACCCGTTTCACGCGCATCGAGCTCGGCGAGGCCGAGCGGGCGAACGATCGCCCGACCATCGAACGCCTCATGACCCAGGAACAGCAGTACAACGAGACCCGTAAATCGCTGCAGCGACGGATGGAGCAGGCCAGCCTGCTGAGCCGCCCGGCCGCAGCCCGCGCCGCAGGAGGACGATCGTGACCCAGGACCCAATGGACCGCCAGCTGGTGGAAGCCGTGCTGGCAGCCAGCCCGCGCCGTCGCCGTGCCGCTGCCGCCGAAGTGAAGGCCGTCAACGCCGCTACCAAGGCAGCCGGCGCGGTCGCCGTGATCGTCCCGGACGCCGAGACCGACGACCTCGACCTCACCGCCGAGCCCGGCGTGCCGGAGCTGATCGTGGCGGACGATGACCTCCCCGGCGGGAATGGGGATTCGTCGTCGGACCTCGCCGCTGACGCCCCCGTGCCGGACGTGCCGGCGAAGCTGGATCCGAAGGTGCTCGAGGAGCCCACCGCGGAGGAGCTCGAGGCGCTCTCGGCCGACATGATCGGGATCGACGACCCGGTCCGCATGTACCTCAAGGAGATCGGGAAGGTGGCGCTCCTGACCGCCGAGGAGGAGATCGTCCTTGCCAAGGCGATCGAGCTCGGCGAGTGGATGGTCGAGTTCCCCGCCAAAGCGATGGTCAGCCTCCACGAGTGGACGCTCCACGACACGGAGCGCAAGACGCGCACCCTGAAGCCGCAGCACCGGCTCCCGCTCGGCGACGAGGCGCACGCGATGGTGCGCGCTGCGCTCGCCGACCCGGGAGCCGCGGACCTGCTCGTCCCGCACCCGGACTTCCACCTGGTCAAGGCCGGCCGCGATGTCGCGTCCGAGGGCACCAAGGAGCGCCTCAAGGAGGCGCGCCGCCACCTCGCCGACTACGCGGAGAAGGTGGACGCGGATTCGTTCGTCACGCTCCTGGACTGGGCCTACCTCGCGGTTCACAACGGGGACCTCGACTCGCGCGACAACGTGGGCCTGCGGGCCATCTACGACTGGACGCGCGACGAGGTCGCCTTCCCGGCGCTCGAGCGCTGGGTGATGAGTGGCCACGATTTCGACCTGCTCCGGCGGATGGGCTACTACGACCCGGCCGAGGTCCCGCTCAACACGAAGCTCGCCCACCGCAAGGGTGAGATCGTGCGGATCGGCCGCGATGCGCGCGAGCAGCTGACCTCGGCGAATCTTCGGCTGGTGGTCTCGATCGCCAAGAAGTACATCGGCCGCGGGATGAGCTTCCTGGACCTGATCCAGGAGGGCAACATCGGCCTGATCCGGGCGGTCGAGAAGTTCGACTACGAGAAGGGCTTCAAGTTCTCCACGTACGCCACGTGGTGGATCCGGCAGGCGATCACCCGCGCGATCGCGGACCAGGCTCGCACCATCCGGATCCCGGTCCACATGGTGGAGACGATCAACCGGCTGATCCGCGTCTCGCGCCAGCTGCTCCAGGAGCTCGGCCGCGAGCCCACGGTCGAGGAGATCGCCGAGGCGATGTCCAAGGGCCAGGAGGTCGTGGTCACGCCGGAGAAGGTCCGCGAGATCATCAAGGTCAGCCAGGAGCCCGTCTCGCTCGAGACCCCGATCGGCGAGGAGGAGGACTCCCACCTCGGCGACTTCATCGAGGACCGCGGGGCGCTGGCCCCGGCCGAGGCGGCCTCGCACCAGCTCCTCAAGGAGCAGGTCGAGGCGGTGCTCGACTCCCTGACCGGTCGCGAGCGGCGGGTCCTGCAGCTCCGCTTCGGGCTCGAGGACGGCCGCGCCCGCACGCTCGAGGAGGTCGGCAAGGAGTTCAACGTCACCCGCGAGCGGATCCGCCAGATCGAGGCGAAGGCACTGCGCAAGCTCCGCCACCCGTCCCGCTCGCGCAAGCTCAAGGATTACCTGGAGTAGGGCGCGCGGAGCCGCGGACGGCGCGGGCTCCCCGGCACTCGGACGGCCGTCCTGGTCCGATTATTGCGTCCCGCGCATAAATCCGACCCAGCCGTGCGTCAAATGCACGATTCGACCGCCAAACAGCCCTTGCGGACCGATTCAGGGTCCGAAATGAGACCGGAACGCCCTACGGGCGCCGATTCTCGGCCAAACCGTTCGCGAGATGCACGATCTTGACGGGCTCATCCGAGTCGCCGGCGGGGAACCGACGGAATCGTGCATCTGCCGCAAGAGGCCCGGCTGAGCGGCCCGTCTGAGGAGCCCGGATGACCGGCATGGCGGAGCGGCCCGGATGACCGACCCGGCTGCGCGACCCGGCTGAGCGACCCGGCCGACGGCCCCGACTGGGAGTCCAGCCGAGAGGCTGGCAGCGCGGAACCTGGCCCCGTCCTCACAACATGACGATCGCGTTCCCGCCAGGAGGCACGCCGGCCGCGAGGAGCTCCAGCGCGCGGCGCCCCGGGACCGGGAATCGCTCGACGAGGTCGTCCGCGTGGGCCCGCAGGAGCCCGCGGTTGTGGCGCGTGTCGGATAGCAGCAGGATCAGCGCGTCGACACCGCCGTCCCGCAGCTTGAGTGCGAGGCGTCGCTGAAGCGCCTGGAGATCAACTGGTCGCGTTTCGGCCTCGACGCCGACTCTCCAGCCCACGCCGCCGACGTGTCCGTCCCACGCCCGGAGGTCGCCCGGAATCGGGAACGGTGCCTCCATGCGCCAGCGGAGCGACCCGTGGAGGCACGCACGGAACCGGCCCAGCAGCGCGAGATGGGCTCGGTCGCGGGTGGGCTCGCCGGCCGGGTACGCGCGCGCAGACAATTCGAGCCCGACCACGGCAAGGAGGCGGCACAGGGCCGCGATCGAGACCTCGGGCGAGCAACCGCGCTCGATCCGGCACACCTGCGGTCCGCTCATACCCACGGCCCGACCGACCACCGCCTGACTCAGTCCCCGATCGACGCGTGTCCGACGGAGCTCGGTCGTGAGCTCCCCGACGATACGCCGCGCCCGATCAGCACCCTCGGAGCTAGCGCTGCTTCGCGTTCCCACCGGGCCATGATCCGCGTCGCGCCTTACGCGGCCGTTATCGGGCCTCGCCCGCGCGCACCAACGATTCCGGGGGCGCACCCGGCTCGGGGCCTGTGGCGATCGGCAAGCCCGCCCGGGTCCACTCGCTGTAGGACCCCGGATAGAGGAGCGGATCGGGGAGCCCCGCGGCACGCATCGCGAGCGCGAGGTGGCAGGCATTCACGCCGCTGCCGCACGAGACGACGACGGGCCCGGTGCCCCCGCCGGCATCCTCGAAGCGCGCAGCCAGCCCGGTGGGCTCGAGGAAGCGCCCGTCTCCGCCCAGGAGTTCGGATGTCGGCAGGCTCACGGCGGTCGGGATGTGACCCGGGATCCGGTCGATCGGCTCGATCTCACCGCGGTAGCGCTCGGGCGCACGTGCGTCGAGCAGCGTCACCATTCCCAGCCGTGCCGCCAGCGCGAGGCGATCGATCGTCCGCGGCCACGCGGACCCGGGGCGGGGTGAGGCCACCGGCTCGGCCGGGTCGAATGCCGGCACTTGGGCGGTCACAGGCAAACCGGCCGCCCGCCACGCAGCGATCCCGCCGTCGAGGACCGCGACCCGTGGGTGCCCGAGCACGTCGAGCATCCACCAGAGGCGCGCCGCCACGGTCCCGCCCGCGTCGTCGTAGGTGACCACGCGGTGCCCGCGGCCGATCCCGAGCGCTGCCAGCCCCGCGACGAACGCGGCAGGGTCGGGGAGCGGATGGCGACCCGGCCCGACCGGCGCCGTTAGCACCGAGTCGAGATCGACGAACACTGCGCCCCGCACGTGCGCGGTCGCATAGGCGGCTCGGCCACCATCCGGTGCCGCCAGCGACCAGCGTACGTCGGCGACGCGAAGATCGGGATCGCCGAGCAAGGCCGCGAGCTCCCCGGCCGAGATCAGGCTCATCCCGGGAGTATCGCATCGAAGGCGGCGCCGCAACGCTGGCCCGGGTGGGGGGTTCCAGACGGGTGTCGCAGCGCGCGCCATCGCGACGGCGTTCCCACGCGGCCCGCGGCGGCCACGTTCTCGCATGCCGCCGATTCGCGTCTGTCCGCGACGCTCGACCGGCCTCCCGACCCGCCGCCCTCGGCGCCCGGATCGCATGCTATCCTTCCCCGCGGCGCGGCCTTGGCCGCCCGATGCGCGCCCGGCCCGTACCGCGGCGGGCGCCTCCGCTCCGGCGTAGCTCAGTGGTAGAGCGGGCGACTGTTAATCGCTTGGTCGTAGGTTCGAATCCTACCGCCGGAGCCACTCACTTACTGAATCCAACCGGTTAACACCTTCAGCGGTGGCGGCCTTCCAGACCGCGACTGCGTGGCTCTCGCGGCTGTCGACGTCGATTCGCTCGAACAGGTCGCGAACCCAAGCCACGCGGGTGTCGAGCGGGGCGTGCTCCAGGATCCCGGTCATCTCATCGATTGTCTGTCGGACGACCTTGGGTGTTAGCCGCAGCGGGCGTTCGGTGACCTCTCTGATGCTGACGGAGGTCGTCGCCTCGCGCAGCTCTACCGCAACAGCCTCGATCTCTAGCGTGATCCGCTCGGCGGCATTGGGCCCAGCGGAGCGCAGGGCGCGACGCAGGTTGGAATCCTGCTGCTCCAGCCGGCGGACGCGGGAGCGCCCTCGCTCGAGTTCCGGTTCGCGGCGGTCCGACCGCATCCGGATGTCCTCGTTGAGGATCTCGACCATCTCACGGATCGCTTTCGGGGTGATGAGCGTGCCTCGGATGACATCCATCACTCCGGCGTCGAGTTCGTCGGCGCGAACGTGCGGCCGCCCGCATCGTGCGGTGCAGCGGTAGTAGCGGTAGGAGCGGGAATTGGTGCCCGCCATCGACGAACCGCACGCACAACGGAGAAGCTCAGTGAGCGCGTAACCACCGGCGTAGCGCTGCGGTGGGAGGCGGTTCTCCCGCCGCCGGACGAGCATGTTCTGGACCCGCTCCCAGAGTTGCTCTGGGACGAGCGGTTCAACGTCGCTTGTCACGCGCTCTTCCGCCGGATTCCGCCGGCGCTTTCGGCCATGTTCGCCATCGACACGTGCCTCGCGGTTGAAGACCTTGGTGCCGTGGTACATCGGGTTGGCGAAGATCGTCGCGAGGCTCGACTTGTTCCTGCAGATGCCCGTCGAGGCCACGATCTCGTCGTAGGTCACGCCGTCGGCGGCCATCTGAAAGGCTTGGATGACGCGGGGCGCGATCTCCGGATCCGGAACCCAGCAAACCCGGGTGAGGGGCGATCCGTCGTGGCGGGCGCCCACGGTCACGAGTTCTCGCCGGTAGCCCACAGGAGGCCGCCCGCCCGCCGAGAACCCTTGGCGCGCGAGCTCCTTCTGCGAGCGAAGGACATCGGCCGCTGTCGCGGCGGCATAGAACTCGTCGACCGCCATGAGGATGTAGGTGATGAGGCTGCCGAGCGGCCCTTCGGGGATCGGCTCCTTGAGGCTTAGGAGGTCGATCCCGCGCTTTCGCAGGAGGGCTCGATAGACCAGGCCCTCCTCCATGTTCCGGCCGAAGCGGCTCAGCTTCCAGACGAGGACCCAGGAGAAGTTCGGGTGAGCCTCCCGCGCCCGCGCCGCAATGGTCTGGAGCCCGGCGCGGCCCTCGAAGTCGGTGCCGCTGATGCCAAGCTCTTTGACAACGTCGCACGTGGCTCCGGCGCTCGCGACGGCCGAAGTCAGCTCCGCGATCTGAGAGTCCACCGGGAGTTCGTCGTCCGCCTGATGGGCCGTGGAGACTCGGACATAGACGATGCCGTGTGAGCCGGGCGGAATGTTGATCATGACAATCCGAATCGTAACCGACGCCGACAAGGGGTCATCGGCACCTCATCGGCGGTCAGCCAGAAGCGTTACCAAAGCGGCTGGCGATGATCGCCTGATCCAGAGCCGCCACGCTCGGATTCGCTCCCCTGATTCCCCATCAGCGGAGGCGTGTCCTTGCCGCCCTCGCCACCGATTGGCGAACGCGCCAGTGTCCGTACGGTAATGCCATCGTCAAGGCCCGGCACGCCTCAAAGCAAGTCGTCGGCTCCTGGGATCACGAGGGTTGTTGATACGGCATTGCCAAGCGCTCGCCGGGTGCTGGTCCGCCCTCCCTGCTACGGCGGCAAGGTCCGACAGAGTGATCGATATCATGAGTCGATGTTGAAGTCGATCGGTCCGCTTGTGGCCCTCATCGCTTTTGGTTCTCACAACGACACAGAGCACCAGTAACGCGGGGCAGGCGCCGCTCCGATGACAGTGGCCAGGATCCAGGTACAGCTCGACGAACGCGACGACGCGAACGCCGTCGGCCGGAGCATCGCGACCCCAGCCCGCGTCTACGTGGAGCCGACCACGATCTGCAACCTGCACTGCCGCACGTGCATCCGGAACGTGTGGGACGAGCCGCCGGGGACGATGTCGAGGGCGACGTTTGCCCGGATCCTCGACGACGTGCGGGACGCCTCGCCGCTGCCGAGCGTGTTCTTCGGCGGGTTCGGCGAGCCCTTCGCCCATCCCGACATCCTCTCGATGGTTGCCGACGCGAAGGCGCTCGGGTGCGTAGTCGAGCTCATCACCAACGGAACTCGGCTCGACGAGGAGACCAGGAACCAGCTCGTCCGTATCGGGCTCGACCGACTGTGGGTCTCGATCGATGGGGCGACCTCCGCGTCCTATGCCGACGTCCGCCTATGGGACGCCCTGCCGCAAATCACCGCAAACCTTGCCCGACTGCGGGACCTGCGCAATGCGCACGATTCCGGACTGCCCAGGCTCGGCATCGCCTTCGTGGCCATGAAGCGGAACATCGCGGACCTGCCCGAGGTCATCCGCCTCGGGCAGGAGCTGGGCGCCGACCGCTTCTCGGTGAGCAACGTCCTGCCGCACACCCCCGAGATGCGGGACCAGGTGCTCTACGCCAGATCCGTCAGCAGGGAGCAGACCGGTCCCTCGGGATGGCCCGAAGGCTTCTCGCTGCCGAGGATGGACGTCGACGAACTGACCACCGCGTCGCTGACCGGCGGGGGGATCGCCGCCCACGGGGGCCGGTTCGATGGCGCTTCAGGTGGCGGCAGGACGAACGCGTGCCCCTTCGTTGAGAAGGGGAGCATGTCGGTTCGCTGGGATGGGGCGATCAGCCCATGTCTGCCGCTCCTCCACACGCACCGCAGCTACCTCGACTTCCGGCCCCGGACGAGCCACGCGTTCACCATCGGGAACGTCAACGTGCGGAGCCTCCCCGAGGCGTGGAGCGATCCCGGCTACGTCGCGTTGCGAGACCGGCTCCTCGCCTTCGATTTCGCCCCCTGCACGACCTGCAACGGCTGCGACACGGCCGACGAGAACCTCGAGGACTGCTTCGGCAGCCCGACGCCAGCCTGCGGAGGCTGTCTCTGGGCGCAGGGGTTCATCCAGTGCCCATAGCCACCCGATCACGACAGCGCGCTGGGAACCCCGAGGGTGCCTCGGCGCTCTGACTCGCTCGGGAAGCACCCTCACCCGCTGATCGTGGCCTGTCCCGTTCGCCCGGCGGCGCGACGAGCGATCTCGACGAGCGGGCGCAGCCGTTGGGTCAGCTCCCTCGCCGTCCCCTCGAAGGCCGCTCGCTTCTCGGCGTCGGTGCCCTCGACCTCGGCCGGGTCCTCGAGGCCCCAGTGCAGCGAGTTGTGCTCGCCCGGGAAGACGGGGCAGGCCTGGCGCGCCCGGTCGCAGACGGTGATGACGTAGTCCCAAGGCTGATCGAGGAACTCGGTGACCGACTTGCTCGTCGCCGCGGACCAGTCGATCCCGAGCCCGGCGAGGACCTGGATCGCGAAGGGATTGACCGCCTTTGGCTCTGTCCCGGCGGAGTAGACCTCGAAGTCAGGCCCGCCGAAGCGCGTGAGCAGCGCCTCCGCGATCTGGCTCCGTGCGCTGTTGCCGGTGCAGACGAAGAGCACCCGGATGGGGGCATCGGGCATCGCGTGATCCTCCCGTGTGGCGCGGCCGGCGGCCGCGATGGTGAGCTCGAGATCGAGGAGTTCTGCCTCGAGGCGATCAAGGTCGTCGCGCTGGCGGGCGATCGCCGCGCGCTGCTCGGCGAGCATCGGCGCGAGGTCGGTGTCGACCGCGCCCCGCTCGAGGCACAGGCGAGCGAGCCTCCCTGCGTGCTCCGGGGCGAGGCCGAGGCGGCGCAGGCTCACGACGAGTCGGAGCCGGGCAAGGTCCTGGCTCGCGTACTCGCGATAGCCGTTCGGGCGACGCGTGGCGCGCGGGATGACCCCGGCGGCCTCGTACCAGCGGACGGCCGTGGGCGCGATGCCAGCCCCGCGGGCGAGATCGGAGATGTTCACAGCCCCGATCGTAGACCTTCAAGTGGCTTGAAGGTCAAGTGGTGGCCTCGTCCGCTTCGTCACTGGTCACCTGCGAGCGTGGCAGAAGGGGCCGAACGGACCGGAGCTTGGGGCCGCCAGACCCGATGACCGATCAGCCGTTACTGACACATTTGTCAGTGAGATGCCACTGATCCTGATCCTGACACCGCTCCTGTTCGGCCTCAGCTTCCTCTCGGGGATGCTGGGCCTCGGCGTCGCCTTTGTCGCGATCCCGGTGCTGGGACTCTTTGGGTTCGACCTCAAGGACGTCATTCAGCCCTGGGCGCTCTTGCTCAATGGGCTCACCGCGATCAGCGGGGCGATCGCGTTCTGGCGGGCGGGGATGGTGGACAGGCGTGGCGCGCTGCTCCTCGTGGTGATCACCACGATCGGCGCACCCCTCGGCGTGTGGCTGCTCCAGTTCGCGTCAGTGAAGTTGATCTGGTGGCTGTACGTCGGCGTGCTGCTCTTCCTTGCCGCCCGGATGCTTCTGCCGAAACCCCGCTCGACCGAGGACGTGGGGGAGATCACCGACGGCGCCCGCGTGCGCGCCGGCGTCGCCGCGGTGCCGATCAGCGTCTTTGCGGGCTTCCTCGGCGTCGGGCCCGGGTTCCTGCTCATGCCGACCCTCACGCTGGTCGGGTATAGCGCACGCCTTGCCGCGGCGACCAACTCGGTGGCGGTCACGATCCCGTCGTTCTCGGCCTTCGCGAGCCACCTCGGGACGGCGACCTTCGACTGGCCGACGGTGATCATCACCTCCGTGGCGTCCATCATCGGCGCCTGGCTGGGCGCCCGCTTCACGGCCGGCCGGGTGAAGAGCGCCACGCTCTCTCGCATCTTCGCGATCGCGCTCGTGGTGCTCGCAGCCCAGCGCGCCTGGATCCTGGTGCTCGGATGAGCGCCACCGACGCACGCGTCGCGCAGCCCAGGCACGCGGCCGCCCCGGTCTACCTGATGAAGGTCTCCGCCGTCGCCGGCGAGCGGACCGTGGCCCACGGAGCTCTCTGGGATGGGGTCCTCAACGCGACCCCCGACGACGACACCGACGGCCCGAGCCCGATCGAATCGCTGATGGCCGCCCTCGCGGGCTGCCTGGCCCGCAACCTGCGATCCGTGGCGGACGAGGCGCGGATCGTGCTCGACCGAACCGAGATGGCCATCGCGGCCACCCGCTCGGATGACCCGCCCGCGATCACCGGGCTCGTCGTCGACCTCGCGATCGACTCGCCGGCCTCAGCGGACCGCGTACGACACGTCGTCGACCTCGCGATCCGCTACGGGACCATCACGCGGACGCTTGCCCGCGCGTGCTCACTGACGATCAACCTGACCATCAACCGGGGCGACCCGGAGGAGCTGCCCCATGCCGATTGAGCTACCCGTCCTACAGGAGCTGCGGATGGAGCTCCGTCCTCCCGACGTCCGGGACGGCGTCGCGACCGCGGCGCTGATCGCGGATCCGACGCGGGCCGGCATCCTCGTCATGCTCCGCGACGGACCGCACTGCGTGTGTGAGCTGTCCGCCGCCTTCGGCGAGCGCCAGAACAACGTCAGCAACCACCTGGCGAAGCTCCGCGACGCGGGCCTGGTCCGCGTGAGCCGCGGTCCGTCCGACGGACGTCGCGTCTACTACGAGCGCGACGACGCGGCCTGTGCCACAGCCGCTTCGGCGCTTGCCGGGATCCTCGGATGACCGCGCTCCCGCTGCGGCGCGTTCACGTTCCGTTCCGCGTCGTGGCGCCGATCGTCGTGATCGGGTGGCTCGCCGCCTGGTTCGCGAACCTGCCGCTGGCGAACTGGGTCGCCTACGACCTGCTGGGGCTCGAGCGGGGATCCCACATCGGTGACGCGGTGGCCTTCTTCCTCCTCGACGTCCCCAAGGTCCTGCTCCTGCTGCTCGGGATCATGACCGCGGTCTCATTCCTGCGCAGCTACTTCCCGCCCGAGCGGATGCGCGCCGCGCTGGCCGGCCGCGGCACGCTCCCGGCGACCGTCGGGGCAGCCGCGTTCGGGGTCGTCACGCCGTTCTGCTCGTGCTCGGCCGTGCCGCTCTTCATCGGCTTCGTGGAGGCCGGGATCCCGCTCGGGGTCACCTTCGCCTTCCTGATCAGCAGCCCGATGGTCAACGAGGTTGCCCTGGTCCTCCTGTGGGGTCTCTTCGGCCCCGGGATCGCGCTCCTCTACATGGCCGCCGGGCTGACGGTCGCCATCGTCGGCGGGCTCGTGCTCGGGCGCCTGCCGCTCGAGCGGTGGATCGAGCCGTGGGTCCTCGCGGTCCGCGCCGGCGGCGGGGCGACCTCGCTCGACCTCCGGCTCTCGGTCGAGCAGCGCATGCGCGACGCCTGGTCGTCAACCAAGGACCTCGTCCGCAAGGTCCTGCTCTACGTGATCATCGGGATCGGGATCGGTGCCTTCATCCACGGCTTCGTCCCGACCGAGCTGGTGGCCCAGATCGGCGGACGCGACAACCCGTTCGCGGTGCCGATCGTGGTGGCCATCGCGATCCCGCTCTACTCCAACGCTGCCGGGACCATCCCGATCGTGGAGGCGCTCCTCGGCAAGGGCATGCCGCTCGGCACCACGCTCGCCTTCATGATGGCGATCGTCGCCATCAGCCTGCCCGAGTTCGTGATCTTGCGTCGGGTCATGAAGCTCCGCCTGATCACGGTCTTCGCGACCGTCGTCGTCACCGGCATCCTCGCCGTCGGCTTCCTGTTCAACGCGCTCGGCTTGTAGCGGAGGTCCGTCGGATGAAGGTCATCGAGGTCCTCGGGCCGGGCTGCTACAACTGCCATCTCCTCGAGCAGGCGGCGATCGAGGCGATCGCCATAACCGGCATCGAGGCGAGCGTCGTCAAGGTCACCGACTACGCCCGAATCGCCGCCTATCGAGTCATGCACACGCCCGGGCTCGTCATCGACGGCCGGGTCGTGAGCGCCGGACGGATCCCGGCCCCGGCCGAGATCGCGGGCTGGCTCACTCCCGCATGAACCGGCGCGCGGTCCCGAGTGGGTCATCCCGTTCGGGGCCGCGCGCCTCCGCCAACCCATCACTCATCGCGGCGCGAAACGCCGCACGGGGCGGCGACGGCCGCCCACCAACGGAGGTTCTCTCAGCATGAAGATCATCGAAGTCCTGGGACCCGGCTGCAACAACTGCAAGCGGCTCGAGGCCGTCGCGCGCGAAGCGGTCGTGATGGCCGGCGTGGAGGCAGAGATCCGCAAGGTCACCGACTACGCGGAGATCATGGCCCACGGGATCATGTCCACACCCGGGCTCGTCATTGACGGCAAGGTCGTGAGCTATGGTCGGATCCCGTCCGCGGGCGACATCGCCGTCTGGCTCGCCGAGTGACGGCGATTTCTCCAGTTCCATGACCGGGCTACGCTCCCTCCAGGAGCACCTCAACCGCTGGATGCTCGCCTACGTGAGCCTCGCGATGGTGGCGGGGCTTGCGATCGGCTACCCGGCAGCCTCGAGCGCCAAGTCCGGAGCGGCGGCGATCGGCGGGCTCACCTCGGTGGCGGTGTTCTTCATCGTCTATCCGATGATGGTCAACGTGCGCTTCGAGGCGCTCGCCCGCGCGGGCCGCAACCTGCGGGCCGTAGGGCTGGCGCTGGCGCTGAACTTCCTGTGGGCGCCCCTCTTCGGCTGGCTGCTCGCAAGCGTCTTCATCTCCGATCCACTGCTCGCGCTCGGGTTCATGCTGGTCATGGTCGTGCCGTGCTCGAGCATGGCGATCGGTTACACCGGCCTCGCGAAGGGCGACCTCGAACTCGCGACCGTCGTCGTCGCGCTGAGCTTCGTGCTCGCTGTCGTCGCGGTGCCGGCCTGGATGCTCGTCTTCGCCGGCAGCTACCAGGTTCCCGTCCCGATCGGGGACCTCGTCGGCTCGATCCTGACGGTCCTGATCGCCCCGATGATCCTCGGCTACGTCACCCGCGCCGCGCTCGTTCGCCGGCTTGGGCCGCAGCGGTTCGCCCGGCTGCAGCCGCTCTTCCCGGCGCTCCCCCTGCTCGCGATGTACACGATCGTCTTCCTCATCTTCTTCGGCAAGGCGACGCTCATCGTCGACCGCTGGCCGACCGTGCTGCTCCTCCTTGTGCCGAATGCCATCTTCATCGCGACGACGTTGCTGCTCGTCACGCTCGTGGCCGGGCGCCTGGGCATGGGCTACGCGGAGAGCATGGCGGTCGCCTTCACGAGCACCGGCAAGAACAACGGCACGGCGATCGCGATCGCCACCACCGCGTTCTCGCCGCTCGTGGCGATCCCTGCCGCCACGATGCCGATCTTCCAGATCCTGCTGATGGTGCTGTACCTGCGCGCCGCTCCGCGGCTGCGGGCCTGGTTCGGGCGACGCGCAGAGCCGGTGCCGCCGGTCCTCGAGCCTCGAGTCGAGGGCGCCGAGTGAGCTCGACCGGCGCCGGAGCCGTCCCGCCTGCGACATTCCACGCCGGCGTCGTCGAGCGCGCGGGGCCATCCCGCCGGCTCGCCGGTGCCCTCATCCTCTCGCTGGGGGTCCTCGCGCTCGAGGTGGGTGGCGGCCTGATCACGGGCAGCCTCGCGCTCCTGAGCGACGCCACGCACGTGGCGGTGGACGTGATCGCCCTCGTGGTCGGGCTGGGTGCCGCCCGGCTGGCCACCCGGTCCCCGGACTCGTCACACACCTATGGGTTCCACCGGATGGAGGCGCTCGGCGCCCTCGTGAACGCGGCCCTGCTCGTCGCGGCCAGCGCCGTGGTCCTGGTCGAGAGCGTCAGCCGGCTCGTTTCGCCGTCGCCTGTCGAGGCCCTCGGCGTTCTCCCAGTCGCGCTGATCGCGCTCGTCACGAACGGCGCCTCCGCGCTCCTCGTGCACGGGGTGGAGCGCCAGACCGTCGCTTCACGGGTCCTCGTGCTGCATCTGGCCGGCGACGCTGTCGGCGCGGTCGCGGTCATCGCGTCGTCGCTCGTCATCCTCGCGGGGGGCCCGCCGATCGCGGATGCGCTCGCGAGCCTCGTGATCGGCGTCCTCCTCGGGCTTGCCGGGGTGCGCCTGCTTGGGCAGATCGCCCATCTCCTCGTGGAGGGCGTGCCCGCCGGCGTCTCGGTCGGAGATGCGGCGGCGGCGCTCCATGCCACGGCCGGGGTCGGTGGGGTCCACGACCTCCACGTCTGGTCCCTCGCCGACGATCTCCCCATCGTCACCGCGCATGTCGAGCTCTTGCCCGATGCGGACCCGGCCAGGGTCCTGCGCGCGGCGACGGCCGCCCTCAACGCCGGGGGGTTCGAGCACGTCACGCTCCAGCCCGAGGGCGGACCGTGCGGCCAGGGGCGTCCCGCCGCGCCCGCCGATCGGGCGTCCCTCTCCACGACAACCACCAGTCCAAGGAGCGAACCATGAATGACACCGCGATCCTCGCCGAGACCCTTGCCTTCCACGGCCACAAGTGCTGGGCCAGCACGGCAGGAGTGCGCCTGGGCCTCGCGGCGATGGAGGCGCTGGGCGTTTCCCGGGCCGGCTCGAAGCAGCTCCACGCCATCATCGAGACGGGCGACTACCACGGGGGCATGTGCTTCGGTGACGGGATCCAGTTCACGACCGGCTGCACGTTCGGCAAGGGCAACATCGAGAAGACCGGCGAGGGCAAGTTCGCCGTCACGCTCATCGACAAGGCCTCGAAACGGGCAGTCCGCGTCGCCTACCGGCCGACGCTCCAGCCCCGCATCAAGGCCACGCCGTTCATGCAGAAGCGCGCCGCGGGCGTGCCGCCGACGGAGATCCCCGAGGCCGAGCAGATGGAGGTGGTCAACCTCGTCTGGGACGCGCCGGCCGACGAGATCATGAAGATCGGCCCGATCGAGGCACGCGAGTGGAGCGAGCCCGAAGAGGTGGTCCGCTTCCTCGTCTGCCCAAGCTGCAGCGAGCTCGTGGCCGAGCCGTACGCCCGGGTTGCCGAGGGCAGGATCGTCTGCGCCGCGTGCTCCGGCTACCCGCGCTGAGCCGGCCCTGACGGCGCCCCGGCCATGCTCCTCTATCTCGTCGGCGGGGCCACGGTGTTCATTGGCTCCGGCGTCATGGCGATGGCCGGGCTGGGTGCCGCGTTCCTGTTCGTCCCGCTCTTCTTCTACCTGGGCGTGCCCCTCGGCCAGGCGACGTCCGCGGCGCTCCTGCTCAACGCCGTGAGCCTGTCGGCCGCAACGGTCGCGTACGCGCGCGCCGGGCTCATCGACTGGCGCGCGGGGATCCCCGTCCTCGTCGCCGCGGTCCTGCTGGCCCCGCTCGGTTCCGCACTCACGGCGCAGGTGGATCGGTCGCTCCTGCTCGCGCTGTTCGTGGGCTTCCTCGTCTTCGCGGGCGCGATGATGCTCTTCTACCGGCCCCGCACCGGCGGTCGCGACCGGACCGTCGCGGCCGAGGCCGGCGTGGGGGCCGCGGTGGGCGGCGTGGCAGGCTTCCTCGGCGGCCTGCTCGGGGTGGGCGGCGGCAACGTGATCCTGCCCGGCCTGACCTGGCTCGGGCTCGATGCCAAGGTGGCCGCGGGGACGACCGCGCTCGCGGTCGTCTTCTCGTCGCTGTCGGGGTTCCTGGGTCATGCGGCGCTCGGCGGCCTGGACCCGGGCTTCCTCGTCACGATGGCGGCCCTCGCGGCGGGCGGCTCCCTCGCCGGATCGCACGTCATGCGGACCAGGCTCAGCGGCGTCCAGCTGAAGCGAGTCATCGGCGTCCTGCTGTTCGTGATCGCCGCGAAGATGGCCCTCGACCTGATCACCTGAAGGAGGATCTCGTCCCGATGCACGCAGTCACCCCCGCGGTCCCGCGACCGCCCATGCCGTCGACGCGCCTGCGTGGGTTCCACCCGGGCTGGTACGGGGTAGTGATGGGCACTGCGATCGTCGGGATCGTGGGCTATCAGAACCCGGGTCAGCTCGCCGGCCTCGGGCAGCCGGCGAAGGCGTTCGGCGTCTTCATGGTCGGGCTGGCGGCCGTGCTCGCGGTCGCGATCCTGGTCCCATACGTGGCGCGCTGGCTCCGGCATCCGGACGCCGCCCGCGCGGATCTCGCCAGCCCGATTGCCGGCGCCCTGTACGCCACCGTCCCCGGTGGGATCCTCGTGCTCGCGGTCGGCATCGCCACCGTCGGTCCGTCGGTGCTGCCGAACGACGTCACGGTGGCGCTGGTGGCGATCCTCGGGGCCGTCGGGATCGCCCTCGGCCTCGCGGTCGCCGTCGCCTTCGCGTCCCTGCTCTTCGTGGGGCACGGCGTGGAGCCGCAGGCGGCGAACGGCGCCTGGTTCATCCCGCCCGTGGTCACCATCATCGCCCCGATGGTGATTGCGCCGTTGATCCCGCACGTCGCCCCAGCCGACGTTCCGCTGTTCGTCTTCGCCGGCTATGCGCTGTGGGGCATGGGCTTCCTGCTCTTCCTGCTCGTGGCCTCGCTGCTCTACGACCGGCTCGTCTTCCACCCGCTGCCGGCCGCCCCGCTCGCACCGTCGTTCTGGATCGGCCTCGGCCCCCTCGGGGTCGGGGGCCTGGCCCTCGTGCGCCTCGCCCAGGCCGGCACGCCCGTGTGGGGTGACGCGGCGCCGGCCGTGATGGCCGCCTCGTCGATCGCCGCGACCGTCCTGTGGGGGTTCGGCCTGTGGTGGCTGGCGGCCGCTGTCGTCCTCCTCGTCGCGTACCTGCGCCGCAGCCGGCTGCCCTATGGACTCGGCTGGTGGGCGTTCACGTTCCCGCTCGGCGCCTTCACCGCGAGCACGCTCGCCCTGGGGCGCGCGTGGCACGCCGGCGCGATCGAGGCGCTGGCAGTGGTCTTGTTCCTGGCCCTCGTCCTCGCCTGGGTGATCGTGTCGGTGAGCACGCTGCGCGCCGTTCGCTCGGGCGCGGCTTGGGCGCGCTGAGGGCCGCGCAGGGGCCAATCGGCCCGCCAGAAGGGGCCGTTACACAAACGTATGTTTGACTAACGTCGGTCAGTATGACGAGGATGGACGCACACCCGACCCACCCGATCGAGCCACCGCTGGCGCCCGACGTGCTCGTCGCGCTCCAGGCCGTGGCGGAGCCGACCCGAGCGAGAATCGTCTCGCTACTGGGCCACGGCGAGCACTGCGTCTGCGATGTCGGCGACATGCTCGGGCTGAGCCCCGCCCTCGTCTCGCACCACCTGCGGTCCCTGCGTGCCAGCGGGATCCTCCGCGAGCGCCGGAGCGGGCGCTGGGTCTACTACTCGCTCGACCTCGAACGCCTCGCGTCCCTCCGCTCCGCGGTCGCCGACCTGCTGACGCCGACCGAGGCTGCAGCCAGCGCCTGCCTCTGCTCGGACTGCGGTCCCAGCAGGACCGCCGCGCCCCAATCCGGGCCGCTGCGCCGCCTGCCGGTTCTCACCGGGGTCGCACCGTGACGTGCTCGGTGCTCGTCGTGGGGATGCCATCGCGGGCCGGGTGCGCGTCGACGAAGACCTGGAAGGCGGCCGCCGCCTTCGTGGAACAGCGCCTCGCCGCGCGGTTCGGGCCCGCCGTCGTCTTCGAGTACGCCGAGCTGTTCGGCCCGGACATGGCCCGCCACCCGGACGTGGAGGCTGGGATCGCGGCCGGCGAGGCCGTCCCGCCGATCGTGATCATCAACGGGGTCCGTCGCTTCGCCGGGGGGAAGCTCAACGTCTCGGCCATCGAGCGCGCGGTCGCGGAGGCGGTCGACGCGCCGTCGGGCACCGCACCTGGTGCCGAAACGGCCCCCGCGCCAGTGCTCGCGGCGGCTCGTCGTGGATGACCTGGCACCCGGCCAGCAGCCGCCGCCCATCGATTCGGGAGCCGGGGCCGCCTGCTGCCCCGGCGGCGTCTGCGGTCCGATCTTCGAGACATCGCTCGTCGAGCTCGTCTTCAGGAGCGTTCGCCTGTTCGCGCGCCGCGGGAACGCGACTCGAGCCAGCGAACTCACCGCGGACCCGATCCTCGACCTGGTCGCGTCGACCGCTCCATTGGCCCCGCCCGCAAACGCTCGCTTGCAGAAGGATGCGCCCCAATGACTGATCCGCTGACCGGCCTTATGACCCTCGATGTCGAGATCTTCGACCCACCCCTGTGCTGCCCGACCGGTCTGTGCGGCCCGGTCCTCGACACGACGCTCGTCGACCTCGGCGAGGCCATCAACGCGCTCCAGTCCGACGGGCGGACCGTGGTCCGCCACATGATGACCGCCGATCCGCAGGCGTTCATGCGCAACCGCGAGGTCTACCAGCTCATCCGGGAGCGCCAGCTCGCCGTGCTGCCGATCACGGTCGTCCGCGGACGGATCGTGAAGACAGATGCCTACGCATCCCTCGACGAGATGCGCGGCGCCCTCGAGACCCAGCCGGTACCGGCATCGACAACGTGACCACGCGACATTCGCCCGGCCGCTGGCTCTGATGGACGCCGGGAGAGGACGCCCGTGGTCCAGGCCACGCCAGGCTGTCGCGACAGAAGCGCGATAGAGAGCCGAGAGGAGAGATCTCAGCATGCGTGTGGTACCGGCCAGGAGCCACCGTCCGACAGGGCGGGAGGCGATGCGCTCCGCCGTCGAGTACTGCGCCGACTGCACGAGCTGCATGGATCTCATGGAGGGGGAGTGCCGGTTCTTCGCGGAGCTCTTCCCGCTCGAGTGGATCCGAGGCCAGGAGCCGATCTCCGAGGCGACGGTTCGCAGGCTCGCCGAGACCTGCACCTACTGCGGGCTCTGCCCATGCCCCGAGATCCCTGCCAGGCTCACGGAGGGCAAGAGCGCCTACGTCGAGGAGGAAGGGCTGCCCTTATCCGCGCGGCTGCTCACCGACGTCCCACGCCTGGCCCGCCTGTGCGGCACGTTCCCGCGCGTCTACGAGGCCCTGCAGTCCAGCAAGCAGGTGCAGCCGCTCCTCCGGAAGCTCAGCCGCGTCCATCCCGATCGGACGTTCCCGCGCTTCGCGAAGGAGAGCTTCTTCACGTGGGCCGCGAGGACCGGGCGCACACGACGTGGGGAGGGCCGCCGTCACGCGGCGTACTTCGCGGGCTGCACGGTCGGATACCTGTTCCCCGAGGTCGGACGGGCCGTCGTCGCGGTCCTCGAACGGAACGGCGTGCCGGTCTACGTCCCGCCGCAGGAGTGCTGCGGGATGCCGTTCCTCGTCGAGGGCGACCAGCGCCGCGCCCTGACCAGGGCCGAGTCCAACGTCAAGCAGCTGCTCGGGGTGCGCCGGGCGGGCGATGACATCGTCAGCTCCTGCCCGACGTGCGGTTTCTTCCTCAAGGTGCTCCTGAAGGAGAACGCGTACTACTCGGATGCCTACCAGCGGTCCGTCGATGCAGGCGACGATGAGATCAAGATCCCGAGCCGCGAGGGCGGCGCCGGCAGCTTCGCCGTGATGAGCCGACCCACCTACTCGGACGTCCTCAAGGACGATGGCGCCCTCTCGTCGATTCCGGCGCTCGAGCGCATCGAGGTCGCCGAGAACGTGCTCGACACCGGGGACTACCTGGCCTTGCTCCTCGCCCAGGGGCGACTCGACACGCGGTTCGCGCCGATCGCCGAGCGGATCGCGTACTTCCCACCGTGTCACCAGCGGACGCAGGAAAAGGCCCGTCCCTACGCCGACCTGCTCAGGCTGATCCCTGAGCTGTCGGTCCAGGTCGTCGGCGAGGACGCCTGTTGCGGGATGGGTGGCAGTGTCGGGTTCAAGGCGGACGTTCACGAGGCGTCGCTCGAAGTCGGGCGGCCCCTGTTCGAGAGCCTCCAGAAGCTTGCCCCCGACGCCATCGTGACCGAGTGCCTGAGCTGCCGGCTGCAGTTCAACCACGCGCTCCAGTTTCCGGTCCTCCATCCGATGGAGATCCTCGCGAGGGCCTACGGCGAGGGGGAGTCGAGTTCAAGGCCTGCGAGGCAATCGTGATCGCCGGCGTCGAGGCGCGGACCCGCCACGGTACCGATGCGCGCGAGATCACCCCCAACGGCCTGGCGACGCCCGGCCTCGTCATCGACGGCACGGTCGAGAGCACTCGCTGCTCGCCGCAGCTCGCTGTCAGCGAAAGGACCCATTCGTGACCCAGTTCCTCTTCTTCTCCGGCAAGGGCGGCGTGGGCAAGACCACGATGGCCTGCACGACCGCCGTGGCCGAGGCTGATGGCGGCACGCGCGTCCTCATCGTGACGACCGACCCGGCCTCGAACCTCGCCGACGTGTTTGAGCAGCCGATCGGCCACGCGATCACCCCGATCGTGGACGTCGCCGGCCTGTGGGCGATGGAGATCGACCCCGACCGGGCAACCGCCGAATACACCGACCGGACGCTGGCGCCGATCCGCGAGATCTTCCCGCCCGAGATCGTGCGGGTCATGGAGGAGCAGCTCGCCGGGCCGTGCACCGCCGAGGTCGCCGCGTTCGACCGCTTCGCCGACTTCCTCGATCCGACCGCCCCCGCTGTGCCGCCGGCGGGCGGCGCCGCGTTCGACCTCGTGATCTTCGACACAGCCCCGACCGGGCACACGGTTCGCCTGCTCGAGCTGCCCGAAGCGTGGTCGAAGAGCATCGCCGAAGCCGATGCCGGCTCGGGCCAGACGTGCATCGGCCCCGCGGCGGCGATCGCCGACGCGAAGGTCAAGTACGAGCGCGCGCTCGCGGCGCTTCGCGACCAGTCGCTGACCCGGTTCGCGTTCGTGCTCCACCCGGAGGGGACCGCGATCGCCGAGACGCGCCGCGCCGGCGCCGAGCTCGCCCGCCTGGGGATCGTCACGACCGAGCTCATCGTGAACGGCATCCTGCCGGTCGAGGAGGGCACCACGCCCTTCTTCGCCTCCCGGATCGCGATGCAGGAGCGATACCTTGCCGAGATCGCCCGCCAGCTGCCGATGCCCACCCGGCGGGTCCCGCTCCTCGACGGCGAGGTCCGCGGGATCGCGCGGCTGCGCGCCCTCGTGCCCCTGCTCGTCGACGAGCATGCCGCGCGGCCGGCCTTCGGCCACCCCGAGTCGCGGTCGGCGCGAATAGCGGTGGATGACGACGCGGCCGTGAGAAAGGCCCTGCTTCCGGACCGGCGCCCCCGGACCATCTTCTTCGCCGGCAAGGGCGGCGTCGGCAAGACCGTCGCCTCGTGCGCCGCTGCCATCTGGGCGGCGCGCGCGGGCCACCGCACGCTGCTCGTGACGACGGATCCCGCTGCGCACATCGGGCAGGTCCTCGAGGCAGCCGTCGGCACCGAACCCGCGCCGGTGGACGGGGTCGAGGGCCTGTGGGCCGCCCGCGTGGACGCCAGGGCGGCGGCGGTCGTGTATAAGGACCGGATCATCGCCGACGCGGTGGCCCGCGGACGGAGCCCCGGTTCGATCGCAGCGATGCGCGAGGAGCTCGACTCGCCGTGCACCGAGGAGATGGCCGCCTTCGACCAGTTCATCGAGCTCGCCAGCCGCGACACGTTCGACGTCACCGTCTTCGACACCGCGCCGACCGGCCACACCATGCGGCTGCTCGAGCTCCCCATCGACTGGAGCCGCCAGATCGACGTCAAGGTCTTCGCCTCGGTCGACACCGCGGCCGCCGACGACGTCGCGAAGGCCCGCTTCGGCGGCGTGATCGAGATGATGCGCGATCCGACGCAGAGCACCTTCGCCTTCGTCATGTACCCCGAGGCGACGCCGATCGTCGAGGCGAGCCGGGCGATCGCCGAGCTCAAGACGCTCGGGATCCCGCTCGGGCTCGTCGTCGCCAACATGGTTCTGCCCGAGGAGGCGTGCCGGACGCCGTACGCCCGGGCACGCCGGCAGATGCAGCAGGCGTACCTCGCCGACATCGAGGCGCGCTTCGCGGTCCCGGTTCTCGAGATCCCGCTACTCGACGGCGAGGTCGTCGGCCTCGACCGGCTGACCGAGCTGCTCGATCGGACCCTCGCTCCCACCTCGCTTGTCGCCTGACTGGAGGCCTGACCACCATGCTCGACCTTTCGACCCAGGACGCGGCGGGCCTCGCGGCCGCGCCGCGCGCCGCCGAGGCGGAGGCCCTGACGGCAGCCGGGACGTTCGGGGCGGTCCTGCGGGCCAGCCCCGAGTTCGCCGGCCTCCTCTCCGCCGACCGCGTGCTCGCGGCCGACCCGGCGGCCAACGCGGCCATCGAGGCGTTCGGCGCCCGCCAGGCGGAGCTTCGAACCGAGGCGATGATGGGGATCCTCACCGCCGCCCAGAGCGCCGAGCTCGAGCGCCTGCAGAAGGCCATGCTCGCCGTCCCAACGGTCGCGGCATATGTCGCCGCCACGGCCTCGTTCCAGGCCGTCTGCCGCGAGACGGCGGTCGTCGTGAGTGCCCAGATCGGGATCGATTTCGCCGCCAACTGCCGCTCCGGCGGCTGCTGCGGCTGAAGGGACAACAGCGATGCTCAGCACCGAGATCAACGAGGCCGCCGTCGAGTTCGGCCGGGCGCTCCGCGGGACGCCTGCCGTCGCCATCTACCGCGTCGCCGCCGATGTCCTCGAGGCGGATCCCGTCGCCCAGGGGTTGCTCGCCGACCTGCGCGAGCACCAGGGCAACGTGGCGCGGATGCAGCGGGCCGGCCTCACGCCGAGCCAGGACCAGATCGGCAGGATGCGGCTGTGCCAGGCCGCCGTCCGGGGGAACGAGACCATCATGGCGAACCTGCGCGCGACGAACGACGTGAAGGCCTACCTGCCGACCGTTGCTCGCGAAGTCAGCGCAGCCCTCGGCGCCGACTATGCCAGTCTCGTCGCCCCGACCAGCTGCTGACGACCCGGCGCCGGGCCGTCGACCATGAGCCGCGACATCGATCCGGACGTCCGCCTGCTGAAAGGGGCGGCGGACCCGGGCCGGCTCGCGATCCTTCGCCAGCTGTGCTGCGAGGGCTCCGTCCCAGCGTGCGACTTCGCCTGCTGCAACGTGGGCCAGCCGACGGTCTCGCACCACCTCAAGGTCCTGCGCGACGCCGGCTGGGTCCGAACCGAACGACGGGCGTCCCGGGTCTACTACTCCCTCGATCCGACCGCTGCGGTGCGGCTCGGCGCGATCGCTGCCGAGCTCATGCCCGCCCCCACCGTCCGCCGCCGAATCGAGGCGCCCGAAGTTGTCGCCCGATCGGGCGACGCGTAGGGGCGCACGAACTCTGCGAGGTTCTCGGTGCCTTCGTCGCCGTAGCTCCATCGAGCTGGGGCGTGGCTATCGGAACTTCCTATCCCAGTCGGGCAGAGACGGTTGCTGCAGGTGGTACATGGACTGCCCAAATCGTGCGTGGCCGAGTCGTGTTGAGCGCCGGCGCATGCTCGGGCACTAGCCAGCTTCCAACACTCACGGGCGGCCTCGAGGCGCGGTGAGACCGGCAGGACGTATTGGTTCGGTCGTGGCATAGAGGCGGCCCGCTGACGGCGTCCCCGCGGCCGCGCCTTGCGGGCGAAGCGAGATCGGCCCACACTTGAGCCGTGGCTCAAATATTCGCGTCCGAGATTGACGCTGACGTGTGCTCCGTCGAGTGCCTCCACCCCAGCGTCGTCGAGCCACTGCTCGGACGCTCCCTTGGCGGCGACGGCGCGCGCGCCGTTGGCGACCTGTTCGCCACGCTTGCCGATCCCTCGCGCGCGCGAATCGTCCACCTGCTCGCAATCGCGGCCCACGACCTGTGCGTCTGCGACATCGCGCTCGTGCTTGGCATGAGCGTGTCGGCGCTCTCGCACCAGCTCCGGTTCCTCCGCGAGCGCAGCGCGGTCGAGCGCCGAAAGACCGGCCGGATCGCCTACTACCGTCTCGTGGACGACCACCTCCGCGAACTCGTGCTCGGCGCGGCCACCCACGTCGCGGAGCGTGCCTGATGGTCCAGGCGGACGGGTCCGCGGCTGCAGCGCACCGCCGCCGCCTCATGGCGGTCCTGCTGCTGAACCTGGCGATCTTCGCGGTGGAAGCGGCCGGGGCGACCGCGTCCAACAGCCTCGCGCTCCTCGCAGACGCCGGACACATGCTGACCGACGTCGCCGGGGTTTCCCTGGCGCTCCTCGCGATCTGGTTCGCGGGGCGACCCGCCACGAACGGCCGGACGTTCGGCTACCTCCGGCTCGAGATCCTCGCCGCGGTTGCCAACGCCGTGCTGCTGTTCGGGGTTGCCGCCTACATCCTCGTCGAGGCTTGGCGTCGCCTTTCCGAGCCGCCCGAGGTCTCCTCGGGGCTGATGCTCATCGTCGCCCTGGTGGGCCTCTCGGCGAACGGCGTGTCGCTGTTCCTTCTCCGGGACGCCCAACGCCACAGCCTGAACATGCGCGGAGCCTATCTCGAGGTGATGGGCGACCTCGCAGGGTCGGCGGCCGTGATCGTCGCCGCCCTCCTGATCGCCCTCACCGGCTGGCGGCAGGCCGATGCCGTCGCCTCGGCCCTCATCGGCCTCCTGATCCTGCCCCGGACGGCCTCGCTCGTGCGTGAAGCGACCGACGTGCTCCTCGAGGCAACCCCAAAGGGGGTGGACATGGACCACGTCCGAGCGCACATTCTCGATGCCCCCGGTGTCCTCGACTGCCACGACCTCCACGCTTGGACGATCACATCGGGGATGAACGTCGTCTCGGCGCACGTTGTGCTCGCCGAGGGTGCCGACGGGGCGAAGGCCCTCGACGCCCTGTGCGCCTGCCTGGCCGACGACTTCGACATCGAGCACTCGACCTTCCAGCTCGAGACCGTGGATCGCAGGCGCGTCGAGGAGCGGAGCCACGTCTGACGGCTATTTATTCGGATCCTCTGGCCCCCCTCGTCGGGTACGGTGGCATCCAGGCTGCTCTTGACGATGCTCAGTACGTGGCCACGATGGAATGGCGCACCGTTGCCCTTCAGGCTGCGGTGGTGCAGAGCCGAACGGGAACCGACGAGGGCTGATGACCGAGCACATTCACGCGCCGAGCGAGCACGGCGAGGCGCACGACCACGAGGCGCACGACCACCGGCACGACCATCCACATGACCACCCGAATGAGCACCCGCACGGGATGCTTCGACGGATCGTCGGAGCCTTCGTGGGCCACAGCCACGATCCCGGCGACTCCCTTGACGATGCCCTGACAAGCGACGCCCGCGGCATTCGGGCGTTGAAGATCTCGCTCCTGGGGCTTGGGATCACGGCGGTGGCCCAGCTTGCCGTCGTGCTCGTCACCGGCTCGGTGGCCCTCCTCGCCGACACGATCCACAACTTCAGCGACGCCCTGACCGCGATCCCGCTCTGGATCGCCTTCGTCCTCGGCGCTCGCGCCGCCACCCGCCGCTACACGTTCGGATACCGGCGCGCCGAGGACCTCGCGGGTCTCTTCGTCCTGCTCATGATCGTGGCGTCGGCCGCGCTGGCCGCCTATGAATCGATCAGCCGCCTCGTCAACCCGCAGCCGATCACGAACATCCCGATCCTCATCGCCGCCGGGTTCATCGGGTTCCTGGGCAACGAGGCGGTCGCCCTCTACCGCATCCGGGTCGGTCGCTCGATCGGATCGGCCGCCCTCGTCGCCGACGGCTACCACGCCCGGACCGATGGGCTCACCTCTCTCGCGGTCGTCTTCGGGGCGCTCGGTGCGGCCGCCGGCTACCCGCTCGCCGACCCGCTCGTCGGCCTGCTCATCACGGTTGTCATCCTCTTCGTCCTCAAGCAGGCCGCAGGCCAGATGCTCGGCCGGCTCATGGACGCCGTCGAGCCCGAGCTCGTCGAGGAGGTCGAGACGATCGCCGCGTCGGTTCCCGAGGTCCAGTACGTGACGCGCCTGCGGGTGCGCTGGCTCGGCCATGCGCTGGAAGCGTCGATGGCGATCACCGTCGACTGCGACATGACCGTCACCGAGGGCCACCGCGTGTCGGAAGAGGTCCGCCACCGGCTCCTCCACGAGGTCCGCCGGCTCGACACGGCCGTGATCCACGTGAATCCCTGCGGCCACGACGGCGAAGACCCGCACGCGATCACCCGGCACCACGACGAGGCGGCCGTCCGCCCAGCTCCGGTCACTCGCTGACACACCGGGGCGCCGCTTCGAGGAACAGAGCCGGCCGCCGCGACGGTCAGGACGCGCACAGGAACCGTGTCGAGCGGGGTGGCCGCTGCGGGTTGCAACTCCTGCTATGACCCCTATGCGCTATCCCATGCCACGACCAGACCGCCTTCGTGCCGGTCTCAAGATCTCCCGTGCTCGACCCGTTCGCTGGGTCGGCACCTTGCCTCGGTGGCGATCGAGTTACGGCCCTGAGACTGAGATGTACCCATTGGCAGTCCAGGAGCGGCTCTCCCCATTCCCACGAACCCGACCTCCGAAATGGCAGGTTCCCGGTGCCCCCGTGGCCGTGCTCGATGAACCCAGCTGATGTGCCCATCCTGCAGTGAGGTCTGTTTGGTCGCTGCTCGTCTCGGGCATCCGCGGCCGGCTCGGCGAATCGAAGACCCCTACCTCGGCGCAAACGCGAGCGCGACCGCCTCGATGAGCCGAAGCGCGTCCCGAGCCCCGTTCGCCTCGCCCTTCTCGAAGTCACGGTCGGTTTGGCCCATCTGATTAGTGATGTGCGCAAAGCAGATGACTGGTCGGTCGCGGGCGCGCGCGAATGCGTAGAGTGCGGCGGCCTCCATTTCGACGGCGAGGATTCCCTCGCTCCGTCGCGCGGCGATCTCAGACGCGGTCTCGCGAAACGGCGCGTCAGTCGTCCACGCGCTGCCGCGCTCGACCACGAGATCGACGCCGCGAAGGGCGTTCTGGACGAGATCGATCAAGGTAGGGTCCGCAGCGGCATAGCGTGCTGGCTCGAGATAGTGGTAGCTCGTGCCTTCGTCTCGCAGGGCGGTGTCAATCAGGACGAAGTAGGGGGGCGGCCCGAGCGGGGTGATCTGTCCCGCAGAAGTCACGCTCACGAGAAGCTGACAGCCGGACGCAAAGAGCTCCTCGGCGACGAGGACGGCGAACGAGGCTCCCACGACTCCGCCGATGATTCCGAACCGCAGGCCGTCGATCTCGACGACGTGCAACTCCGTGTGGTAGCAGGCCCAGGCGGGATCGCGCTCCGCCCGGCCGGTCGCGATGAGCTCGACGACGATGTCGCCGTCGGGGTCGAGAACGCAGACAGCCGGGACATCGGCGCTTGGGAGTCCCTTCTGCCGGCGCGCCTCACGCAACAGGCTCTCGGGCGTGAACGCGGACGGTTCGGCGAGAATCCGGTCTTCCGCGATCGGAGCACCGGTCTCGCGCCCGCCCGGGCTCGGGAGCCCGGCGGGACGCCGCGTTGATCCCGTCACGGCGTTCTATCTTCGCAGCGATGCGACACGTGCATGGAGCCTCGGACGATAGATCAGGATCTGAGCGGGCGGGCAAGGGTTGGAAACGCTGTGGGCAGACAGGTCATCCGGTTGCAGCTGGCCGCGTCTCGTACATCCGCACCGCCACGACGAGCCCCGACAGGGCGGTGAGCCCGGCCACGACCCAGGGTGCGGCGGCCATGCCGGCCAGGTCAGCGATGAGCCCGGCGAGCGGCGCGCCCACCGCGAACCCTCGCCATTTGCGAAGATTCCGACTCCTTTGGCAGCATGGGTGGCGACGAGTACCCGAGCTCACGGCATGACGACGACGGTCCCCCTCATCCCAGCCTCGTAGTGACCGGGGGCGTGACACGCGAAAGCGTATAGGCCCGGCCCGCCGAACGCGTAGGTCAGCGACCGCGTCTGCATCATCGCGATGTCGGCAACCTCGGGAGCGCCCGGGGTGTCGGCCGCGACGTCGGCCGCAGGTCCCACCATGAACTCGTGGCTGGTCATCCCCATCGACGTCACCTCGAAGTTGATCGTCTCGCCCTGCTTGACGGTCACCACATCAGGGAAGAAGCGGACCCGTCCGGAGGCGACGATGCGCACGATGCGCGGCGCGGAGGTCGTCCCTGCGACGAAGCCCGGCGCGCCCGGATCTGGGGTCGAGCCGACACTGGTCGGACCGAAGCCCATCATCCCGCCGGGACCGAAGCCCCACGGGGAAGTCCGGCCGGTTCGGGGACCAACCGCGGCGCCGAGCGCCATCAGGAGGATGCCAGCGACGACGAGCCCGACCCCGAGAAAGGCGACTCGACGGTGGGACACGGTCAGTACCCCAGGGTCTTCTTGGCCTGCTCGAACTCCTGCTGCGTGATCTCCCCGCGGGCGTACCGCTCGCGCAGGATGTCGAGTGCCGTCGGGCGTTCGGGCTTCCTGTTCGTGCCGCCCCGGCTGATCGCGCTGACGGCCCATACGATCAGGACCACGAAGCCGACCATCACCAGCAGGCCGCCAAACATCCAGAGCCACCCGACGGCCCCGCCATCGAAGCCATAGCCCATCATCACCCAGCTCTCCTTGAGCATCTTGTCGCAGGCTCGCCGCCCGATGTCATCGAGTCTGAATGGGCCGCCTCGACCTGCAATGCGGGGGCGGTCAGGCTTTGGTCAAGGTCGTCGGAGACCGCCTGTAAGTGTTGCCTACTGTTGGTGGGCGACGGTCTGGATGCCCCCGATCTGGCCCAGACCGGGACTGGGCTGGCCGGTCGTCTCACCTCTTGGCATCCGGCTCGTCCCACATGCCCTCTCGTGAGCCGATC